>NZ_JOCF01000060.1 GCF_000720635.1 Streptomyces sp. NRRL WC-3742 | reverse complement strand
TCGGCGAGGGCGGGGTCGTCGAGGAGGCGGTCGAGGAGGGCGAGCGGCAGCAGGGGGTTGGCCGCCGCCGCGTGCCGGACGTGGGCGTCCGGGTCGGTGAGGAGGGGCAGGGGCGGTTCGGGGAGGGTCGGGTCGGCGGCGGCCAGGGCGCGGACCTCGGGGGCCTCGTGGGTGAGGAGGTGGCCCAGGCCCGTACGGGGCAGGCGGGGGAGGGTGAGCAGGTAGGCGCGCTGGCGGGGCAGGGCGAGGAAGGCGTCGAGGAGGAGCGCGGGCGGCGCCAGGGGGTGGTTGCAGGCCAGCAGGTGGCGCACGTCCGGGTCCTGGTCCTCGGCGAGGCGGTGCACCCACGGCTCGGGCAGCCGCGCGCAGGTCGCGGCGACCCGGCGCAGCACGGGGTGCGGGGAGGCGGCGGACTCCTCGTACCAGGCCGTCTCCGGCTCGTGGTACATCTCGCCCGCCGGGCCGAGGCAGTCCGCGTCGTGCCCGAGGACGCGGTCGACGGCGGCGCGCTGCGGCCAGGTGCGCGGCAGCGGCTGGAGGCGCGCCCGGGTGCGTACGAAGTCGTCCGGGTCCTCCGCCAGTTCGGCCAGCAGCGCGGGCGTGAGGTCCGCACGGGCGGCGACGCGCTCGCGCACCTTCGGGTCGGCGTCCCGGGCGAGGCGGGGGAGGACCTCGGCGGGGGTGTGGGGGTTGGAGGCGAGGGACCACAGGTCGCGGCCCTCGGCGAGGCAGCGGGCGGCGACGGCGGGGGAGACGGCGTAGTTGACGAGTATCAGGTGGCGGGCGTGGCAGTCCTTCTCCGGGAGCTCGGCCTCCATGGCGGCCGGGTCGAGGGTGAGGCTGTTCTCGCGCGCGGCCTCGGCGACGGCCGGGTCGGGGTCGGCGAGCAGCGCGGCGCGCTGTTCGGGTGTCAGCCAGGTCCAGGGCCAGACGGCCCGGCGCCGCAGTTCGGGGTTCGGGTGGGCGGCGAGCCCGCGACGGAAGGCCCGCGGGAGCTGCCCGGAGCCCGCCAGTTCCGAGGCGACCTCGCCCGCCGACAGCATCTGCCCGCCGGGGAAGTCCTCGTCCCGGGCCGTCAGCAGCGACTCCAGCACGGCGTCGGGCAGCGGCGCCGTCGCCCCGAACCACCGGGGCTTCGGCCCGCTCGCGAGGGCGGCGCGCACCATCGAGTCCGGGTCGCTCGCCAGCCGCCCGCGCTGCTCGGGCGCCGCGCACCGGTTACGGGCGAAGCGCCGCCGCACCGACGGCTCCGGGTGCGCGAGCACCGCCTCCACCACCTCCGCCGGCAGCGCCCGCTCCCCGCACAGCACCGTCCACGCCGCCCGCCCCTCGGGCGCCAGCAGCCGCAGCAGCACCTCGGCGGGGGCACCCGGGTTGGCGGCCACGCCGCGCAGCCGGGCCTCGGTGAGGGAGTCGGAGATCATCCGATCAGTCTGACAGTCGGCCATCCCCACGGAAACCCGGGTCGGCGGGGGCTCCGGCGGATTCAGGCGTAAGTGACCTGCACGGTGGTGCCCTTGGGGGCGGTGGTGCCCGGGGCCGGGTCCTGCCTGGCGATGGTGCGCCCGGGCGCGGAGACGGCGTAGGCGGGGTCGGCGGACACCAGCTTCAGCGTGGTGGTGCTCAGCACCCGCATCGCGTCGTCGGGGGTGCGGCCGATGAGGTCGGGGATGGACTCGGTGCCCAGGGAACTGGTCAGCAGGTCGTGCGCCTGGTCGGTCGACTTCGACGAGAAGAAGAACGCCGTCGCCGCACCGACCGCCGCTCCCAGCGCGCCGATGAGCCCGCTGCGGATCGTCGAGTCGTTGACGGCGAACGCGAGCACCCCCGAGAACAGCAACCCGGCGATCAGCGACAGCGCGATCCAGCTACGCGCCACCCCGCTGCCCGGCGCGTTCTTCACAGGAGTGGTCAGCCACAGGATCAGGCCGATCACCAGGATCACCGCGGCGATGATCAGCAGCGCGGTGAGCGTCTCCCCCCAGCTCAGCACACTCGGCCCCACCGGCGCATTGCCGGTACCGGGCGACGGCGACGGGGACGGTTCGGTAGTGGCCAGAAGCACGGCAGCCTCCGGAAAGCGATGACAGTGGCCCCTTGGCGCTTCTGCCTTTACTCCATTCGAGCACACCCACCTGCCCCCGACCACCGGGGGCCGCCGGCGGGCGACACGCGGGCAGGAACGTGCCTGCGCGCGGCCGGTGGGTGGGGCGGGTGGGATGGGGGCGATCGTGAATCGACGCCAGGGGAGGTCACGGATGGAACCGACGACCACGGACGACCGGCCGGTGCGGGTGCTCGACGTTTCGGGCCCGGAGTACCGGCGGGCCTTCGAGCTGTTCCTCGCGGGGACCGACGAGAAGCCGCTCACGCATGCCCGGTTGAGCGAGGTGGTGGCCGCGCTCCCGCACCGGCGGGTGCTGCTGGACGTCGGGGCCGGGGAGGGGCGCACCACCGCGTACCTCGGGCGCGCCTTCGAGCGCACCGTCGCCGTCGAGCCCAGCGCGGCGATGCGGGAGAAGCTGCGCGCCGTCTGTCCGGAGGCGCTGGTCCTGCCGGAGCCGATCGACCGGGCCGAGCCGCCGGAGCCGGCCGATCTCGTCCACCTCTCCCACGTGCTCTACTACGTCCCCGAGGCGCAGTGGCTGCCCACCGTCTCGCGCATCCGCTCCTGGACGGCGCCCGGCGGCACCCTGCTGGTCGTCCTGCAGAACCCCGACAGCCCCTGCATGCGGATGGCCGCCCACTTCACCGGCGCCCGCTACGACCTGCGCCCCCTCGCCGCCGCCCTCCGCGACCGCCACCCCGGCGACCGTCTCGCCCTGGAGACCCTCGGCCTGCGCTACCGCGCGGAGAGCCTGGACGAGGCGGTGGACGTCGCCGAGTTCATGGTCAACGTCGCCGACCTCGCCACCATGGACCCCCGCCCCGCCCGCGCCGCCCTGACCGCCTACGTCCGGCGCAACTTCGCCCAGCCCGACGGCACTTACGCCATCGGCCACACCCAGGACATGCTCACCCTCCGCCGCGCCCCCTCCGACTGACCCGGCAGCCGCCCTCCTTCGTGTGCTGACGGGGCGTCATAACGATTCGGCCGCAGGGGAACAGAACCAGCCGCACCGGCGTCCTTAGGGTCACGGAGCGACTGCGCCGGTTCGGTCCTGAGGAGGGGGTCGCTGTGGTGGAATCCTGGCTCGCGGTGGAGGCGGGCGGTCCCGATGCCGTTCTCGACCTGCGTGACTGGCTGGCCGACGAGCCGGCGCTCCGCGGCAGGGTGCGGGTGACGGCGGCGACGCCGGGCCGCGGGGAGCTCGGCGGGTGGTCGGACACCCTGGTGGTGGCGCTGGGGGCGGGCGGGGCGCTGACGACGCTCGCGGCCTCGCTCAAGGTGTACCTGGGCCAGCCGCGGACCAGCACGGTCAAGCTGAAGACCGTGAAGCCGGACGGCACCCGGACCGAGGTGACGGCCGAGCACATCGCGCGGTCCGACGTGGAGTCGGTGCTGAGGGCGGCCCTGCACTCCGAGCCGGCGGGGCCCGACGGCGACGCGGGCTGACCGCCGTGTACCGGCTTCCGGACGCCTCGTGCTCGTGGGCCGTCCTGATCGGCGCCGCGCACTACTCCCATCAGGACGGCCTCGCGGACGTGCCGTCGATCGAGAACAACGTGCTCGACTTCCGCAAGGTCCTGACCGACGGCCAGCCGGGCGCCTTTGCCCCCGAGCGCTGCCTCACCGTCCTGGACCCGCGGCAGCCGAAGGACCTCGGGCGGCCGCTGCTGAAGGCGGCCGCGGCCGCCGAGGACGTGCTCCTCGTCTACTACTCCGGCCACGGCCTGACCGGCTCCAGGAAGGGCGAGCTGTACCTCGCGCTCACCGACACCGAGCGGGCCATGCCCTCCCTGACGGCCTGCCCGCTCGACGTCATCCGGGAGGCGTTCCAGACCAGTCCGGCACGCCTGCGGGTGCTGATCCTCGACTGCTGCTTCTCCGGTCGCGCGGTCGCGGGCGGGCTCGCGGGGAGCGCCCCGCCCGTGGCCGAACAGCTGGAGATCGCCGGCGCGTACACGCTGGTCTCCTCGCCGCCCAACTCGCCCTCCCACTTCGAGGAGGGCAAGCGGCACACGGCCTTCACCGGCGAGCTGCTGCGCGCGCTGCGCGACGGCGTCGAGGGTTCGGGGCCCGAGGGCGTGTCCCTGGGCGCGCTCTTCCCCCACCTGCGGCTGGCGCTGCGCTCGCGGGGGTGGCCGGAACCGGAGCAGTGCGGCACGGACACCGCCTCCTACCTGATCCTCAGCCGCCCGCGGACCAGGCACCCCGCAGAGCCGGTACGGGAGGCGCCCCCCGCCGACCACCCCGGGCCAGTCACGGAACGGGAGCGCTTCCAGTCCCTCGTGGAGGCCGGACGGCAGCTCGGCCGGGGCGGCCACGCGCGCTCCGCCGCCGCCGAACTGGGCACCGTCCTCGACAAGATGACGCAGATCCTGGGCTCGGACGACCCGGACACCCTGGCAGGCCGGGTCGAGTACGCCCAGTGGCTGGGCGCCGCCGGCCAGGTCCGCGAGGCGCTCGACCTGTCCACGGCGGCGGTGGGCGCGCTGACCCGCGTCCTCGGCGCCGACAACCGGGCGACCCTCGTCGGCCGGGCCCAACTCGCCCACTGGACCGGCGAGGCCGGGCAGCCCGTGGAGGCGGCCAGGCTCACCGGCGAGGTGGTCTTCGACCTGACCCGCGCCCTCGGCCCGGACGACCGCGAGACCCTGCTGGGCCGGGGCCGCCTCGCCCACTGGATCGGAGTGGCCGGCGACAGCGGCTCCGCCGCGCAGCTCACCGACCACCTGGTGACGGACCTGCGCCGCGTCCTCGGCGCGGAGGACCGGGACACCCTGGTCGGGCGCATCAACCAGGCCCAGTGGACGGGCCGGGCCGGCCGCTCCCGGCAGGCCGTCCGACTGCTCGACTCCCTCGTCCCCGACCTCTACTGGCTGCTCGGTGCCGACGACCTGCACACGCTGATCGGCCGGGCCAGGCTCGGCCAGTGGACGGGCCTGTCGGGCTCGCCCAAGAGCGCCCGCGCACTGTTCGCCGCCGTGGTGCCCGACCTGAGCCGGGTGGCCGGGCGGGACTCGCGCGAGACGCTGCTGGCCCGCAGTCAGCTGGCCCACTGGGCCGGCGAATCGGGCGACGCCCGGACGGCGGTCGCCCTCTTCCGGAAGCTGCTCGACGACCTGGACTGGATCCTGGGCGCGCAGGACCGGGTGACCCTCGTCAACCGGGCCCGGCTCGCCCACTGGACCGGCGCGGACGGGGACGTGCGCGCCGCGCTGCGCATCTTCCACGAGGTGCTGCCGGACCTGCGCCGCGCCTTCGGTGCCGACCACCCCGAGGTCCTCGCGAACGAGGACCTGCTGGCCCGGTGGCGCCGCCTGGCCGACCGGAGGCTGCGGGCGGAGATCCGCTTCGGACGCGGGCACCGGGCCTCGGAGCGGCAGGGCTTCGGGAAGTGGAGCGATGGCTGAGCCCGAGGGCCGGACCGGCATGGCGGACGGGCTGGAGCCCCTCTCCTCCGGCGACCGCCGGGAGCTGGGCACGTACCGGCTGATGGGCCGCCTCGGCGCGGGCGGCATGGGGATCGTCTACCTCGCCCGCTCGGCCACGGGACGGACGGCGGCGGTCAAGGCCCTGCGCCCGGAGCTGCTGAGCGAGACGGGGGCCCGGGAGCGGTTCCGGCGCGAGATCGCCGCCGTCTCCCGCATCCCGAGGCGCTTCACCGCGCCGTTCCTGGACGCCGACGCCGACGAGAACGGCGCCTGGATGGCCACGGCCTTCATCCCGGGCCTCTCCCTCCAACAGAGCGTCAGCGCCTACGGCCCGTTCCCGAGGGCCTCGCTGTACGCCCTGTGGTACGGACTCCTGCGGGCCCTGCACTCCGTGCACGAGGCGGGCGTGGTGCACCGGGACCTCAAACCGTCGAACGTCCTGCTCACCGCCCAGGGGCCCCGCCTCATCGACTTCGGGATCTCCATCGTGGACGGCTCCACCGGGCTGACCTCGACCGGGGCGATCGTCGGGACCCCGGGCTACCTCGCCCCGGAACAGGTCACGGGAGGGTTCGTGGGCGCCGCGGCCGACGTCTTCGCCCTCGGGGCGGTCATGGGCTTCGCGGCGACCGGGCATGCGCCCTTCGACGGGGACAGCTTCGTCAACGTGCTCTTCAACGTGCTGCGTGGCGAGCCCCGGCTGTCCTCGCTTCCCGAGGACCTCGACGAGTGGGTCCGTGCTTGCCTCAGCAAGGACCCCGCCCACCGGCCCAGCGTCGGCGCCCTGCTCGCCGCGCTTCCCGGCCACCGGGCCGCCACCGCCGAACGCCTGCTCGCCGACGGGGAATGGCTGCCCGAGGCCGTGTCCGCCGCCGCGCTCGAGCGCACGCGACTCGTCCTCGACCTCGACCACCCGCTCCGGCAGGCACCGGGCCCGCAGCCGGCGGTACCAAGGATCCCGCCCACGGCGGAGACGGTCGTGCGGCCCGCCCCGGGCGGGCCGACCACCCGGCTCCGCCCGGTCGCACAGACGTCCGAGGGGGCCGAGGGCCGGTCCGCGCAGGACCCGGCGACCGTCTCCATCCGGCTGCCCGCCCGGACGCCCCCGCCGCCGGAGCAGCCACCGGCCGTCCCGCCCCTTCCGCCGCGCCCGCCGTCACCCCCGGAACCGCCGGGCGGCGCCGACCCGCCCTCCGAGGTGTCGCTGCGCACCTTCTCGTCCCCCATGGAGGCCGAGCTTCCGCCGCCTCCCCGGGCGGGCCTGCGCAGCGGGTGGTTCCGGAGCCTGCCGCGTCGGCGTGACCGGGGATGACGCTCCGCCCGGTCCGCGACCGGGGCCGTTCGGGTGAGGTGCCCGTGCGCCGTCGGTGTCCGGGCGTCGCGGCTGCGTAGTGTCCTCCGTGTTGCCACGGTGGAGTGGCCGAGCGGTGAGGCAGCGGCTTGCAGGGCCGTTTACATGGGTTCGAATCCTATCTCCACCTCTTCTTCTCTCACCCGAGCGGGTGAGCGCCGCGCGGGGGCGCGGGCGGGGGTTCGTGCGGGCGGTTCGTTCGGGGGATCGGCGGGCCCTGGGGGCCTCGGGGGGCTCGTTCGGGTGTGTCCCGGGTGTGTTTCGGGTGTGTGCGGCGAGGTGTTCCGGGCTTTCTCGGGCGGCGCGCGGACGCGGGGGATCGTAGCGTCCGGGCAGAGGGCTGCCGTGCTCTCTCCGGCCCGGGTTCCGCGGCCGGGAATCCCGACCGAGGAGGCACCATGGATGCCGCCCGAACTCCGAAACCGTCACCGGGAGCCAGTGCCGCGCCCGCGGCCGCTCCGGCGGGTGCCAGGCCCGTCTGGTCCGCGCCCGCGGTGGAGTGCCACCGTACGGGCGCCGAGGTCACCGCGTACGCCGGACGGGCCTCGACGTGGCGCGACCGCTGAGCCGTGAGCG
This sequence comes from Streptomyces sp. NRRL WC-3742, assembly GCF_000720635.1. Lineage (GTDB taxonomy): Bacteria > Actinomycetota > Actinomycetes > Streptomycetales > Streptomycetaceae > Kitasatospora. The sequence continues at coordinate 106,816 of NZ_JOCF01000060.1, read as the reverse complement.
GTTCGCAGCCAGGCTGTACGAGCTGCGCGGACGGTACTGGGACACCCACCCGTTCCACCTGCGCCTGCACTCCGGTGGCTGTACGCCACCGGAGCTGCGGCGCTGGGTCGCCAACCGGTGGTACTACCAGCTCTGCCTGACCCGCAAGAACGCCGCGATCATCGCCAACTGCCCGCTGCCGCAGGTCCGTCGGGCCTGGGCGGGCCGGCTCGCCTACCAGGACGGAACCGGCGCGGAGGGCGGGCTGGCGGACTGGCTGGCCCTCGCCGAGGCCGTGGGCCTGGAACGCGAGGAGGTGCTCGACGAACGGCACGTCGCCCGGGGGGTGCGCTTCGCCGTGGACGGGTACCTGCACTTCTGCCAGACCCGGCCGTGGACCGAGGGCGTGGCCGCGGCGCTCACCGAGATGTTCTCGCCCGACCACATGGCCGACCGGGTCACCGCCTGGCGCGCGCACTACGACTGGATCGCCCCGGCCGGGTACGCCTACTTCGAGCACCGCATCCCCGTCGCCCGCGAGGACAGCGCCCGCACCCTGGAACTCGTCCTGGACCACTGCGTCACCGGGGCCCAGCAGCAGGCCGCCGTGGACGCGCTGGCCTTCAAGTGCGAGGTGCTGCGGGCCATGCTGGACGCCGTCGACTACGGGCCGCAGCGGTGAACGGCGCCCCCGGGCTGCGCCCCGGCGTCCGGCTGGTGCACGACCCGGTGCGCGGCCGCCGCGCCCTGCTCCACCCCGAGGGCGTGCTGCTGCTCAACGACACCGCCGCCGCCGTGCTGCGGCACTGCGACGGGCGCCGCGACGTACGGTCCGTCACCGCCGCGCTCGCCGAGGAGTACGAGGGCGTGGACGGCGCCCAGGTGGGCGCCCTGCTCGCCGACCTCGCGGACCGGCGGCTGCTCACCCTCGACGGGTCCGGTGCGCCGGCGCCGGAGACGACGGCGGCCGCCCCGCCCGGCGGCCCGGTGCGCGCGCCCGCCCCGCTCGGGCTGATCGCCGAACTCACCTACCGCTGCCCGCTCCAGTGCACCTACTGCGCCAACCCGGTCGACCTGTCCCGCTACCGGGCGGAGCTGGACACCGGCCAGTGGCTGCGCGTCCTCGAGCAGGCCCGCGGGCTCGGCGTGCTCCAGCTCCACCTGACCGGCGGCGAGCCGCTGCTGCGCCCGGATCTCAAGCAACTCATCGCCAGGGCGCGAGAGTTGGGGATCTACACCAACCTGGTCACCAGTGGCCTCCCGCTGGCCGCCGGGTGCGCCGAGGAACTCGCCGCGGCGGGCCTCGACCATGTGCAGCTCTCGCTCCAGGACACCGACCCGCGCCGCGCCGACGCCGTCGCCGGGATCGCCGCCCACGACCGCAAGCTCGCCGCCGCCCGGCAGTTCACCGCCGCGGGCCTGCCGCTGACCGTCAACGCCGTGCTGCACCGGGGCAATCTGGCCCGGCTCGGCGCCCTCGCCGACCGGGCGGTCGAACTGGGCGCCGACCGGGTCGAGTTGGCCCACGTCCAGTACTACGGCTGGGCCTGGCGCAACCGCGCCCACCTCGCCCCCGGCGAGGAGCAGGTCCGCCAGGCCGTACGGGACGTTGCCGCAGCCCGGGAGCGCCACGGCGGGCGGATCGAGATCGTGCACGTCGCCGCCGACCTGCACGGCGGCACCGTCAAGCCCTGCATGAACGGCTGGGGCCGCGAGCAACTGGCGGTCGCCCCCAACGGGGACGTCCTGCCCTGCCTCGCCGCCGCCCAACTGCCCGGCCTGGCGGTGCCCAACGCCGTCACCGACGGACTGGCGGCGAGCTGGCACGACTCGCCCGCCTTCAACCGCTTCCGGGGCACCGACTGGATGCCGGAGCCCTGCCGCAGCTGCGCGCTGCGCGAGGTGGACCACGGCGGCTGCCGCTGCCAGGCGTACCAGTTCACCGGCGACCCGGCCGCGACGGACCCCGCCTGCCGCCTCTCGCCGGACCACCACCTGGTCACCGCGCCCGCGGCCGCCGAGACGGCCGCCCCGGTGCCCCGGCGGCTGCGGTGAAGTCCCGTACGGAGGAGGAAGGGTGAGGATCAGGGTCCTCGGGACGGCCGCCGGTGGCGGCCTGCCGCAGTGGAACTGCGGCTGCGCCGAGTGCACCGCCGCCCGCCACGGCGGGCACGCCCGCAGCCAGGACTGCCTGGCCGTCAGCGGCGACGGCCGCGCCTGGTACCTGGTCAACGCCTCGCCCGACCTGCGGACCCAGCTGCTCGCCGCCCCCGAACTCGCCCCCGCCCCGGGCACCCGGGACACCCCGCTGCGCGGCGTCCTGCTGACCAGCGGCGAACTCGACCACACCCTGGGCCTGTTGACCCTGCGCGAGGCATCCGGCCTCACCGTGCACGCCACCGCGCCGGTGCGCCACGCGCTGCACCACGCCTTCCCGGTGGGCCCGCTGCTGGCCGCCTACACCGGGGCCGACCGCACCGGGGCCGCCAACACCGGGGCCGACTGGCACACCGTCACCCCGGGCAAGCCCGTGGAGCTCGAGGGCGGGCTGCGCGCGGAAGCCTTCGCGCTCGGCGGCAAGCGCCCCCGGTACGCGGCCCACCTGCCGGACCACGGGGACTGGGTGACGGGCTACCGCTTCACCGAGGACGGCACCGGCGCCTGCGCCGTGTACGCCCCGGGGCTGGCCGAATGGACACCGGCCCTGGACGGCGCGGTGGCCGGGGCGGACGTGGTCCTGCTCGACGGCACCTTCGCCACCGCCGAGGAACTCGCCGAACGTACGGGCGGCGCCCGCCGCTCGCCGGGCATGGGCCACCTCGCCGTCCAGGACTCGCTGCCCCACCTCGCCCGCCGCCCCGGCCCCCGCTACCTCTACACCCACCTCAACAACACCAACCCGCTCGCCGGGCGGACCCCGCCCGAGGTGACGGCGGCGGGCGCCGAGGTCGCGCGGGACGGCCTGCTGATCGAGCTCCCCTGAGAGGACCGGACTCCCCGGGAAGAGCGGTGCCCCCGACCGCCCGGCGGTCGGGGGCACCTTCGTGCGGTACTCAGGTCACTGGCTGCCGAAGCCCACGATGTGGCCGTCCCTGGTCCCGACGAAGACCCGGCCGCCGTCCGTCGCCGGCACCACGAACTTGGCCGCCGTGCCGATCGGGAAGGAGCGGCGCAGGTGCATGACGCCGTTGACGGGCACGGCGTCGTAGGCCCGCAGTTCGCCGCCGACACCGTTCGCGCCCGAGCCGGACCAGACGGCCCAGACCAGCGCGGAGGAGGGGCTCGTCCCGTTGGAGGTGACCACGGGCGAGCCGGAGCCGTAGCCGAAGCCCTCGTTGCTGGTGCCGATGCTGGTCAGGACCGGGACGCCGGAGCCGTTGACGCTGTACTTGAGCGCCCGCATCGGGGAGCGGCCGTTGCCGGTGTCGGTGGCGACGGTGTAGATGTAGCCGCCGCCACCGCCGAAGACGGCCGGGTGGCCCCAGATGCCCTCGAAGGGGCCGGCCATGCTGACCGGGTTGTCGGTGCCGTTCGGGCCCTGGCCCATGCCGCCGAGGTTGTCCCGGTCCAGCAGGAAGACCCGGCCGTCCTTGCCGACCTCCACCAGCAGGTGCGGGTGCGCGGCGGTGCCGAACCCGGACGGCAGGGCCGTCGGCCCGCCGGAGCCGAGGTCGGTGTCGTTGGTGTCCATGGTCCGGTTGTTGGTGGGGCTGAAGAAGTCCCTGGCGCTGAGGCTGCCGTCGCTGTTGACGCCCAGCCGCACCACCGACTCGCCGAGGTGGGCGGGCGGCCGGTTGCCGGGGCCCTGGCTCGGCGAGGCGCCCGTGCCGGCGCCGTTGCCGGTGGCGAGGAAGATCCGGCCCCCGCCGTCCGAGACCAGCCCGCCGCCGCTCTGCCAGATGCCGCCCTCCATGGTGTCGGAGCCGGCCTCCGTGGACCACAGGGTGACCTTGCGGGAGCCGATGTTGACGCCGGCGACCTGGCCGACGTAGGGCTCGGTGTCGCAGTAGGAGGCGAAGGCCGCGTACACGGAGCCGTTCATCAGCAGCAGGCCGGGGCGCCCGTTGGCGGTCATGGGGTTGAACGGGTGGCCGGGGCTGTTGGTCGGCGTGCCCTGGACGGTCACCGGCCAGCCCGTGCGCTCGGCGCCGGTGGAGGCGTCCAGCGCGTGGAGGTACCAGTGGGGGTGCTGGGCGTCCGGGCCGTCGTTGGCCTTGCCGAGGGTGTAGACCGTGTTGGACGCGGGGTCGTACACCGGTGTGGCGGTGATCCCGGTGTGCGCGGCGGGGTCGTTGCAGTGGACGGTCGAGGTGGGCCAGGCCGGGCCGAGTTGGCGGGTCCAGTTGGTCTTGCCGGTGGCGGGGTCGATGCCGTAGACGTAGTTGTTCTCGGTCGCGGCGATCACGTTCGACCCGGTGACCAGCGGCTGGGCCAGCACCGCGCCGTTCACCGGGGTGGACCAGCGCTGTCCGAAGGCCGAGGAGGAGACCTTGGCGGGGGAGAGGTTCGGCTCGCTCGCGTCCCACCCGGTGCGCTTGTTGTTGATCGAGACGGTGGGGTCGACGGCCTGCGCCGGCGCCGCGAAGCCGAGCAGCAGCAGGCCCGCCGCCAGGGCGGCCCCCGCCTTCAGCCGGCGCAGCGCCCGTGTCCTCCTCTCTCCCCTGGATCGGCTGGGTCGCCCGGGTCGGCTGGGTCGCCGGTGCGTCGGTGAACTGAGTCGCGTCATGTGATCCGCCCTGGTCTCCGGTGTGCCGTGGACGTCGAGGTCCGGCCGAGGGCCCATTGTGAGGACGATCCGTCGATCGGGTGCGCACCTACGGGCGACGCGGCGACAGCTTCATGCGAGGGGAGCAGTGCGACCCGCCGCCTGTGCCGTCCTGGGTGCCGTCCTCGGCGCCGCCGGTGTCGCCGCCGGTTCCGCCGCGGCGGCGAGCAGCCGGTGGCCGAGCAGGGTGCAGCTGTGCCGCACCGCGCGCCCGGCCCGTACGGTGTTCACCAGCCCGGCCCGGCGCAGCGCCCGGGCGTGCTCGGAGGCGCTGGCCGCCGAGATGCCCAGCTCGCGGGCGAGCTGACCGGTGGTCGGCTCGCGCAGCGTCAGGCGCAGGACGGCCGAGCGGGTCCGGCCGAGCAGGGCCGCCACCGGCTCGTCCGGGTCCGCGCCCGGCGCCGGGGACTGCTCGGCGAGGTAGGGCAGCGGGGTGAGCGCCGGGTAGAGCAGCAGCAGCTCCCCGCTCGGCAGCAGGCCGCACAGCGGCTCCCCGGTCCACTGCGCGGACGGCATCAGCAACACGCCGCCGCCCTCCAGCCGGTAGTCGGCCTGCCGCGCGACGGCGATCTCCAGGGTGCCGTCGCGCCACCGGCTGCCCGGGTACAGGCCCGCCAGCATCCCGCGCAGCCCCTGCTCGCGCTGCACGCGCCAGCGCCAGGCGAGGTCGGTGTCGAAGCCGACGCGCAGCCGGGACCAGGCCGCGTCGATCAGTACGGCGTGGGCGGCGCGCAGGCTGCCCTCCAGGTACTGCCAGGCTTGCCGGTCCTCGTCCGCGAGGGCGCGCATCAGGGCGGTGACGGGCAGTCCGTTGCGGTGGACGCGGGCGAGCTCGCTGCGCACCAGCGTGTTGGCGGAGGAGCGTACGGCCTCCAGCCCGTGCTCCAGGTCGACGGTGAGCGGGTCGAGGAAGAACGGGCCCGTGCCGGAGGGCGGGACGAGCTCGCTCAGCGGCGCGACGGAGCGGGCGGCCGCGGCGCCGAGCAGCCGGTTGCGACGGGCGAACTCGGCGCCCACGTCGCGGCGTTGGAGCATGGCGACGGCCAGTTCGAGCTCCAGCAGCGGCGCTGGGGCGTCCGCGAACCGGGTGCCGAGCAGGTCCTCGGCCGTGAAGTGGATGCGCAGCACCACGCCCGTACTCACCCCTCCCCGTGCCCCCGGACCTTTCGGCTGGGGCCGAAAGCATCGCGACGGCGCGGCCCCGGCCCGACGATAACCGGTGCACGGCCGCGGGGGCAGAGGGCCCGCACGCGGCCGCCCCGACGTCCTGGAGGCTTCCCATGCGCCTGCGCCCGTACCTCACCCGCCCGGCCGCCCTCGTCGCGGCCCTCGCGACCTCCGTCCTGCTGCTGGCCGCCCCGGCCGCGCAGGCGGCCGGCTCCGACGACGGCTGGGTGCCCTACCACGGCCAGGACACCGACGCGCCCGCCGGGACGGTCTGCCCGTTCCACCTGCACATCACCCACGTGCTGGAAGGGGAGGAGACCAGGACCGTCGCCCGCTACCCCGACGGCTCACCGGCGGAGGTCCTCTGGCGCGGCCCGCTGTTCCTGCGCTACACCAACCTCGACACCGGCGCCCAGACCGTACGCGACCAGAGCGGCGACGCCACCGAGTACCGCCTACCGGACGGCAGCACCGTCTGGGAGGTGCCGGGCGACTCCCACATCTCCGCCAGGATCCACCCCGGCAACCCGTACCACGCGCCCGGCGCCTTCGTCTTCAGCGGCGGCGCGGCCCTGCTGGTGCACCCGGACAAGAACGTCCAGGTCCTGGCCCAGAACCGGGTGGAGAACCTCTGCGAGACCCTCGCCTGACGCCCTGCGCCGGGGCCGGGCGCCCGCCACGGGGGTGCGGGCGGCGGCCCCGGCCTCAGGCGAGAGTGCCGGCCGCCAGGCGGGTGTGGCGGCGGGCGGTGGCCTCGCTGGGGTCGAGGACGGGGACGGCGGCCAGCAGGGCCTTGGTGTACGGGTGTCGGGGCGCCTCGTAGACGGTGGAAGCCTCGCCCTGTTCGACGATCCGGCCCTCGCGCATCACCGCGACGCGGTGGCTCACCTGTCGGACCACGGCCAGGTCGTGGGAGATGAAGACCAGGGCGAGGCCGAGGTCGCGCTGGAGCTCGCCCAGCAGGGCGATGACCTGGGCCTGGGTGCTGACGTCCAGCGCCGAGACGGGTTCGTCGCAGACGAGCAGGCGCGGCCGGGGAGCCAGGGCCCGGGCGATGCCGACGCGCTGGCGCTGGCCGCCGGAGAACTCGTGCGGGTAGCGGTGGTACCAGTCGGCGTCCAGACCCACGCGTTCGAGGAGGTCGCCGACCCGGGTGCGGATGCGGCGCTCGTCGCGCTCGCCGGCGACGCGCAGCGGGTCGGCCACGGACTCGCCGATGGTGCGGCGCGGGTTGAGCGAGGAGACCGGGTCCTGGAAGACCATCTGCAACTCCCGTCGCAGCGGGCGCAGTTCCTTCTCCCCGAGGGCGCCGATGTCGCGGCCGCGGTAGTGGAGGCGGCCGCCGGTGGGCTCCAGCAGCCGGACGAGCATCCGCCCGAGCGTGGTCTTCCCGGAGCCGGACTCGCCGACCACGCCCAGGGTCTCGCCGGCCCGCACGGTCAGCGAGATGCCGTCCACGGCGGCCAGCGGGGCGGTGCGCCGGGCGAGACCGCCCCGCGTGGCGAACTCCCGGCGCAGGTCGGTGGCTTCGAGCAGGACCTCGCCCTCGGCGGGCCCGCTCGAGCCTTCGTGGACCACCGGCGCGCCGTCGTGGACCACCGGCGCGTCGACGCGGGGGACGGAGGAGAGCAGGGCGCGGGTGTACGGCTCGCGCGGGGCGCCCAGCACCTCGGTGACCGGGCCGTGCTCCACCGCCCGGCCGTCCCTCATCACCAGGACGCGGTCGACGCTCCCGGCGACCACGCCCAGGTCGTGGGTGACCAGGACCAGCCCGGCCCCGGTCTCGGCGCGCAGCTCGTGCAGCAGGTCGAGGATCTGGGCCTGGACCGTGACGTCCAGCGCGGTCGTCGGCTCGTCGGCGACCAGCAGCCGGGGCTCGCAGGCCAGGGCCATTGCGATGAGCACCCGCTGGCGCATCCCGCCGCTGAACTCGTGCGGGCGCGAACGCGAGCGCCGTGCCGCGTCGGCGATGCCGACCCGGTCGAGCACCTCGACGGCCCGGGCCCCGGCGGCCCGGCGGGAGACGGGCCGGTGGACCCGGACGACCTCGGCGATCTGGTCGCCGACGGCGTAGTACGGGTCGAGGGCGGAGAGCGGGTCCTGGAAGACCATGGCCGCCAACCCGCCGCGCAGGCGCCGCAGTTCCTCGCCCTCGGCGGTGACGGCGTCGACGCCGGCGATCCGGACGGAGCCGCCGACGCGGGCGCCGGTGCCCCGGTGGAGGCCGAGCAGGGCGTGGGCGACGGTGCTCTTGCCGGAGCCGGACTCGCCGACGATGCCGAGGGCCTGTCCGTCCGTCAGGGTGAAGTCCAGGCCGTCGACGGCGCGCAGGTGGCCGTCGCCGACGGGGAAGTCGACGACCAGGTCGCGGACCTCGGCCAGGACGGGGCCCAGGGGCTCGGGGGTCATGTGAGGACCACCCTTCGGTCGGTCACCGCGTAGAGCACGTCCGCGATGACGTTGGCGAGGACGACGGAGAACCCGGTGACGAGGGTGAGCCCGACCACGGTCGGCAGGTCGATCAGGCCGACGGAGGTGACCAGCAGCTTGCCGAGGCCCGGGAGGCCGAACAGCGACTCGGTCAGGACGGCGGACCCGAACAGCGATCCGAGGTCGAGGGCGGAGAGCGCGATCACCGGGGTGAGCGCCCCGCGCAGCGCGTGCCGCGTCACCAGGTGCCGCTCGCTGACGCCGTAGGCGCGGAAGGTCCGGATGTGGTCCTCGGCGAGGGTCTCCAGCATGGAGGAGCGGGTCAGCCGGGCGTACTTGGCGGACTCGAGGAGCGCGAGCGAGGTCCAGGGGAGCAGCAGGCCCCAGAACCACTGCTGGGGGTCCTCGGTGAGCGGCACGTACGCCGGGAACGGCAGCCACTGGAGCTGGGCGCACAGGACGATCAGCAGCACCAGGCCCGTGACGAACACGGGGACGGAGATGCCCACCAGCGTCACGGCGGTCAGCAGGCGCTCGCTGAGCCGCCCCCGGCGCAGCGCGGCGACCAGACCGGTGCCGACCCCGAGGACCAGCCAGAGCACCATCGCGCCGAACGCCAGGGAGGCCGTCACCGGCAGCCGGGCGGTGATCATGTCGGTGACCTGTTCGCCGCTGCGGTAGGAGATGCCCAGGCAGGGGGCGGGGCAGTGCATCATGCCCGTCCCGGCGCTGAAGTCGCGGCCGGCCACGACGCCCTGGAGGAAGTGGGCGTACTGGAGGTACACGGGTGCGTCGAGGCCGAGGCGCTCGCGTACCTGGTGGACCTGGGCGGGGCTGCACTTCTCGCCGCAGGCCAGCTGGGCCGGGTCGCCGGGGGCGATGTAGAAGACCGCGTAGACGATCACGGAGATGGCGAGCAGCACGCCGAGGGTGCCGAGGGCCTTGCGGAGCAGGAAGCGGGTCACGGGGTGGGCTCCTCGACGGCCGCCCGGGCGATGGCTGCCCGGTCGGTGGCTGCCCGGTCGGTGGTCGGCCGGTCGGTGCCCGCCCGGTCGGCCGGGGTGGTGCCGCGCGCCGTGCCGACCCGCAGCCGGGAGGCGGCGCGGGGGTCGAGCTCGGTGCGGACGGCGTCGCCGAGCACGGTGAAGGCGAGCACGGTGACGAAGAGCAGCGCGGAGGGGAGCAGCACGTACATCGGGTCCGCGCGGAACCAGGTGGTCGCGTTGGAGAGCATCTGGCCCCAGGAGGAGGTCGGGGGCTTGACGCCCACGCCGAGGAAGGAGAGCCCGGCCTCGGAGATGATGTTGGTCGGCAGCAGCACCACCGCGTAGGTGATGACGGGCGCGGCCAGGGCGGGCAGCAGCTCCCGGCGGGCGATGCGCCAGGGGCCGGCCCCGGCGAGCCGGGCGGCGGCGACGTGGTCGAGCTGTCGCAGGCTCAGGGTCTGCGCCCGGACCACCCGCGCCGTGCCGGACCAGCCCAGCAGTCCGATGACCAGGGTCAGCAGCAGCGGGCGGGGGAAGTCGGCGGGGACGACGGCCATCAGCGCGATGGCGAGGACCAGCGAGGGCAGGGCGAGGAACACCTCGGTGGTGTTGCCGATGACCTGGTCGAGCAGCCGCCCGCCGAGTCCGGAGGCGAGGCCGAGCAGGACGCCGATGGTGACCTGGACGAGGGTGGCGCCGACGGCGACGAGCAGGGAGATCCGGGCGCCGTGGACGAGGCGGGCGAACACGTCCCGGCCGGTGCCCGGTTCGACGCCGAGCCAGTGGTCGGCGCTGATGCCGCCCAGGGTGCCGGTGGGCACTCCGCCGGCCGCGGAGTCGAGCAGCTCGTTGTGGAAACTGGTGGGGTCCTGGCCCTCGATCGCGGTCAGCAGCGGTGCGGCCGCGGCGACGAGGACGAGCAGGAGGAGGACGAGGCAGGCGGTGAGGGCGGCGCGCCGCGCGAGCAGCCGCCGCAGGATCCGCGGCCTCCCGGCGGCCGGGGAGGCGTCGGGGGCCTCCCCGGTGCGGGGTTCCGGTGGTGCCATGGTCGTCGGACCGATCCGATCTTTCCTTCGCCGTCGGCTACTTGACCGCGACCTGGGAGATGTCGAGCACCCCGGTCCAGTCGCTGATGACGATGCCGTGCACGTCCTTGCCGTACAGCCGCTTGTAGACGGGGTGGAACAGCGGGACGGTGAGGGCCTGGTCGCCTATGCGCTTGTCCAGGGCGCCCCAGAGCTTGGCGGCCTCGGCGTGGTCGGTGATCTTGTTGATCCGGTCGATCTCATCGTTGACCGAAGGGTCGTTCAGCTGCGCGGAGTTGAAGTTGTAGCCGTCGGTGACGATCTGCCGGCCGTCGAAGATCGGGGCGAGGAACGGGCCACCGGACGGCCAGTCGGCGCCCCAGCCGGAGAGGAACAGGCCGGGCTCGGTGGTGACGGTGTGGATCGTCTTGGAGTACTTGGTGGAGTCCAGGGCCTCGAGCTGGACCGTGATCCCGGACGCCTTCAGGCCGTCCTGGACGGCGGTGGCGAGGTTCGGCCCGTAGCCCTTGCCGGACTCGGTGGAGTGGGTGAGCGTGATGGTCAGGCCGTCGGGGTAACCGGCCTCCTTCAGCGCCTCCTTGGCCTTCTCCGGGTTGCCGGTGGCGCCGGCCGGGAACGGGTCGTAGGGCGTGTACCCGAAGCTCTCCTGCTGGGGCAGGTAGGTGGTCGCGGCCTCGGCGAGGGAGGAGCCGCCGGCGGCGTTGACCACCGAGGTGCGGTTGAGCGCGTAGGCGATCGCCTGGCGCACCTTGGGGTTGTCGAAGGGCTTCACCCTGGGGTTGAAGGCCAGGTAGTTGACGTAGCCGAAGTGGCCGGTGCCCACGCGGGCGGCGAGGGCCTTGTCGTCCTTCACCTGGGCGAGCTCGGAGGGGCCGAGGTTGGTGTCGGTGGTCACGGCGGCCGCGTCGGCGCCGGTGCCGGCGGAGAGCCGCTGGTTGATCACCGCCGGGTCGAGCCCGGACTGCACGTCGACGGTGTCCGGGTACGCCTTGCGCTGGTCGTCGGTGGCCGCGGACCAGTTCGGGTTGCGCTCGAGGACGAGGTGGGCGCCGTCGTTCTCGTTCTTGACGACCTTGTAGGGGCCGGAGGAGACCGGGTGGTCCTGGTACTTGGCGCCGGTGTCCTTGGCCTTGGGGACGGGGGCGAACTGCGTCTGGGTGGCCAGGTACGGGAAGTCGCCCTCGGGCTTGTTGAGGCGGAAGACGATGGTCTTCTCGTCCGGGGTCCGGATGGCGTCCAGGCCGCGGCCGTCCTTGTACGGGCCCTGGTAGTCCGCGGCGCCGGTCAGCCAGTCCCTCAGGTAGGGCGCGCCGCCGGAGAGTTCGGGGGCGAAGGAGCGCTCGATGCCGTACTTGATGTCAGCGGTGGTGATCGGCGAGCCGTCCTCGAACTTCAGGCCGTCCTTGAGGTGGTACGTCCACACCGACGCACCCTCGGAGGGGGTGCCGGTGTCGGTGGCGAGGTCCGGGACGACCTTGGTGCCGGCCGCGCCGTCCACCCGGTTGCGGGTGGTGAGGGTGCGGAAGACCAGCGAGGGCACGTTGCCGCCGCCGGAGGTGTAGAGCCGCGCGGGGTCGAACTGGTCCTGCGGGTTCTGGTTGAGGACGGTGAGGGTGCCGCCCGGCTTCGGTGCCGCGTCCTTGGCGGGGCTCGCGCCCTCGTCGGCCTTCGGGCCGCATGCCGCGAGCCCGACGACCAGGGCGGCGACGGTGACGGTCGCCGCGGCGAGGCGGCGCGGGGTGAAGGTCGTTCGAGACATGGCAGGGGAGCCTTTCGGTACCGGGACGGGCGTGCGTGCCGGGGCGTGCCGGAGCACGCGCGGCATCGCTGTTACGGCGGGAGGGGGCGGACGTCCCGGGGCGGCGCTCAGCGCAACGCGGCGGGGCGGGCCTGCGTCAGCGACAGAGGTTGTCGGCGACGCAGTGCGAGGCCACGCCGATCAGCGCCAGCTCGATGGCGGCGCACTCGATCGGGTTCGGCTCGGACATGGCGAGAACACTGGAGGACTGTCGGTGGAAAGTCAAAGGTTCGGTCGGGAGGATGGCCCACTGTTGCGAGGTGTTGCGTGCTCGTGAACAGCGGGCCTCAGAACCCAGGTCATTGACGTATCCGACCTACGATCATCGCCATGTCGGGCGTTCAGCCGACGGGGGTCCGCAGGGCGTCGGCGAAGCCGGTGACCACGCCGTCCAGGGCGGTGGCGGCGGCGGGCGAGAGCTCGGTGGTGCCGTCCTGGGCCGTGAGGATGTCGCGGTCCAGGACGAACCAGCCCTGGGTGACGTGGGTGGCGCCCATGCTGGTGAGCACCGGCCGCAGGGCGTAGTCCACCGCCAGGACGTGCGCCGGCGAGCCGCCGGTGGCCAGCGGCAGTACCGTCCTGCCCGCCAGGGCGTACTGCGGGAGCAGGTCCAGCAGGCACTTCAGCAGGCCCGAGTACGCGGCCTTGTAGACGGGCGTGCCCACCACGACTCCGTCGGACTGCCGCAGCAGGTCGGCGACCTCGAGGACCGCGGGGTGGTTCACGTCCGCGCCGGTGAGCACCTCCGCGGGCAGCAGGCGCACCTCCAGTTCGGTGACCTGGTGGCCGCGGGCTTCGAGCTGCCGGGCGGCCACCCCGAGCAGGCGGGCGGTGCGGGAGACGGGGGACGGGCTGCCGGAGAGGGTGAGGATGCGTGCCATGGGAACCTCGTTCGGGTGGTGCGGCGGGGTGGGCCGGGTGGTGTGTGCCGTTCAGCCGGTGGCGATCCGGTGGATCTCCGCGAGGGTGCGGGCACCGAGCAGGTCGGGGAGCGAGAGGCGGCGGCCGCTGAGGCCCTCCAGGGCGGTGAGCAGGCTCAGCAGGTGGAGCGAGTCCCAGCCGGGGAGGTCGTCGAAGTCCGCCTCGGCGTCCTCGGGGCCCAGCGGCAGGCCCAGTTCGGTGGCGGCCACGGCGATCAGTTCGGCGAGGCCGTCGGGGGCGCTCATACGGGGTGTCCTTCCAGGAGGCCGGCCAGTTCGGCGTCGAGGCGCAGGTGGCCGGGCGGGGGCAGTTCGGTTCCGAGGTCGTGGCGGAAGGCGAGGCTGCCGTCCGGTGGCGCGGGGCCGTCGGCGGGGACGAAGCCGTACCGGGGGAGGAGGTCCTTGACCGTGCCGTTGCGCGGGCTGGGCCGGTAGTGGCCGGTGACCTCGCGCAGGCCCCCGCCGGCGGCCAGGCCCAGGACGGCGGAGAGCACCGCCTGTTCGATGCCCCGGGAGAACACCCGGCAGCTCAGCAGGAAGTTGTCGATCCGCAGGGCGCCGCCCTCGCGGGCCAGGAAGACCGCGCCGACCAGGCCGTTGTCGCCGAAGCGGTCGGCGGAGCGCACGGTGAGCACCCCGGTGCCCTCGGCGGCCGCGAAGGCGGCCACCTCGGCGGGCTGGAGGCGGCGGGTGGTCAGGTTGAACTGGTTGGTGCGCAGGGTGAGTTGGGAGACCCGGGGGAGTTCCTCGGCCGCCAGCGGGCGCAGTCGGACGGTGACGTCCAGCTCGTTGAGGTAGTCGGCCAGGGAGTCGAAGCCCTGGAGGAAGTCGCTGCGGGCGACCTCGCCCCGGTAGAGCTCGGTGCGCCTGCGGTCCTCGCCGGTCAGCCTGCGGACGTCGAACCAGCCGTCGGAGAGCAGCCGTTCGACGTGCAGGGCCGGTTCCTCGTCCACCGCCACCACCGCGACCTCGGGCAACTCCCGCCGGACCAGGCCGCGTTCGAAGGGGGAGTCGTCGACGAAGACGAAGCCGGAGGTGCCCAGGTTGAGGGCCTCGGCGAGGTCCGTGAGCCCGGCCGGCTTGGGGCGCCAGTCGGCCGTCACCCGGACGAAGTCCGGCTCGCGCAGCGTCATTTCGGGGTGGTCGCGCAGCACCGACAGGACCGGCTCGCGATCGTTCTTGCTGACGGCGGCGAGAAGGACGCCCTGGGAGCCCAGCTGCTTGACCACCCGCTGGAACCCGCGGAACGCCTCGCCGCGCGGAGTGCCGCCCGCCTCGACGCCCTCCGGGCCGTCGTCGCCGAGGATGCCGCCCCACACCGTCTGGTCCAGGTCCAGGACGAGCACCTTGCGGGTCAGCCCGGCCAGGTGGCGGGCCAGGTGCCCGGCCTCGCGGGCGTAGGCGGCGAGCAGCGGCTCGGACAGGTGGGCCTTGGCGTAGGCGTCGAGCCGGGGGTCGGTGACGGGGACGCCCTCGGCGAGCAGCGGGTCGAGGTCGACGACCACCACCGCGGCGTTCTCCTCGCCCAGCCGCAGCAGCCGGGCGTTGGCCTCCCGCCAGAGCGCGCCCAGCCGGGCCCGGGACTGGTGGTCGACCAGCTGGTGGGTCCAACGGCGAGGAAGCGGAAGGGTGTTGAGGACCAGGACGCCTCGGGCGGTGGCCGCGAAGCGGGCCGCCAGTCCGGCGATCAGCTCGACCTTCCCGTCCAGCACCCGGGCCGCGTCCTCCGGCCGCCAGGGCAGCGGGACCTCGTCGAAGACCACGGCCGGGTCGAGCAGGCAGAGCGTCAGGTCCGGATCGGCGGCGTAGAGCGGGCTGCCGGGGTCGGACAGCTCGAAGACCCAGCTGTCGAAACTGCCCACGTACGGGCGCAACAGCAGTCCGTGGCGGGCGAGTTCGCCGGTCAGCGGGGCGACCAGCGGGCCGACGGTGCCGTGTCCGAGGACGGCGACGGTGAGCGCGGGGGTGCCCGGGTGGGCGGCCAGCACCTCCGCCGGGTCCAGCCCGGCCAGGATCCGGCCCGCGTGCGCCGTCCGGGAGGTGTCGGCCTCGGCCAGCAGGGCCCGGACGGCGGGGTACTCGGCGGCGAGGCGGCCCCGGCGGCGCAGGTCGAGCAGGGCCGGGGCCGGGTCGGCGGCGGTCGTTTCCAACGGGGGCTCTCCGATCGGTTCTTCGCGGTTCTGCGCGGGTCTTCCCGGTAAGGGCGCGGGGTCGGGGAAGAGGCGCGGGGCCGGGGAACGGGGCTGCCCGGCCATCCTGGCCGGACGGGCTGAACCGGGCCTGAACCCTGGCCCGGGGCCCGGTCCGCGCCCCGGTCCGAGGCCCGGGCCGGATCCCGGCTCGGCCCGGCGTGGGCGCGGCTCGGGCTCGGCGCGGGCCCGGCAGGTTCAGGGCCGGTTCAGGGCTGCTTTCGCCGGACCCCGGAGAGTGGGTGGCTCTCTGCGACCCCTGACCCCGACACCCCGGGAGGTACCGGGATGGACGTCCTGCGTTCCCGCTCGGCGCTCCGCCACCGGGCCGGTGCCTGGGCGCTGCGCCACATCCTGCTGCCGATGCGGTGGCTCACCGTCGCCTGGGCGCCGATGCCCGGTTGCGACGGCACGGAGTGGACCCCTCCGCCGAGGTCGCCGTGCACCGGCCCGCCGGCCGGACATCCCGAGCGGCTGCTGGTCGGGGTGCCGCCCACGCCCGTCGAGCGGGAGCTGTGGGCGCGCCTGAGCCGGCCGACCTGACCGTTCTGACCGATGCGACCGACCTGACCGCCCCGGCTGGCGCGACCGTCCTGACCGGACGCCGCCGCCACGACACCCCGCCGCCCCGCCACCGCCTCGACGAGGAGCAGGTATCCCGCGATGACCGCCAAGCCCGAGACCCCCGCCGCCCGCCGCACCGTCGTCCCCGCCGCCGAGGTGCCGCCCGGCGCCGTCGCCGTGGTCGGCCTGGCCTGCCGCCTGCCCGGCGCGCCCGACCCGGGGGCGTTCTGGGAGCTGCTGCGCGAGGGCCGGGACGCCGTCGGCGAGCCACCCGCGGACCGCTGGCCGCCGGACACCCCCGGCGTGCCGCGCGCGGGCGCCTTCCTGGAGCGGATCGACACGTTCGACGCCGGCTTCTTCGGGATCTCCCCGCGTGAGGCGGTCGCGATGGACCCGCAGCAGCGCTTGGTGCTGGAACTCGGCTGGGAGGTGCTGGAGGACGCCGGGCGCCTGCCCGCCCGGCTGCGCGACAGCCGTACCGGCGTCTTCGTCGGCGCCTTCCTGGACGACTACGCGGCGCTGGTGCACCGGCGAGGCCCGGACGCGGTGGACCGGCACACCCTGACGGGCCTCAACCGGGGCATGATCGCCAACCGGCTCTCGTACCACCTGGGCCTGCGCGGCCCGAGCCTGACCGTGGACACCGCGCAGTCCTCCTCCCTGGCCGCCGTCCACCTGGCCTGCGAGAGCCTGCGCCGCGGCGAGTCCGAGCTCGCCCTCGCCCTCGGGGTCAACCTGATCGCCGCGCCGGACAGCACCCTCGGCGCGGCCCGCTTCGGGGGCCTGTCCCCGCAGGGGCGCAGCCGCCCGCTCGACGCGGACGCCGACGGGTACGCGCGCGGCGAGGGCGGGGTCGCCGTCCTGCTCAAGCCGCTGGACCGGGCCCTGGCGGACGGCGACCGGGTGTACGGGGTGCTGCTCGGCAGCGCCATCGGCAACGACGGCGCCACCGACGGCCTGACCGTCCCCGGCGCCGACGGGCAGGCCGCCGTACTGGAGGCCGCCTACCGCCGGGCCGGGGTGGACCCGGCCGCCGTCCAGTACGTCGAGCTGCACGGCACCGGGACGGCCGTCGGGGACCCGGTCGAGGCGGCCGCCCTCGGCCGGGTGCTCGGTGCCGGGCGGGCCGAGGACGCCCCGCTGCTGGTGGGGTCGGCCAAGAGCAACGTGGGCCACCTGGAGGGCGCGGCGGGCCTGGTCGGCCTGCTGAAGACCGTGCTCGCGGTGTACCACGGCGAGCTGCCGCCGACCCTGCACCACCACGCCCCCAACCCCGCCGTCGACCTGACGGCGCTGCGGCTGAGGGTCGCCACCGGGCGCACCCCGTGGCCCGGCGCCGCGACGGGGGCCCGGCTGGCCGGGGTGAGCTCCTTCGGCATGGGCGGTACGGACGTCCACGTGGTGCTGGCCGGAGCCCCCGCGGTGCCCGCCTCCGCGTCACGGCCGGCGGCCCTGCCCGCGCCCGTGCTGCTCTCCGGGCGCGGACGCCCGGCCCTGTCCGGCCAGGCCGCCGCCCTGCGCGCCCACCTGGAGGCGCGCCCCGCGCTCGGCCCCGCCGACCTCGCGGGCCCGCTCGCCCTCGCCCGGACGGCCTTCGAGGACCGTGCCGTCCTGGTGGCCGAGGACCGGTCCGCCCTGCTCGCCGCCCTGGACGCGCTGGCCGTCGGCGAGGAGAGGCCCGGGACGGTCACCGGCACGGCGGGAACCGCGGGCGCCGTCGCCTTCCTGTTCCCCGGCCAGGGCAGCCAGCGCCCCGGCGCCGGACGCGAACTGTACGCCCGCCACCCGGTGTTCGCCGCCGCCCTGGACGAGACCCTGGCCGCCCTCGACCCGCACCTGGACCGGCCGCTCGGCGCCCTCCTGCTCGCGGAACCCGCAAGCCCCGAGGGCGAGTTGCTGGACCGCACCGAGTACACCCAGCCGGCCCTGTTCGCCCTCGGCACCGCGCTGCACGCCCTGCTGCGCTCCTGGGGCGTGACCCCCGACGCCGTGGCCGGGCACTCCATCGGCGAGATCGCCGCCGCCCACGCCGCCGGGGTGCTCACCCTCGCCGACGCCGCCGCCCTGATCACCGCCCGGGGCCGGCTGATGGCCGAACTCCCCTCCGGCGGCGCGATGGTGGCGGTCGAGGCCACGGAGCAGGAGGTGTTGGAGCACCTGGCCGGGCGGGAGGCGCAGGTGGGCATCGCCGCCGTCAACGGCCCGCGCGCCCTCGTCCTGTCCGGCGCCGAAGCGGCCGTGCTCGTGGTCGCCGCCGAACTCGCCGCCCTCGGGCGGCGCACCCGCCGGCTGCGGGTCGGCCACGCCTTCCACTCGCCGCTGATGGAACCGGCCCTGGCCCGCTTCCGAACCGTCGCCGCGCGCCTGTCGTACGCGCCGCCCCGGCTGCCGCTGGTCTCCACCCTCACCGGGCGGCCGGTCGGGGCCGACACCCTGGCCGACCCCGGGCACTGGGTGAGGCACGCCCGCGAGGCCGTCCGCTTCGCCGACGGGGTGCGTGCCCTGCACGGCCTCGGCGTGCGCACCCACCTCGAACTCGGCCCCGACGCGGTGCTCACCGCGCTCGCCCGGGACACGGCGGCGGCCGACGGGCTGGGCGCCGAGGTCGCCGGGGCCGCACTGCTGCGCCGGGGGCGTCCGGAGGAGGCGAGCCTGCTCGGTGCGGTCGGGCTGCTGCACGTCCGGGGCGGGGCGGTCGACTGGGCCCGGTATTTCGGGTCGGGGGCCTTCGGGTCGGGGGCCTTCGGGTCGGACGCGGACGGTCCGGCGGCCCGGGCGGTCGCACTGCCGACGTACGCGTTCCAGCGGGAGCGGTACTGGCCGGCGGGAACGGACACCGTGGCCGCTGCTGATGCTGCCGTCGAGCCGGTCGCCGCTGCTGCCGCCGAGCCGGTAGCCGAGCCGGTCGCCGTCCCCGAGGTGCCGGTGCTGCGGCCCGACCGCGACCTGCTGGAACTCGTCCGGGCCCAGGCTTCCGTGGTGCTCGGCCACCCGACCCCGGGGAGCCTCGACGGCCGACGGACCTTCAAGGACCTCGGCCTGGACTCGCTGGGCGCCGTCGAACTGCGGGACCGTCTGGCCGCCGCCACGGGCCTCGACCTGCCCGCGTCCGTCGTCTACGACCACCCGACCCCCGAAGCCCTGGCCCAGCACCTGCGCGGAGACGAGCGGGAGGCGACTGCCGCGCCGGTGGCGGTGGACGAGCCGGTGGCGATCGTGGGGATGGCGTGCCGGTATCCGGGTGACGTGGGGTCGCCGGAGGAGTTGTGGCGGCTGGTGGTGGAGGGGCGGGACGCCATTTCCCCGTTCCCGTCCGACCGTGGATGGGACCTGGAGGCGCTCTACCACCCGGACCCCGACCACCCGGGGACCAGCTACGCCCGGCACGGCGGATTCCTCGACGGCGCGGGCGGGTTCGACGCCGACTTCTTCGGGATCTCGCCGCGTGAGGCGGCCGCGATGGACCCGCAGCAGCGGCTGCTGCTCGAAACCTCCTGGGAGGCGCTGGAGTCGGCGGGTATCGACCCGGCCGGGCTGCGCGGCAGCCGCACCGGCGTCTACGTCGGCGCGACCGCGATGGAGTACGGCCCCCGGCTCTCCGAGGGGACGGACGGCGCGGACGGCTTCGTGCTCACCGGCAGCACCACCAGCGTCATCTCGGGCCGGGTGGCGTACTCCCTGGGCCTGGAGGGCCCGGCGGTGACGGTGGACACGGCCTGCTCCTCCTCGCTGGTCGCGCTGCACCAGGCGGCCGCCGCGCTGCGCACCGGGGACTGCGACCTGGCCCTGACCGGCGGGGTGACGGTCATGGCGAGCCCCGGCATGTTCGTGGAGTTCAGTCGGCAGCGGGGGTTGTCGGCGGACGGTCGGTGCCGGTCGTTCTCGGCGGGCGCGGACGGGACGGGCTGGTCGGAGGGGGTGGGGGTGCTGGTGGTGGAGCGTTTGTCGGACGCGCTTCGCCATGGGCACCGGGTGTTGGCGGTGGTGCGGGGTTCGGCGGTGAACCAGGACGGTGCGTCGAACGGGTTGACGGCGCCGAACGGTCCTTCGCAGGAGCGGGTGATCCGGGCGGCGCTGTCGGCCGCCGGTCTGGGGGCCTCCGAGGTCGACGCGGTGGAGGCCCACGGGACGGGGACGCGGCTGGGTGATCCGATCGAGGCGCGGGCGTTGCTGGCGACGTACGGGCGGGACCGCTCCGGTGAACGGCCGTTGTGGTTGGGCTCGTTGAAGTCGAACATCGGGCATGCGCAGGCTGCTGCGGGTGTGGGCGGTGTGATCAAGATGGTGCGGGCGCTGGCGGAGGGGGTGCTGCCCGCGTCGCTGCATGCGGGGGAGCCGTCGGAGCTGGTGGACTGGTCCTCGGGCGGGGTGGAGCTGCTGGCCGAGGCGCGGGAGTGGCCGGAGGTGGGGCGTCCGCGTCGGGCGGGGGTGTCCTCGTTCGGGATCAGTGGCACCAACGCGCATGTGATTCTCGAGCAGGCGCCGCAGGCGGTGGCGCGGGCGGTGGCTCGGCCGGAGGCCGGGGAGCCGGAGGTGGTGGCCTGGCCGGTCTCGGCGCGCAGTGGGACCGCGCTGCGCGAACAGGCCGCAAGGCTGCTGGCCTTCGCGGAGAAACACCCGGAGGTGGACGGGAGCGCGCTGGGCCGGGCCCTGGCCACCACCCGGTCCTCCTTCGAGCAGCGGGCGGTGGCCCTCGGGTCGGACCGTGCCGAACTGCTGGACGGCCTGCGGGCGTTGGCCGCCGGCGCGGATGCCCCCGGGCTGGTCTCCGGCTCCGCCGGGGCGGATGGCCGTATGGCGTTCGTGTTCACCGGGCAGGGGAGCCAGCGGGTGGGCATGGGGCGCGAGCTGTACGAGGCGTTCCCGGTGTTCGCGGCGGCGTTCGACGAGGTGTGCGCGGCCTTCGACCCGCTGTGGGGGCGGTCGCTACGTGAAGTGGTCTTCGAGGGTGGGGAGTTGCTGGACCGTACGGCGTTCACGCAGCCGGCGTTGTTCGCGGTGGAGGTGGCGCTGTACCGGCTGGTGGTGTCGGCGGGGCACTCGATCGGCGGGGTGGTCGCGGCCTATGTGGCGGGGGCGTTCTCCCTGGAGGATGCGGCTGTGCTGGTGGCGGCCCGTGGCCGGTTGATGGAGTCCGCGCGTTCGGGTGGGGCGATGGTGGCGGTGGAGGCCACGGAGGAGGAGGTACTGCCCGAACTGGCCGGTCGGGAAGGGGCGGTGTCGCTGGCGGCCGTGAACGGGCCGCGTTCGGTGGTGCTCTCCGGTGACGCGGAGGTGGTCCTGGAGCTGGCCGATGCCTGGCGTGAACGCGGGCGCCGTATTCGAAAGCTGACGGTCAGCCATGCTTTCCACTCGCCGCACATGGATTCGGTGCTGGAGGAGTTCGCCCAGGTCGTGGCCGGGGTGGAGTTCACCGAGCCGCTCCTGCCGGTGGTCTCCGACCTGACCGGCCCCGCTCGTCCGGGAGGCCCTGGACGAGGACCCCGGCCTCACCGTCGTCCCGCTCGCCCGCCGGGACCGGCCGGAGGCCCGCACCCTGGCCGCCGCGCTCGCCCGGCTGCACACCGCCGGTGCCCCGGTCGAGGTGCTGCGGCCGCTGCTGCCCGGCCCGGCCGTCCGGCTGGACCTGCCCACCTACCCGTTCCAGCACACCCACTACTGGTCGGCGCCCCGCCCGGCCGCCGACGCCGCCGCCCTCGGGCTGGCCGAGGCCGGACACCCCCTGCTGGCGGCCGCCGTCGGCACCGCCGAGGACGGCGGACTGCTGCTGACCGGCCGGCTCTCCACGGCTTCCCTGCCCTGGCTCGCCGACCACGACATCCTCGGCACCCCGCTGCTGCCCGGCACCGCGTTCCTGGAACTCGCCCTGGCCGCCGCCGCCCGGATCGGCGCCGAGGGCGTCGAGGACCTCACCCTGCACGCACCGCTGCCGCTGCCCGCCGGAGGCGCCGTCCAACTCCAGCTCGCCGTAGGCCCGTTGGACGCCGACGGCCGTCGCCCCCTGGCCATCCACGCCCGCCCCCAGCGCCCCGGCCAGGAGGATACCGAGGGCTGGACCAGGCATGCCGAAGGGACGCTCGCGGAGGCGCTGCCGGTGGCGGCGGCTCTCGGCGCCTGGCCCCCAGTCGGGGCCGAAGCGCTGGACACGGACGCGCTGTACGCCCGGCTGCTCGCCCGGGGGTACGCGTACGGGCCCGCCTTCCAGGGCGTGCGCGCGGCCTGGCGGCGCGGACCGGAGCTGTTCGCCGAACTCGAGCTGAGCGAGGAACAGGCGGCCTCCGCCGCCGAGTTCGGCATCCACCCGGCGCTGCTGGACGCCGCGCTGCATCCGCTGGTGGACGCCGAGACCGCCGACCGGGACGCCGCCGAGGGCGGCCTGCCGCTGCCGTTCTCCTTCGGCGCCGTCCGGCTGCACGCCGAGGGCGCGGCCCACCTGCGGGTCCGCTGGACAACGGGCGCCGGGGGAGCGGCACTCGAGGCGTTCGACGTCGAGGGCCGGCCCGTCCTGTCCCTCGGCTCGCTCGCCCTGCGCACGGCGACACCGGCCGACGCCTCCGACCCGGCCGACGGGCGCGGCGCCCTGCACCGCCTCGACTGGCGGGCGGTGCCGGTCGGCGCCCAACCCGCCCCCGGGCGAACGCTGTTGCTCGGCCCTGCACTCCAGGGACTGCCCGCCCTGCCCGCCGTTCCGGACCTGGACGGGCTGCGGGCCGCGCTCGACGCGGGGGAGCCCGCGCCCGACACCGTCCTCGCCCTGCTCCCGCCGTCCGGCGCCGACCGGCCCGAGGAGGCCCGCGAGCTCACCCGCGAGGCGCTGCGACTGGCCCAACACTGGCTCGCCGACGAGCGGTTGGCGGACACCCGGCTCGCCGTCCTCACCCGCCGCGCGGTCGCCGTCAGCGCCGAGGACACCGCGCCCGACCCGGCCGCGGCCGCCGTCTGGGGCCTGCTGCGCAGCGCCCAGAGCGAGCAGCCCGACCGGTTCCAGCTCGTCGACCTGGACGAGGACCCGGCCTCGGCCGCCGCGCTCCCGGGGGCCCTGGCCACGGGCCTGCCCCAACTCACCCTGCGCGCGGGCACGGTGCTCCGGCCCGTGCTCCAGCCGGTGCCGACCCGCCCCTCCCAGGAACACGACGCCGCCGCCGTCGTGCCGGACCTGACCGAGGGCACCGTCCTGATCACCGGCGGCACCGGGGGCCTGGGCGCCCTCCTCGCCCGCCACCTGGTCGAGCGGCACGGCGTCCGACGGCTGCTGCTGGTCAGCCGCCGAGGCCCGGAGGCCCCCGGAGCGGCGGAGCTGGCCGCCGAACTGGCCGCGCACGGCGCCGAGGTGGCCTTCGCCGCCGCCGACACCGGCGACCGGGCCGCGCTGGCGAAGGTGCTCGCCGAACCGCCCGCGGACCGACCGCTGCGCGCCGTCTTCCACCTCGCCGGGATCGTCGACGACGCCACCCTCACCGGACTCGACGCCGACCGGATCGCCCGGGTGCTGCGCCCCAAGGCGGAGGCCGCCTGGCACCTGCACGAGCTCACCGCGGGCCACGACCTCGCCGCCTTCGTCCTCTTCTCCTCGGTTTCCGGCATCACCGGCACCGCGGGCCAGGGCGGCTACGCGGCCGCCAACACCTTCCTGGACGCGCTCGCCCAGCACCGCCGGGCACACGGCCTGCCCGCGCTCTCCCTGGCCTGGTCGCTCTGGGCCGAGCAGGACGGCATGGCCGGCGCCCTGGGCGCCGAGGCCCTGCGCCGCTGGAGCCGCAGTGGTCTGCCGCCGCTGGAGACCAGGGCCGCGCTGGACCTGCTCGACGCGGCGCTCGCCGCATCCGACGCGCTGCCAGTGTCTGACGCGGTACTGGTGCCCGCCCGGATCGACCGGGCCGCGCTGCGCGCCCGCGCCGCCGAGGGCCCGCTGCCGGGACCGCTGCGCGGCCTGGTCGGCACGCCCGCACGCCGCAGTGCCGCCGCCCGGACCGGCGGCCCGGCGGGCGGCACCGGCTGGGCCGAGCGCACCGCCGCCCTGCCCGAGGCCGAACGCGCCCGGACCGTCGAGGAGTTGGTGCGCGGAGCCGTGGCCGCCGTGCTCGGGCACGGCGGCGCGGACACCGTCGCCGCCGACCGGGCCTTCAAGGACCTCGGCCTGGACTCGCTGACCGCCGTCGACCTGCGCAACCGCCTCAACACCGTGACGGGCCTGCGCCTGCCCGCCACCGTCGTCTTCGACCAGCCCTCCCCGGCCGCGCTCGCCCGGCGCCTGCTCGCGGAGCTGGACGTCACCCGGACCGTGGCCCCGGAGGCGCCCGCTCGGCGGGTGGCGGTGGACGAGCCGGTGGCGATCGTGGGGATGGCGTGCCGGTATCCGGGTGACGTGGGGTCGCCGGAGGAATTGTGGCGGCTGGTGGTGGAGGGGCGGGACGCGATCTCCCCGTTCCCGTCCGACCGTGGATGGGACCTGGAGGGGCTCTACCACCCGGACCCCGACCACTTCGGCACCTCCTACACCCGCGAGGGCGGATTCCTGCACCGCGCCGCCGACTTCGACGCCGACTTCTTCGGGATCTCGCCGCGTGAGGCGGCGGCGATGGACCCGCAGCAGCGGCTGCTGCTGGAGTCCTCCTGGGAGGCGCTGGAGTCGGCGGGTATCGACCCGGCCGGGCTGCGCGGCAGCCGCACCGGCGTCTTCGCCGGGGTGATGTACAGCGACTACGGCTCGCGGCTGCAGCGCGCCCCCGAGGGCTACGAGGGGTACCTGCTGACCGGCAACACCTCGAGCGTGATCTCCGGCCGGATCGCCTACACCTTCGGCCTGGAGGGCCCGGCGGTGACGGTGGACACGGCCTGCTCCTCCTCGCTGGTCGCGCTGCACCTGGCCGCGCAGGCGCTGCGCAGCGGCGAGGCCACCCTCGCCCTGGCCGGCGGCGTCACCGTGATGGCCCGGCCGGACACCTTCGTGGAGTTCAGTCGGCAGCGGGGGTTGTCGGCGGACGGTCGGTGCCGGTCGTTCTCGGCGGGTGCGGACGGGACGGGGTGGTCGGAGGGGGTGGGGGTGTTGGTGGTGGAGCGTTTGTCGGACGCGTTGCGGCATGGGCACCGGGTGTTGGCGGTGGTGCGGGGTTCGGCGGTGAACCAGGACGGTGCGTCGAACGGGTTGACCGCGCCGAACGGTCCTTCGCAGGAGCGGGTGATCCGGGCGGCGCTGTCAGCCGCCGGGCTGGGCACGGCGGACGTGGACGTGGTGGAGGCCCACGGGACGGGGACGCGGCTCGGTGATCCGATCGAGGCGCAGGCGCTGCTGGCGACGTACGGTCAGGACCGCCCGTCCGAACAGCCCCTGTGGCTCGGGTCGTTGAAGTCGAACATCGGTCACAGCCAGGCGGCTGCCGGTGTCGGTGGTGTGATCAAGATGGTGCGGGCGCTGGCGGAGGGGGTGCTGCCGGGGTCGTTGTACGCCGGGGAGCCGTCGGAGCTGGTGGACTGGTCCTCGGGCGGGGTGGAGCTGCTGGCGGAAGCGCGGGAGTGGCCGGAGGTGGGGCGTCCGCGCCGGGCGGGGGTGTCCTCGTTCGGGATCAGTGGCACCAACGCGCATGTGATCCTCGAGCAGGCGCCGCAGGCGGTGGCGCGGGCGGTGGCTCGGCCGGAGGCCGGGGAGCCGGAGGTGGTCGCCTGGCCGGTTTCGGCGGGCAGTGGGACCGCGCTGCGCGAACAGGCCGCAAGGCTGCTGGCCTTCGCCCAGGACCGTACGGAACTGGCCCCGGCCCGCCTCGGGCTCGCACTCGCCCGGACGCGTGGCGCACTGGACCACCGTGCCGTCGTGGTCGGCGCCGACCGTACCGAACTGCTGGACGGCCTACGGGCCTTGGCCTCGGAGGAGGAGAGCCCGGCGACGGTTTCGGGCCGGGTGTCAGCCGGTGGCCGGACGGGGTTCGTGTTCACCGGGCAGGGGAGCCAGCGGGTGGGCATGGGGCGTGAACTGTACGAGGCGTTCCCGGTGTTCGCGGCGGCGTTCGACGAGGTGTGCGCGGCCTTCGACCCGCATCTCGGCCGTCCGCTGCGCGAGGTGGTCTTCGAGGGTGGGGAGTTGCTGGACCGTACGGCGTTCACGCAGCCGGCGTTGTTCGCGGTGGAGGTGGCGCTGTACCGGCTGGTGGTGTCGGCGCGTTCGTGGCGGGGGCGTTCTCCCTGGAGGATGCGGCTGTGCTGGTGGCGGCCCGTGGCCGGTTGATGGAGTCGGCGCGTTCGGGTGGGGCGATGGTGGCGGTGGAGGCCACGGAGGAGGAGGTGCTGCCCGAACTGGCCGGTCGGGAAGGGGTGGTGTCGTTGGCGGCCGTGAACGGGCCGCGTTCGGTGGTGCTCTCCGGCGATGCGCAGGCGGTCCTGGAGCTTGCCGATGCCTGGCGTGAACGCGGGCGCCGTACCCGAAAGCTGACGGTCAGTCATGCTTTCCATTCGCCGCACATGGATTCGGTGCTGGAGGAGTTCGCCCAGGTCGTGGCCGGGGTGGAGTTCACCGAGCCGCTCCTGCCGGTGGTCTCCGACCTGACCGGCCTCGGTGCGGACGCGCCCGCCGTCACCGCGTCCGCCCTGCGCGGGGACCGCCCCGAGGCGCGGACCCTGGCGACTGCCCTCGCCCGGCTTGCCGTCACCGGAACCCCGGTCGACTGGCCGACCCTGACCGGGGTGACCGGCCGAATCGCCGACGCGCCCGAACTGCCCACCTACCCGTTCGAGCACCGCCGCTATTGGCTCGACGCCGAGGCCGCCCCGGCCGACCCGCGCGAGGTGGGCCTCGACCGGGCCGACCACCCGCTTCTCGGCGCGGAGCTCCAACTCCCGGACAGCGGAAGCCTGCTACTCACCGGGCGGCTGTCCCCGGCCGCGCTGCCCTGGCTCGCCGACCACGAGATCCTCGGCACCCCGTTGCTGCCCGGCGCCGCCCTGGTCGAGCTGGCGCTGCGGGCGGGGGAGCGCGCCGGTGCCCGGCACCTGGCCGAACTGACCCTGGAGGCCCCGCTGCCGCTGCCCGTCGAGGGCGCCGTGCAACTCCAGCTCGCCGTGGGCCCCCCGGAGCCGGACGGTCGGAGGCCCCTGGCCGTGCACGCCCGACCGGCAGGGGAGGAGGAGGCGCCCTGGACCCGGCACGCCACCGGCTCGCTGGCCCCCGAGGCCCCCGAGGCCCCCGAAACCCCAGAAGCCGCCGAAACCCGCGGGCCCGCCGAACCCGCCGAAACCCCCGCGGCCCCCGGGTTCGCCGACCTGCGGGCCTGGCCCCCGGCCGGCGCCGAAGCGCTGGACACGGACGCGCTGTACCCCCGACTCGCCGCCGACGGCTACCGCTACGGCCCCGCCTTCCAGGGCCTGCGCGCCGCCTGGCGGGCCGCCGACGGCACGCTCTACGCCGAGGTCGAGCTGCCCGAGGGCCCCGCGGCCGACGCCGGGGCGTACGGGCTGCACCCGGCCCTGCTGGACGCCGCCCTGCACCTGCTCGCCGGGGGCGGGCAGCCCGGCCTGCTGCTGCCCTTCGCCTGGAGCGGTGTCACCGTGCACGCCGTCGGCGCCGCCTCCGCCCGGGTGGCGCTGCGGCCCACCGACGGCGGCTACCGGCTGGCCCTCGCCGACGGCCTGGGCGAGCCGCTGGCCGAGGTCGCCCGGCTCGACCTGCGTCCCGTCGCCCCGGAGGCGCTGGCCCGCAGCCTGCGGACCACCGCCGACCGCTCGCTGTACGCGCTCGCCTGGGAACCCGCGCCGACCACGGCCCCCGAGGACGCTGCCGTCGCCGTCCTCCTCCCGGCCGGGCGGCGGCCGGACCTCGAACTGCTGCCCGCCGCCGCCCCGGTGACGGCCCTGGCCGAACTCCCGGACCCGGTGCCGCCGACCGTCCTGCTCCCGTACGCCACCCCGGCCGACGCCGAGGACCCGGCGGAGGCTTCCCGCGCCGCCGCCGGAGTCCTGCTGCCGGTGCTCCAGGAGTGGCTGGCCGGGCCGCGCTTCGCCGGCTCCCGGCTGGTCCTGCTCACCCGGGGCGCCGTCACCACCGGCGCGGAGGACCCCGTCCGGGACCTCGCCGCCGCCTCCGTGCGGGGACTGTTCCGCTCGGCCGCCGCCGAACACCCGGGCCGGATCGGTTTGGTGGACGCCGGGGAGGGTGAACGCGTGGCACCGGAAACCCTTCCGCTCGACCAGGAAGCGGAACTGACGATCCGCCAGGGAATCCCGCTCCGCCCGAGGCTGACCCGCCCCGAATTCCCGAACGGACAACCGGACTTCGGCGCCGGGACCGTCCTGCTCACCGGCGCCTCCGGTGCGCTCGGCGCGCTGGTGGCCCGCCATCTGGTGCACACCCACGGCGTCCGGGGCCTGCTCCTGCTCAGCCGCCGGGGAACCGTCGAACCGGGCCTGGTGGAGGAGCTGACGGAGGCCGGAGCCGCCGTGGCGACCGTCGCCGCCGACGTCGCCGACCCGCAGGCCGTCCGTGCCGCCCTGGACCGGGCGCCCGCCGGGCTGCCGGTCAGCGCCGTCCTGCACGCGGCCGGGGTGGTCGACGACGGCGTGACCGAGGGGCTCACCGCCGACCGGGTCGCCGCCGTGCTGCGGCCCAAGGCCGACGGCGCCTGGGCCCTCCACCGGGCGACGGCGGAGCTGCCCCTGCGCGCCTTCGTGCTCTTCTCCTCCGTCGCCGGGCTCCTCGGCACCGCCGGGCAGGGCCCGTACGCGGCCGCCAACTCCTTCCTCGACGCGCTCGCCGCCCACCGGCGCCAACTCGGCCTTCCCGGGCTGTCCCTGGCCTGGGGCCTCTGGGACGGCGAGGGTATGGGCAGCCGGCTCTCCACCGCCGACCTGGCGCGGCTGGCCCGCACCGGCATCGCCCCGCTGCCCCCGGCCGAGGCGCTCGCCCTGCTCGACGAGGCGCTCGCCTCGCCGCACGCCCTGCTCGCACCCGTACGGCTGGACCTCGCCACCCCCGCCGCCACCGGCACCGCCCTGGCCGCGCCGCTGCGCGCACTGGCCCGCCCGGCCCCGCGTCGCGCGGCAGGCGCCGTACGGGCGGCGGCGGGTGCCACCCCGCTCGCGGAGCGGCTCGCGGCACTGCCGGAGGCCGAACGCGGACTGCTGCTGCGGGAGTTGGTCCGCACCGCCACGGCCGCCGTGCTCGGGCACAGCGGGTCGCAGGCCGTGGAGGAGGAGCGCTCCTTCACCGAGCAGGGCTTCGACTCCCTGGCCGCCGTCGACCTGCGCAACCGGCTCAACGCGGCCACGGGCCTGGCACTCTCCGCCACCCTGGTCTTCGACCACCCGAGCCCGGCGGCCCTCGCCGCCCACCTGGGCGAGACCCTGCTGCCGTCCCTCCGCGGCACCGGTGAGGACCGGCCCCCGCAGCCGACGGCGGCGACCGACGAGGACCCGATCGCGATCGTCGGCATCGGCTGCCGCTACCCCGGCGGGGTGCGCTCCGCCACCGACCTGTGGCAACTCGTCGCCGACCGGGTCGACGCCGTCGGCCCGTTCCCCGAGGACCGCGGCTGGCGCCCGGAGCGGCTCTTCCACCCCGACCCGGAGCGGCCCGGCACCTCCGCCGCCCGCGAGGGCGGATTCCTCTACGACGCCGCCGACTTCGACCCCGCCTTCTTCGGCATGAGCCCCCGCGAGGCGCTGGCCACCGACCCGCAGCAGCGGATCCTGCTGGAGACGGCCTGGGAGGCCGTCGAACGGGCCGGCATCGACCCGGGGACCCTGCGCGGCAGCCGGACCGGCGTCTTCGTCGGCGTGATGTACAACGACTACGGCTCCCGGCTCAGTCAGGCCCCGGAGGCGCCCGACGGCTACGAGGGCTACCTGGTCAGCGGCAGCGCCGGCAGCGTCGCCTCCGGGCGGGTCTCCTACGCGCTCGGCCTGGAGGGCCCGGCGGTGACGGTGGACACGGCCTGCTCCTCGTCCCTGGTCGCACTGCACCTGGCCGCGCAGGCGCTGCGCAGCGGCGAGGCCACCCTCGCCCTGGCCGGCGGCGTCACCGTGATGGCCACCCCCGCCACCTTCGTCGAGTTCAGCCGCCAGCGCGGGCTGGCCCCCGACGGCCGCTGCAAGCCGTTCGCGGCCGGCGCCGACGGCACCGGCTGGGCCGAGGGCGCGGGCGTACTCGTGCTGGAGCGGCTCTCCGACGCCCGGCGCCACGGGCACCCGGTGCTGGCCCTGGTGCGCGGCACGGCGGTCAACCAGGACGGTGCGTCCAACGGGCTGACGGCGCCGAACGGCCCCGCCCAGCAGCGGGTCATCCGGGCCGCGCTCGCCTCCGCCCGGCTGGCGGCGGACGGCGTGGACGCCGTCGAGGCGCACGGGACGGGCACCCGGCTCGGCGACCCGATCGAGGCCCAGGCGCTGCTCGCGACCTACGGGCAGGACCGCCCGGCCGGTCGGCCGCTGTGGCTGGGCTCGATCAAGTCGAACATCGGCCACAGCCAGGCGGCGGCGGGCGTGGCGGGCGTGATCAAGATGGTCGAGGCCATCCGGCGCGGCCGCCTGCCCGCGACCCTGCACCTGGACGCGCCCTCGCCGCACGTGGACTGGACGGCCGGGGCGGTGGAACTGCTCGCCGAGGCACGGGACTGGCCGGAGCTCGACCGCCCGCGCCGGGCGGGGGTGTCCTCCTTCGGGATCAGCGGTACCAACGCGCACGTCATCCTGGAGCAGGCCCCGGCGGCCGACGAGCCCGAGACGCCGTCGCTGTCGCCGTCGCCGTCGCCGTCGTTGTCGCCGTCGGGGACGGTGCTCTGGCCCGTGTCGGCACGCACCGAACCCGCGCTGCGGGACCAGGCACAGCGGCTGCTCGCCCTCGCCGCCGACCTGCCCGAGGAGCAACTCGCCCGGACGGGCGCCGCGTTGGCCGCCACCCGCACGGCCTTCGAGCAGCGCGCGGCCGTGCTCGGCGGCTCCCGCGCCGAACTCCTCGACGGGCTGCGGGCGCTGGCCGCCGGGACCGACTCCCCGGGCCTGCTGCGCGGCAGCGCCCTCGGCGGCCGCACGGCCTTCGTCTTCACCGGCCAGGGAAGCCAACGCGTCGGAATGGCACGGGAGTTGTACGAGACCCACGCGGAGTTCGCGGCCGCCCTCGACGAGGTGTGCGCGGCCTTCTCGCCGCATCTCGAACGGCCGCTGCGGGAGGTCCTCTTCGAGGAGACGGGCCTGCTGGACCGCACCGCCTACACCCAACCCGCCCTGTTCGCCGTACAGTTCGCACTCCTGCGCCTGCTCGCCCACTGGGGGGTCCGGCCCGACGCCGTCCTCGGGCACTCGATCGGCGCCGTCGCCGCCGCCCACGCCGCCGGGGTGCTCACCCTGGCGGACGCCGTCACCCTGGTCGCCGCGCGCAGCCGGCTGATGGACGCGCTGCCCGCCGGGGGCGCCATGCTCTCCTTCCGGGCCACCGAGACGGAGGTCCTCGCCGCCCTGGAAGGGCACACCGACCTGGCCTCGGTGGCGGCCGTCAACGGCCCGCGGGCCACCGTCGTCTCCGGCGAGGAGAACGCCGTCCTGGCCGTCGCCGCCCGGCTCGCCGCCACGGGCGCCAAAGCCCGTCGGCTGACCACCAGCCACGCCTTCCACTCCCCGCTGATGGACCCCGTGCTGGAGGAGTTCCGCGCCGCCCTCGACGGTCTCGCCTTCGGCCGCCCCGCCATCCCGTTCGTCTCCGACCTGACCGGCCGCCCGGCCTCTCCCGAGGAGACCGCCTCGCCCGACTACTGGGCCCGCCACGTGCGCGGGACCGTCCGCTTCGCCGACGGCGTCCGGGCCCTGCGCGAGCTCGGCACCGTGCGCTACCTGGAGATCGGGCCCGACACCCTGCTCACCACCCTCGTCCAGGACGTCCTGGACGCCTCGGACGCCTCGAACGACACAGAGGTTGTCACGGCGGTGGCGACGCTGCGGCGCGGTCGCGGCGAGGCGGCGACCCTGCTGCGGGCCGTCGCCACCGTGCACGCCGCCGGAGGCGCCGTCGACTGGCCCGCCGTCCTGGGCGCGCCCGCAGCCCCGGGCCCGGACCTGCCGACCTACCCCTTCCAGCGCACCCGGCACTGGCTCGACGCCCCGGCCACCACCGGCGACATCGGCGCCGCCGGCCTCACCAGCGCCGACCACCCCTTCCTCGGCGCCGCCGTCGAACTCGCCGACGGCACCGGCACGGTCCTCACCGGCCGCCTGGACCTGCGCGAACACCCCTGGCTCGCCGGACACACCGTCGCCGGCGCCACCGTCCTGCCCGCCACCGCCCTCCTCGACCTCGCCCTCCACGCAGGCCGCGCCGCGGGCCTGCCCGTGCTCGCATCCCTCGACCTGGAAGCCCCACTGCTGCTCCCGGCCGACAGCGCGCTACGCCTCCAGGTCGCGCTGGCCCCGGCGGACGACACCGGCGAACGGGCCGTACGCATCCACGCCCGGCCCGAGGGCGCGGCCGGGGAACCCTGGACGCGCCACGCCGCCGGGGTGCTCGCGCCCGGGGCGGGGGCGGGGGCAGGGTCGGAGGCTCCGGCCTTCGGCAGCTGGCCGCCGCCCGGCGCCCGGCCCGTCGATGCCGAGGAGCTGTACACCGCCCTCGCCGCCCATGGCCTCGGCTACGGCGGCGCCTTCCGTACCGTCACCGCCGCCTGGCGCCAGCCCGACGGCGGTCTCTGGGCCGAACTGGCCGGCCCCGGCGAAGGCGCCCGCGACGCCGACCGGCGCTTCGCCGTGCCGCCCGCCGCCCTGGACGCGGCCCTCCACCCCTGGGCGCACGCGGGCCTGCCCGCCGACGGCCGCACGACCCTGCGGCTGCCCGTCGCCTGGCGCGAGGTCCGTACGTACGGGCCCGTCCCCGCCGGGCCGCTGCGGGCCCGGGTCACCCCGGACGGGGAGCACCGCGCCGCCGTCACCCTGTACGACGCCGACGGCGCCCCGCTGCTGCACGCCGGGGCCCTCGAACTCGCCGAGGTGCCCGCCGAGCGGTTCAGCGCCGCCCGCCCTGCCGACCCGCTGCTCCTCCCCGACACCCGCCCGCTCACCCTGCCCGTGGTCCCGGAACGGACCGTCCCGGCGAGGGGCCTTTCCGACCTCCCCGACCCCGTACCGCCGGTCGTCCTGCTGCCCCTGCCGCCCCTTCCGGCGGACCGTCCCGTGCCCGAGCAGGTGGCCCACGCCGCCGGCTGGGCCCTGACCACTCTGCGGACCTGGCTGACCGAGCCCCGGTACGAGGCATCCCGCCTCGCCGTCCTCCTCCCGGCCGCACCGGAGGGCGGCCCACAGGCACTCGCCGCCGCAGCGGCCGGCGGCCTGATCCGCTCGGCGGCGGCCGAACACCCCGGCCGCGTCCTGCTGGTGGACACCGACCTCCCGCCCGACCGCCTCACGGACCTGCCCCCCGTCACCTGGCCCGACGACGAACCCCACCTCCTGGTACGCGCCGACCGCATCCTGGCCCCGCGCCTGACGGCGGCCCCGGCGGGCGCCGCGGCGGCGGCCGGGGCGCTTGGTTCCGGGGGCGTCGTGCCCTCGGCGGGCGCTGCAGCGGAGGCCGAGGTGTCTGGCGCCGGGAGCGTCGTGGCCTCGCGCCTGACGGCGGCTTCGGAGGCCGGGGCTGGTGCGGCCCCGGCGGGCGCCACGGCGGTGGAGGCCGGGGTTCCTGGCCGGGCGTTCGGTGCCGGCAGTGTCCTCGTGACCGGCGCGTCCGGGGCGTTGGCGGCGGTGCTGGTGCGACACCTGGTGGAGGTTCACGGGGTGCGCGGACTGGTGCTGCTGAGCCGCAGTGGGCGGGTGGCGTCCGGGTTGGTGGAGGAGTTGGCCGTCCTGGGGGCCGAGGCGGTGCCGGTCGCGGGGGACGTGGCCGATCCGGAGGCCGTCCGGGCCGCGCTGGCCCAGGCACCGGGGGGCCTCCCGGTCACCGGGGTGGTGCACGCCGCCGGTGTCCTGGACGACGGGCTGGTGGAGGGCCTGACGCAGGAGCGGGTGGCCGCCGTGCTGCGGCCGAAGGTCGACGGCGCCTGGGCTCTGCACGAGGCGACGGCGGGGCTGCCCCTGCGCGCCTTCGTGCTGTTCTCCTCGGTCGCCGGGGTGCTCGGGACCCCGGGGCAGGGCTCGTACGCGGCCGCGAACTCCTTCCTCGACGCGCTCGCCGAGCACCGGCACGGACTCGGCCTGCCCGCGCTGTCCCTGCCGTGGGGGCTCTGGGAGGGCGAGGGCATGGGGGAGGGCCTGAGCGCCGCCGACCGGGCCCGCATCGCCAGGATCGGGATCGCCCCGCTCCCGGCCGCGAGCGCCCTCTCCCTGCTGGACGAAGCGCTGGCAGCCGGTCGCCCGGTGGCCGTCGCGGCCCGGCTGGCGACGCCCGGGGCCGGTGGGCCCGGCGGAGGCCCGGCGGCCGCACTTCGCGTGCTGCTCGGCTCCCGGACGACGGCCGCCGCCCCGGCCGCCCCGGTCCCCGCCCCGGCCCTGCCGGACCACCGCGACACGCTGGCCGGGCTCACCCCGCAGGAGCGCGACCGGGCCGTGCTGGACCTGGTGCGCCGCTCGGTCGGCGAGGTCCTGGGCCACGCCGATCCGGCCGCCCTGCCGGTGGACCGGGGGCTGCTGGACCTGGGCCTGGACTCGCTCACGGCGGTGGAACTGCGCGGACGCCTGGGCACCCTGCTCGGGCTGCGGCTGCCGAGCACCCTCCTGTTCGACCACCCCACCGCCGCCGCCCTCGCCCGGCACCTCACTGCCCTGGTGGCCCCGCCGGCACTCGGGAAGCTCACTGCGGTGGAGTCGGCGCTGGCGGACCTCGTCGCGCAGGACCACGACCCGGGCGAGCTCGACCAGCTGGCGACCCGCCTCCAGTCGGCCCTGGACCAGGTGCGCGCCGCCCTGGGCGCGGGGCGGGGCGGCGAGTTCGCCGACCGGCTGGAGGACGCCGACGGCGACGAGCTGTTCGACCTCCTCGACGAGCAACTGGGCCTGTAGGAGCGCGAGGACGGCTCGGGCGAGGACGAAAGGGCTGGAGCAGGAAGTCGGCGGGTCCGACTTCCTGCTCCAACTTGTCAGCGAGGGGCGGCGGTCGAGCAGGGCGACCAGCTTCCGCTGTCGCCCTCGCCCCGCCCGTCCGGGGAGCTGTGGCGCGAGACCGATCGCCTGCACCACCTCAGGGGCACGGCCGCCAACGTGGCCGTCCTGTCCAGCCGTCCAGGTATGCCTGGTCGGGGACAGCTCGAGCGGCCGGTAGGAGAGGATGCGCATGCTGATGTGCAAGGGCGGTCCGCAAGGGGAGAGTTGGCATGGCGGGGGAATTGTGGGGATCGGCGTTCTCGCTCGCGGGCGTGGTGCTCGGCGGGGCGCTGACAGCGTTCACTCAGCGTGCCGCCCAGCGGTCGGCGGATCGGGCGGAGGAGAGGAGACAGTCGGCGGCGACCGCCGAGACGCGCCGGGCCGAGCAGGTACAGGCGATACAGGAGTTCCTCGCGTGCGCCCAGCTCGCCGAGCGGGTGGCCTACGCCCGCCCGGAACCGTGGGGTGCCGACGAGGACGGCTGGATGACCAGGGCGCAAGCCGTGATGACCAAGCTCTGGACGGCCGACCGCGGGGTTGTCCTGCTCTGCGACCCGGCTCTGGAGGCGCCTGCCCGCGCCTACGGACGCGCACTCAACCAGGCGGTCTGGCGGGAGATCGGTGACGTGGAGGCCAACGAGTACCTGGAGGAGCACAAGAGCGCCTTCATGATCGCAGCCCGGGCGAGCCTGGCCCGCACATGACCGATCGCCTCGGGCAGTCGTTGACCCGGGCCGGTCGAAAGCATCGTTATCGGCGTGCGGCGTCCCAGACCGGGCTGGTCCCGAAGTAGGAGTCGTACAGCTCCTGGACCTCGAGGAGGCTCTCCGGCGGCACCTTGCCGTAGCGGATGCGCTCGAGATGGCGGAAGTACTCGAGCCGCTCCACCCCGGGCGTGATGATGACGAGCATGTCCGCGATCTCGCCGGGCGCGGCGGCGAAGGCATGCTGTGTGCCGGGCGGTACGACGACCACGTCCCCGCGCTCCGCGGTGACCACTTGATCGCCGGACCGCAGCTGGGCGGTCCCGTCGAGGACGTAGAACATCTCGGCGGACTTGCCGTGGTGGTGCGGGCGAGCGCCGTTCGCGCCCTTCCCGAGGGTGACGCGCATGCTGGACAGCGCCCCACCCGTGGCAGAGCTGTCCACCAGCAGCTGGTTGGTCACCGGGCCGCCCGGTGGCTGCCAGCCCGGAACGACCACGGTGTCCGCCTCCTCCAGGGCGGCGAGCCCGGCGTCGACGAGCATCGAGTGTCCTTGACCCTTGACCTTGACCTCGGGTCAAGGACGACTCTGGTGGCATGACGAACTCGAACGCGACCCACCTGGCCTGGAGTGGCATGGTGCCGGTGGAGGACACCGCGCTGGCCGTGACCGACACCGGCGGGACAGGTACCCCCGTGGTCTACCTGAACGGTTCCTACGCAGGCCGGCGGCACTGGCGGCCCGTCATCAACGACCTGGGGTCGGGTGTTCTGACCCGTGAGGTTGGGAACGCGGCTGGCGGGTGGCTTGCCTGCGAGTGCGGTGTGTCCGCGGTGGTGATTGTAGGTATGGAGCCAGGCGGGGAAGGCGTCGCGGCGTTCCTGTTTGCTGCGGTAGTGCCTGGCGTAGGCCCATTCGTCGAGCAGGGTGCGGTTGAAGCGTTCGACCTTGCCGTTGGTCTGCGGTCGGTAGGGCCGGGTGCGCTTGTGCGTGATGCCCTCGGCGGCGAGGGCATCACGCCAGGCATGCGACTTGTAGCAGGCCCCGTTGTCGGTCATCACCCGCTGGACGGTGATCCCGGCCCGGGCGAAGAACGCGTTCGCCCGGGCCCAGAACGCGGCGGCGGTCTCCTTGCGCTCGTCGGCGAGGATCTCGCTGTAGGCGAGGCGGGAGTGGTCGTCGACGGCGTTGTGCAGGTAGCTGTAGCCCACGCGGGTGTGGGAGGGGCCGGCTGCCCGCCCGTGCACTCTGTGTCCCCCGCCATGGGGGATGTTGCCGAGCTTCTTGGTGTCGACGTGGACCAGCTCGCCCGGTGCGGCGCGTTCGTAGCGCCGCACCGGGCGTGCGGTGGCGCGGTCGAGGTGGGCCAGGCGGGCGAGCCGGTAGCGGACCAGGACCCGGTGGACGGTGGCGGGGTTGAGCCGCAGCAGGTAGGCGATGCGGGCCGGTCCCCACCGGCGGAGCACGCGGACCTTGACGATCCGCCGCTCGGTTCGGGCCGGCAGCCTGCGCGGGCTTCGGTGCGGCCGGCTCGACAGATCGCTCATGCCGTTCTCGCCGAGCGTGCGGTAGCGGTCCGCCCAGCGCTTGGCCGTGGTCGGCGAGACCTGGAAGCGCTCGGCGGCCCGCCGCAACGGCCAGCCGTCCTCGACCACGCAACGGGCCAGGCGCAGGCGGCCGGTCTCGGTCAGCGGTGCGTTACGGTGTGGCATGAGGGCCTTTCTGGCTGTAGGTGCAGATGTCGCAATCCACACCGAGCCAGAAGGCCCTCACTCATTTCAAGATCACCAGGCCGTGAACCGTGTCACCAACCTCCGTGG
Organism: Streptomyces sp. NRRL WC-3742; assembly: GCF_000720635.1. GTDB lineage: Bacteria > Actinomycetota > Actinomycetes > Streptomycetales > Streptomycetaceae > Kitasatospora. The sequence goes on along the minus strand of NZ_JOCF01000060.1, from coordinate 69,409 downwards.
TCAGAACAGCTAGCGCTCCCGAACGGCCTCCAGGCCCGCACGGACGCCACCCGATACGGCCTGCTCAACCACCACGGCGAGGACCAGGCACTGGCCATGGCCCGGCTGACCACTTTGGTCGAGACGAAACTGCGCGCCGCCGGCGTGGACATCCCGCACCAGTAGTCGCAGCCCCACTCCCGCTGTCATCGTCGGGCCGGGGTGAGGCGGTCGGTGAGGAGGGTGAGGAGTTCCCGTTGGCGGCCGTCGAGGTAGAAGTGGCCGCCGGGGTAGATGCGGAGCTCGAAGGTGGCTGTGGTGTGGTGTTGCCAGGCGGCGGCCTCGGTGGGGGTGACCCAGGGGTCGGTGTCGCCGGTGAGGGCGAGGACGGGGGTGGTGACGGTGGCGTCCGGGCCGGGGTGGTAGGTGTCCACGGCGGTCAGGTCGGCGCGGACGGCGGGGAGGATCATCGCCAGGGCCTCCTCGTCCGCGAGCAGGCGGGGGTCGGTGCCGCTGAGGCTGCGCAGGTGGGTGGCGAGGGCGCGGTCGTCGGTGAGGTGGGCGTACTCGCCGTCGCGGCGGGTGGAGGGTGCGCGGCGGCCGGAGACGGCGAGCAACTCCGGTGGCAGGCCCTCGCGTTCGAGGCGGCGGGTGAGTTCGAAGGCGAGCAGGGCGCCCATGCTGTGGCCGAACAGGGCGTAGCGGCCGTCGCCGACCGTGGAGCGTACGGCGGGAAGGGCCAGGTCGGCCAGCCGGGGGAGGTCCGCGACGGGGGGCTCCCGGTAGCGGTCCTGGCGGCCCGGGTACTGCAGGGCCAGCACCTCGACGTCCGGCCCGGCCGCGGCGGCCCAGGGGCGGAAGGCCGAGGCCGAGCCGCCGGCGTGCGGCAGGCAGAGCAGGCGCAGCGGGGAGCCGGAGGTGGAAGGGCCGGGGAACCGGCGGACCCAGAGGGAGCTGTCGACGGCGCTCATGCGGCAGCCTGCTGCCCGGCGCGGTCGGCGCGGTCGCTCCGGTCGGTCCGACCGGTCCGGTCGGGGCGTTCGGCCCGTTCGGCCAGTCCGGTGGTGGTCCCCGAGCTCTCCGAGAGGTCCCCCCACTGCGGCCGCAGCAGGTCGAGCCGCCGGTCGGACAGCAGGATCGCCCGCTGCACCTCGCGCAGGGCCCGTCCGGGCTCGATGCCGAGTTCGGCGGTGATGGTGCGGTGCGCCGCGCGGTACACCCGCAGTGCGTCGGCTTGCCGCTCGGAGCGGTAGAGGGCGATCATCAGTTGCCGGTGGAACGCCTCGTGCAGCGGGTGTTCGGCGATCAACGAGTAGAGTCTGCCGATGAGTTCGCGGTGGCGTCCGGTGGCCAGCCCGGTCTCGACGTGCATGCCGACGCACTCCAGCCGGGCCTCCTCGGCCCAGGTGGTGAAGCCCTCCAGCACCGGCCCGGAGCGCAGGTCGCCGAGCGCGGGGCCGCGCCACAGGGCGAGGGCCTCCTCGAAGACGGCGGCGGCCTGCTCGGTGCGGCCGTCCCGGGCGGCGGCCCGGCCGGTCTGCATCAGCTGCTGGAACTCGTCGGAGTCCAGCCGGTCCTGGGGGCCGAGGCGCAGGACGTACCCGGGGGACTGGGTGACGATCACGCTCTCCGGCCGGTCGTCGGCGAGGAGCTTGCGCAGCCGGGAGATGTACACGTGGATTGCCGCGAGATGGCGCCGTGGCGGCGCGTCCCCCCAGATCTCGAAGCCGAGTTGGGGGATGGGTACCACCTCGTTGGCGCGGATCAGCAGGGTGGCGAGCAGCACCTCCATGTTCCGGGCCTTGACGGCCGAGGTGCCGTGCTCCGTGGTGACGTGCAGGCTTCCGAGCAGCTGGTACCTCACAGTGGGCCTCCTGAGAGCGTGTCGTCCTGCTCAGGTTGTCCCACCGGGGCCGTCCGCACATCAGCGGAACTACGTACGGACGGCCGGGGCACCGGGTTGTCGGCCGCGTCAGCGCCGGTCGAGCGCGCGCAGTTGGGCGCCGAGTGCGAGCCGCCGGTCCAGCGGGCCGCCGCTCATCCGCAGCACCGTGAGCAGCGTCCACAGCCGGGTCTGCGGGAAGTACCGGGGCGAGCCGTGCACGTCGTCGTGCACCCGCAGGCGCAGGCTGCGCAGCGAGCGCCGCAGCCGGTCGGTGTCGGAGGGCGGGATGATCTCGTCCCGGGCGCTGGCGACCAGGGCGACGGGGATGTCGACGGCGCCGAGCCGGTCCGGTTCCAGGGCGAGCGGGGCGAGGGCGTCGAAGACCGATCCGGCGTCGGTGCGGGCCAGGTGGGCGAGGGTGTCCACGGTGACCCGGGGGACGGTGGCGTGCCAGGCCCGGTCGGTGAAGAAGTCGTGCACCGGTAGGCCCGCGCCGACCACGCCGCGGATGCGCGGGTCGGTGAGGGCGGCGTGCAGCGCCAGGTTGCCGCTGAAGCTGAGCGCCAGCGCGAACGTCCGCGCGGTGTCGGCGCGGTCGGCGACGGCGTCGAGGACGGCGGGCAGCAGCGCGGGCGCGGTCAGGTCGTACGGCAGCGGGTTCTCGCCGACGCCGGGCATCTCGGTGACCACCCCGGCCAGGCCGAACTCGGCCAGCTGGAGCAGGACGGGCGCCCACTGCTCCTTGAGGCTGATGATCCCACCGGACATCAGCAGCAGGGGCTTGGGGTTGTCCGCCGACAGTCCGCCCGCCCAGGCCGCGACCGGGCCGGCCGCGGTGGGCACCTCGATCCGCTCGAGGCCGGGGAGGTTGGCGGCCCAGCGGGCGAAGACCTCGCGGGCGCGCGCCTCGGCCTCGCGCCGGGCGGAGCCGGACGGGTACGGGAAGCGGGCCATCGTGTAGTAGCGCCCGGCCTCCAGCAGCCGGCCCTCGCGCTCCAGGCGCTCGCCGGCCTCGCTCCAGCGGCGCACCCAGGAGCCGGGGCCGCCGTCGCCGTCGTCCACGACGCCGTCCAGGACGGCCCCGTACTCGGCGGGGGTGATGCCCTGGGAGGTGGCCTGCGCGACCACGAAGCGCTTGAGTTCGGCGAGGTCGTTCGCCGGGGCCACGGCCGTCATGCCGTCACCTCCGAGGGGGCGGACTCGCCGCTCTCCTGCCCGGCGACGGCGACGGCGACGGGGTCGGGCTCGGGCTCGGGCTCGGGCTCGGGCCACTCCTCCAGCGCGGTGCGGATCTCGGCCAGGACGTCGGCGGCCTCCGCGCCGTCGATGACCCGGTGGTCGAAGGCGAGGCTGAGCCGGAACACCGGCGCGACGACGATCTCGCCGTCCCTCACCGCCGGGCGGTCGGCGATCCGGCCGAGGCCGAGGGTGATCGTGGTGCCGCCCACGGAGTGGAAGCCGTCCACCGGCCGGTGGCCGAGCGAGGTGACGGCGAAGGTGCCGGTGATCAGCGGGCGCAGCCGCAGGTCTCGGGCCGCGCGGGCGAAGCGCAGCCGGCCGCGCAGCCAGGACATCCGGTGCAGGGCCCGGACGCCCGCGAACTCGGGCAGTTCGGCCGGGTCGCCGTCCAGCACCCGGTCCAGCCGGCGCTGCACCTCGGCCAGGCCCGCGGTGTGCGGCTCGGGGACGACGGTGGACAGCACCACCCGGGTGCCGCCGAGGGTGCGGTCGAGGGTGACCTTGCCGGTCACCGTCGGATAGGTGGCCACCCGGGGGCGCGGGCCGCCCCGGTAGGCGGAGTTGGCCTCGGGGTGCCGGGCCAGCACCTCGCCCGCGGCCACCAGCAGGTAGCCGACCACCGAGCGGCGGTGCCCGGCCTCGCGGGCCGCGGCCCGGTGGGCGAGCAGCCGGGTGGCGTCCACCTCGGTGTCCAGGAAGACCGGTGAGAAGTCCCGGATCGCCTCCAGGAAGTACAGGGTGTGCCGCCGCTCGCGCGCCGGTGGTGCGAGCCGGGGCTCGGCTCCGGTCGGACTGGTCATCACGCGCCCCTCGGGTCGGGTCGGTCGGGTCGGTCAGGTCGGTCGGGTAGGTCGGGGGACCGAGCCTGGCGCACGGGACCAAACGGGACCTGAAGCGTGAGCTCGGGGGCGGCCGCTGGATTCGTGAATTCCTTGTTTCGTCAAGCTGGTTGATCGCTCTTCGAAGATACGATCGACCGTGGTTGAGGGGATTCGCCAGTTTCGCCCGTCACGGGGGAGGGGCAACAACCGTGTTCGCAGTCCAGGAGACCCGAGAAGACCGAGAAACCCGCATCGTGATCCGCGACCGTGCCCGCACGGACACCGTGAGACGCGCCGAACTTCATCAACTCCGCTCAGTGCTCGACGAGGTGACGAACGGTCACCAGAGAGTGGTGGACCTCGCCGGAGACCCGGGCAGCGGGAAGACCCGGCTGCTCACCGCGCTCGCCGAGGAGGCGTCCGCGCGCGGCTTCACCGTCCTGCGCGCCCTGGCCGACCCGGCCGAACAGCACCTGGCCGGAAGCCTGTTCGTCCAGATCCTGCGCGGCTGGATCGGCCTCGCCGACCGGGCCGGGCTGCGCGACGAGCTGATCGCGCTGATCCGGTGGATCGCCGAGTCCGTGGACGTCCCGGCGGGCGGCTGCCCGACCCCGGACCGGCTGCGCGCACTGCTCGAACAGCACACCTGCCGGGGCCTGTTGATCGTGCTGGACGACGTCCACGCGGCCGACCCCGGCTCGCTCGCGCTGCTCGACGGGCTGATCCGCTGGCCCGCCCGCGCCCCGCTCGCGATGGTCGTCGCCCACCGGCCGCGCCAGGCCCCGCAGGGGCTGCGCGCCGCCCTGGCCCGCGGCAGCCAGCTCGGCACGACCCGGCGGATCGAACTGTGCCGGCTCGACCTCGCCCGGGCCGCCGAACTGCTCGAGCTGCCCGCCACCGACCCCCGGATGCGCGCCCTGCACCGGGACGCCCACGGGAACCCGCTCTACCTGCTGGCCCTCGCCCGGGTCTGCCCCGGCCGGCTCTCCGGCCGCCCCGAGGGCTCGCTCGCCGACCTGCGGGGCCTGCCGCCGGACGCCGCCCTGCCCGACCGGCTGGCCCGCCACCTGGTGACGGAACTCGCCGCCCTCGGCCCGCGCCAGCGGCTCGTCCTCGCCGCCGCCTCGGTCCTCGGCACCGAGCTGGACTCGTCCGGCGTCGCCGCCGTCGCCGGGACCACCGAGGACGAGGCGTGCCGCGCCCTCGATGAACTGCGCCGCCTGGACCTGGTGCGACCGCTCGCCGGAAGCCCCCACGGCGGCTTCCGGCACCCGCTGGTGCGGTGGCTGGTCTACGACGACATCGACAACTGCTGGCGCGTGGACGCCCACCGCCGAGCCATCGGGGTCCTCACCGCCCGCGGCGCCCCCGCCGAACGGATCGCCGCGCACATCGAACGGTCCACCCCCGGGCTGGACCCGCGGGACGCGGCCGTGCTCACCGAGGCGGCCGGGACGGCGCTGCGCACCGGGGACACGGACCTCGCCGGGCACTGGCTCGGCGCCGCCCTCACCGCGCTCCGGCGCCAGGGCCCGGCCGCCGACGACGGGGTGGCCCGCCGACTGCTCGCCGCGGCGGACGAGCTGGCGGCCCGTACCGGATCGCGGCGCCTCCTCGCCGAGGCGACCGCGCGCCTGGGTGCCGGGGACCGCCCCGACGGGTCCGTGGCAGGGCGTCCGCCCCGAAAGGCGTCCGCCCCGGCCCGTACCACTCGCCCCACCCGAGCCGCCCGTACCACCCGCGCCCCGGCCGCCGCCGCGCCGCCCGCGCCCGGCGGGCCGAGCCTGGACCTGCTCACCGAACGCGAACGGGAGATCGCCGAACTCGTCGGCACGGGCCTGCGCAGCCGTGAGATCGCCGACCGCCTCGGGGTGAGCGCCCGTACGGTCGAGGTGCACATCGCCCACACCTACCGGAAGTTGGGCATCGGCTCCCGCGCGGCCCTGGTGCGCCTGGTGGTCGAGGAGCACGGCCGGGTGTCGTGACCCGACGTACGCGGAGCGCTGCGCGGCGGGTACCGCGACGGCGCTACGCTGCGGGCGGACCTCGGCCTGCCCGGCGGTCCGTCGGATCTGCGGCCAGGGCGGGAATAGCCTCCCGCCGGACGTTGTTGACGCCCTGACAGGCCGCCGACGACCGCTGCGCCGACAGGTGCGGCGGAGGCGTGCGCGGAGGAGGAGCACCGGTGAGGTACGAGGTACTCGGCCCGCTCAGGGTCAGCGACGCGGACGGCCCGGTCGTGATCGGCTCCCGCAAGACCGAGGCGGTGCTGGCCGTCCTGCTCGCCCGCATGGGCCAGGTCGTCTCGGTGGACGACCTGGTGCGCGAGCTGTGGCCCGCCGATCCGCCGCAGCGCGCCCGGGACGCCGTCTACGTGTACGTCTCGCAGCTGCGCAAGCTGCTGACCCGCCTCGGCGAGCCCGATCCGGTCATCACCCGGGCGCCCGGCTACGTCCTGTGGACGCCGCCGCAGGCCGTCGACTTCCAGGCCCTCCAGGAGCAGCTGCCCACCGCCCGGGCGATGATGCGCGAGCGGCGCTACGAGGAGGCGTGCGACCTGCTGGAGAAGATCGTCGCCCTGTGGCGCGGCCCGGTCCTGGCGGGCCTTCAGGCCGGGCCGGTGGTCAACACCTTCGCGGCCTGGCTGCAGGAGCTCCAACTGGAGTGCAGCGAACTGCTGGTGGAGTCGAAGCTGATGCTCTCGAGGGACCGCGAGGTGGTCTCCCAGCTGCGCTGCCTGATCCGCGAGCACCCGCTCCAGGAGACCTTCTACGCGCAGCTGATGCTCGCCCTGTGGCGCTCCGGCCGGCAGGCCGAGGCCCTGGGCGTCTACCACTCCGCGCGGGACACCCTCAACCGGGAGCTGGGCCTGGAGCCGGGCTGCTGGCTGCGCAACCTGCAGCGCACCATCCTGGAGGTGCGCGGCGAGGCGCGGGGCGAGGGTCGGGGAGAAGGCGGTGCCCGGCGCGCGCCCGTGCCCACGGCCGTGGCCGCCCGGGCCTGATCCACCGTCACACGGCCGTTTGGGTGTGGTTTAGCCCCCTTCGGCAGGCTGGGGGAGGCCGAACCGGAACCCCGAGCGATGACGGAGCGATTCGCGTGAACGATGTCCCCACCCGCCGCCTGGGCGGCCTGGAAGTCGGCGCCCAGGGGCTCGGAGCCCTGGGCCTGAGCGAGTTCTACGGCCCGACCGACCCCGAGCAGGCCGTCGCGACCATCCGCCGGGCGCTCGACCTGGGGGTCACCCTGATCGACACCGCCGATGTCTACGGGCACGGGCTGAGCGAGGAGCTGGTCGGCCGGGCGGTGGCCGGCCGGCGCGACGAGGCGGTGGTGGCCACCAAGTTCGGCGTGGTGCGCACCGGCGACGGGATCGGGCAGGCGGTGCGCGGCGACGCCGCGTACGTGAAGCAGTCCGCCGACGCCTCGCTCGAGCGCCTCGGCCTGGACCACATCGACCTCTTCTACCCGGCCCGGGTGGACCCCTCGGTGCCGATCGAGGAGACGGTCGGCGCGCTGGCCGAGCTGGTCGAGGCCGGGAAGGTCCGCTACATCGGGCTCTCCGAGGCCGCCCCGGCGACCATCCGCCGGGCCCACGCCGTGCACCCGCTGGCCGCCGTACAGACCGAGTGGTCCCTGTTCTCCCGCGAGCTGGAGAGCGAAGTGGTGCCGCTCGCACGCGAGTTGGGCATCAGCATCGTGCCCAACGCGCCGCTCGCCCGGGGCCTGCTCACCGGCCGCTACCGGGCTGCCGAGGTGTTCGGGCCGGAGGACTTCCGGACCGTTGCCCAGCCGCGGTTCACCCCGGAGAACTTCCCCGGCAACCTCTCCCTGGTCGACCGGCTGGAGCCGCTCGCCATCGAACTCGGAGTATCCGTCGGCCAGTTGGCGCTCGCCTGGGTGCACCACCAGGGCGAGGACGTGGTCCCGATCCCCGGCACCCGGCGGATCGACCACCTGGAGGAGAACCTCGCCGCCGCGACGCTCTCCCTCAGCCCGGAGGAGCTGGCCGCGATCGAGGCCGCGGTGCCCGCCGGGCAGGTCGCCGGTGACCGGCTGACCGAGTTCAGTCGGCAGTTCGTCGACCTCTGACAGGCATGCGGGCGCGCACCGGACGGGGCTCCCGTCCGGTGCGCACGGCTGTCCGTCCGCGGGGGCACGGCGCGGGCACGGCAAGGCCGCGGCGGCGGCAGGTTTAGCTCCTGGGGCAGGAGGGGTTTAGGCACCCGATGGAGGCTGACGGGACCGGGCGGGGCCGCACCGGCGGCCACCGCCCGCTCCGTCCGCCCTCCCGCAAGGAATCGCGATGACCGAACCCCTCGACAGACGCACCGTGTTCCCGCGCCTGCCGTCCCTCACAGGGCTGCGCTTCGCCGCCGCCCTGCTCGTCTACTTCACCCACCTCTCGGTCGAGGGCTACCTCGCCCCCGGCCCGACCGAGGCGGTGTTCCGGTACGCCTTCGGCCTGGGCTGGCTGGGGGTGGAGTTCTTCTTCATCCTCAGCGGATTCGTCATGACCTGGTCGGCCCGGCCCGGCGACAGCCGTACGCGGTTCTGGCGGCGCCGACTGGTGAAGGTCTTCCCGACCCATCTGGCGACCTGGCTGGCGGCGCTCCTGCTGGCCCTCGCCGCGGGCGAACTGCTCACCACCGCACGGCTGTTGCCCAGCTTCTTCCTGCTGAACGCCTGGCTCCCGGACCTGGACGTGATGCGGGCGGTCAACCTGCCCAGCTGGTCGCTCAGCGTCGAGCTGTCCTTCTACCTGGCCTTCCCCTGGCTGCACGCCCTGATCGGGCGGATACGGCCGGAGCGGCTCTGGGCCTGGGTCTGGGGCGTGGCGGCGACGATCGCGCTGCTCCCGTTCGTCGCCGACCACGTGTTCCCCTCCGAACCCCGGCTGCCCGGGCTGGAGATGACGCTGACGCAGAACTGGTTCCTGGTGGCGCTGCCCGCGGTGCGCGCCCTGGACTTCGTGCTCGGCATTCTGCTGGCCCGGATCGTGCTGGCCGGCCGCTGGATCGGGCTCGGCATGCCGGGTGCGGCGCTGCTGGTCGCGGCCGGGGCGGCGGCCCAACTGGCGCTGGTGCCCACGGTGTACGGGCTCTCCGCCACGCTCGCGCTGCCGCTGGCCCTGTTCGTCGCGGCCTCGGCGCGGGCGGACACGACCGGTGCCCGCTCGCCGTTCCGGGGCGCGACGGCGGTGTGGCTGGGCGAGATCTCCTTCGCCTTCTACATGACGCACCACCTGGTGCTGCACTACGTCCGGCTCGCCCTCGGGGAGACCAGGGTCTGGTCGGTGCCCGAGTTCGCGGGCCTCGGGGTGGTGCTGCTGGTCGTGACCATCGCGGGGTCCTGGCTGGTCCACCGCCTCGTGGAGGCCCCGGCGATGCGCCGGTGGAGCCGTCCGGCCGCTCGCGGGGAGCGGCCGGAACGGGTTCCCGCCGGCGGGCGCGCCGGCTGACGCGCGGGTCGGGTCGGAAGGCCAGCACCTCAGCAGCTCAGCAGCCCAGGAGCTTAGGAGCTCAGGAGGTCACCGGCTCGCCGGTGACCTCCTCCACCACCGGTCCGGCCTCGAACGCCTTCGGGCGGCCGGGCAGGAGCAGGCCCACGACCACGATGGCCGCGGTCATCGCCAGCTCCCACCAGAAGGTGGTGGAGAACGCGTCCCGGACGGAGTCGCCGTGCGCGACGCCCCGCTGGACCAGCAGCGCCACCAGGGCCACGCCGAAGGAGCCGCCGACCTGGTTGAGCGAGAGCATCGTGCTCGTCGCGCCCGAGGTCTTCTCCAGCGGAACGGTCCGGTAGAGCGAGGCCAGCGTCGGTGCGCCGACGCAGCCGAGCCCGAGGCCCGAGACCAGGGCGTAGAGGCCCAGCACCAGTTGGCCGGTGCTCGCGGAGGACAGCGCGTTGCCCAGGGTGCCGAGCACCACCAGCGTGGCGCCGACCGGCACCAGCAGGTTGGCGCCGAGCCTGTCGCTCAGCCGCCCGGCCAGCGGCATCCCGAGGAAGGTGCCGACACCGAACGGCGCCAGCAGCAGCCCACTGGCCATCAGGCTCTGCCCGTGCACCTGCTGCTGGTAGAGCGGCAGCAGCACGTACAGCGAGAACACCGCCGCGCCGGTGAGCGCCATCGCGACCACCGCGGCCGTGAAGCCCTTGTTGGCGAGCAGCCGGACGTCGATCAGCGGGGTGCGGCGGGTGGTGAGCGCGTGCACCACGAACCCGGCCACCAGCGCGGCGCCGACGAGCAGCGAGACGACCACCGTGGTCGAGCCGAAGCCCTCGTGGGCGGTCTGCGACAGCCCGTACACCAGGACGGCGAAGCCGGGGCTCAGCAGCACCGTGCCGAGCACGTCGAAGGTCGCGCGCTCGCCCTCGGCGGGCACGTCGGCGGGCACCACCTTGAACGAGAACACCAGCGCCGCCAGCACGATCGGCACGTTCACCAGGAACAGCCAACTCCAGTGCAGGTTGTCCGCGATGACACCGCCGAGGATCGGGCCGATCACCGGGCCGAGCGTCATCGGCAGCGCCAGCAGGCCCATCACCCTGCCCAGCCGGGCCGGGCCGGCCGCGCGGGCGGTGAGCGTCATCATGACCGGCTCGATGATGCCGGCGGCCACGCCCTGGAGGATGCGGAAGGTCACCAGCGAGGCGATGTTCCAGGACAGGGCCGAGGCGACGGCCGTCAGGGTGTAGAGGACCAGCCCGAAGATCCAGACCTTCTTGCCGCCGAAGTGGTCCACGGCCCAGCCGGTCACCGGGATGGTCGCGGCCACCGCCAGCAGGTAGCCGGTGATGACCCACTCGGCCGTGGTGAGCGTCGTGTCGAAGGTGTCGGCGAGGGGGCTCAGCCCGACACCGACGATGGTCGCGTTCAGCGTCGCGGTGACCGACGCGAGCGCCATGACGACGATCAGCTTGACCAGCGGACCGTCCAGCCGATTCTCGGCCGATTGCGTCATTTCGTTCCTTAGCGATAGCAGGGGAGAAGAGGCGGGCGAGGGGCGCGAATTCGCGTTCGTCCCGTGGCCGCGGAAATGCGGAGGGCTGTTCGGGAGGAGCGGCGAATGATCACCGACGTCCGAACGCCCGCCGTGCGGGAAAGGCCGGTGTCCAGAACACCGGCGTGCTGAAAGAGCGTATAAACAAGTGAGGGTCGTCGGCCATCGTTCCTTAGACAGCGTTAAGGCCGCCGACCCGGAATGCGGGCCGACGGCCTTCGGCGGGGTGTCCGGCCGCCGGCCGGGCATCGGTGACCTGCGGTTTCGCCCCGCCGGCCGGGAACCGGGAGGGTTCCCGGCGCCTTTAGACCCTGTCCGGGCGATAGACCGGCTCCGGCCCGGAGGGCTCCACGGTCAGGGCCCGGGCCGGGCAGAGCTGGTGGGCGAGGCGGACGTCCTGCTCCCGCTCGGCCGGGGGCTCGGGCTCCAGCAGGGTCACCAGCCCGTCGTCGTCGTGCTCGAAGACGTCCGGCGCGGTCAGCACGCACAGACCCGCGCCGATGCAGCGGTCCCGGTCGGTGGAGACCCGCACCCCGGCGCTCACCAGGCCACCGGCAGGCGCTCGACGCTCTGCATGGTGCCGGTGCGGCGCATCACCAGCTCCTCGGCCGGCACCGCCAGCCGCAGCCCGGGCAGCCGGCGCACCAGCGTCCCGAACGCGATCTCCAGCTGGAGCCGGGCCAGGTTCTGCCCCAGGCACTGGTGGATGCCGTAACCGAAGGTCAGGTGCTGGCGGCTGGCGCGGGCCAGGTCCACCTCGTACGGCTCGGCGTGCACCCGCTCGTCCCGGTTGGCCATCGTGGAGGAGACCACCAGGCCGTCCCCGGCCTTCAGCACCCGGCCGTCGATCTCGATGTCGTCGGTGATCCAGCGCACCCCGGCGAAGTCCGTCACCGCGGTGATCCGCAGCAGCTCCTCGATCGCGACGGCGGCCGGCACCTCGCCGTCGCGCAGCGCCGCCAGCTGCTCCGGGTGCTCCAGCAGGGCCAGCACGCTGATCGGGATCATCGAGGAGGTGGTCTCCAGGCCCGCGATCAGCAGCACCATGGCCAGCTGCACCACCTCGTCGTGGCTCAGCTCGCCGCTCTCCACGTGGGCCACCAGCCGGCCCACCAGGTTCTCGTCGGGCTTGCGCTCCTGGGCCGTCACCAGCCGGTCCAGGTAGCGGACCAGCTCGGCGGCGGACGCCTCGGTGTGCGCCGGGTCCCGGCCCTGCATGACGCCGGCGGTGGCGGACTGGAAGAAGGCGTGGTCCTCGTACGGGATGCCCAGCAGCGCCGACATGACCAGGGACGGGATCGGCGCCGCGAAGTGCTCCACCAGGTCGGCGGGGGCGCCGATCTCCTCGATCCGGTCGATCAGCCCGTTGACGATCCGCTCGATGTCGGGGCGCAGCGCCCGGGCGTGCTTGAGGCTGAACTCGGGGTTGAGCAGCCGTCGGTGGTGGTGGTGGATCGGGGGGTCCTCGCCCACCAGGACCAGCTTGCGGGCGGCGGGCGCGCCCAGGTGCGGGGCCATGGTGGGGTAGGCGTCGTAGCTGCGGTCGGAGGACAGCCGCTCGTCGGCGAGGAGCCGGCGGGCCTCCTCGTAGCCGGTGATCAGCCACACCCGGCGGTCGTTCCACAGGGTGACCTGGCTGATCGGGCCCCGGTCGCTGATCTCCCGGTACACGTCCGGCGGCTGGTAGGGGCAGGTGCGGCGCACCGGGAACGACGGTGCTTCGGCGGAACTGGCGGACAACGCGGCCTCCCGGTCGGATGACCCGGAATCATTTCCGGGGGGAATTCCAGTTGCTCCGGCGCATGCTAGTTCCGTTCCCCGGGCGCGGGCCACGGCAGTTCCGGCGGAAATCCGTGGGAATTCAACGGTCGTTTGTCGCGGATTAAGCGGCGCATTCGCGGGGCGGCGGGGGCGGTTCAGCGGACGCGCCGAGCCGGTTTAGCTCCGTTGCCTAGCGTGATCGGAACGCCGTTCCCCGGCGTCCTCCCGTCCCCGTGCCGAAACGGAGTCGCAGCATGGCCTCGATCACCCTCCCCGGTCCGCTGGCCCCCGCCGCGGACGCCCTGCGGGGCTGGCTGCTCGCCAGACTTGCGGTGCCGCCGCTCGCCCCGAAGGGCCCGAACCCGCCGGTCGGCGACCCCGCCAACCTGCTCTACCTGACCGACCTCGCCGAGACCCTGGTCAGCTACGACTCCTCCAACTCCGACTTCAGCGGGGCCACCCCGACGCTGGAGGACATCGCCCACGTCCGCTACGAGCTGCGCGACCAGCAGGGCGCGCTGGTCGGGACGACCAACGGGTACGGGCGGATGCTGCGCAAGGGCCCCGAGGGCAACTTCCTGGGCTACTTCTCGGAGGAGATCCGGCTGCTCGACGGCAACGTCATCCGCACCGGCGGCGTCGTCGACGACGCCCGGCTGACCCTCGGCGAGCAGCAGACCATCAAGGCCGTCGCGGTGGCCGGCCCGCTGCGCGGGGCGGTCGGGTTCCGCCAGTTCCGTCCGGTCGAGACCCACAAGTCCTACGCCTCCGCGATCGTCCTCTACCGCAGCTGAGCACTCGTCAGCCCGAGTGCCTGACAGCTGAACACCCGACAGCCGAGCACCCCGACAGCCGAGAACCCCGACGCGCTGGGAGCAGACCGCAGATGGACCCCGCAGAGATCCGCCTCTTGGCGGCCGGCACCGCGTTGCCGGGCCCGCCCATCGACAACGCCGCCCTGGGCCGCCGCTTCGGCATGGACGCGCTCTGGGAGCAGTGGGTGGACGCCTTCATCGGCACCCGCACCCGCCACCTCGCCCTCGACCTGGAGAGCGGCGAGCAGCGCGACACCCTGGCCGACCTCGGCACCACCGCCGGGGAGCGCGCGCTCGCCGCGGCCGGCACCGACCCCGCCGACATCGACCTCGTGGTGCTCGGCACCGCCACCCCCGACACCCTGATGCCGGCCACCGTCAACGTCATCGCCGACCGGCTCGGCATCGACGACGTGGCCACCTACCAGCTCCAGTCCGGCTGCTCCGGCGCCGTCCAGGCCATCGACGTCGCCCGGCAGCTGCTCTCCACCGGCCGCCACCGCACCGCCCTGGTGCTCGGCGGCGACGTCATCGCCAAGCACTACGACCTGGACGCAGACCTGCGCGCCGTCCCCCCGGCCGAACTGGTCAACTACGTGCTCTTCGGCGACGCCGCCGGGGCCGCCGTGCTCAGCGCCGACCCGGCGGCCGGCCCGACCGCCGTCCGCGCCTCCTTCGTCCAACTGTCCGGCCGGGGAAGGGCCCCGGGCCAGGTGCTGGAGTGGTTCGGCCCCGTCGACCGGCACAGCGACCGGTCCTCGGCGCGGGAGGACTACAAGGCGATCGAGGAGACCGTCCCGCTGTTCGCCGAGCAGATCCTGCACCGGCTTCTCGCCGAAACCGGCTGGCAGGAGGGCGAGGTGACGCACCTGCTGCCGCCGCAGCTGTCCACCCGGATGACCGCCCGGATCGTCGAGCGGCTCGGGCTGGGCGGTGCCGAGGAGATCAGCTGCGTCGGCGAGACCGCCAACACCGGCAACGCCCTGGTCTTCTTCCAGCTCGAGCAGGTCCTGCCCAAGCTCGCCCCGGGCGACCGCGCCGCCGCCATCGCCGTCGAGTCCAGCAAGTGGATCAAGTCCGGGTTCGCCCTCGAACGGGTCTGAGCCCACCGGCCCCGCGCCGCCCCCGCCACCCTCCCCGAGCCATCGAAGGGCAGAGCACGCCATGTCGAACGACGAGAAGCTCCGCGACTACCTCAAGCGGGTCAGCGCCAGCCTCCAGGACACCCGCCTGCGACTGGAGGAGGCCGAGGCCAGGTACACGGAGCCGATCGCCGTCGTCGGCATGGCGTGCCGCTACCCGGGCGGGGTGCGCTCTCCGGAGGAGCTGTGGCGGCTGGTCGCCGAAGGCCGGGACGCGATAGCGGAGTTCCCCGCCGACCGGGGATGGGACCTGGACGCCCTGTACGACCCGGACCCGGACCGCACCGGCACCTCCTACACCCGCCACGGCGGCTTCCTCGCCGCAGCGGCCGGCTTCGACGCGGACTTCTTCGGCATCAGCCCCCGCGAGAGCGGCACCATCGACCCCCAGCAGCGGCTGCTGCTGGAGACCACCTGGGAGGCGCTGGAGAGCGCGGGCCTGGACCCGGCCGCGCTGCGCTCCACCCCGGTCGGCGTCTTCACCGGGATCATGTACAACGACTACGGCTCGCGGCTCAACCCGCTGCCCGCCGCCGTCGAAGGCCAGGTCGGCATCGGCAGCGCGCCCAGCGTCGCCTCCGGCCGGATCGCCTACACGTACGGCTTCGAGGGCCCGGCGGTGACGGTCGACACCGCCTGCTCCTCCTCCCTGGTCGCCCTGCACCTCGCCGCCCAGGCCCTGCGCTCGGGCGAGTGCACGCTGGCCCTCGCGGGCGGGGCCACGGTGATGGCCACCCCCAACACCTTCGTCGAGTTCAGCCGCCAGCGCGGGCTGTCGCCCGACGGCCGCTGCAAGGCGTTTTCCGCCGACGCCGACGGCACCGGCTGGGGCGAGGGGGTCGCCCTGCTGCTCCTCGAACGCCTCTCCGACGCCCGGGCCAACGGCCACCCGGTGCTCGCCGTGGTGCGCGGCTCCGCCGTCAACCAGGACGGCACCAGCAGCCAGCTCTCCGCCCCCCACGGTCCCTCGCAGGAGCGGGTGATCCGGGCGGCGCTGGCGGCGGCCGGGCTGGGCGCGGCGGACGTGGACGCGGTGGAGGCCCACGGCACGGGCACCCGGCTGGGCGACCCGATTGAGGCGCAGGCGCTGCTGGCGACGTACGGGCGGGAGCGTCCGGCGGGGCGGCCGTTGTGGCTGGGGTCGGTGAAGTCCAACATCGGGCACGCGCAGGCGGCGGCCGGGGTGGCGGGCGTGATCAAGATGGTGCAGGCGCTGCGGCACGGCGTGCTGCCGGCGACCCTGCACGTGGACGAGCCGACCGGGGAGGTGGACTGGGCCTCCGGCGGGGTGGAACTGCTGCGCGCGCCCGTCGAGTGGGCGGCGGGGGAACGGCCGCGCCGTGCGGGCGTGTCGGCCTTCGGGATCAGCGGGACGAACGCGCACGTGATCCTGGAGGAGGCCCCGGCCGGTGCGGCCCCCGTGCCGCTCCCGGCTGCCTCCGAGGCGGCCCCCGGTGCCGTGACGGAGCCGACCCCGGCGCGCTCGGAACTGCCCTCGGTGGCGGCCCCCGTGCTGCTCTCGGCGCGTTCCGAGGCGGCGCTCGCCGCCGCTGCCGGGCGGCTCGCGGACTGGCTGGAGGGTCCGGGGGCGCGGACGGCGCTGTCGGAGGTGGCGGCCTGGACGCTGACTCGCGGCGCCCGGCACCGGCTCGGGGCCGCCGTGGTCTCCCCGGACCGGGACGAACTGCTGGCCGGGCTACGGGCGTTGGCGGAGCAGACGGCTCACCCGGCGGTGGTGTCGGGTCGGCTGGCGGATTCGCCCGGTGGGGTGGTGCTGGTGTTCCCGGGGCAGGGGTCGCAGTGGGTGGGGATGGGAGGTGGAGCGGCTGATCGCCCGGTGGGACGGCGAGTTGGAGGTCGCCGCCGTCAACGGCCCGTCCTCGACGGTGGTTTCGGGCACCGCCGCATCGATCGCCGAACTCGTCGCCTGGGGCGAGGAACAGGACGTCCGGGTACGTCGCGTCCCGGTGGACTACGCCTCCCACTCCGCCCACGTCGAGGCCCTCCGCACCACGATCCGGGACGTGCTGGCCCACATCCGTCCCAAGCCCTCCGACATCCCGTTCTACTCGACCGTCACCGCTGCTCCGCTGGACACCGCCACCCTGGACGCCGAGTACTGGTTCCGTAACCTGCGCAGCCGCGTCCGCTTCGAGGAGACCGTCCGCGCGCTCGCCGCCGACGGCTTCACCACCTTCGTCGAGTCCAGCGCCCACCCCGTCCTCACCCTCGCCCTCCAGGACACCCTGGCCGACGCCCCCGACGTCCTCGTCACCGGCACCCTGCGCCGCAACCGCGAGGACGACCACCCCCTCCTCCAAGCCCTCACCGCCGTCGAACTCCACGGCCACCGCCTCACCTGGCCCGTCACCACCCCCACCACCCCACCCGGACTCCCCACCTACCCCTTCCAACACCGCCGCCACTGGCTCGACGCCCCCGCCCACACCGGCGGGCCGGACACCTCCGCGCACCCGCTGCTCGGCGCGACCGTCGAACGCGCCGACGACGGCGGGCTCGTCCTGACCGGCCGCCTGTCCCTGCGCAGCCATCCCTGGTCGGCCGAGCACACCGTCGCGGGGACCGTCCTGTTCCCGGGCACCGGATTCGCCGAACTCGCCCTGGCCACCGCCGAGTCCGCCGGGGCGTCCGGGGTGGAGGAACTCGTCCTGCTGGCGCCGCTGACCCTCGGCGAGGCGGTGCTCGACCTCCAGGTCCTCGTCACGGCCGCCGAGGAGGACGGCCGCCGCACCTTCGACGTCTACTCCCGCCCCGAGCACGGCGGCGCCGGGGACTGGACCCACCACGCGACCGGCACCCTGGCCGCGGGCCCCGCCGACCCGGCCGAACCCACGGACCCCGCCGACTGGCCCCCCGCCGAGGCCGTCCCGCTCGAACTCGCCATCGCCGCCCAGCGGTTCGCCGCCGCCGAGGTCGGCTACGGCCCGACCTACCAGGGCCTGCGCGCCGCCTGGCAGCACGGCGACACCGTCTACGCGACCGTCGAACTCCCCGAGCCCGCACACCCGGACGCCGCCCGCTACGGCCTCCACCCCGCGCTGCTCGACGCCGCCCTTCAGGCCGAGGTCGCGGCCGACGGGCCCGAACGCCCCGCCGCCCTGCGGCTGCCGTTCGCCTGGAACGGCCTCGCGTTGCACGCCGTCGGCGCCACCGTCCTGCGGGTGCGGCTGGACCGCCTGGACCAGGACACCCTGCGGGTCCGGGCCGTCGACCCCGAGGGCGCGCCCGTCCTCACCGTCGACGCCCTGGTGCTGCGCCCGGTGGACGCCGACCGGCTGACCGCCCCCGCCTCCCGGGGCCCGGCCCGCCCCACCCGCACCCCGGCCCGCCGGGCCGCCGGACGCACGGCGGGGGAGAGCGGCTCGGCCGAGCACCTCCGGGGCCTCTCCGCCGCGGACCTGGCGCGGCAGGTGCAGGAGCTGGTGCGCGCGGAGGTCGCCGCCGTCCTCGGTTACGCCACCCCCGCCGAGCTCGACCCCGACCGGGCCTTCCGCGACCTCGGCTTCGAGTCCCTCACCGCCGTCCAGCTGCGCGACCGGATCGCCGCCGCCACCGGTCTCAAGCTGCCGCCGACCCTGGTCTTCAACCACCCCAGCCCGCGCGCCCTCGCCGAGCACCTCGGCGACCTGCTGCGCCGGGGCGGCACCGCACAGGTTTCCGCGCCCGCGCCCGCCCGTCCCCGTGCCGCCGCCGACGAACCCCTGGCGATCATCGGGATGGCGTGCCGCTACCCGGGCGGGGTGGGCTCCCCGGAGGAGCTGTGGCGGCTGGTCGCCGAGGGCAGGGAGGCGATCTCCGGGTTCCCCGTCGACCGGGGCTGGGACCTGGAGGCGCTGTACGACCCGGACCCTGAGCGCACCGGCACCTCCTACACCCGCCACGGCGGCTTCCTCGCCGCAGCGGCCGACTTCGACCCGGCGTTCTTCGGCATCAACCTGCGTGAGGCCATCGCCATGGACCCGCAGCAGCGGCTGCTGCTGGAGGCGTCCTGGGAGGCGCTGGAGAGCGCGGGCCTGGACCCGGCCGCGCTGCGTTCCACCCCGGTCGGCGTCTTCACCGGCCTGATCTACACCGAGTACGGCGGCCGGGTGCGAGGCTCCGCCCCCGAGGCGGAGGGCTACCTCGGCACCGGCAGCGCGGGCAGCGTGGCCTCCGGCCGGATCGCCTACACGTACGGCTTCGAGGGCCCGGCGGTGACGGTCGACACCGCCTGCTCCTCCTCCCTGGTCGCCCTGCACCTCGCGGGGCAGGCCCTGCGCTCCGGCGAGTGCAGCCTCGCCCTGGTCGGCGGCGCCACCGTGATGTCCACCCCGGACACCCTGATCGAGTTCAGCCGACAGCGCGGACTCTCCCCGGACGGCCGCTGCCGCGCCTTCTCGGCCGACGCGGACGGCACCGGCTTCTCCGAGGGCGTCGGGCTGCTCCTGGTCGAACGGCTCTCCGACGCCCGGGCCAACGGCCACCCGGTGCTCGCGGTGGTGCGCGGTACGGCGGTCAACCAGGACGGCGCCTCGAACGGCCTGACCGCGCCGAACGGTCCCTCGCAGGAGCGGGTGATCCGGGCGGCGCTGGCGGCGGCCGGGCTCGGTGTGGCGGACGTGGACGCGGTGGAGGCCCACGGCACGGGCACCCGGCTGGGCGATCCGATCGAGGCGGAAGCCCTGCTGGCGACGTACGGCCAGGAGCGTTCGCCGGGGCGGCCGTTGTGGCTGGGGTCGGTGAAGTCCAACATCGGGCACGCGCAGGCGGCGGCCGGGGTGGCGGGCATCATCAAGATGGTGCAGGCGCTGCGGCACGGCGTGCTGCCGGCGACCCTGCACGCCGACGAGCCGACCGGCGCCGTCGACTGGGGGAGCGGTGCGGTGGAACTGCTGCGCGCGCCCGTCGAGTGGGCCCCGGGCGAGCGGCCGCGCCGTGCGGGCGTGTCGGCCTTCGGGATGAGCGGTACCAACGCGCACGTGATCCTGGAGGAGGCCCCGGCCGTCGCGGCTCCCGTGCCCCTCCCGGCGAGTTCGGAACTGCCCTCGGTGGCGGCCCCCGTGCTGCTCTCGGCGCGCTCCGAGGCGGCGCTCGCCGCCGCTGCCGGGCGGCTGGCGGACTGGCTGGAGGGTCCGGGCGCGCGGACGGCGCTGTCGGAGGTGGCGGCCTGGACGCTGACTCGCGGCGCCCGGCACGGGTTCGGCGCCGCCGTCACCTCGGGCGAGCGCGCCGAGGTGGTGGCCGCGCTGCGGGCCCTGAACGACCACCCGGCGGTGGTGTCGGGTCGGGCGGCGGGGTCGCCCGGTGGGGTGGTGCTGGTGTTCCCGGGGCAGGGGTCGCAGTGGGTGGGGATGGGGGTGGCGCTGGCGCAGTCGTCGCCGGTGTTCGCCTCCCTCCTCGCGGACGCCGGTCGGGCTCTGGAGCCGTACGTGGACTGGCAGTTGGAGGAAGCGCTGACCGATCCCGTAGGTGGAGCGGCTGATCGCCCGGTGGGACGGCGAGTTGGAGGTCGCCGCCGTCAACGGCCCGTCCTCGACGGTGGTTTCGGGCACCGCCGCATCGATCGGCGAACTCGTCGCCTGGGGCGAGGAGCAGGACGTCCGTGTGCGGCAGGTCCCGGTGGACTACGCCTCCCACTCCGCCCACGTCGAATCCCTCCACGCCTCCCTCCTCGACCAGTTGGGAGCCATCACGCCGAGGACGCCCGACATTCCCTTCTACTCGACTGTCACCGCTGCTCCGCTGGACACCGCCACCCTGGACGCCGAGTACTGGTTCCGCAACCTGCGCAGCCGCGTCCGCTTCGAGGAGACCGTCCGCGCGCTCGCCGCCGACGGCTTCACCACCCTCGTCGAGTCCAGCGCCCACCCCGTCCTCACCCTCGCCCTCCAGGACACCCTGGCCGACACGCCCGACGCCCCCGACACCCTCGTCACCGGCACCCTGCGCCGCAACCGCGAGGACGACCAACCCCTCCTCCAAGCCCTCGCCGCCGTCGAGCTCCACGGCCACCGCCTCACCTGGCCCGTCACCACCCCCACCACCCCACCCGGACTCCCCACCTACCCCTTCCAGCACCGCCACTACTGGCTCGACCCCGCCCCGGACGTCAGCGACCCCGGCCACCTGGGCCTGCACAGCGCTGATCACCCGCTGCTGGGCGCCACCACCGACCTGCCGGACGGCACCGCGCTCTACACCAGCCGCCTGTCGAGCGGCACTCATCCCTGGCTGCTCGACCACGCCGTCACCGGCGTCCCGCTGCTGCCCGCGACCGCCCTGGTCGAGCTCGCCCTGCACGCCGGCCATCGCGCCGCCGTCCCCGCCCTGGCCGAACTGACCCTGGAGGCACCGCTGTTGCTGGACGGCGATGCCGTCCACCTGCAGACCGCCGTCCAGCCGCCCGACGCCGACGGCGCCCGCGCTCTGGCCGTCCACTCCCGCCCGGCCGCCGCCGGACCGCAGGAGCCGTGGACCAGGCACGCCACCGCCCTGCTCCTCCCGTCCGGCCCGGAAACAGCCCCGGCGCCGGCCCCTGAGTCGGCCCCGGAGGACTGGCCCACGGCCTGGCCGCCGCCCGGCGCCGTGCCCGTGGAGCCGTCGGCCCTCTACCCGGACCTCGCCGAGCGCGGCTACGACTACGGCCCGGTCTTCCAGGGCGTCCAGGCCCTGTGGCGCGACGGCGACACCGTCTACGCGACCGTCGAACTCCCCGAGCCCGCACACCCGGACGCCGCCCGCTACGGCCTCCACCCCGCCCTGCTCGACGCCGCCCTCCACCCCCTCGCCGTCACCGCCACCGACGCCGCCGCCACCGAGCAGCCGACCGCCCTCCCCTTCGCCTGGACCGGCGTCACCCTCGCCGCCACGGCCGCCACCAGCCTGCGCGTACGCCTGACCCGCCACGGAGCCGACTCCGTCGCGCTGACCGCCACCGACCCGCTCGGCGGCCCGGTGGTCTCCGTCGAGCGCATCGCCCTGCGCCCGCTCGCCCCCGGCGCCCTCGCCACCGCCCGTCCGTCCGGGCGCCCCGAGGGCCAGTACCACCTCGACTGGGCCCCCGTCCCCCCGGCGGAGGCCGCCCCCGGAGCCTGGGCCGCACTGCCCGAGCACCGCCTCGACGCCGAACTTCCGGACCCGGCCGCCCTGTTCGCCACCGACCCGCCCGCCACCGCAGTCCTCCCGCTCACCCTCCCCGACCACCCGGACCCCGTCGCCGCCACCACCTCCCTGCTCGGCTTCCTCCAACGCTGGCTCGCCCAGGACCAGCTGGCCGACACCCGCCTCGCCGTCCTGACCCGCGACGCCCAGCACGCGGATGCTGCGGACCGCCCCGTCGAGCCCGTCGCCGCCGCCCTGTGGGGCCTGCTGCGCAGCGCCCAGACCGAGCACCCCGGCCGCTTCCGCCTGCTGGACACCGACGGCCACCCCGACTCCCGTACGGCCCTGGCCGCCGCCCTCGCCCTGGACGAACCCCAACTGGCCCTGCGCCGGGGCGCGGTGCTCGCCCCGGCCGTCGTGCCGCTGCCCGCCCGTCCGGAGCTCACCGCGCCCGAGGACGGCCCCTGGCGGCTCACCCCCACCGGCGACACCCTGGACGCGCTGGCCCTGCTCCCCGCCCCGGACGCCGACCGCCCCCTCGCCCCCGGCGAGGTGCGGATCGCCGTGCGGGCCGCCGGGCTGAACTTCCGGGACGTGCTGATCACCCTCGGCGTCTACCCCGACCGCGCCCTTCTCGGCACCGAGGCGGCCGGGGTGGTCACCGAGGTCGGGGCGGAGGTGACGGACCTCCGGCCCGGTGACCGGGTCACGGGCCTGGTGTCCGGGGGCATCGGCCCGGTGGCCGTCACCGACCACCGGTTGCTGGCCCGCATCCCGGCCGGCTGGAGCTTCGCCCAGGCCGCCGCCGTCCCCGCCGCCTACCTGACCGCGCACTACGCCCTGGTCGACCTGGCCGGGCTCCGCGCGGGCGAACGGCTGCTGGTGCACTCGGCGGCCGGCGGGGTCGGCATCGCCGCCGTCCAGCTCGCCACCCACCTGGGCGCCGAGGTGTACGGGACGGCCGGGCCCGGCAAGTGGGACACCCTGGCCGCGCTCGGCGTCGACCCGGCCCGCACCGCCTCCTCCCGCACCCTCGACTTCGAGGGGCGCTTCCTGGCCGCCACCGGCGGCGCCGGGGTGGACGTCGTGCTGAACTCCTTCACCGGGGACTTCGTCGACGCCTCCCTACGGCTGCTGCCGCGCGGCGGCCGCTTCGTCGAGATGGGCAAGGCCGACCTGCGCGACCCCGAGCGGATCGCCGACCTGCACCCGGGCGTGCGCTACCGCTCCTTCGACCTGCTGGAGGCCGGTCCGCAGCGGATCGGCGAGCTGCTGGCCGACCTGCTGGAGCTGTTCGAGCGCGGGGCGCTGACCCTGCCGCCGATCACCGCCTGGCCGGTGGCCCGGGCGGGGGAGGCGCTGCGCCACCTCGGGCAGGCCCGGCACACCGGCAAGGTCGTGGTGACCGTCCCCGCGCCGATCGACCCGGCGGGCACCGTCCTGGTCACCGGGGGCACCGGCACCCTGGGCGCGCTGACCGCCCGGCACCTGGTGGCCGAGCACGGCGTCCGGCACCTGCTGCTGGCGGGCCGGCGCGGCCCCGAGGCCGAGGGCGCCGCCGAGCTGGCCGCCGAACTCGCCGGCCTGGGCGCCGAGGTGACGCTCGCCGCCGTGGACGTCGCCGACCGGGCCGCGCTGGCCGCCCTGCTCGACGCCGTCCCCGCCGAGCACCCGCTGACCCTGGTGGTGCACGCCGCGGGCGCCCTGGCCGACGGCGTCCTCGAGGCCCTGGACCGTACGGCCCTGGAGGCCGTGCTCGCCCCCAAAGCCCTGGCCGCCCGCCACCTGGACGAGCTGACCCGGCACGCGGACCTCGCCGACCTGGTGCTGTACTCCTCCGTCTCCGGCGTGCTCGGCGGGGGCGGACAGGCCAACTACGCCGCGGCCAACGCCTACCTGGACGCCCTCGCCCAGCGCCGCGCCGCCGAGGGCCTGCCCGCGACCTCCCTCGCCTGGGGCCTGTGGCAGCGGGCCAGCGGGCTGACCGGGGCGCTCACCGACGGGGACCGGGCCCGGCTGGCCCGCGGCGGCCTGGTGCCGCTGACCGACCGGGAGGGTCTGGCCCTGCTGGACACGGCCCGCGCGAGCGGCAGGGCGGCCCTCGTCACCACCCGCTTCGACCTGAGGGCGGGCCAGGAGGCCGGAACGGTACCCCCGCTGCTGCGCACCCTGCTGCGTACGTTGTCGGGCTCCCGGCCGGGCACCCCCGCCCGGCGCAGCGCCGCCGGCGCGCCCGCCCCCGGGGGCCCGGCCCCGCTGTTGGAGCGTCTGGCCGCCCTCGACCCGGACGGACGGGCCGAAGCCCTGCTCCAGCTGGTGCGGGCCCAGGCGGCCGCCGTCCTCGGCCACGGCACGGCCGACACCGTGGCCGCCGACCAGGCGTTCAAGGAGATCGGCTTCGACTCGCTCACCGCCGTCGAACTGCGCAACCGCCTCGGCGCGGCCACGGGCCTGCGGCTGCCCCCGACCACGGTGTTCGACCACCCGACCCCGTCGGCGCTGGCCGCCCACCTGCACCGGGAGCTGGCCCCCGGGGACGAGGCCGCACCGGACCCGCTGCTGCGCGAACTCGACCGGCTGGAGGCCCTGCTGCCCGCCCTGGGCGCCGCCGAGGGCGTCCGGGGAGCGGTCGGACGGCGGCTGCGCGAGCTGCTCTGGCGCCTGGACGACGGCCCGGACGGCACCGGCGGGAGGGGCACCGGAACGGGCACCGGGGAGGGTGCCGACCGCCTCACCGACCACCTCGCCGAGGACCTCGCGGCGGCCAGCGACGAGGAACTGTTCGCCGCGCTCGACGACGAACTCAACCATCCCGGAACGGAGGTCTGAGATGCCCGGGACGACAGAACCGACCGCAGCACCCGTCGGCACCACCGAGGAGCGGCTGCGCGACTACCTGCGCCGCGCGACCGCCGACCTGCGCCAGGCCAGGCGCCGCATCGAGGTCCTGGAGGAGAGGGCGCACGAGCCGGTCGCGATCGTCGGCATGGCCTGCCGCCTGCCCGGCGGCGTACGCGCCCCCGAGGACCTGTGGCGGCTGCTCGCCGAGGGCCGGGACGCCGTCGGCGACTTCCCCGCCGACCGCGGCTGGGACCTCGACACCCTGTTCGACGAGGACCCGGCCACCCCCGGCACCTCCTACGCCCGCCAGGGCGGATTCCTGGACGGCGCGGGCGAGTTCGACGCCGCCTTCTTCGGCCTGGGCCCGCGCGAGGCGCTCGCCATGGACCCGCAGCAGCGGCTGCTGCTGGAGGCCGCCTGGCGCACCTTCGAGTCCGCCGCCCTCGACCCGGCCGCCCTGCGCGGCAGCCGCACCGGCGTGTACGTCGGCATGATCGGCCAGGACTACGCCCCGCGCCCCCACGAGGTGGCCGGCGAGCTCGACGGCCACTTCATGACCGGCAACGCCGGCTCCGTCGCCTCGGGCCGGCTCGCCTACCACTTCGGCCTGCTCGGCCCGGCCCTGACCGTCGACACCGCCTGCTCCTCCTCCCTGGTCGCCATGCACCTGGCCGCCCGCTCCCTGCGCTCGCGCGAGAGCGACCTTGCCCTGGCCGGAGGCGCCTGCGTGCTCGCCCACCCGAGGGTGTTCCTGGAGTTCAGCCGCCAGCGCGGGCTGGCCCCGGACGGGCGCTGCAAGGCGTTCGCGGCCGGCGCCGACGGCACGGGCCTCGCCGAGGGCGTCGGACTGCTGCTGCTGGAGCGCCTCTCCGACGCCCGCGCCAACGGCCACCGGGTGCTCGCCGTGCTGCGCGGCTCGGCCGTCAACCAGGACGGCCCCAGCAACGGCCTCACCGCCCCCAGCGGCCCGGCCCAGGAGGCGGTGATCCGGGAGGCGCTGGACGACGCCCGGCTCACCCCCGACCAGGTCGACGCCGTCGAGGCGCACGGCACCGGCACCACCCTCGGCGACCCGATCGAGGCCCGCGCCCTGCTCGCCGTGTACGGCCGGGGCGAGCGCGAACGCCCGCTGCGGCTGGGCTCGTTGAAGTCCAACATCGGCCACACCCAGGCCGCCGCCGGGGTGGCCGGGGTGATCAAGCTGATCCTGTCCCTGCGGCACGAGACCCTGCCCGCGAGCCTGCACCTGGACGCGCCCACCCCGCACGTGGACTGGTCCTCGGGCGCGGTCGAGCTGCTCACCGAGGCCGCGCCCTGGCCGCGCGGGGAGCGCCCGCGCCGGGCCGCCGTCTCCTCCTTCGGGATCAGCGGCACCAACGCCCACCTGGTCCTGGAGGAGGCCCCCGACTCGCCGCCCGCCGAACCCGGCGCCGCCCCCGCCGAACCCGGCGCCGCCCCCGCCGACCGGCCCTGGCTGCTCACCGCCCGCACCCCCGAGGCGCTGCGCGAACACGCGCTGGCACTGGCCGCACACGCCGAGGCCGGGGCCGCCGACAGCGCGCAGGAGACCGCCCACTGGCTCGGCCACGGCCGCGCCCGGTTCCCGCACCGGGCCGCCGTGCTGACCGACCGTCCGCGGGAGATCGCCGCCGCCCTGCGCGCCCTGGCGGCGGGCCGCGCCCACCCCGCCCTGGTGCGCGGCCCCGCGGCGGTCACCGCCCCCGCCCGGGCCGCCTGGACCTTCTCCGGCCAGGGCTCCCAGCACCCCGGCATGGGCCGCGAACTCCACGCCGAGCACCAGGAGTTCGCCAAAGCCCTGGACGAGGTGTGCGACGCCCTCGACCCCCACCTCGAGCGCCCGCTGCGGGACGTGATGTTCGCCGAGCCCGGCACCGCCCACGCCGCCCTGCTGGACCGCACCCGCTACACCCAGCCGGCCCTGTTCGCCCACCAGAGCGCGCTGGCCCGGCTGCTCGGCACCCGGCTGCCCCCGCCCGTCGCGGTGCTCGGCCACTCGGTCGGCGAGGTCTCCGCCGCCCACCTGGCCGGGGTGTTCGACCTGGAATCGGCGGCCGCGCTGGTCGCCGCCCGGGCCCGGCTGATGGACGAACTGCCCGCCGGCGCGGGAGCGATGCTCTCTGTCCAGGCCCCCGAGGAGCGGCTCACCGAACTGCTCGCACCGTACGGGCAGGCGTTGGGCCTGGCCGCCGTGAACGGACCCGCCTCCACCGTGGTCTCCGGCGACGCCGCCGCCGTCGCCGAACTCGACCGCGAGCTCACCGGGCTCGGGCTGCGCACCCGCAGGCTGCGCGTCTCGCACGCCTTCCACTCCGCCCACCTGGACCCGGTGCTGGAGCGCTTCCACGCCGAGGCGCAGCGGATCACCTACCGCGCCCCGGGCCTGCCGGTGATCAGCAACCTCACCGGCGAGACCGCCGACCCTCAGCGGATCGCCGGCCCCCGGTACTGGACCGAGCAGATCCGCGCCACCGTCCGCTTCGCCCAGGGCGTGCGCACCCTGCGCGACCGGCACGGCGTCACCGCCTACCTGGAGCTCGGCCCGCACAGCACGCTCAGCGCGCTGACCGCCGCGATCCACCCGGAGGCCGTCCACCTGGCCGCGCAGCTGCGCGAGCGGCCCCAGCCGAGGGCGCTCGCGGCGGCGCTGGCCGGGGCCGAGGTGCACGGGCTCGCCGTCGCCCGGCCCGTCGGCCCGGCGCCCGCCGCCGACCCCGACACCGTGCCCGGCCACCCCTTCGCGACGACGGTCCACTGGCTGGCCACCCCCGGCCCCTCCGGCGCCGCCCCGGCCGGGACGCCCGCGCCGCCCGCTGCCGCCCCGTCGGCCACCGAGGACCCGGCCGTGGACCCGGCCGAGCTGCTGCGGCGATGGACGGACGCGCGGGCCCCGGAGCGCACCGCCCTGCTGCTGGCGCTGGTCCAGGAGCAGGCCGCCGCCGCCCTCGGCTACACCGACCCGGCGCGGATCGGCGCCGCGGAGCGCTTCCAGGACCTCGGCTTCTCCTCGTTCAGCGTCCTGGACCTGCGCAACCGGCTCGGTGCGGCGACGGGCCTCACCCTGTCGCCGATGGTCGCCTTCGACCACCCCGTCCCCGCCGAACTCGCCGCGCACCTGGACCAGTTGCTGGCCGAGTCCGTTCTGCCCACCTCTTGAACCCAGCCCGAAGGAGCGAACCCCGGTCATGCGCGTCGGAATCACCTACCTCAGCATCTCCCCCTCGGTGGACCGCCAGTCCGCCCGCCGCAAGTACCTGGACTTCGCCCGGCAGGTCGAATGGGCCAACGACAAGGGCTTCTCCGGCATCTGGATCACCGAGCACCACTTCTCCGGCTACAGCCTCAGCTCCTCGCCGCTGCTGCTGCTCGGCCAGGCCGCCGCGATCGCCCCCGACCTGAGGGTCGGCACCGGCATCCTGGTGCTGCCCCTGTGGGACCCGGTCCGCCTCGTCGCCGACGTCAACACCCTGGACCAGGTCTCGGGTGGGCGGCTGGACCTCGGCATCGGCCGCGGCTACCAGCCGCACGAGTTCCTGGGCTTCGGCCGCGACCTCGCCACCAGCCGGGCCGCCTTCGAGGAGTCCGCCGACCTGGTGCTGCGGCTGCTCACCGAGGACGCGGTCACCCACAAGGGCGAGTTCCACCGGATCGACGCCCCGGTGACCGTCCTGCCGCCCTCCCACCAGTCCCCGCACCCGCCGGTCTGGGCCGCCGCGATCTCGCCGGAGTCCACCCGCTTCGCCGTCCGCCGCGGCTTCCACCTGCTCGGCCTGGCCCTGTCGACCCCGGCCGAACTCGCCGCCCAGTGGCAGACGGTGAACACCCTGGCCGCCGAGGAGGGGGTCAGGGCCGAGGGCCTGGAGTACGCCGTCAACCGCTTCGTCCACCTCGGCACCGACCCGGCCGGGCGCCGGGCCGCCGCCCGCGAGGTCGCCCGCCAGATCCAGACCTCCCGGGCCCTGGCCGAGGGCGCCCACCCCGCTGGGGGCATGCCGCCCGTCCCCGCCGCCGTCGACCCGGCCGACGAGGAACTCGCCTACGAGCGCCTCCTGGCCGGCTCGCCCGAGCAGATCGTCGACCAGCTGGCCGAACTCGCCGCCGCCGGCGTCACCCGGGTCAACGCCGCCTTCGAGTACGGGCTGCTGCCCGCCGACACGGCCTTCGCCGCGCTGCGCACCTTCGCCGCCGAGGTGCTCCCGGCCCTGCGGGAGCTGCCCGTACCGCTCTGAGCCCGTACCGCTCTGAGCCCGTACGGCGAGGGGTGGGGCAGCTTCCCCCGCTTGCCCCACCCCTCGCCGCGTACGCCTACGCGCCCAGCCCCGCGAGCTCGGCCAGCCGGGTGTAGGACTCCCGTCGGTCCGCCGGGTCGTAGGTGTTCGCGACCACCATCACCTCGTCGGCGCCCGACTCCTCGGTGAAGGACTTCAGCTTCGCCGCCACCGTGTCCGGCCCGCCCACCACCTCCGCGCGCAGGTCGTTCAGCGGCGCGGCGCGCTGCACGGCCCGCTCGGCCGGGGTCGGCCGGTGGGCCAGGGCCTCCTCGACGGACAGCAGCGGCGCGGAGTTGCCCGCCGCGTGCTGGGCCAGCGCCAGCCGCCACGGGGTGGCCAGCTCCTCGGCGTGCCGGTCGTCCCGGCCCACGACCACGGTCAGCGTCAGGACCGCCCACGGCCGCGCGCCCTCGCGGGCCGGCCGGAACTGCTCCCGGTAGCGGCGCAGCGCCGCGAAGGCGTTGGCCGGGTCCTGGTACGCCGCCAGGTACGCGTAGCCCAGCCCCAGCCGGGCCGCGACGCCCGCCGAGGCGGGGCTGCCGCCGAGCAGGAACACCCCGGGCAGCGGCGCGTCCGTCGGCACGGCCCTGACCCCGGCGAGCTCGTGGCCCTGCGGCAGGGCGGCGTGCCCGCCGAAGGCCAGCAGCTGCGCCAGCTGGCCGTTGAACACCTCGGGGGCGAGCGAGGAGCGCTGGAGCAGCGCGGCGGTCGGCCCGTGCCCGGTGCCGCTGGAGCGGCCGATGCCGAGGTCGATCCGGCCGGGGTGCAGGGCCTCCAGCGTGCGGAACTGCTCGGCCACGTGCAGCGGCGAGTGGTTGGGCAGCAGCATCCCGCCGGCGCCGATCCGCAGCCGGGTGGTGCGGGCGGCCAGGTGGGCGATGACGATCTCGGGCGCCGAGATGCCCACCGCCGCCTCGGCGTGGTGCTCGGCCACCCAGTAGCGGCTGAAGCCCAACTCCTCGACGTGCAGTGCAAGTTGAACGGCCTCGGCGAGCAGTTCGGAGGTGCCGGTGCCGGCCCGTCGGGGGCCCTGGTCGAGGACGGAGAACGCGGTCATGCCTGTTTCCTCAGGTGTCGGCCCCCGATGGGAAGGGAGCGGGTGGATCGGGCCGGTGCGGCGGCGCTCACACGGCCGCCGGGGCCGGGTAGGGGTGCGGCAGGCCGTAGTGCTCGCGCAGGGTGGAGCCCCGGTACGAGGAGCGGTAGACGCCGCGCTGCTGCAGGATCGGCACCACCAGCTCGACGAAGGCGGGCAGTCCGTCGGCGAAGACGTCCGGCATCAGGGTGAAGCCGTCCGCGGCGCCGGAGACGAACCACTCCTCGGCCACGTCGGCGACGTGCTCGGGCGTGCCGATCGCCTCGATGTGCGCCCCGCGCCAGGGGGCGTGTCCGGCCAGCTCGTCCAGCCGCCGCAGCCGGGCCGCGGCCTCGCGGCGGCTGTCGGTGACGGTGGTCATCAGCCCGGGCAGGATCTTGACCGACCGGGGGTCGCGGCCGTGCCGCTCGGCCCTGGCCCGTACGTCGGCGGCGTAGGCGTGGGCGACGTCCGGGGTCTTGGCCCCGGAGAACACCACGTCGGCCGTGCGCCCGGCCAGTTCGCGCCCCGGCTCCGAGGCGCCCGCCTGCACCACCAGCGGGTGGCCCTGGGCCGAGGGCGGCAGCGGCAGCGGCCCTCGGACGCTGAAGTGCTCCCCGTGGTGGGATATCGGCCGCAGCCGCCCGGAGTCGGTGAACCGCCCGGTGCGCACGTCCGCGACCAGCGCCTCCGGCTCCCAGCTGCGCCACAGCGCCTTGACGATGTCGACGAACTCCTCGGCGCGCGCGTACCGGTCGGTGCGCGGAGCCAGCCCGCTGCCGCCGAAGTTGGCGGCGACCTGCGGGATGTAGGTGGTGACGGCGTTCCAGCCGGCCCGGCCGCCGCTGAGCACGTCCAGCGACTTGAAGCGGCGGGCGATGTTGTACGGCTCGTTGGAGGTGGTGGAGGCGGTGGCGATCAGGCCGATCCGGGAGGTGGCGGCGGCGATCGCGGTGAGGACGAGGGTCGGCTCGTGGTAGTACGCGCCGTGCGGGCTGGATTCGATGTCGGCGAAGATCCCGGGGGTGTCGGAGAGGAACACCGCGTCCATCAGCCCGCGTTCGGCGAGCTGCGCGGCGGCCACCCAGGTCTCCACCCGGGCGAAGCCGTACGGGTCGGAGCCGGGCTCCCGCCAGGCGGCGGGGTGCACTCCCATGGCGCCGCCGACCATGTGGAGGTTGAGGTGGAGCTCGCGTTCGGTGCTCGGTTCGGTGGTCACAGGGCCTTCCCGGGGTTCGGGCCGTCCAGCCGGGGGACGGCGTCCAGCAGTTGGCGGGTGTAGGGGTGGCGCGGCGCGGTCAGGACCTCGGCGACGTCCCCCGACTCGACGACGGCGCCGTCCTTCATCACCAGCACCTCGTCGGCGAGGTGGCGCACCACGCCGAGGTCGTGCGAGACGAAGACGTAGGCGACGCCGAGTTCGGCCCGCAGCTCGGCCAGCAGGTCGAGGACCTGGGCCTGGACGGAGACGTCCAGCGCCGCCACCGGCTCGTCGAGCACGACGATCCGCGGGCGCGGCGCCAGGGCCCGGGCGATCGCCACCCGCTGGCGCTGCCCGCCGGAGAGTTCGCGCGGACGGCGGTGCAGCAGCTCCGGGCCCAGCCCGACCTGCTCCATCAGCTCGGCGACCCGCCCGGCCCGCGCCGGCCGGGGGACCCCGGTGGCGGCCAGCGGCTCGGCGATGATCCGGGCGACGGGGTAGCGCGGGTCGAAGCTGCTGAGCGGGTCCTGGTGGACGACCTGGATGCGCCGGTGCAGGGCGCGCCGCGCGGCCCCGCGCAGGCCCTGCCAGGACCGCCCGTCCACCTCGACGCTCCCGGCGTCCGGCGCGGCCAGGCCCAGCAGCAGGCGCCCGACGGTGCTCTTGCCGGAGCCGGACTCGCCCACGACGCCGAGGGTGCGGCCCTCCCGCAGGGTCAGCGAGACGTCCCGGACGGCGGCCACCGGGGCGTGGCCGGGCACGGCGAAGGACTTGTGGAGCCCCTCGGCCCGCAGCACCACCCGCTCCCCGGTGCGCGGCCGGGGCAGCTCGGCGCCCGCCCGCGGCCCGGAGAGCCGGGTCCCGCGCGCCTGCGGCCGGGGCACGGCGGCGAGCAGCAGCCGGGTGTACGGGTGCTTCGGTTCGGCCAGCACCTCGGCGGTGGGGCCCTGTTCGACCACCTCGCCGTCCTTCATGACCAGCACCCGGTCGGCCACCCGCGCCACCACCGCCAGGTCGTGGCTGATCAGCAGCAGCGCCCGCCCGGCCCTGCGCCGCTCGGCGAGCAGCTCCAGGATCTGCGCCTGGACGGTGACGTCCAGGGCGGTGGTGGGCTCGTCGGCGATCAGGAGCGCCGGGTCGGCGGCGAGCGCGGAGGCGATCAGGGCCCGCTGGCGCAGGCCCCCGGACAGCTGGTGCGGGTACTGGCGGGCGCGCAGCTGCGGCTCCGGCACCCCCGCCTCGGAGAGCAGCCGCAGCACGTGGGCGGGCACCTCGGCGCGCGGCACGGTGCGGTGGGCGCGCAGCGCCTCGGCGATCTCCTCGCCGACCCGGCGCAGCGGGTCGAGGGAGACCAGCGCGTCCTGGAGGACGAAGCCGATCCGGCGCCCGCGCAGCGGCCGCCACCGGCGCTCCGTCAGCGCGCCCGCCTCGCGGCCGTCGATCAGGAACGCCTCGGCGGTGGTGCGCGCCCCGGGCCCGGCCAGTCCGACCAGGCTGCGCGCGGTGACGCTCTTTCCGGAGCCGGACTCGCCGACCAGGGCGACGCTCTCCCCGGCCCGGACGGTCAGCGACAGGCCGCGCACGGCGGTGACCGGCCCGCGCGGGCCGGGGAAGGCGACGGTGAGGCCCCGCACCTCGACCACCGGAGGGGCGGGCTCGGTGTGCGGGGCGGCGGGCTCGGAGCGGGTCTCGGTGCTCATCACGCCACCCGCCCCTCGGCCCGGTCCTGGAGCCACTGGCCGACGGCGGAGACAGCCAGCACCGTGAGGGTGATCGCCGCGCCCGGAAAGACCGCCGTCCACCAGGCGACCTCCACGTAGTCGCCGCTGCCGGCGAGCATCGCGCCCCACTCGGCGGTCGGCGGCTGCGGGCCCAGCCCGAGGAAGCTGAGCGCGGAGCCGGTGACGATCATGCCGCCCACGCCGACGGTGGCCAGCGCCAGCAGCGGCCCGACGGCGTTCGGCACGACGTGCCGCAGCACCACCTGGAAGCGGGACCAGCCGAGCACGGTGGCCGCCTCGACGTACCCGGTGCCGCGCACCCGCAGCACCTCGGCCCGCACCAGCCGGGCGTACCCGGGCAGGGTGACCAGGGCGAGCCCGGCCACCAGGTTCCCGGTGCCGGTGCCCAGCACCGCGACCACCAGCAGGACCAGCAGCACGCCGGGGATGGACATCAGGACGTCCAGCACCCGTCCGGCGACGCGGTCGACGGCCCGTCCGCCCTGGGCGGCCAGGACGCCGATGACGGTGCCGGCGGCCAGCGCCAGGGCCGAGGCGGACAGGCCGATCACCAGGGAGGGCCGGGCGCCGTGCACCACACGGGAGTAGACGTCGCGTCCGTTCTCGTCGGTGCCCATCCAGTGCGCGGACCCGGGCGGCAACAGGCTGTCGGCGGGGCTGGCCGCGTCCGGCCCCGTCCCGCTGAGCAGGCCCGGGGCGAGCGCGGCCAGCAGGAGGACGGCGCAGACCGCGAGCCCCAGGGCGGCTCCGGGCCGGATGCGGGGGATGACCACGGGCTCCTCCTCAGCTCTCTCGGGTGCGAAGCCGCGGGTCGACCAGCCGGTAGGACAGGTCGACGGCGGTGTTGACGACGGTGTAGACCAGCCCCGCCACCAGCACGATGCCGATCACCAGCGGAAGGTCCTTGTTGCGGACGGCGGTGACGGCCAGCGTGCCCAGCCCCTGCCGGGAGAAGACCGACTCGATCACCACCGCCCCGCCGATCAGCGAGCCGGTCAGCCAGCCGACCAGGGTGGCGACCGGCAGCAGGCCGTGCCGCAGCGCGTGCCGCAGCCGTACGGCCGCCTCGCCGACGCCGCGGGTGCGGGCCGTGGTGACGAAGGGTTCGTCCAGGGTCCGCTCCAGGCCGCGGCGCAGCACCCGGGTGATCACCGCGGCGGGCGCGGCGGCCAGCGCCAGGGCGGGCAGGACGAGCCCGTCCAGGCCCGGCGCGCCGAGTGCGGGGAACCAGCGCAGCCGGAAGGAGAACAGCGCGAGCAGCAGGGTGCCGAGCCAGAACGCGGGCACGGCGACGCCGAGCCCCTCCAGGACGGAGACCGGGGTGCGCACCCAGCGGGAGCGCCCGGCCGTGAGCAGGGCCGCCGGCACCGCCAGGGCCACGGTCACCAGCACGGTGGCGGCCAGCAGTTGGAGCGTCGGGCCGAGCTGCTGGCCGATGGCGGTGCTCACCGGCAGGTGCAGCACGTAGGAGTCGCCGAGGTCGCCGCGCAGCACGTGGCCGAGGAAGGTCAGGTACTGCAGCGGCAGCGGCTGGTCCAGGCCGTGCTCGCGGGTGATCTCGGCGCGCAGCTGGTCGCTGGTGCCCCGCAGGCCCGTGAGCAGGTCGACCGGGTCGCCCGAGGTGAGGTGCAGGGCGAGGAAGGCCACCGTCACCGCGCCCCAGAGGACGAGGACGGCGCCGCCGAGCCGGCGCAGGGCGGACCGCAGGGTGGAGCTCAGGGTGGATCTCAGGGTGGAGCCGATCGGGTCGCCGGTCACGGGGCGAGCCAGGCGTCGGCGAAGTTGGGGAAGCTCTGCTGCTCGAAGACGACGCCGTGCACCTTGACCGAGGTGCCCAGCACGTAGGCGTTGCTGAACACCGGCAGGATCGCCGCGTCGTCGGTGACCTTCTGCTGGACGGAGGCGTACAGGGTCTTCTGCCGCTGCACCTCGGTGGTGGCCAGCGCCTCGGCGAGCTGGGAGTCCACCTGGTCGTCGCGGTAGCGGGCGGCGTTGTTGTCGATCTTGGCCGTGGGGATGTGCGCACTGCCGAAGACCAGCCGCAGCGCGTCCGGGGAGGCGTTGTTGGCGCTGCTGTTGAGCAGGTCGTAGTCACCGGCGAGCACGCGCTTGACGTAGGTGCCGGTGTCCAGGTTCTGGTTGCGGATCTCGACGCCGAGGTCCTTGGCGGCGGCCTGGACCTGGGTGGCCAGGGCGGTGTACTGGCTGAAGTACTCGCCGATGTAGAGGAAGTCCAGGCTCAGCCGCTTGCCGCCCTTGGTGCGGTACCCCTCCGCGTCGCGCGTCGTCCAGCCGGCGTCGTCCAGCAGCTTCCCGGCGGCCGCGGCGTCGTACCTGTACTGGTCGGCGACGCCCGCGGCGTACTGCGGGGTGGAGGGGGAGAGCGGTCCGGTGGCGGCCGGGTAGACCCCGAAGTAGAGCTTCTGGACGATCAGGTGCCAGTCGATGCCGTTGCGCAGGGCCTTGCGCAGCCGGACGTCGGTGAGCGGGCCCTTCTCGGTGTTCGGGTTGAAGCTCCACGGGACGCCGGGGGAGACGGCGCTCTGCACGGTGAACTTGGCGTCGGCCTTGAGCTTGGCCACGTTGACCGGGGCGACGGCCGCGGCGGCGTCGGCCTGACCGCTGGTCAGGGCGCCCTGGCGGGAGGAGTTGTCCGGGACGATCCGGACGGCGAGCTTGTCCAGGTGGGCGGCGCCCCGGTTGGCGGAGCCCTCGGGGGCCCAGGCGTAGTCGGCGCGGCGCTGGTAGGTGATGCCCTGCTGCGGGGTGAAGCCCTCGGTGCTGGTGAAGGGGCCGGTGCCGACGACCTTGGAGCAGAGCGCCTTCGGGTCCCCGGCGAGGGTCGCGGGCGACTCGATGCCCAGGCTGGGGGAGGCCAGGCCCGTCAGGAAGGAGGAGGCGGGCGCGGCGAGGGTGACCTCCACGGTCTGCGGGTCGACCACCCGGGCGGAGCGGTAGTTCTCGATCAGCTGGGCGGCGCCGGCGGACTTGGTGGCGGGGGCGACCACGTGGTCCAGGTTGGCCCTGACCGCGGCCGCGTCGAAGGGCGTGCCGTCGCTGAAGGTGACGCCGCTGCGCAGGGTGAAGGTGTAGGTCTTCTGGTCCGCGGAGATCTTCCAGGACTTCGCCAGCCAGGGCTGGATGGCGCCGCCGTCGTCCTGCCAGACCAGCGAGTCCAGCGCGGCCCGGCTGAACAGGGCGTCGGCCTGGCCCTGGTGCGGGTCGAGGCAGGTCGGGCCGTAGGGGACGGCGAGGGTGAGGGTGCCGCCGTCCACGGGCTTGCCGCCCGCCGCGGCGTCGCCGCTCCCCGGCGTGGTCGCCGAACCGGCGCAGGCGGCGGTCAGCGGGAGCACGGTGAGGGCGGCGACGAGGCCGAGTCTGGAGCGGAACCCCGTGCTGCGGACGGGAGTTCGGCGGCGGCCGGGGTCGGTTGCGAGGGTGTCGGCCGTGAAAGTGTCAGCTGTCGAAGTGTCGGGGTGCGGTCGCATGGCGGGGCTTCTCTCCGAGACGCGCGGACGGCGGCAGGGCCGCCGGGGGACGGGTCGGGGTCGCCGCGAGGGCCGCCGCAGGGCCAGGAGGTCAGGAACCGCCCGGCCGCGCGGAGGCGCAACGCGGCCGGGTACAGAGCGCGCTGTCGGTACGGGAGAGGTCGATCGCCCGGCGCGTGGCGGCGAGCAGCGGGCGCATACCCGGCAGGCCACGCGTGGCGGACACTCCGTACTCCTAGGGCAGACCGGCTCGCAGGGGAACTGGCGAGAAACGACTCATAGTGACCTGGTTAGTTAATCAGACTGAACTGGGCTGTTCAACTATTTCGGAACCGGCCGGATGCAGCGCCCGGCGCAGTGCGTCCACCTGCGTGGCCAGCGAGTGCCGGCTGACACCGGCCCGCGGGTCCTTGATGTCGAAGCCGTGGTACGCGCCGGGGAACACGTGCAGCTCCAGCGGCACCCCGGCCTGGGCCAGTCGCAGGCCGAAGCCGATCACCTCGTCCCGGGCCAACTCCAGGTCCCCGACGCCCAGGTAGACCGGCGGCAGGCCCCCCAGGTGCTCGGCCCGGGCCGGGGCGGCGTACGGCGGCACCTCCGGGTGGCCGGGCCGCAGCGGGTGCAGGTAGGCGCCCCAACCGGCCAGCGAGGCCGGGCGGTTCCAGGTCCGGCGGTCCCGGATCAGCAGGCTGGAGGGCGTCGCGTGCCGGTCGTCCAGCACCGGGGCGTGCAGCAGCAGGAGCCGGGGCAGCTCCTCGCCCGCGTCGCGCAGCGCCAGGGTCAGCCCCGCGGCCACGGCGGCGCCCGAACTGCTGCCCGCCAGCGCCGGGTCGGCGCCGTCCGCGCCCAGCTCGGCGCCGCTCCGGCGCAGCCAGCGCAGCACGGTGCGGCAGTCCTGCTGGGCGGCGGGGTACGGGTGCTGCGGCGCCAGCCGGTAGCCGACCGAGACCACGACGGCGCCCGCGCCCTCGGCGTACAGGTCGCACAGCGGGTCGAACCATTCGAGCCGCTCGCCCGCGGTGAAGCCGCCGCCGTGCACGAACACCACGGCCGGGCGGGTCGGTCGGGTGCCGGGCGTGCCCGGCAGGTAGGCCCGTACCCGTACCGGCGGGGCGGCCGGGTCCTGAGGATCGCGGGCCACCAGGTCCCGGCGCTCGACGGCCGGGGCCGCGCCGTCCGGGCGCAGCGGGGCCATGCCGGGTACGGGCGTGACGTAGCCCGCCAACAGCTCCCGGTCGAGCCGGGGGGAGATGTCGTCCATGGGCGCGCGGCCTCCTCAAACTGAACTCGGTAGTTCAGATCAGTTCT
This sequence comes from Streptomyces sp. NRRL WC-3742, assembly GCF_000720635.1. Taxonomy (GTDB): domain Bacteria; phylum Actinomycetota; class Actinomycetes; order Streptomycetales; family Streptomycetaceae; genus Kitasatospora. The sequence continues at coordinate 31,718 of NZ_JOCF01000060.1, read as the reverse complement.
ACCAGTCGGCTGTGCGCTACTGTGAAGTTGTGAACGAACGTGAACTCCCGATGACGGGCCGTGGCCGGATCGACAAGCGCGCCGCCATCCTGGACGCCGCCGTCCGGCTGTTCACGCGCGAGGGCTACGCACAGGCGGGCATCGACGCCATCGCGGCCGCCGCCGGAGTGGCGAAGCCGACGCTCTACAACCACTTCGGGGACAAGGAGAACCTCTTCCGGGTGGTGATGCGCGACGGCGCCGAGCGCACCGCCAACCGCATCGTCGCCGCGCTCGTCAGCCTCCCCGACGACGGGGAGGACCTCGCGGGCGAACTCGAACGCGTCGCGCACCGCGTGGTCGAGTGCCAGCTGAGCGACGAGGGCTGGGCGCTGCAGCGGCTGCTCTACGCGGAGGCGTCCCGGCTGCCCGACCTCTACGACCAGGTCGTCTCGCGCGGCTCCCAACCGGTGCTCGACGTCCTCGCCGGCCGCCTCTCCAGCCTCGCCAACCGGGGCCACCTGGACCTCGACGACCCGTCCGTCGCCGCGTCCCAGTTCATCGCCCTCGTCTCCGGCAACCTGCCCGGCCTCTCCGCCCTCGGCACCCGCCCCGTCGCCCCCTCCGACCTCGACGCCGCCGTCCGCACCGGAGTGGACACCTTCCTCCGCGCCTTCGGCACCACCCGCCGCCGCCCCGGCCGCCGCGCCTGACGCCCGCCTCAGGCGCGGGCGGCGGCGACCAGGCGGGAGGGAGTGGTGCCGTACGCCTCGCGGTGGTCCTGGGCGAAGCGGCCGAGATGGGTGAAGCCCCAGCGTAGGGCGACGTCGGTGACGGTCTCGGTGCGCTCGCCGCGGGCGACGGCGAGGAGGTCGTGGTGGGCGTACTCCAGGCGGACGCGGCGCAGGTGGGCGAGGGGGGTGGTGCCCAGCTGGGTGCGGAAGCCGTTGCGCAGGGCGCGGACGCTGACGCGGGCGGCCTGGGCGATGTCCGCGACGGAGACCGGTTCGTGGGCGTGCTCGGCGCAGAAGGTGACGGCCCGGCGGATCGCCGCGGAGGAGAGCGGGGCGGCGTGCCGCAGGGTCCGCTCGACGGTGTGCGGCTGGGCGTCGAGGAGGCCGTGCAGCAGGGCCTGCTCGAGGTGCTCGCGCGCCAGCGGGGACCGGGCGAGGAGGCCGCCGCGGGCGGCGGTGCAGAAGGTGTGGACGGTGGCCGTCCAGGCCCGGATCGGGGCCGCCCTCGGGTCGAGGACGGGGGCGAAGCGGGCGGCCCGGTGGGGCGGGTCGCCGAGGCGGGTGGCCAGGGCCCGGTCGAGGGCGGTGCGGGAGACGGTCAGGATGCGGGTGTTGCTGTCGTGGCTCCACCGCATGGACAGGTGCTCGCCGGGGCTGACGATGCTGAGCGGCGAGGCCAGTTCCCGGCCGCCCACGATCACGGTGCCCGTCCCGGTCAGCGGCAGGTGCACGTTGTAGAAGTCGGGCAGTTCGCCGGGCACCACTTCGACGTCGACGCCGTACCCGAGTTCGTACACGGCCACCGGGCCCCGGCTGATGCGCAGGAAGCTGCCGGGACCGGAGCGCTCCCGGCCGGTGACGTGCAGCCGGTGCGGGGCGAACTCCGCGGTGACGGCCGCGTGCAGCCGCGCCATGTCGTGGCCGTGGAACAGCAGGGCCTCGCCGTCGGGCTCGGCTCCCGCGTGGTGGGTCGGCTGTTCGGTGGCCGTCGACATCGATCTCCCCCGGTGGACTCCCGCATGGGCCGTGGCCGACGGTAGCCGCGCACCCGGCGGCCGGTCTTGGACGGAATGAACCTCGGCCCGGAGCGGGTCAGGTGGCCACGCACCCGCAGGGCAGCCGTCCGGACAGGAACTCCGCGGGCGTGGTGTCCGCGAACTCCCGGAAGTCCCGGTGCAGATGGGACTGGTCGTAGTAGCCGTGCTCGACCGCCACCTCGTCCCAACGCACCGGGTGCCCCTCCAGGGCGCGCAGCAGCCGGCCGAAGCGGATCAGCCGCGCGACGGTCTTGGGCGAGCACCCGGTCTGCTGGCGGAACCGGCGCAGCAGGTACTGGCGGCTCCAGCCGACCTCCGCCGCGAGCCCCCCGACCGGGATCCGCCCGCCGGTGCTGACCAGCCGGTGCCAGGTGCGCGCGACCTCGGGCAGGGGCCTCGGCCCGTCGGCGGCCCGGGCAGCCACGTAGCGGCGGACGGCCTCCAGCCGCTCCGGCCCGGGCGGCGTCTCCCACATGGCGTCCAGCAGCCGCCCGGCCTCCCGCCCGTGCAGCGCGCCCAACTCGACGTCCTGACCGGCGAGTTCGCCGAGCGGCAGGCCCAGGACGGTGAAGGCGCTCAGCGGCGACAGCCGCACCAGGATCCACGGCGCGGCGCTGTCCAACTGCGGCGTGCGGAACGTCCGCCCCGTCCCCGACACCTGCGCCGCCGCCCACCCCGCACGGGCCTCGGTCGGCCCGAGCCGCCACGTCACCCCGGCGATGGCGGGCATCGACCACGGCCCGGGCGGCATCAGGTTCTCCGCACAGTCCCCGGCCAGCCCGCCCCCCAACGCCCGCCGCCCGGCCGGATACGGCAGGGCACCTTCCTCCGCGCTCTCCTCCGCACTTCGATCCGCGCTCCGCACAGGCGCCGGCATCGCAACCCCCCGTCCCCGCGCGCCTGGCGGGGGCGCGGCCGAAACTCGGCATGGTCCGTGCAAATCCCTGCCCGAATTTTACCCGCCGGGCCCGTTCCTTCCGGAGCTACCGGGAGAGGCCCGCCTCCGGGGTGTAGGTGAGGCCCAGGGGGCCGTTGAGGCAGCGGCCGGTCTCGGGGTCGAGGTGGGCGGCGCGGTGGTGGCGGAGGGTGGGCCAGGTGCCGGGGCGGGGGACGGCGTGGGGGGCGGAGAGCCAGGTCAGGGGGATGGAGAGGGTGTTGAGGAGGAAGTCCTGCTGCTGCCTTCGGCGTTGGGGGCCGTCCTCCGGGTGGTAGCGGGTGTCCACGGGCAGGAGGCCCGCGCGGTCGTAGGTGAGGGGGCCGCCGGGCTGCTGGTACAGGGCGATGAACTCGATGGAGGGGGTGCCGAGGCGTGAGAGCGCGGCGATGCCCGGGGCGCCGGTGTCGCGGGCGCCGCCGTGGGCCCTGCCCGAGGCGAGGTCGTACGCGGTGGCGGGGGTGCGGCCGCGTCGGCCGTAGGGGTGGAGGGGGCGGGCGGTGGCCTCGGCGTGTTCGTCGGCGAGTGCGGCGTGCCAGTCGGTGCGGGTGCGGGTGAGGAGGGCGCCGAGCGCGCCGGTGGGCGAGGTGGTGGTGGGGTCGTAGACCTCCTCGAGGAGGGCTGGGTGGTCGCGGGCGTCGAGGGTGAAGCGGCCGCTCCCGTCCGCCCGTTGGTGGAGGGCGTGCCAGGTGGCGGCCAGGGTGTACGGCGCGTAGACGGCGCCGTCGGGGTTTCCGTGGGCGGGGTTTCTGTGGGCGGGGTTTCCGTGCGAGGGGTCGACGGCGGGCAGTCCGGCGGCGTCGGGCTGCCAGAGCACGGTGAAGGCGGGCTCGGAGAACCACGGGGGGCGGGCGGTTCCGGGGTGCCGGTGGAGGCGTCCGTAGCGCTGGACGAGCAGGTCGACCGGGGCGAGGTCGGTGTGGAGCCGGTCGAAGTCGACGTCGAGGGACTGCTCGAGGACCTGGGTGGCGATGACCAGGAGGCGGCGGGGGCGCAGCGGGTTGGGCACGGCGGCGCCGGGGCCAAGGGCGTCGATCAGGCGTGTCTCGATCGGGAGGCGGTCGCGGCCCATCAGCCGGCCGTGGAGCAGGATGATCTCCTCCTTCCGCCATCCGTGTTGCGGTGCCAACTCCACGGCGGTGCGGTGCAGTTCGACGGACGAGGCGACCCGGTTGCGGACCACCGCGGTGATGCCGCCGCCCGCCGCCTCGCGCAGCAACTGGGCGGCGAGGCCCTTCGGCCCTGGCAGCGGCCGCAGGCGCACCTCGGTACCGGCCCGGCCCGCGGGGACCGCGGTACGGCGAACGGTTCCGTGCCGGTCGACGACGGTGACGGGCCCGGTCTCCCCGCTGTCCCGGACGGTGACCCGCTGCCCCGTGCACCACGCCTGGACGAGCGCCTCCCGGACGGGCACGGGCAGCGTCGCGGAGAGGACGACCACGGACGCGCCCGCGTCCGCGAGCCATTCGACGGCCGCGCCGAGCATCCGCTGCTGGAAGAGCTGGTAGGCGTGGGCCTCGTCGATGACGACCGCCTTCCCCGCGAGGCCGAGGAAGCGGAGCATCCAGTGGCGGTTGCGCTGCGGGACCAGGACGACCTGGTCCACCGTCCCGATCCCGAACGTCGAGACCAGGCCGAGGCAGCTTCGCAGGTACCAGGGGTGCAGGACGGCCTCGCCGGGCTCGCCGCTGTCGTGCGAGGCCGCGGCGACCGAGTCGGGCAGGGAGCGCAGGGCGTTGTGCTGCCGGGTGGTGGAGGCGTCGATCAGCCGGTGGACCAGGTCGGTGGCCTCGGCGGCGGCGTGGACGACCGCGAGGTTGGCGGCGCCGTCGGCCGAGCGCCTGACGAACCTCTCCAGCTCGCCCGCCGCCTGGTTGGTGGCGGCCCGCGTCGGCATGGCCATGAACAGGCCCTGGTGGCCGCAAGTCCGGGCGAGGTGGTGGGCGACGGCGAACGCCAGTTTGGTCTTCCCGGAGCCGGTGCCGGACTCGACGACGACCAGGGCCGGGCCGTCCAGGGGCAGCGCGGCGAGGGCGGCGCGCTGGAACGGGCGGGGGGTGGTGCCGGGGAACAGCTCGGGCCAACTCCTGGGCGCCGGGCGCCACTTGTCGAGGGCGAGGACGGTGATCGCCTCCCGGGCCTGACGCCGGGACTCGGCCCACCAGTCGGCCGTCGCCGTTCCGGGGTGCCGGTAGGTGAAGTGGTCCTCGCTGGAGGCGATCCAGTCGGCCAGGATGACGAGTCCGGTGAACATCGGCAGGACGGACGGCCGTTCGGGCCTGACGAGGTTCGGCAGGGCGGCGAGGTCCACGCCGATGAGCCCGGCCGCCTCCGCGGCGAGGCTCCGGTAGACGGGCTCCCACGCCTCGATCGGGGCGGCGCCCGAGGCCCGCTCGACGGTGTCCAGGTCGGGGATGTGCCCGTGGCGGCCGCCGAGCAGCAGCGCGACGGCGTGCAGGCCGGGGAACTCCTCCCCGCCCCCACCGCAGGGCCCGCACCCGCAGCCCAGGACCCGGGCCAGGTGCGCCGCCGTGATGTGCTCGTGCCGGGCGTCGACCTGCCCGTCGGGATGGGTGTCGCCGGGGAGCCGGGCGGCGGAGGCCCGGGCCCGCCAGGCGTCCAACTCGCGTGTCCTGAGCAACAGATCGTCGTTGCGGCCGGTGCCGAAGGTGCGGAGGAAGCAGCCGGAGCCCTTGCCCAGGTCGTGCAGACCCGCGAGCAGCATCACGACCCGGCGCGCGGTCTCCGCGTGGCCGCCCCCGAACGCCTCCGCGAGCCGCAGCCGCATCCCGGGCGTGAGGTACCGCTCCCACAGCTGCCCCACGCACGCGGCCGTGTCGAGGACGTGCGCCGTGAGCGGGTTCCACGCCGGACCGCCGTTGCCACGGGACCGGCGACTGCGGTCGGTCTTGGCCCAAATAGCGTGGTGGGTGGCAATATTGGAGATCTGACGGTCTGTCAAGTCCCTGCTCCCGGAGCTGCTAGGGTCGTGCCGCGACGACGGCCCCGACGGAGCCTGGGAGATCGACGGCTTCGTGCGTGCGCCGGTTCGCGGCCGCGCCGTGACCTCGCGGAAGGGAGGGGCGGACATGCGATTCGATCCACGCCGCCAAGCATGTATCCCGGTACTGACAATCGACGGTCAGCGGGCGGCCGGCGGTGAGCGGGCAACCGACGGCGAGCGGGCGACCGACGGAGGGCCGGACCGGACGGGCCTCGCCAAGGTCTCCGCCGTCCGCGCGCTGCGCGACGCCGACCGGATCGCCGCCGTGCACGGGCGGACCCCGGGGGAGACCGTCGCGGTGATCGAATGGCTGCTCGGCGTGCTCTACGCCGCCGACTGCCACCCGGAGACGTCCGGCGAGTGGCTGGCCCGGGTGGAGGAACGCGAACCGCTCACCCGCGCCGCGGACTGGCTCGCCGAACACGACGGCGTGTGGGACCTGTTCGACCCCGAGCGCCCGCTGGGCCAGAACGCCGCCCTGCGCAGGCACCTGGACGCCTTCGGCGCCGGGCCGGCCCAACTGGTGATCGAACAGGCCGGCGACTACAACCAGCACTTCGACCACCGTCACCTCCACCACGCCGAACCCCTCCCGGCCGACGCCGCCTGGCGCGCCCTGCTCACGCAGCACACCTTCGGCCAGGGCCGCCGCGCCCGTATCCAGGCCAAGGAGATGGGCCTGCCCGCGCCGTTCACCAACCTCTCCACCTGCCGTCTGGGTTCGCGCATCCGGGTCCTCGCTCTCGGCCCCACCCTCGGCGACACCCTGCGGCTCAACCTCGCCCCCTGGGACGGGGAACCGGGCACGCTCAACCTGACCTGGGGAGACCGCGAGCGCCGACCGTTCCGCCGTACCGGCGCCCACGAGACCCGCAGGCCCGACGGCCCCGCCGACCTCCACACCGTCCTCGGCCGCTCGATCGCCCTGCGCCCGGCGGCCATGCCGGACGGCGCACCGGGAGTCGACCGGGTCCTCGTCGGTCCGGGGGAGACGCTCGCCGAACTCCCCGACGTCCACCGCCAGGACGAGGTCCTGGTCATCCGCGCCGGAAAGCCGGTGACGCTCAAGCCCCAGGCGTCCCGGGAGCTGTGGCGCGAGTCGCACGCGCTGTACGCCGCCATCGCCGAACGCGTCAAGGGCAACGACCTGTACGGGCGCCTCGCCCTGCTGCGCCGCGACCGTCCGGAGCTGTGGGCGGTCGGCCTGCTGGCGGACAAGGGCCGGCCGATCGCCTGGGTGGACGACCGCTTCCCGTTCGTCCCCGGGCGTGAGGCGGGCCTGCGGCAGGCGAGCGAACAGGGCTCGGCCGTGGCCGAGTACGCGGCCGGCGCGCTGCGGGCCGCCGCCGTCACCGCCTGCGAGTCCGTCTACGCGAACCCCAAACCGGCCGACAAACCGGCCCAGTTGGCCCGCTTCAACGGCGAGCCCGAGATGTGGGCGGGAGCCGGACCCGAGTTCCACGCCCTGCTCGACGCCGTCGCCGACGGCCACCCGGTCGCGGAGGCGCTGCACCGGTACGGGGCCGAGATCAGGGCGCTCGCCACGGAGGCCCTGAAGGCCAGGCTGGACAGCCTCCGCCTCACCGGCCGGGAGCTGAGGGCGCACACGCTGGCCGTGAAGCGGCTCCGGGACGCCCTGAACCACCGCGACGCGCCCAACCCGCTGAAGGAGACCGCCCCTTGACCGTTCCCGCGTTCACCCCCGTGCCCGCCCCCGTCCCCGCCTCGGTGACCGCCCCCGGTAAGCAGCTCACCGCCTGGCTCTGCGGCCTCGTCCGCGCCCGGGAGTACGGGCAGTTGGCCGACCTGCGCCGCCCGGCCGCCGTGACGCGGGCCCGCTGCGTCGCCGCGAGGTACGCGCCCTCCGAGGAGGCCGAGCCGGTCTTCGAGCACGTCGCCTTCCTCTTCGCCCGCTACCACGCCGGACGGCAGGAGCCGTCCCCGGGCTCGGGGGACGTCGGGGCCGCCCTCGGCCGCATCGGCACGGGGGCGGGGCGCGGGCAGGCCAACCCCGGTGCGGTGCGGCTGCTGGACCGCGTCGTCGCCTCCCGCAGGGTCCCGTGGCGCCACCTCCAGCACGTGGTCGAGCGGGCCAGGTCCTGCGACACCGTCCCCCCGTCCTGGGCGGTGCTCACCGAGGACCTCGCCGGCTGGTCCGGCAGGGGGCGGCCGGTCCAGTACCGGTGGGCCCGCTCCTTCTACACGCCGACCTACGGCCCGACCCACGGCCCGAGCCACGGCCCGGCCCACGCCTCGATCCACGGAGACAGCAAGTGACCAGCACCGCAGAGCCGTCGACCACCCCGGCCGCCACCCTCACCGACGCGCAGTACCTCTCCCTGCACCTCCTGGAGACCATGGTCGCCGTCCTGCCGGTGCGCGACGAGAACGGCATGCCCAAGTCGATCAGCCTCGGCGGCGACCTCCGTACGATGATCACCTCCCAGGCCCGCCGCCGCGCGGAGCGCACCTACTCCCGCAACCGCGCCAACGCGGGCGACGGCCCCCTGGCCGGCTACACCATGGGGCTGCGCACCCGGGAGTGGGCGAAGATCACCGCCACCGCACTGGAGGCCGGGGGCTGGGAGAAGGGGACCGCCCTGGCCACCGCCAAGGCCGTACTGAGCGGCATCGGGCTGAAGTTCGGCGACAAGCCCAACACCGCCGACCTCACCAAGGTGCTGCTGTTCGCCCCCGAGACCGCCGGCGAGGTCCTCGCCGGGAAGCTCCTCGAGCAGCGCGCCGCCGTCGCCGAGTGGAGCGCCGGGTACGTGGCCGCGCAGGAGGCCGCGGCGGAGCGGAAGGCGCTGGCCGCCGCCAAGCGCCGCGCCCAGGCCAAGGACCGCAAGGAGGGGCGGGTGCCCGTGGAGGAGCCCCAGGAGAGCGGCGGCGAGGCCGGGGACGAGAAGCTGCCCGTCCTGCCGAAGGACCTGCGCGCCGCCGTCCTCACGGCCCTGGCCCCCGGCGACGCGATCGACATCGCCCTCTACGGCCGCTTCCTCGCCGAGATCGCCGAGTCCCCGAACGTGGACGGCGCCGTCCAGACCGCCCACGCCTTCACCGTCCAACCCGCCGAGCACATCGACGACTTCTACTCCGCCGCCGACGACGCCAAGCTCGACCGCCGCAACCGCGCCCGCACCAGCGCCCTCGACCACCTGGACGCCGCCGAGGACTCAGGCGCGGGCATGACCGGCTACCAGTCGCTGGTCTCCGGCACCTTCTACCGCCACGCCGTCCTGGACCGCCACAAGCTGCGCGCCAACCTGAGGGCCGCCGGGATGCCGGCCGAGCGGATCGAGGCCGCGGCGGCCGCCGCCGAACTGGAGGTGGTCGACGCCTTCGTCAACTCCCAGCCGAGGGCCAAGACCAACACCACCGCCTCCACCGGCTCCCTCCCGAAGCTCGTCATGGCCTTCGACGGCAAGCGCCCGTTCAACTACGGCCTGGCCTTCGAGAACGCCGTCTTCGAGGAGGAGGACGGCCCGGCCTCCCTGGAGGCCACCCGCCGCCTCCTCGCCCAGCACGCCCTCGTCCTGCGCAAGCGCGAGGACATCAGCCCCGCCCGCCTCCTCACCTACGACCTCGCGGTCGAGCGCCTGCTCGGCGAGGAGGCGCAGGACGGCGGCCTGCCCGGCCGCGAGGTCCACTCCGTCGAGGAGCTGACCCGACCGTGACGGAGTCCGTCCTCCTCGCCCGGCTCGCGGCGCCCCTCCAGTCCTGGGGCACCGCCTCGCACTTCGAGCGGCGCGACACCCAGTTGCGCCCGTCCAAGTCGGGGTGCGTCGGGATGGTCGCCGCCGCCCTCGGCCTCGACCGCGCCGACGACATCGGCCGCCTCGCCGCGCTGCGGTTCGCCGTACGGGCGGACCGCCCCGGCAGCCCCGTCCACGACTACCAGGTCGTCGGCGGCGGCCCGATGCCGCTGCGGCCGCGCGACCTGATCACCGACCACAGGCGCGCCGAGGCGGCAGCCGTCCACCTCGACGGCGAGCGCGGCCCCGTCTTCGGCGCCGCCGCCCGCACCGCCCTCGCCTCCTGGTACGGCTCGCCGAAGGAGATCGCGCCGGACGAGCGAACCGGGGCCCTCGCCGCCGGGAACCTGCGCCGCGACCCGATGCAGACCTACCGCTGGTACCTGGCGGACGCCGCCTTCGTCACGGGCTTCGAGAGCCGGGACCGCGACCTGCTGGAGCGGATCGCCGACGCCCTGGAGCAGCCGAGAAGGCTGCTCTGGCTCGGGCGGAAGTCCTGCCCGCCCTCCGGGACCGTCGCCGCCGGGGTGCACCCCGGCCGGCTGGAGACCGTCCTGCGGTCCACGGCCCTGCTGCCCAACGCCACCGCGAGGGCGCCCTGGTTCTGGTGCGAGGTCCCGCCGGGCACCGCCGGCGCGAGCCGGACCACCGACCAGCCCGTCACCTTCGACCCCGAGCACCGCATGCACGCGGCCCGCTGGGAGACCCGCACCCGCCTCACCCCCGACCCGGACCCCGCCATCGGCTGGGAGGACCTGATCCCATGACGGCCCGACTGATCACCTGCCACAGCATCCTCGCCCTGGACGCCCGGCACCCCCTCGCGGCCCGGAGCCTGCTCGACGCCCAGGACATGCACCGCCTGGTGATGGGCGGCTTCCGCGGCTGGGTGGAGGACGGCGAGCGGGACCCTCGCGCGCAGATGGGCATCCTGTCGACGTGGAGCGTGGACCTCAGGTCCGACACCCTGCTCCTGGTCGTGCAGTCCAAGGTCACCCCGGACTGGTCCTTCATCCCCCGGGAGGCGTTCACCCGCAGGATCGAGACCATCGGCGTCGACCAACCCCTGTGCAAGGGTGACGGGTTCACCTTCCGTACGGTCCTGAGCGCACTGACCTCCCGCCCCGACGGCCGGCCCGGGGCGAGGCGCTCCCCGAAGCACCCGGCCGTCCGGCCCGACCAGGTCCGCGACTGGCTGATGAAGCGCTCCCAGCCGACCGTCGACGCACCGGGCCCGACGGCCGACAGCGGGGTGCGCCTCCTCGGGGCCGAGATCGACCCCCGCTCGCTCGCCGTCCGCATGCTGCCGCCGGTGACGAGCCGCCACCACGCGGGCCTGAAGATCACCCGCTCCGAGGTGCGGGGCCACCTGGCGGTGACAGACCCCGAGGCGCTCCACCGCACCCTGACCGACGGCCTCGGCTCCGCCCGCGCGTACGGCTGCGGCCTGCTGCTCGTCCGGCCGGGCGGCCCGGGGCAGGGGTAGCGGGGCCAGCGGGCGGCGCCACCCCTGCCCCGTCACCCCTGCCCGATACCCCTGCCCCGCGCCTGGCGGTCTACGGCAGCGGGTCGACCGGGACCGGTACCTCGACGAGGGCGAAGCCCTCCCGGTCGGGGCCCGCGTCGGCGATCCGCTCGCCGTCCGGGCCCCACCCGCCGCTGCGGCCGACGCACGGGCCCGCCTCGCTGAGGCCGACGAGGTCGGCCAGGACCACGTACAGCCCGAACTCCCGGGCCCGCACCGGGTACACCTCCTCGAACGAGTCGTTGTCGGCGTCCAGCGCCGAGCTCGCCAGATAGACGGTGCAGCCGTCCGCGGCGGCCCGTTCGGCGATGTCGGGGAAGCGGTTGTCGTAGCAGGTGGCGAGCGCGAACCGGACGCCGTCGACGGTGAACCGCCCGTCGGCACTGCCGGGTTCGAAGACCTCGGCCTCGACGCCGTACAGGTGCGTCTTGTCGTAGCGGGCGAGCAGTTCGCCGTCCGCTCCGATCACCAGCGAGGTGACGCCCGGCCTGCCCTCCGTCCTGAGCACCGGCCCGTTGACGACGGCCACCGCCCCCGTCTCGCGGCACGCCTCCCGTATGGGCTCGAGCCGGGCGTCCGCCTCGCCGAGCCAGGAGTCCGGCGTCGCGCCGACGAGGGTCGGCTCGTAGCCGGTGAGGGCCAGCTCGGGAAAGACGACGACGCGCGCGCCCTCGGCCCCGGCCTGGCGAATCAGCCCGGACACCGTACGGACGTTGGTCTTTATCTCCCCGGCCAGCGGGGCGAACTGCGCAGCTGCAATGATCACGCCCGCCATCATCCCGCCCGTCCACCATAGGGTCCAGGGCGTGAGCCGAAAGACACAGCCTGGCCCAGGGCAGTGTCCAGGAAGTCCCGCCAGGCGGCGTGGACGCGCCGGGCGCTCGGCTCGTCGTCGGTGGCGAGGAGGTCCAGCAGGAGGCCCCGGAGGACGGCGAGGACGACGGTGGGGTTGGCGGGGGTGCCGGCGAGGACGCGGGTGAGGGGTGGGAGCCACTCGTTCAGGGAGGCGGTGCCGAAGTCCAGCCAGGGTTCGGCGTGGGCGAAGGCGCGGACGTAGCCCTCGAAGAAGAGGCGCAGGGCGCCGCGGTGTTCGGGGGCGGTCAGCCAGTGCCAGAGGAGTTCGAGGGTTTCGCGGGGGGTGCCGCCCTCGGCCTCGGAGCGTTCCAGGAGGGCGAGCTGTTCGGTGCGGCCGACGGCGAGCACCTCGCGGACCAGGTCCTCCTTGGAGCCGAAGAGGTAGAGGAGTACGCGCGGGCTGGTGCCGATGGAGGCCGCCAGGGGGCGAAGGGAGAGGTCGGAGACGTTGTGCTCGGCGACGTAGCGGACGGTTGCGGCGAGGAGGTCCTCGCGGCGTGCGGACGGGCGGGACGGCGCGTTGGCTGGGGTGGGCACGTGGTCTATCGTGGCACTGAAACGAGTGTTTCAGTAACGAGGGGATCGCTGCCATGGCCACCACCGCACCCGGAGTCGCGACCGTCCGCGAGGCCGACCGGCCCGGCGATCTGGGGGCCGTGGCCGCTCTGCACGGTGTCCTCTACACCCGGGAGTACGGCATGGACGCCACCATGGAGGCGTATGTCGCGGCCGGAGTGGCCGAGTTGGTCCTGGCCCGGGCCGCCGAGGGCAGTGCGGCGCCCGGGCAGCTGTGGGTCGCCGAGCTCGACGGCCGGGTGGTGGGCGCCACCGGGCTGGTCCGGGCGCAGGAGCGGCCGGGGTGGGGGCAGTTGCGGTGGGTGCTGCTGGATCCGGCGGCCCGGGGGCGGGGGTTGGGGCGGCGGATGCTGGAGGTGGCCCTGGACGAGGCCCGCGCACGGGCGTACGAGGGGGTGCTGCTCTGGACGATCGCGGGCCTCGAGGCCGCCCACCACCTCTACGCCAAGGCGGGTTTCGCGCTCACCGTCTCCCGTCCGGTGCACAAGTTCGGGCTGGACACCCTCGAGCAGCGGATGGACCTGCGGTTCTGAGCCCGTCCTGCTACCCGGCCAGGGCGCGGGACCAGCGTTCGCAGCGGCGGCCCACCGGGCGGGGCGGGTCGCCGATGGCGAGGAGGACGTCCAGAAGGTCGTCCGGGGCCTCGGACACGACGTCGTGCCCGGCGGACAGCTCGTGCACCGTCCACCCCGGGTCCCGGGAGAGCCGGTCGCGCAGGGGGAGGTTCGGGGACGCGGCCAGGTGGATGTAGTCCCGCCGCCGCACCCCGCCGAGGCCGCCGCCGGTGAGGCGGAGCCGCTGGAGGTGGGAGGCCAGCGGGTGCGGGGTGATCCGGGGGTCGGCCCGCAGTTCGGGCGGCGGGGTGAGGGTGTGGCCGTCGGCTCCGACACGGGCGAGGAGCTGCCGCGTCTCGGGGCCGAGGCTCCACGCCGAGTCCCCGTCGCCGGGGACGAGGGCGTCCAGGTAGACCAGGGTGTCGACCCGCTCCGGCGCCCGGTCGGCCGCGCCGGTGATGGGCATCCCGCCGTAGCCGTGGCCCACCAGCACCGCGTCCCGGAGGTCCTCCGCCTCCAGGAGCGACAGCACGTCCTGGACGTGGGTGTCCAGGTTGACGGGCGCGGCCGCCAGGTGGCGCCGGGAGCCGAGCCCGGTGAGGGTCAGCGTGTGCACCTGATGGCCGTGCAGGCGCAGCTCACCGGCGAGCGGTTCGTACCACCAGCCGCCGCGGAACGAGCCGGGGACGAGAACGAACGTGGTCATGGCACTTCCTCCGAGGGTCCTGGGCGGCGCCGTTGCGGCCACGCTAGGCCCGGCCCGGAGGCGGGGCGATGGCCCGAGGCGTCAACAGGGGGACCTCTCGCGCCACCCGGGGTGCCCAGGGCGGTCAGAGCACCGCCGACTTCCGGTACGTGTCCGGGGTGTGGCCCGTCCAACGCTGGAAGGCGCGGCGCAGGGCCCGGGGGTCGGCGTAGCCGAGGCGGGCGGCGATGGACTGGACGGGGAGGCGGGTGTCGCGCAGCAGGTGGGCGGCCTGTTCGTGGCGGACGGCGTCGATCTCCTCGCGCCAGGTGGTGCCGTGGTCGCTGAGCCGGCGCTGCAGGGTGCGGGGGCTGACGGCGAGGCGGCCGGCGACGCGTTCGAGGGAGAGCAGGTCGTCGGCCAGGGCTTCGGCGAGGACGGCGCGGAAGGTGTCGCGCCAGCCGGGGGCGGGCCGGGCGGCGGCCAGGCCCATCTCGACGTAGCGCCGCATGATGCGGGCCAGTTCCGGGTCCGCGGACGGGGCTTCCCGCCCGGCGTCGAGCAGGACGACGGAGTTGGTGGGCTGGTCGAAGTCGATGCGGGCGGTGCCGAAGCCGTCGATCAGGTGGCGGTGGCGCGGCGGTGCCGGGTGGGCGAACGCGACCCTGACCGGGCCGGCCGCGGCGCCGCCGACGCCCCGCATCCGCTGCAGGAGGGTGGCCAGGGCGAACACGCTGATCTCGCGGTCGACGCCCTCCTGGAAGGAGAGCCCGTTGTAGTTGAGGGTGAGCTGCCGGCCGTCCTCCACCACGTCGAGGGAGACGGCCGGGTCGGTCAGCGCGCTGATCAGCCGCGCCCCCTCCCGCAGGCCCTCGGCCACCGTCGGCGCGGTGGTGACCAGGTAGTCCCAGGCGTGCAGGCGGCCCAGCGGGACGTTCCCGGCGACCAGGAGGCCCACGCCCTCCCCGCCCTGAACGAAGATCAGCTCCCAGATCCGGTTGATCGCGGCGGTGGGGACCCGTGCCAGGTCGTCGGTGAGAGCGCCCGGTTCCAGCCCGGTGACCAGCGCGATCTCCTGCGGGGTGATCCCCAGCCGGAGCGCGCTGTCGCGGACGAGCCGCACCAGGTGGGCGGGAACGGTGTCTCTGTGCACAGCGCGCGAGTCTAATCGAACGTCGGAAATCAAGGCCCTGGCGCCCGTCGGTCGCGAACGGCCCCCTTTCCGGCGCGAACGGTCCCCCCTGGCGCCGATCGTCCCCCCGCTGACGCGTACGGCCTCCCGCCGCCCCTGCCCGGCGCCCCTACGGTCGAGGCCGGGGGCCGGTGGGTGCCCCACCGATCCTGGGAAAGGGACCAGCCATGACCGATATGAAGATCCTCGCCATCTCCGGCAGCCTGCGCGCGAACTCGCACAACACCGCGCTGCTGCACGCCGCCCGCAAGCTCAACCCGGGCGGCCTGGAGATCGAGGTCTACGAGGGCCTGCGGGAGATCCCGCCGTACGACTTCGACCTGGACACCCCCGAGGCCCGGCCGGCCGTGGTGCAGGACCTGCGCGACCGCATCACCGCGGCCGACGGCCTGCTGATCGCCACGCCGGAGTTCAACTACTCCGTCCCCGGCGTCCTGAAGAACGCGATCGACTGGGTCAGCACCGACTGGACCAAGGCCGAGGGCCTGCCGCTGCAGCGCAAGCCCACCGCCATCCTGGGCGCCGCCCCGACCAACATGGGCTCCGTCCGGGCGCAGCTCGCGCTGCGGCAGGTGTTCGTCTGGACGCACACCGACGTCGTGGTCAAGCCCGAGGTCATCGTCTTCCGCTCGCACGAGCGCTTCGACGCCGAGGGCAACCTGACCGACGAGATCACCGCCGGGCTCCTCCAGGACCTCCTCGTGGCCCTGAAGGACAAGATCACGGCCGCCCGCACCCAGGGCTGACCGGCACGAGTCCGACGGGGCGGGGGCGGGCCGTCACCCGCCTCCGCCCCGTCTACCATGGCCGTTTCGTCTCGAAACGGGGGTGGATCGCATGGGTCCGGGTGACCAGTTGGAGCGGTCGGAGCGGTCGGAGCGGTCGGAGCGTTCGGAGCGGCTGGGCCGTCTGGTCGGGACGGCCGCGCAGTGGGGCGTGGCCGGGCGTCAGGCGGTGGTCCGGGGCGGCCGGGCGGTCGCCGACGGGCAGTGGGCGCGTACGGCGCTGACCTCCGTGGCGCCGCCGCCGGTGCCGGCCGTCGAGCCGTGGAAGCTGTCGACGGGCACGCTGATCGGCCGCCACCCGCGCACGCCCGCCGTGGTGCACAGGCTCCTCGGGCTGCTGGACGGCCTCGGGGCCGTGCACCTGGGGCCGGAGAAGGTCGGCTTCGACGGCGAGGAGATCGAGTGGGCCAAGGTCCTCGAGATCCGCACTCGCAACGCCTTCGAGGTGCTGACCACCACCGCGCTGGAGCAGGAGGTGGACCGCATACGCGAGTTCCTCCCTCCTGTGCCGGGCCGCAAGTGGGCCGTCACCAAGGCCGCCGAAGCCCTGGCCACCGTGGTCCTCGCCGCCCTCGAACGCGGCTCCGTCGACCAGCGGCTCGACACCCTGACCGTCCCCGCCCAGATCGTCCACCGCGGCATGCTCGGCCGCCAACGCACCCTGGACGCGGGCACGTTCGCCGCCGCGACCCTGGTCGTCGTCGGCCAGGTCGGCGACAGCCTCATCGCCACCGCCGAACAGCACGGCATCCCCGTACGACCGGCCGACCCGCCGGCCGAGCCCGCCCGCGCCGCGCACGTCGAGAGCCTGCGCGAGCGCACCGACACCGTCGCCCGCCTCCTGGACCGCCTCCGCAAGGACGCCGGCCCGGATCCGGACCCGGATCCGGACCAGTTGGAGAGCGGCCCGGCCCCGGAGCGGGTCAGCCTGGACAAGGGCCCGGCGACTCCCTGAACCCGGTCGCCGTCGGCCGTCACCCGCCGCCGCGGGCGTCGGCGAGGTCCCGGGCGAGGTACTCGGCCGTGTAGGAACCGGGGGCCTTCAGGAGATCGGCGGGGGTGCCCTGGAACAGGACGCGGCCGCCGCCGCTGCCGCCCTCGGGTCCGAGGTCGATGATCCAGTCGGCGGAGCGGATGACGTCGAGGTTGTGCTCGATGACGATCACCGTGTTGCCCTGGTCGACGAGCCGCTCGACGATGCCGAGCAGCCGGTGGGTGTCGGACATGTGCAGGCCCGTGGTGGGCTCGTCCATCACGTAGACGCTGCCCACCCGGTGCAGGTCGGAGGCGAGCTTGAGCCGCTGGCACTCCCCGCCGGACAGGGAGCTGAGCGGCTGGCCGAGACGGACGTAGTCCAGGCCGACCTCGTTCAGCGCCCGCAGGATCCGACGCGGTTTCGGCTCGCCGAAGAACTCCACCGCCTCGGCCGCGGTCATGTCCAGCACGTCACTGATCGACCGGCCGCGCAGCCGGTGTCCGAGGACGTCCTGGGAGTACCGCCGGCCCTGGCAGACCTCGCAGACCGACTTCAGCTCGGCCATGAACGCGAGGTCGGTGTAGAGCACGCCGAGCCCCTGGCAGTTCTGGCAGGCGCCTTTGGAGTTGGCGCTGAAGAGTGAGGCGCTGACGCCGTTGGCCGTGGCGAACAGCTTGCGGACGGCGTCCAGCAGCCCGGTGTAGGTGGCGGTGTTGGAACGGCGGCCGCCCGCGACGGGGGACTGGTCGATCACGATCGCGTCCGGATGGCGGCTCAGGAACTCGTCGTTGACCAGCGAGCTCTTTCCGGAGCCGGCCACGCCGGTGACCACCGTCAGCACACCGGTCGGGAAGTCGACGGTGACGTCCTTGAGGTTGTGGCTGCGGGCGCCGCCGACGGTGAGCGTTCCGGTGGGCCGACGCGGCTCGGTGCGCAGCGGCAGGCGGCGGCGCAGGTACGTGCCGGTGAGGGTGTCCGCCCGGGCGAGGTCGGCGAAGGAGCCCTCGAAGACGATCTCGCCGCCGAGGGCACCGGCCTTGGGGCCCATGTCCACCACGTGGTCGGCGACGGCCATCACGTCCGGGTCGTGCTCGACCACCAGCACGGTGTTGCCCTTGTCCCGCAGGGCGACCAGCAGGTCCTTGAGCCGGTGGACGTCCCGCGGGTGGAGGCCGACGCTGGGCTCGTCGAAGACGTACATCATCTCGGTGAGGCTGCTGGAGAGGTGACGGACCATCTTGATCCGCTGGGACTCCCCGCCGGAGAGGGTGCGGGTCTCCCGGTCCAGGCTCAGGTAGCCGAGGCCGATGTCGACCAGGTGCCCGAGCCGGGCCAGCAGGTCGTCCAGGACGGGTTTGACCTGCGGCACGTCCAGGCCCGCCAGGACGGCCGCCAGCCGGTCGGCCTCCATCGCGGACAGGTCGGCGATGTGGTGCCCGGCGATGCGGCAGGCCCGGGCGGCGGGCGCGAGACGGGTGCCCTCGCAGTCCCGGCAGGGCTCGGAGCGCACGTACCGCAGGAAGACCCGACGGCTGCGCTCCGACATGTCCTCCTTCTTGATGTAGACCCGGGTGAACCTGTCCGCCAGGCCCTCGTACGTGACGTTCAGCGTGTTGCCCTGCCACACCAGCCGGAGCTTGTGCGGCAGTTCGCCGTGCAGCAGCCGCTGCCACTCCTCCGGGGTGAACTCGGCGAGCGGCTTGTCCGGGTCGACGAGTCCGGATTCGACGTAACTCAGCCAGTACCAGCTGTCGGTGGAGAAGTCGGGGTGCAGCAGCGCACCCTGACGGAGCGAGCGGGAGCGGTCGAGGAAGGCGTCCAGGTCGAGCCTGACCACGGTGCCCAGGCCCTCGCAGGTCGGGCACATGCCCCGGGGGTCGTTGGAGGAGAAGGCGCCCGGCGGCAGGCCGGACGGGTCCCCCGCGCGGGAGAACAGCAGCCGCAACAGGGGGTTGATGTCGGTCACCGTGCCGACGGTCGACCGCGGGTTGCCGCCCAGGCGCTTCTGGTCGATGACGACGGCGGCGGAGATGTTCTCGATCGAGTCCATCTCCGGACGGCCGTGGTCGGGGAGGAAGGTGCGGACGAAGGCGGTGAAGGTCTCGTTCAGCTGGCGCTGCGCCTCGGCGGCGACGGTGTCGAACACCAGGGAGGACTTCCCGGAGCCGGAGACACCGGTGAAGACCGTGAGGCACCGCTTCGGGATGCGCACCGAGACGTTCTTGAGGTTGTTCTCCCGCGCACCGGTCACCTCGATGTGCTCGGTACTCACGTGTGCTCCTTGCTGGGTGTTCGGTCGTCCGGTCGGTGCGGGTCGCCGGGATCGGGTCGCTGGGATCCGGGCGCTGGGATCGGGGAGGGGTTCAGGCGTTCTCCTTCCGGAACGTCCGGGTGCCCCAGAGCAGCGCCAGCGCGGCCATGGCGAGCAGGGCGAGCGAGCCGGCCAGCAGGTCGGAGGAGCCCAGGTCCCCGCGGAAGGCGGCGCGTTCGCCGTCGACCACGTAGGTCAGCGGGTTGATCCGGGCCAGGTTGTAGAGCCAGCCGGGCGCGAGCTGTTCGGTGACCGGCAGCAGGACGCCGGACAGCAGTAGCAGCGGCAGCAGCACGGCGTTCAGCAGGGGCGGGAAGGCCGCCTCGCTCTTGAGCAGCAGGGCCAGCGCGTACGAGGCCGAGGAGAGCGTGACGGCCAGGACGGCGGCGAGCAGCAGGCTCAGCAGGACGCCGCCGGCGGGCGCGTTCAGATCGAAGACGAGCATGGTCACCAGCACGATCAGCACGGCCTGGGCCGCGGCCTGGACGGCCTGGGCGAGGACCTTGCCGAAGAGCAGGGAGGCCCGGCCGGCCGGGGTGCCGCGGAAGCGGTCGACCACACCGGTGCGGTACTCGCTGAGCAGCCCGACCCCGGCGAACGCCCCGCTGAACAGCGCGGTCTGCACGATCAGCGCCGGGGTGAGGACCACCCAGGCGTCCCCGGGCGGGAAGCCGGGGGTGTGCTCGACGGTCGTCACCATCAGCGGCCCGAAGAGGAAGAGGTAGAGCAGCGGCTGCATGATCCCGATGATCAGCCAGGTGGGGTTGCGCAGCGACAGCGTCATGTCGCGGTGGAAGATGAGCCAGGTGTCACGCAGCACGGACGGCCTCCACAGCCGGGGGGAGGGCCTCGTCGTCGCGCAGGGAGCGGCCGGTGAGGCTGAGGAACACGTCGTCGAGGGTGGGGCGGTGGACCTTCACCGAGGTCATGGCGATCCCCCGGTGGTCGAGGGCGCGCAGCAGTTCCGGCAGGACGGCGTCGCCGCGCGGGATGCGGAACCGTACGGTGTCGACGACGACGGTCACCTCCTCGGCGCCGGGCAGCCGTCGGGCGATCTCGGCGGCCTCGTCCGGCCGTTCGGCGACCCCGAGGGTGACGGTGTCCCCGGCGATCCGGGCCTTGAGCTCGTCGGGGGTGCCGGAGGCCACGATGGTGCCGTGGTCGGTGACCAGGATCCGGTCGCAGAGCGCGTCCGCCTCGTCGAGGTAGTGGGTGGTCAGGAAGACCGTCACGCCCTGCTCGGCGCGCAGCCGGCGGACGTGGTCCCAGAGGTTGGCCCGGCTCTGCGGGTCCAGCCCGGTGGTGGGCTCGTCGAAGAAGACCAGGGCGGGTTCGTGCACCAGGCCGAGGGCGATGTCGAGCCGGCGCCGCTGGCCGCCGGAGAGCGTCTTGGTGGGGCGCTGGCTCAGGCCCGCCAGGTCGAGCTCGTCGGCGAGCAGGGCGCCGCGCCGGCGGGCCTCGGCCTGTGACAACCCGTGGAGCCGGGCCTGGAGTTCGATCTCCTCGCCGACCCTGGACTCCGGCCAGGTGGAGCCGCCCTGGGCGACGTAGCCGATCCTGCGGCGGACGCCCTCGGGGGCGGTCAGCAGGTCGCAGCCGGCGATGGTGGCGCTGCCCCCGGTGGGGCGCAGCAGGGTGGTGAGCATGCGCAGGGTGGTGGTCTTGCCGGCTCCGTTCGGGCCGAGGAACCCGACCAGTTCCCCGGCCGCCACGTCGAAGTCGATGCCCTTCACCGCGTCGACGGTCTGCCCCCGGACGGTGAACTGCCGGGACAGGCCCCGGACTGTGATCATGAGGTCCTTCTCTCGTGCGTACCTGTTCGGCCCCGGGCGCGCCGCGCGCGCCCGGGGCCGACGGCGACCGGCGTAGGTGCCGGGCGCCGTCGGCGGGCGCTCAGCCCCAGCCGCCGCCGCCGTCGGCCTGGGCCTCGGCCAGTCGTTCCTGGGCCTCGGCCATGTCCTCGGTGGTGGGGGCGTCGTCCTGGGTGAGCTTGAAGCGCCAGTAGCCGCTGAAGTCGATGGACTTCTTGTCCAGCCCCCGGTCGTCGACCAGGTGACGGCGCAGGGCCCGGACGGCGCCCGACTCGCCGGCCAGCCAGGCGAAGGGGCGGCCGGCCGGGAACTCGGCCTTGCGGACGGTGTCGACCAGGATGTCGCTGCGGCCGGCCGGGACGCCGTCGCGGTACAGCCAGTTGACGGTGACGTCGCCGCGGGTGTCGAAGTCCTGCCGCTCGGCGGCGTCGGCGACCTCGATGTAGGCGATCGCCCGGGCCCCGGCGGGCAGGGCCTCGATCAGGGTGCCGATGGCGGGCAGTGCGGTCTCGTCGCCGGCGACCAGGAACCAGTCGGAGGTCTCGACCGAGGTGCCGAGCGAGACCGGCCGGGCGTAGATCGCGGAGGGGCCGACCATGCCCAGCTGGTCGCCGGGCCGGGCGGTGCCGGCCCAGCTGGTGGCGGGGCCGGTGTCGCCGTGCAGGACGAAGTCGATCGTCAGCGAGGTGCTGCCCGGGCGGCGGTCGCGGATGGTGAAGCTGCGCATCCAGGGCCGCTCGTCCTCGGGGACGGCGAGGAACGCCTGGTACCAGCTGGTCGCGTCGTCCTCCTGCTCGGGCAGGACGGGGGTGCGCTGACCGGCTCGGGGGAAGCAGAGCTTGACCTGCTGGTCGGGGGTGGTGCCGACGGTGTCGTCCAGGTGGTCGGCGTCGAAGGTCACCCGGGCCATGTGGGGCGTGAGGCGGGTGATCTCGGTGACCTGGATGAAGGAGACGGGGAGGTCTGCCATCGAGTGTCTTTCCGATCGCTTCCGGATATCCGGTGCGGCTGGGCGCCGACTGGTATCCTTACGGTGTAAAGAGTTGACTCGCAGAGGTTACTTTATGAGGTAAGGAGTTACAAGGTGGTGGTCTTTGCCGGACAGGGTGACGGCCGTCGCTCGATGGCTCTGCTCTGGCGCGCCGTCGGCGCCGGGGTCGCCCGCGCCGTCCCCGGGCCGAAGCCCGGACTGAGCGTCGACGCGATCGTGGCCGCGGGTGTCGAGATCGCCGACGCGGAGGGCATGTCCCTGCTCTCCATGCGGGCGGTCGGCTCCCGGCTCGGGTGCACGGCCATGGCGCTGTACACGTACGTGCCCGGCAAGAGCGAGCTGGTCGACCTGATGCACGACCGGGTGCTGGCCGAGCTTCCCACCGAGTACGCCGTCACCGTCGGCTGGCGCCCGGCGATCACTGCCTGGGCCGACGACACCTGGGCCTTCTACCTGCGCCACCCCTGGGTGCTGCGCGTCTCCCAGGCCCGGCCGATCCTCGGGCCGGGCGAGTACGCGCAGTTGGAGACCGTGGTGCGGATCCTCGGCACGACCGGCCTGGAGCCGTCCGTGCTGCTCCGGGTGATCGGCTCGCTGTTCCAGTTCGTCCGCGGCACCGCCGGGGTCGCGGCGGAGGCCCGCGAGGCGGCGCCGGTGACCGGGGTGTCCGACGAGGAGTGGTGGATCAACCGCTCGGCGCTGCTGGCGGAGGTGGCGCCGGACTTCGCCCGGCGCTTCCCGGGGCTGGCGGCACTGGAGGCGGGTGCGGCGGGGGTGGCGGGCGCGGCGGGGATGGCGCGGGAGTCGTGCGGAGCCGAGGCCGCGACCCCCTACCTGGCGACCGAGGCGCGGGAGACCTTCGCGGTCGGACTTTCGCTGATTCTCGACGGAATCGACACAGCGGTGCGGCGGGCCGCGGAGGGGCGGATGTCCGACGAAATCATTCGTTGACGTGCTCGCAACGAATGACCTATTGTTCGTGCCATGTGCGATTTGTCTTGCGCCTATTCGAACGAATGACTGGATGAGAACTGTCTGACACATTGGCTCATCGGCACGAGGAGATGATCAGTGCAGCAAGCCCGTGAAGACGACCAACACGACCGCCTCATGCGTCGCCTGGTGGCCCGTTCGGCGGTCTGCCGCCCCACCGGTCAGGAACGGATCCTCACCACCCGTGTCGGCCTGCGGATGCCCGGCACCCTGACGTACGACCGGTGGGAGAAGGCCGGCGCCCAGATCTTCCAGATCGTCGACTCCTCCGCCTGGTGCCTCGGCGACTGGCTGGTGTACGGCCAGGAGCGCTACACCGACCGCTACCAGGCCGGCGTCCAGGCCGCCGGGCTCGACTACCAGACCCTGCGCAACTACGCCTGGGTGGCCCGGCGTTTCGAACTCCGGCGCCGGCGCGAGGCGCTCAGTTTCGGCCACCACGCCGAAGTGGCCTCGCTGGCCCCCGCCGAGGCGGACGCCTGGCTCGACCGCGCCGAGCAGCACGGCTGGTCCCGCAACCAGCTCAGGCTCCAACTGCGGGAGAGCCGCCGGGGATCCCGGGAGCCCCGGCCGGGATCCGCCAGCCTGCCCCGGATCAGTGTGAACCGCGACCGGGTGGAGCACTGGCGCCATGCGGCGTCCAGGGTCGACCTGGACTTCGAGGACTGGGTCCTCGCCGCCCTCGACCGCGCCGCCGCGCACGAGTTCGGCTGAGCCGGCCGATGGACCGCGCCACACCGTCACCCCGAGGGGCGGCTGAGCGGATCCGGATCCGGACGGGCTCCCCGGCACTGCCGGGGAGCCCGTCCGCCGTTCACGGCCGTAGCGGGTCCGGGCCCCGGTGAGGCGTCACTTGACCGCGCTGATCACGCCGTGCGGGGTCCACCGGCCACCGGGCAGCCGCCGGAAGCCGGTGAACCCGGCCGCGGTGAACCACTCCTCGTACTGGCCCCAGGGGTAGATGGTGCTGCTCGCGGCGGGCAGGGTGGCGAAGTAGACGTTGTCCAGCGCCGCGTACAGCGGGCCGTCGCCGGAGTCGTCGGACATGGCGTTGAAGACCAGCACCCGGCCGCCGTCGGGCAGCGCCCGGTGGGCCTTGCGGAGCAGCGTCAGGTTCTCCTCCGGCGACCAGATCACCAACTGGTTGGCGAACAGCACGCAGTCGTGCCCGGACGGGTAGGTGTCGGTGAAGATGTCGGCCGCCTGCACGGTGATCCGGTCGGTGAGGCCGTGCTCGGCGATCTTCTTGCGGGCGATCCCCACCGTGCCGGGCAGGTCGAGCACGGTGAACTCGACCCCGGGGTTGGCCCGGGCGAGGGCGATCGCGTTCACGCCGTCGCCGCCGCCGACGTCCAGCACCCGGCGCACACCGGTCAGGTCGGCCTGCTCGACCAGGATCGGGTTCGAGAGCCGCGACCACGAGCGCATGCAGCGGTAGAAGAGCTGCTCCAGCTCGGGGTTGGCGCACAGCCGGTGGTACAGGTCGGTGCCGGTGCCCTCGATCCGGCGCAGGCCGACGTTGGTGTTGGCGCGCAGCGACTCGGTGAAGTCCACCTCGGCCGGTCGGACGATCTGCTCCTCGTACGCGACCAGGTCCTCCATGATCTCCCACGTCCCGTCGGCGATCATGCCGCCCAGCAGGGCCGCGTTGCGGTAGCGCCCGTCCTGGCGCACCGTCAGGCCGAGGGCGGTGGTGCCGAGCAGGAGGATCTGCACCGGGCGGGCCTCCAGGCCCAGTTCCCGTCCGATCTCCTCGGGGCCGAGGTCGGGCCGGGCGTCGAGCAGCGCGAACAGGCCGAGGTTGCAGCCGGCGTTGAGCATCTGGAAGGCCGAGGATCCGAAGAGGATCCGGACCAGGTCCTCGGTGCCGAACGGGCGGACGTCTGCCATGGGTACTCCGTATCGGGTCAGTGGTGGGGCCGTGGTGGGGCTGTCATGGGGCGCTCTGGTGGGGCGGGTGGGAGGGCCGGGCGGCGGCCGGGGGTCAGGTCACGCGGGCCAGTTCGGCCGGCCGGGACAGGTGGGCGCCGCGCGCCACGACCTCGCGCAGGCGGTGCATGGCGTCCCAGACCTCGGCGAAGCCGGTGTACAGCGGGGACGGGCCGATCCGCAGCCGGTCCGGGACGCGGTAGTCGCAGACCACCCGGGCGTCCGAGGCGAGCGTCTGGCAGATCCGCCAGGCGTCGCGGTGGTACAGGGACACGTGCGAGCCGCGCTGCTCGGGCCGCTCCGGCGAGGCCGGCCGGAAGCCGAGCGGCGACAGCCACTCCTCGGCGAGGTCGGTCGCCAACCGGCCCAGGAGCAGCCCCTTGGCGCGGATCCGCTCGATCCCGGCCTCCTCGACCAACGTCAGCGCCGGGTCGATCGCCGCCAGCGACAGCAGCGGCGGGGTGCTCACCAGGAAGCGCTCGATCGAGGGCACCGGGTCGTAGTCGGGGCCCATGCGGAACATGTCGCGCTGCCCGTACCAGCCCCAGATGGGCTGGCGCAGTTCGGCCTGCAGGTCCCGGCGCACGTACAGGAAGGCGGGCGAACCCGGGCCGCCGTTGAGGTACTTGTAGGTGCAGCCGACCGCGAGGTCCGCGCCGGTCGCGGCCAGCTCGACGGGGACGGCGCCGGCCGCGTGGGAGAGGTCCCACAGCACCCGCGCACCGGCCGCGCGGGCCAGTTCGTTCACCGCCGCCATGTCCAGCAGGGCGCCGCTGCGGTAGGACACCAGCGACAGCACCACCAGGGCGACGTCCCCGTCGTCGAGGGCCGAGCGCAACCGGTCCGGGGACAGGCCGCCGTCGAGGTCGGAGCGCAGCCGGCGCAGCCGCAGCCCGCGCTGCTCGGCCAGGCCCTGCAGGACGTAGCGGTTGGTGGGGAAGTCCTCGGCGTCCATCAGGACGGTGCCCCGGCCGGGGGCGGCGTCCAGGGCGGCGGCGGCCAGCTTGTACAGGTTGACCGAGGTGGAATCGGAGATCACCACCTCGCCGGGGCGCGCGCCGAGCACGTGCTCGGCGAGCCGGTCGCCCAGCCGCGAGCCCCAGTCGATCCAGCTCTGCCAGGACCTCACCAGGCCCTCGCCCCAGCCCTGTTCGACCACGCCGCGGAGCAGCTCCGGGGTGGCCGTGGGCAGTCGGCCCAGCGAGTTGCCGTCCAGGTAGATCAGCTCGGGATCGGTGGCCACGAACCGGTCCCGGAACGCGGCCAGCGGATCGTCCGCGTCCAGCCGTTCGGCCGCCTCGCGCGTTGTCCCGCCCTTCATCGGTCTCCTCGTCTCTCTCGTGCTGTGCTGTGATCGGATTCTCGGGTCGTGGGGGGATCAGATCTCCGAGCGCACCGACCACAGCTCCGGGAAGAACCGGTGCTCGCTGATCCCGGACAGCCAGGACACCCCGGAGGTGCCGCCGGTGCCCGGTTTGGCGCCCAGCATCCGCTGGACGGTGACCAGATGGGTGTAGCGCCAGCGGGCGAACTGGTCCGCGAGGTCCATCAGCGCCTCGGCGAGGAGGTGGAGGTCGCGGTGACCGGTCGGATCCCGGTAGACCGCCAGCCAGGCCGCCTCGACCTCGGCGCCGGAGCGGTACGGCTCGGCCGGATCGCCGTCCGCCCCCGCCGCCAGCAGGCCGCGGCGGGTCAGCAGGGCGAGCGCCTCGTCGTACAGGCTCGGCTCGTGGAGCTGGGCCAGCACCTCCTGGTACGCGGGGGAGCCGCGGTGCGGCTCCACCATCGCCGGGTTCTTGTTGCCGAGCAGGAACTCCAGCCGCCGGTAGCCCACCGACTGGAAGCCGGAGGCCGTCCCGAGGACGTCCCGGAACTCGGCGAACTCCACCGGCGACAGCACGGCGAAGGTCTCCCAGCTCACCAGCAGCACCTGCTGCACCCGGCCGGCCCGGCGCAGCGTCCACAGTGCGTCGTCCAGTCCGTCCTTGCGCAACCGGTCGCGGGCGGTGGTGAGTTCGGTGTGCAGCAGTTTGAACAGCAGCTCCTTCACCTGGCTCATGATGATGAAGCCGGGTTCGGTGTCCGCCGTGCTGAGCGGGTGCTGGAGGGACAGCAGGGAGTTCATCCGCGCGTACTGGACGTACGGCGCGAAGGCGTCGTCCGGTTCGGCGCCGGAGAACGGACATCCGGTGGTCCCCTGTTCGACGGTCATGCGGTCGCCTCCTCCGGTTCCAACTGCTCTTCCGTTCCCGGCCGTTCTGCCAGGCCCAGCTGCGCGAGCACGGCGTCGCCGAGCCCCGTCCCCGGGACGCCCAGGTCGTACGGGAGGTCGAAGTGGTCGCGCCGCTCGGCCACGACCTCCGTCACCGCCGCCCGCGGACCGACAGCCGCCACCATCCGCCGGTGCTGGCGGACGTACTCCTCGGTCTCGTTGTCGCCACGGGCCACCACCAGCGGGGGCAGCCGGGGCGGCAGCCGCAGCAGCGGGCTGTTGCGCCGGGCCCGGGTCCCGTCCAGCCGCAGCGCGTCGTTGACGTACGACAGCCGGACCGGCTCCAGGTCGTACACCCCGCTCAGCAGGACGGCTCCGGCGATCCGGCCGGACGTGTCCGGGCCCTCGTCCGGGTGGGGCAGCAGCGCCATCGCGGCCAGGTGGGCGCCGGCCGAGGTGCCGCACAGGTGCAGCCGGTCCGGGGCGAAGCCCAGCGCGCCCGCGTGCCGCAGCAGCCAGTCGACGCTGCGCCGCACCATGCCGGCCATCGCCTCCAGCGGGGTGTCCGGCGCCAGCCCGTACTCGACCACGGCGACGGCCGCGCCGGCGGCGAGCAGGGCCGGCACCGCGAAGGCGGACTCGGCCCGGCCCAGCGCCTGCCAGTTGCCGCCGTGGACGAAGACCAGCAGTGGCGCCTCCGCCCGGCCCGTCGCGGGGAAGTAGTCGAGCAGTTCCGCCGGGTGCGGGCCGTAGGCCAGCCCGGTCCGTACCGGGTGGCGGCGGCGGGCGGCGGCGCTCATCCGCACGTAGGCGTCCAGGTACGCCCGGAGGCTGGTCACCGTGGTGCTCGGCGAGTACTGCCGGTCCAGGGCGGCCCGGTCCATTCCGCGGTACACGGCGGCGCCGGTCATCGGGCACCCCCGCGCGGTTTCTGGCGCATCCCGTCAGCCCCTCACGCCGTGGCGGGCGCAGGCCCGCTCGTACATCTCGGCCAGCAGCGGGTCGACGCCGTTGGCGGAGGTGCGGTAGCGGGGCCCGAAGCGGCGGGCGTACTCCTCGAACCAGTCCCGCCGGTTCGACAGGAACAGCACGTCGTGGATGGCCATGGAGCGCACCGCGACCGTCGGCACCGGGGCCCAGCTGACCTCGAAGAGCGGGTTGCGGGCGGCCTTTTCGGTGCAGCGCTCATGGAACTGTCCGATCATCAGCCCGCGTCGGACGCTCTCGTGCTTCAGCGCCGCGTGCGCCTCGTCCAACAGGTGCAGGTGCTCGGGCGGCAGGTCGGGCAGCACCAGCAGCAGCGAGCGCAGGTTCGGGTTGCCGGACTTCCAGTCCACCTCGCTGAACTCGTCCAGGCCGCAGCGGACGATCTCGTTGAGCAGCGTCTGGCTCGGGGTCGGCCCGACCAGCCGGACCCGGACCTCCAGCGCGCCGGCGCGCTGGGCCGGCTCGACGAACGGGCACACCGGCCCGGGGCGTCCGAGCTCCTCGTGGGGTCGGCAGATGTAGTCGCTCAACCAACCGTCGACAGCCTCCAAAGCCTTCTCCAGGTCGGCGGAGAGCACATCGGTCAGCATCGTTGTCAGTCCTCGCTGGTCAGTCCTGGTGGGACGCGGATGAGAGGTGCCTCGCGCTGCCGGCCGGCGGGGTCACGCGCCGTCACCGAGTTCGCGGAGCTTGGCCGACAGGATCCGGCCGATCTCGGCCAGGGTGCCGGGCCGGGTCAGCATGGAGCCGTGCTCGCCGGGCACCACATGGGCCTCGACCGTGCCGCGGACGTACGGCCGCCAGGCATCGGCGCTGACCGGTGGGTCCTGCTGCTCCGAGGCGGCGATCAGCAGCAGGTCGCCGTCGATCGGGCCGGGCTGGTAGTCGACGGTCAGATGGGTGTTGTTGGCCGAGATCTCGGTGATCGTGGTGAGCCGGTCCTCCTCCAGGTTGGCGAGCACGCTGCCCTGGCGGCGCAGGATCTCGCGGGCCCTGGCGAAGGTCAGCTCCTCGCGGTCGTGCCGGTGGCTGCCGTCGTCGACCAGGCCGACGTGGTACAGCAGCATCACCCGGTCGTCGGGGGCCGGGACGTCGTCGTGGGTGAGCCCCTGCCAGTTCGGGATCACGTCGAGCACCGCGACCAGCGCCACCGGCTCGCCGCGCCGCTGGAACTCCGCGGCCAGGGCGTGGGCGCACAGCCCGCCGAAGGACCAGCCGGCCAGGTGGTACGGGCCGTGCGGCTGCACGCTCTGGATGTGGTCGGCGTAGTCCACCGCCATCTCCTCGATGCTCTCCGGTCGCGGCTCCGGGCGGGCCAGGCTGCGCGCCTGGATGCCGTACAGCGGGTACTCCGGGCCGAGGTGCTTGATCAGCGCGCTGTACGACCAGCTGATGCCGCCACCGGGGTGGATGCAGAACAGCGGCGGCCTGCTCCCCTGGGCGCGCAGCGGCAGCACCACCTCGTAGGAGCCGTCCGGGTCGTCGAGGTCCAGCCGGGCGGCGATCCCGCCCGGCGTCGGCGCCTCGAAGAGGCTGCGCAGGCCCAGTTCGACGCCGAAGGTGGCGCGCAGCCGGGCGATCAGCCGGGTGGCGAGCAGCGAGTGCCCGCCGAGGTCGAAGAAGTCCTGGTCCACGCCGACCAGCGGCCGGCCGAGCACCTCCGCGAACAGCTCGCAGACCACCTGTTCCTGCGGCGTCCTGGGGGCGCGGCCGGTGTCCGCGTGCTCCGGGTCCAGGGCCGGCAGGGCGGCCCGGTCGAGCTTGCCGTTGGCGGTGAGCGGCAGTCGGTCGAGCGGGACGATCGCGGCGGGCCGCATGTAGTCGGGCAGCTGGGCGACGGCGTGTTCGCGCAGCGCGGTGAGCAGGGCGGCGGTGCCCCGGCTGCCGGCGGGGTTGGTGGTGAAGGCGGTGAGCGGGGTGGCCGGGTCTCCGGCGGCCGTCGGGGTGTACGTGCCGACGGGGACGGCGCCGTCGAGCAGGCCGCGCCGGACGAAGGCGACGTCGAGGGTCTCGGGCCGATGGGCGGACCAGGTGACGGCCGTCCAGTACCCGTGGTCCTCGCCGAGGCGGTGGAGGGCCTCGAGGTCCGGCTGCTCCGCGGCCGGGGGCCCGGCCGGGGCGGTGCCGGACTCCAGGGCGTGCTGGGCCGCGAGGTCGGCGGCGATCCGGGAGTTGGGCGCGCCGGTGACGCGCAGCCGCTCGGGCCGGGCCTCGACCAGGTGCCGGGCGAGTGCCTCGGTGTCCTGCGGCCAGGCCAGGACGGCGGCGTCGGACAGCGGGAGCGGGGTGATGCCGGACTTGTGGAGCGTGGTGTCGTAGCGGTAGCGGGTCAGCTCGTTGTGGGCGGCGCCGCGCTTGAGGCGCAGGTCGACGCCGGCGAGGTCCGGGAGGCGGTGGGTGAGGGCGGTGAAGTACTCCGGGTCGACCAGGAGTTCCTTCTCCAGCACCAGGCTCTGCTCGACGGCGCGCCGCACCGCGGCCGTGTCGGCCGGGTCCTCGGCCCGGGCGGTCTGGACGGCGGTGGTGAATGTGCGCAGCAGCCGGGGGTTGCGGATGTCGCCGATGAACACGGCGCCGCCGGGCGCCAGCAGCCGCAGCGCCTGCTCGACGACCTGGGCGAGGTACTCGGCGTTCGGGAAGTACTGGACCACGGAGTTGAGCACGACGGTGTCGAAGTGGCCGACGGGCAGCCCCTCGTGCTCGTGCGCGGCACCGGCCCGCAGGGTGACCTTCCGGGCCAGCTCCGGGTCGGCGTCGACGTGCCGGGCGAGCGCCTCGACCACGGTGGGCGACAGGTCCGTGCCCCAGTACTCCTCGCACTCGGGGGCCAGCTCGGCGAGCAGCAGGCCCGTGCCGACGCCGATCTCCAGCACCCGGCGGGGGTTGAGGTCGCGGATGCGTTCCACGGTGGCGTCGCGCCACTCCCGCATCTGGTCGAGCGGGATCGGCAGGCCGTCGTAACTGCTGTTCCAGCCGGAGAAGTCCTCGCCGAACTCGGCCGTGGGGGCCGCGTAGAGGGAGTCGTAGAGGTCCTGCCACTCGCCGATCTGGTCCTGCTGGTCCACGGCGCTGCTCGGCGCCGAGGTGTCCGCGACGACGTAGGCGACGAGGCGGGGGTTGCCGGGCTGGTCCCGGTTGAGGTGGACGGCGGCCTGGGCGACGGCGGGGTGGTCGGTGAGGACGTTCTCGATCTCGCCGGGTTCGATGCGGAAGCCGCGGACCTTGACCTGCTGGTCGGCGCGGCCGGCGTACTCGAGGTGGCCGTCGGGGTTCCAGCGCGCCAGGTCGCCGGTGCGGTACATGCGTTCGCCCGGTGCGGCGTACGGGTTGGCGACGAAGCGTTCGGCGGTGAGGGCGGGGCGGTCGAGGTAGCCGCGTGCCAGGCCGGCGCCGGCGAGGTAGAGCTCGCCGGTGACGCCGGGGGCGACCGGTCGGAGGGCGTCGTCGAGGACGTAGGCGTGCATGGTGGCCATGGGGCGGCCGATGGGGACGACGGCGGAGCCGGTGTACGGCGTGGGGACGGGGTGGTGGGTGGCGAAGGTGGTGGTCTCGGTCGGGCCGTAGCCGTCGACCACGGTGGTGTCGGGGCAGGTCTGTTGCAGCCGGGTGACGGTGGCGCCGGAGACGGCCTCGCCACCGGTCCAGATCTGCCGGACCCGGGTGAAGGTCTCCGGGCTCTGCTCGGTGAGCAGGTTGAAGAGGGAGCTGGTGAGCCAGAGGGCCGTGATCTGCTGGTCGGTGATGACGCGGTGGTAGGTGTGGACGTCGAGGTCGCCGGCGGGGGCGAGGACGATGGTGTTGCCGTTGAGGAGGGGGACCCAGATTTCGTAGGTGGAGGCGTCGAAGGCGGTGGGGGAGTGGAGGAGGACGCGGTGGTGGGCGGTGGGGTGGAA
>NZ_JOCF01000059.1 GCF_000720635.1 Streptomyces sp. NRRL WC-3742 | reverse complement strand
CGCCGCCTCCTACGCCGACCGCGTCGTCTTCCTCGCCGACGGCCGCATCGTCGACGAACTCCACCGGCCCACCGCCGACACCGTCCTGGACCGCATGCGGCGCTTCGACGCCAAGGGCCGCACCAGCTGACAGCCCGGCAGCCCTGCCGACCGCTTCACCGACCTCCAGGACACCTCATGTATCGCACCGCTTTGCGCAACGTGCTGGCCCACAAGGGCCGGCTGCTGATGACGGCGCTCGCCGTCATGCTCGGCACCGCCTTCGTCGCGGGCACCATGGTCTTCTCCGACACCTTCGGCAAGGCCATGCGGGACAGCAACTCCAAGAGCTACTCGGACGTCTCCGTCCAGGTCGTGGACCGCGCGGCCGACTCCGGGTCCTCCGGCCGGCACAGGAGCGAGAGCGGCACCGGCACGCTCGACGACTCCTCCGTGAAGGCACTGGCCGCCCTCCCGGGCACCGCCAACGCCCGGGGCGTGGTCAGCGGCTTCACCGGGGTCGCCGACAAGAAGGGCAGCCTGATCGGCCAGACCTGGGCCGCCAAGGGCGCCAACTTCGCCCCCGGCCCGGACGGCGCCGACCCGCGCTACCCGATGGCCGAGGGCCGCGGCCCGAAGGACGCCGGCGAGGTCGCCCTCGACCGCAGGACCGCCGACAAGGCGGGCTACAAGGTCGGCGACACCGTCCGCGTCGCCTCCACCGGCCCGGTGGTCTCGGCCAAGCTCACCGGCGTCTTCACCACCGACGACCCGGTGGTCAACACCGGCGGCACCCTCACCCTGTTCGACCGCGCCACCGCCCAGCAGGTGCTCCTGGAGCCCGGCCGCTACAGCAGCATCGTGCTGACCGCCAAGCCCGGCACCAGCCAGGACGCGCTGCTCAACGACGTACAGGCCAAGATCGGCACCGACAGGCAGTTCGACATCCAGACCGGCGCCCAGCTCAAGGCCGACGACGAGGCCATGATCACCCGGGGCACCGACAGCCTGCGCACCATGCTGCTGGTCTTCGCCGGCATCTCGCTGTTCGTCGGCATCTTCATCATCGCCAACACCTTCACCATGCTCGTCGCCCAGCGCACCAAGGAGCTGGCCCTGCTGCGCGCCATCGGCGCCAGCCGCAAGCAGGTGACCCGCTCGGTGCTCGTCGAGGCGCTCCTGATCGGCACGATCTCGGCCGTGGCCGGTCTGGCCGCCGGCGTCGGGATCGGCGCCGGGCTGCAGTCGCTGATGGGCAGCCTGGACGAGAACATGCCGAGCGGCTCGCTGGTCATCAAGCCGGTGACGATCCTGGTGACCATCGTGGTCGGCGTCCTGGTCACCGTCCTGTCGGCCCTGCTGCCCGCCCGCCGCGCCGCCCGGATCGCCCCCGTGGCCGCGATGAGCAGCGGGGACCAGCCCGCCACCCAAAAGAGCCTGCTCATCCGCAACACCATCGGCGCGCTGCTGACCGCCGCGGGCCTGTCCCTGATCGCCTACGGCGCCTCCACCGGCGACGACTCCGGCCGGATGCCGGTCGGCATCGGTGCCTTCCTCTCGCTGATCGGCGTGTTCGTCCTGCTGCCGCTGCTCTCCCGCCCGGTGGTCGCGCTGGTCGGCCCGCTGCTGCGCGGCCTGGGCGGCACCCCCGGCAAGCTCGCCCAGCAGAACGCGGTGCGCAACCCGCGCCGCACCGCCGCCACGGCCGCCGCGCTCACCATCGGCCTGACCCTGGTCAGCGGCCTCACCGTGATCGGCTCCTCGGTCACCGACGCCCTGGACCGCACGCTGACCAGCTCGGTGAAGGCCGACTACCTGGTCGACGCCGCCAACGGGATGCCGCTGACCGGTTCGCTGGCCGAGCAGATCGCCAAGGCCCCCGGGGTCGCCGCCTCCTCGCCGCTGGTCGAGTCCCACTGGTCGGTGGCCGACACCTCCGTGAAGGTCACGGGCCTGGACCCGAAGTCCTACGAGCAGCTCGTCCGGATGAAGCTGACCAGCGGCGCGGCGGACGCCCTCGGCAAGGGCCAGCTCCTCGTCGACTCGGACCTCGCGAAGAAGCTGAACGTCACCGCCGGCTCCACCGTGACGACCTCCTTCCCCGACCGCACCTCCGGCCCGGTCACCGTCGGCGGCGTGTACGAGAAGGGCGGCGTGCTCGGCTCGGCCGTCATGGCCAACGCCGAGCTCGTCAAGCACGAACCCAAGGCGCACACCTCCGCCGTCCTGGTGAAGGGCCAGGACGGGGCCACCGAGGCGCTCAAGCAGTCCCTGACGGACGCGACCGGCGCCAACCCGGTGATCGAGGTCAAGTCCATGCAGGACGTGCGCAAGGGCTTCAGCCAGGCGATCACCTTCGCGCTGAACATGATGTACGGCCTGCTGGCGATGTCCGTGCTGGTCGCGATCCTGGGCGTGATCAACACGCTGGCGATGTCGGTCTTCGAGCGCAAGCGCGAGATCGGGATGCTGCGCGCGATCGGCCTGGACCGCCGGGGCATCAAGCGGATGGTCCGTCTGGAGTCCGTGGTGATCTCGGTGTTCGGCGCGGGCATCGGCCTGGCGCTCGGCTGCTTCATCGCCTGGGCGATCAACGGCACCCTCAGGAACAGCCTGTCCGGGCTGACCACCGTCCTGCCGTACGGCCAGCTGGCGCTCTTCCTGGGCCTGGCCGGTCTGGTCGGCCTGGTGGCCGCCCTCTGGCCCGCGCGCCGGGCGTCCAGGCTGGACATCCTGGAGAGCATCAAGACGGACTGACGGCCCGCCCGCACCGGGGGGTGCGGGCGCGGACCGACACAGAAGAGCCCCTGCCGGAGGGTTTCGGCAGGGGCTCTCTACTGCTGTACTCCGCCCGGTCGTACGGCCGGCTGAGCACCACGGAGGTCGTGGTCCGGCGACACTGCCGGGCGGAGGGCCTCCGACTCATACCCCGGCGCTCCCACACCGGGGTCTCAGTCGCTTACTTCGCGGCGAGTTCCTTCTCGGCGGCGGGCTTGGCGGCCTCGACCGGCTTGGTGGGCGGCGTGACCTCCTGGATGGGCAGCTGCGGCTGCTCCATCTGGGAGAGGCCGACCATCTCGCGCTTGAAGAACATCGCGAGCGTCCAGTCCATGAAGACGCGGACCTTGCGGTTGAAGGTCGGGACCATCGCACCGTGGTACAGGCGGTGGAACCACCAGGCCGGGCGGCCCTTGAGCTTGACCTTGCCGAAGAGGATCGCGACGCCCTTGTGCAGGCCGAGGCCCGCGACGGCACCGAGGTTCTTGTGCTTGTACTCCTTCTGCGGGAAGCCCCGCATGCCGGAGATCACGTTGTCGCCGAGGACGACGGCCTGGCGGCAGGCGTGCTGGGCGTTCGGCGGGCACCAGGCGCCCTCGCCGGCGGCGAGGTCGGGCACCTGGGCGTTGTCGCCGGCGGACCAGACGTAGCTGAAGCCCTGGACCTGGAGGGTCGGGGCGGTGTCCACGTGGCCGCGCGGGCCCAGCGGCAGGCCGAAGTTGGAGAGAACCGGGTTCGGCTTCACGCCGGCCGTCCACACGATGGTGGCGGCGTCCATCTCCATGCCGTTCTTCAGCATGACGTGGCCGTCGATGCAGGAGTCCATCGAGGTCTCGATGTAGACCTCGATCTTCCGCTCCTCGAGCTTCTCCTTGGTCCACAGGCCCAGCTCCGGGCCGACCTCGGGGAGGATGCGGTTGGCGGCCTCGACCATGACGAAGCGCATGTCGTCACGGGTGAAGGTCTTGTACAGCTTGGCCGCGTCGCGGGCCATGTCTTCGATCTCGGCCAGCGTCTCGACGCCGGCGAAGCCGCCGCCGATGCAGACGAAGGTCAGGGCCTTGCGCCGGATCTCCGGGTCCGTGGTGGACTCGGCCTTGTCCAGCTGCGCCATGACGTGGTTGCGGAGGCCGATGGCCTCCTCGACCGTCTTCATGCCGATGCCGTTCTCCGCCAGACCCGGGATCGGGAAGGTGCGGGAGACCGAGCCGGTCGCGACGACCAGGTACTCGAACGGCAGCTCGTAGCTGTCGCCGGCCGCGGGCTGGACGGTGGCGACCTTACGGGCGTGGTCGATACCGGTGACGGACCCGGTCAGCACCTCCGCCTGCTTGAGGACGCCGCGCAGCGGGGCGACGAGGTTGCGAGGCGCGACGCTGCCGCCGGCCGCCTCGGGAAGGAAGGGCAGGTACGTCATGTACGACCGCGGGTCCACGACCGTGACGGTCGCTTCGCCGTAGCGCATCTTCTTGAGGATGCGCATCGCGGCATACAGGCCGACGTAACCACCGCCGACAATGAGGATGCGAGGACGCTCCGTGGTGCTCATATCCGAAAGTATCCAGCACCGTCCGAAGCAGCCTTCGTGAGCCCGGTCACAAGTTGCTGGACACCCCGTGATACACTGCGCGGCCGCAAAACCGGGCCCGGCGCGAGGGTTCACCACCCCGCGCGGGCGCGTGGGAACACGCGCCGGAGCACTACCCCGTTGAGCAGCAACGATCCGCACGGAGCCTGCGTTCCCGCGCGCGATTTCGATTTTCAAACCCCAACCGAGCGCTGGCCTGCGAACCAGCGGGCTTCATGGTCATCGGACCTTCGGTCCCACAATTCGGACGTCTCGGGCGACGGAGTGCGACGAATGACTGGATCGCCATGTGAAGAAATTCACGAACTTTCCCGCACGGGCCGGGGCGCGCCCCGGCCCCGGCCCCCTCAAGGGGGTACCGGGGCCGGTCCACAGGCGTTCCGCAGGGGAGTCAGACGGCCATGCTCCAGGCGATGCCGTCCAGGATGTCGTGCTCGCTGACGACCACCTCGGCGGCGCCCGTCCGCTCCATGATCTCCAGCAGCTCCAGCGCCCCGGCGGCGATCACGTCCACCCGGCCCGGGTGCATCGACGGGATGGCCGCGCGCTCGGCGTGGGTGGCGGCCAGCAGCTCGCGGGCGATCTCCGCGACGCGCTCGCGGCCGATCCGGGAGTGGTGAATGCGCTCCGAGTCGTAGGCGGGCAGGTCCTGGGCGATCGCGGAGACCGTGGTGACCGTCCCGGCCAGGCCCACCAGGGTGGCCGCGCCGGTCAGCGGGACCACCTCCTCGGCCTTGTCCAGCTCGGCCCGCACGTGCGCCCTGGCGGCCGCGATCTGCTCCTCGGAGGGCAGCTCGGCGCCCTCGAAGTGCCGCTCGGTCAGCCGGACGCAGCCGATGTCCACCGAGCGCGCCGCCTGCACGTCCGCACCGCCGAGGACGAACTCGGTGGAGCCGCCGCCGAGGTCGAAGACCAGGTAGGGGGCCGGGAACCGACCACCGGTCAGTTCCTTGGTGGCGCCGACGAAGGACAGGTGCGCCTCCTCCTCGCCGCTCACCACCTCGGGCTCGACGCCCAGGATCTCCCGCACGCCCTTGACGTACTCGTCGCTGTTCTCGGCGTCCCGCGAGGCGCTGGTGGCGACGAAACGGGTGCGCTCCGGGCCGACGCCGAAGCCCCGGATGATCTCCAGGTACTCGCGGCAGGCCGCGAAGGTGCGCTCCAGCGCGTCCGGGTGCAGCCGGCCGGTGCGGTCCACGCCCTGGCCCAGCCGGTTGATGACCATCCGGCGGTCCAGGTCGGTGATCTCGCCCGTCTCCGCGTCGAGGTCGGCGACCAGCAGGCGGATGGAGTTGGTGCCGCAGTCGATCGCGGCCACGCGGGTCATGCTCACTCGGACTCCTCCTGCGAGGCTTCCTCGGCGGCCTTCTTCGCGGCCCGCTCGGCGGTCTTCTGCTGCTTGGCCGCGATGACGGCCTCGTGGTCCTGCTCCTTGGCGCGGTTGCGCAGGACGCGCTCGCCGGCGGCCTGGACCTCGGCCGGGGAGACGCAGGGGCCCTTGGCCCACCAGTCCTCCAGCATGCCGATCGCCTCGTCGCCGAGCGGGTTGACGCCCTCGCCGGCCGCCAGCGAGTGGCCGACCAGCACGTGCAGGCACTTCACCCGGTCCGGCATGCCGCCGGCGCTCGGGAAGCCCTCCAGCACCTCGATCGCGTCGCGTCGGGCGATGTAGTCCTCGTGCGCCTTCTGGTAGGCGGCGGCCAGCTCCGGATCCTCGGCCAGGCGCGCGGTCTGGTCCTTCATCACGCCGTCGGCCTCCAGGGTGCCGATCAGCGAGGCGGCCTTGGGGCAGGTCAGGTAGTACAGCGTGGGGAACGGCGTGCCGTCCGGCAGGCGGGGGGCCGTCTCGACGACGTCCGGGTTGCCGCAGGGGCAGCGGTGCGCCACGCCGCGCAGGCCGCGCGGCACCCGGCCGAGCTGGGCGGCGATGGCCGCGACGTCGGCGTCGGAGACGGCGGGGTGGTTCTCAGTGGTCATGGGGGGAGGTGTCTCCAGCGGATGACGATGGGGTCGGACGGGGGGCGGCAGGAGCGGCGGGGGCGGCCGCGGCGGTGTCGGCCGCGTCCACCGAGTCCCAGATGCCGGCGTACCAGGGTTTGGCCGCCTTCACCGGGCCGGCCGCCGTGCCCCCCGAGGGCCTGGCGGGCGCGGAGGGCTGGGCGCCGTCACGGCCGGCCGGATCCACCGCGATGTACGGGGTCTCCCCCGGCACCGCGAAGTGCAGCCGGGCGCGGGCCTGCGCCTTCACGTACTCCGGATCCTGCCAGCGGGCCTTGTCCCGGCGCAGCTGCTCCACCTGCTGGCGGGCGTGGTCGGCCTTCGCCCGCTGGGCGGAGATCTCGGCCCGCTGGGAGATGAACTGCCGTGTCGGGTACGCGAGGATCGCCACCAGTGAGCAGAGCACCAGGACGAGGACGGTCGCCCGGCTCGTGAACCGAGGACGGGCCGCCAAGCCCGGGATCCTCCAGCCTGCCATCTGCGGTATCCCCTCCTGGTCGCGACGGTGCCCCGCCGACCACCCTACGGGGTGAACGGCGGGGCACCGGTCAGGCGTGCGGCTCGGCCGTGCTGACTACTCCGCAGAGCGGAAGCGCGGGAAGGCGCCGCGGCCGGCGTACTCGGCGGCGTCGTCGAGGATCTCCTCGATGCGCAGCAGCTGGTTGTACTTGGCGACGCGCTCGGAGCGGGCCGGGGCACCGGTCTTGATCTGGCCGCAGTTGGTGGCGACGGCCAGGTCGGCGATGGTGACGTCCTCGGTCTCGCCGGAGCGGTGCGACATCATGCAGCGGTAGCCGTTGCGCTGGGCCAGCTCGACGGCGTCCAGGGTCTCGGTCAGCGAGCCGATCTGGTTGACCTTCACCAGCAGGGCGTTGGCGGTGCCGGTCTCGATGCCGCGGGCCAGGCGCTGCGGGTTGGTGACGAACAGGTCGTCGCCGACCAGCTGGACCTTGTCACCCAGCTTGACGGTCATGGCCTTCCAGCCGTCCCAGTCCGACTCGTCCAGCGGGTCCTCGATGGAGACCAGCGGGTAGGCGTCGACCAGCTCGGCGT
The DNA here is from genome assembly GCF_000720635.1 of Streptomyces sp. NRRL WC-3742. Classification (GTDB taxonomy): domain Bacteria; phylum Actinomycetota; class Actinomycetes; order Streptomycetales; family Streptomycetaceae; genus Kitasatospora. Next base: position 44,384 of record NZ_JOCF01000059.1, on the reverse strand, counting down.
AGTACTCGATGAGCTCGGCCGCGGTGAGGGCCTTGCCCTCGAACTGGTAGGCGCCGTCCTCGAAGAACTCGGAGGCGGCGACGTCCAGGGCCAGGGCCACGTCGCGGCCGGGCTCGTAGCCGGCCTTCTGGATGGCCTCGACGATCAGGTCCAGGGCCTCGCGGTTGCTGTCCAGGTCGGGGGCGAAGCCGCCCTCGTCGCCGAGGCCCGTGGACAGGCCGCGCTCCTTCAGCACGCCCTTGAGGGTGTGGTAGACCTCGACGCCCCAGCGGACGGCCTCGGAGAAGGACTCCGCGCCGATCGGGGCGATCATGAACTCCTGGATGTCGACGTTGGAGTCCGCGTGCGAGCCGCCGTTGAGGATGTTCATCATCGGGACGGGCAGGACGTGCGCGTTCGGGCCGCCCAGGTAGCGGAACAGCGGCAGGTCGCTGGCCTCGGAGGCGGCGTGGGCGACGGCCAGGGAGACGCCGAGGATGGCGTTGGCGCCGAGCGAGGACTTGTCCGGGGTGGCGTCCAGGTCGAGCATGGCCTGGTCGATCAGGCGCTGCTCGGTGGCGTCGTAGCCGACCAGCTCCGGGCCGATCTGCTCGATGACGGCCAGGACGGCCTTCTCCACGCCCTTGCCGAAGTAGCGGTTCTTGTCACCGTCGCGCAGCTCCAGCGCCTCGAAGGCGCCGGTGGAGGCACCGGACGGAACGGCGGCACGGCCGGTGCTGCCGTCGTCGAGGCCGACCTCGACCTCGACCGTGGGGTTGCCGCGGCTGTCGAGGATCTCACGGGCTACGACGACATCGATGGACGGCACGAGGCATCTCCTTGCGGAAGCAGGTCCCGCCGACAGGGGTGGTGATCAGCGGCGGGGCGATTGCGGAGTCGTTACGACCAGAGCCTAACCGCCCGGGCCTCCGGGGCCACGTCGGCCTCGGTCCCGTCTCAGCGTGTGGCCCGGCTACCCACCGGTAGTTCACCTTCCCGCCCCGGAATGTCCGCACGGGACGGGGCGAATGCGGACGAAGGGGGCCGGCACCGCGGCCGGCCCCCTCGTCAGGTCCGCACGGCTCAGCCGAGGTGCAGCACCTGGCCCGGGAGGATGAGGTCCGGGTCGCCGCCGACGGTGGAGCGGTTGTGGTCGTACAGCGACTGCCAGCCGCCGGAGACGCCCTGGACCGTGGCGATGGTCGACAGGGTGTCACCGGAGCGCACGGTGTAGTCCCCGGCCTTCGGCGCGGCGGACTGCGGGGCCGCACTCTGCGGGGCCGCGTGCTTCGGCGCGTACGGCTGTGCCGGCTGCTCGGGCTTCTCGGCCTTGGGCGCGGCGTGCTTGGGCGCGTACTGCTGCACCGGCTTCTGCGCGGGCTTCTCGGCCTTCGGGGCCTGCTTCCCGGGCGCCGACTGGGCCTTGGTGTCCGAGGAGGTGTCGACGGAGGCCGCCGGGCCGCCCTTGCTCAGGCCGGCCTTCTGGGAGCAGACGGGCCAGGCGCCCGGGCCCTGGGAGGCCAGCACCTTCTCGGCGATGGCGATCTGCTGGCCCTTGCTGGCCTGGTTGGCCTGAGCGGCGAAGGCGGTGCCGCCGTACGCCTTCCAGGTGCTGGGGGTGAACTGCAGGCCCCCGTAGAAGCCGTTGCCGGTGTTGATGCCCCAGTCGCCGCCGCTCTCGCACTGGGCGACGGCGTCCCAGGTGGAGGCGGGGGCCGCGGAGGCGCCGGTGGCGGTGAGGAGCGGCAGTGCGAGTCCGACGCCGGCCACACCGGCGACGGCGATGACCTTCTCGGTCTGGGTGCGACGACGGTGACGGCCAGATCCAACGAGCAGCATGAAGAGGTCCCTCTCCGCACGCCTGCGAGGTGAGCTGTCGGGTTCGGACCGGGAGGTGGCCCGGCCGCCGTGACGCGGAATCGGCTCCGCGCGGGCGGCTTCACCCCAAGCCGTGGGGACGGCAACAAACCTGGGTCCCCCGCCCCTGCCCAGGGTCTGGTCGGTTTCCCGTGGCGCGACGGGCAGGACTCGGCGTTCCGCGCACGGGGTCCGCAGCTGCGAACTCCACGGAGACTAGACAGATCATCAGCTCGATCACAAGCTCATCTCGCCGACATCACACAGAAATTACGGCGCGTGGTCGCTCGCCTACGCACGGCACCGGTTTGTCCGGTTTGATGCGTGTTCACACCCCGATCGGCAGGCTACCGGCGACGGCGCGTCAGCGTGTCCGAGCGTCACGTGGATTCACCGGTCGGCCGGAAGTGCGTGCGGAGAGTGCATTTCCGGACTGAATTCGACCGGAAGCTCCCGTAGTCCACGCATGATCAGACCGCCTCGCCAGCGCAGGTTCTCCGGCTCCTCCGCCAGCCTCAGATCGGGCAGTCGCGTGAGCAGCGTGGCCAGCGCGGCGCGGCCCTCCAGCCGGGCCAGCGGGGCGCCGATGCAGTAGTGGATGCCGTGCCCGAAACCCAGGTGCGGGTTGTCCGTCCGGGCCAGGTCGAGGGTGTTCTCGTCCGAGAACCGGGCCGGGTCGCGGTCCGCCGCCGCCAGCACCACCAGCACCGGATCGCCCACCGGGATGTCCACCCCGCCGATCGACAGCGGCTTCGTCGCGAACCGCCAGGTCGCCAGCTCCACCGGCCCGTCGTAGCGCAGGAGTTCCTCGATGCCCGTCTCCAGGAGCCCGCTCTCGCCGCGGGCCACCGACTCCTGGAGCAGCCGGCGCTGGTCCGGGTTGCGCAGCAGCGCGTAGGTGCCGTTGCCGATCAGGTTGACGGTCGTCTCGAAGCCGGCGAACAGGAGGATGAAGGCCATCGCGGCAGCCTCGTTCTCCGTCAGGTGCTCACCGTGGTCGCTCGCCCGGATCAGGCCGGAGATGAGGTCGTCCCCGAGGTCGGCGCGCTTGCGGTGGATCAGCTCCAGCAGGTAGGCGCGGATCTGCTTCACCGCCCGCCCCACACCTCCGCGTTGGCCGCTTCCGTGGCCCGGCTTCGTGTGTCGCAGCATCATCCCGGCCCAGTCGCGGAAGTCGTCCTGGTCCTCGGACGGGACGCCCAGCAGGTCGCAGATCGCGTAGATGGGGAGGGGGAAGGCGAACTCGTGGATGAGGTCGGCCGATCCGCGCTGCGCGAAGCCGTCGATCAGCCGGTCGGTGAGCTGCTGCACGCGCGGCTCGAACTCGGCCACCCGGCGCGGGGTGAACGCCTTCGACACCAGGCGGCGAAGCCGGGTGTGGTCCGGCGGGTCGATGTTCAGCAGGTGGGTCATCAGGTCCGCCTGCCGCTCCCCCGGGATGCCCACCCGGCCGGTGCGGTGCGCCTGTTCGCTGTGGTGCGCCGGGTTCTTCGACAGCCGTCCGTCCGCGAGCGCCTGGCGGGCGTCCGCGTACCGGGTCACCAGCCACGCCTCGACGCCGCTCGGCAGGGTGGTGCGGTGCACCGGGGAGTGCTCGCGCAGCCAGGCGTAGGCCGGGTACGGGTCGGCGGCGAACTCCCAGGTGAAGAGCTGGGGGGCGGTGGCGTCGGGCTGAGCTGGCATGGGTCGACGGTATCCGGTGGACGCGGCGCGCCCGGCCCGTCAACGGCGTGCGAACGGTCCGCGAACGACTCGTTTCCCGCGTGTCGACGCTTCGTGCCCGGTACGTGGACGGTTCTTGGACAGCTCTTGGCCAGGCACCCGGCGTGAGCCTGGTCACCTGCGGGGTAATTCCTGTTGCGGAGGGTCAGGACGAGCCTACGATCCTCCGCAGTACGCGTGGGCGCCGGTGCGGTGTCGCCCACAGGGAGGAGCAGGCCATGCGGGTCGCCGGGGCAGTCGTCGTCATCGCGGTACTGGACGGCGGGTCGGGGGCCGACCTCGCCCGCCGGTTCACCGCCGCCGGCGCCGCCGGGATGCTGATCGCCGACCAGCACGTCGGCGTCGCGGAGGACCTCGCCGCCGAACTCGACCGCCCGGGCTGCCCCGTCGTCGGCGTCCACGGGGACGTGCGCCGCCCCAGCGACGTGGCCGCCGTCGTCGACACCGCCGAGAAGCACCTCGGCCCGATCGACCTGTTCTGCGTCGCCGGGCCGGACGGCGAGCGGATCGTCTCCCTCGCCGACCTGCCCGACCATCTCGACCTGGAGCGGCTGGCCGAACTCGTCGCCCTCGTCGGCGACGCCATCGCCGAGGTCGTCCTCCCGCTGCCCCGTCAGGCCGCGGCCTGACCGCTCAGGACCTCAGCCCCTCCTACGACGTCAGCCCCTCGGCCGCGCGCACCGCGTCCCGGTAGCCCCGCGCGGCCGAGCGCAGCGCCGCGTCCACGTCCACCCCGGCGTCGTGCGCCCGCTGCGCCACCGCCAGCAGCAGCCGGCCCGCCGACTCGGCGGTCAGCTCCGCCGGCAGCTCGTACGGCTCGTCCGCCACCCCGCCGAAGCCCGCCCGCCGCACCCGGGAGACCAGCTTCGCCGCGTACGCCAGCGCCGGCAGCCCGGCCGGGACGCCGTCCAGGACGGACTCGCGGTCCGACTTCTCGGCCGCCTTCAACTGCTCCCAGTTCGCCTCCACCTCGGCGGCGCCCTCGGCCTCCGCGTCCCCGAACACGTGCGGGTGCCGGTACATCAGCTTGTCGACGATGTCCCCGGCCACGTCGTCGATCGAGAACGGCTCCCGCTCGTCCTCCTCGGCGATGCGGGAGTGGAAGAACACCTGGAGCAGGACGTCGCCCAACTCCTCGCGCAGGGTGTCGCGGTCCCCCTCCTCGATGGCCTCGACCAGCTCGTACGCCTCCTCGACCAGGTACTTCACCAGGCTCTCGTGCGTCTGCTCGGCGTCCCAGGGGCAGCCGCCGGGCGAGCGCAGCCGGTCCATCACCGACACCAGGTCCAGCAGGCGGGCCCCCGGCAGGTCGTACGAGCCGGGCAGCACCTCGATCTCGGGCACCTCCCCGGCGTGCTCCACGGCGAGGCGGGCGAGCGCGTCGGTCAGCCCCGGGTCCCCGTCCGGGCTCCCCAGCCACACCACCGGGCCCTCGCCCGCCGGCTGCCCGGTCAGCAGCCGCGCCAGCGCCGGCGCGGACAGCTCCGCGACGATCTCCGCCTCCACCCCGGCCCCGCGCAGCGCGGGCAGCTGCGGATGCCCGGCATCGGCCGCCAGCACCCTCCCCGCCGAACGCAGCGCCTCCCACGCGGGCCAGGACAGCAGGCCGGGGGCCACCCGGTGGGTCGTCGTGAGCAGGATCAGCTTGGCGTCCGCACCATTCGTCGTCACCCTCCGAACCTACCGGTCCCGGTGCTGCCGTTCAGCGGGAGACGGGGGTTCAGCGGGAGGCAGGGGGTTCAGCGGGAGACGGGGGGCCAGGGCGTCGGCTGCTGGGGGTGGAGGGTGTCGAGGGACTGGCGCAGGCGACGGACGGCCGGGTGGTGGGGGCCGTCGCGGCGTTCGCGTTCGAGCAGGAGCTGGAGCAGCCACTGCCACGCCTGCTGGGGATCGCCGGCGGCCGCGAGGTGGAGGCCGATGCGCTCGCGGAGGTCGAAGGCCCGCTCGGGATCGGGGTCCTCCGCGTGGGCGGTGAGAAGGGCCCGGTACTCGGCGAGGGCTTCGGGGCCGCGGCCGAGGCGGTCGAGGCAGACGGCGGCGCGGTAGCGGTGGTCGAGGCCCTGGGGTCCGTGGGGTCCGCCCTCCGCGGTGACGGCGAGGCGCTGGTACTCGGGGAGTGCCCGCCCGGGGTGCCCCTGGTGGAGGAGGGTGCGGGCGTAGATGGTGCGGATGGTGCGCACGAGCGGCACGTGCCCGCCCTGCTCGGCCTCGGCGCGGGGCAGCAGGCGGGCCGCGAGGTCGAGGACCTCCTCGTGGCGCCCGGCGTCGACCAGGTCGGAGAGGCGCGCGCACTCGGCCGCCAGGTCGAAGCCGACGGCCGGAACGGCTGGAACGGCTGGAACGACCGGGGCGGCGGGTGCGACCGGGGCGGCGGGTGGCGCCGGCGGGACGGCGGGGGCGGGCGGCACCAGGAACGGGCGCGGTTCCGGCGGGGCCGCCGCCGCACCCGCCACGGCGGCGGGACGCGGCTGGTGCGGGTAGCGGAACGGCCGTACGGGGTCGGGCAGCGGCGTGTAGCGGGGCTGCGGGGCGGCGGCGGCCGGGGGCAGCAGCGGGAGCAGCCGCCCGTACACGGCCTGGGCGTCGGCCGGGCGGTCGGCGGGCTGCTTGGCGAGCAGGTCGAGGACGAGCCGTTCGAGCGCCGGCGGCACGTCCGGGCGCAGGTCGCGCAGCGGGACGGGCGGTTCGTCGACGTGCCGGCGCAGGATGCCGAGGGCGGTGGGCGCCCTGAACGGCTCCTCGCCCGAGAGCATCTCGTGCAGCATGCAGCCCAGCGCGTACAGGTCGCTGCGCGGATCGGTGGTGGAGGCGAGGGCCTGTTCGGGGGCCATGTACGCGGGACTGCCGATCGGCACCCCGGTGAGGGTCAGACGGGTGGTCTCGGTGTCGAGGGCGGTGGCGATGCCGAGATCGAGCAGGACGGTGCGGCCGTCCTCCCGGACCATCACGTTGCTGGGCTTGAGGTCGCGGTGGACGACCGGGACGGCGTGGACGGCGGCCAGGGCCGCGCACAGCTGGGCGGCGACGGCCACCGCCCGCTCGATCGGGAACGGCGCGTCCTCGGCGATGAGGTCGGCGAGGCTGACGCCGGGGACGCGCTGCATGACCAGGTACAGCTCGCTCCCGTCCTCCCCGGCGTCGAAGACGGTGACCAGCCCCGGGTGGTCGAGCGCGGCCGTGACCCGGCACTCGCGCAGGAAGCGGCGGCGCAACTCGTCGCCGTGGCGGCGGCGTTCGGTGGACGTGCCGGTGCCGATGCCGCTGTCGCCGACGCTGCTGCGGGGATCGGCGCCCGCGCCGGTGCCGGGCAGCAGGTGCTCGGGGCGCAGCAGTTTGACGGCGACCGCGCGGTGCAGGCGTTCGTCCCGGCCGGCCCAGACCTGGCCCATCCCGCCGTGGCCGATCTTCTCGGTGAGGCGGTAGCGGCAGGCGATCAGCCGGGGAGCCGTCACGGCCGGCCCTCGCGGGACTGGCGGCGCAGCAGTTCGCCGAGCTCCTTCAGGTCGTCGGCGGCCCCGGTGACCGGGGCGACGGGGGTGGCGGGTGCTGCGAGGGCTGCGGGGGCTGCGGCTGCCTGCGGCGGGGGCGGGGCGTAGGGGGCCGCCGGGGCGCCGTACCCGGGCGCGGTCGGCGCGTACGGCGAGGTGTGGGGCTGGGCCTGCGGCGCCGCGTACGACGGGGACGGCTGCGGTGCGGGGCGGCCCGCCTCCCAGACCTCGCGGCGGTCCATCAGCAGGAAGTGGGGCGTCGGCGCGAACCAGAGCACGAACAGGGTGATCTGGCCGGTGAGGTCGGCCGTCGGGTCCTTCAGGCGGCCCGCGATCCCGGCGGAGACGATCAGCGTCAGCAGCAGCCCGCAGAACACGACGGCGCCGGCGATGTCGTACGCCCGTCGGCGCCGGACCGCCAGGACCAGCGACGGGACGGCGCCGAGCAGGCCGAAGGTCACGACGGGGGCGAGGGCGAACAGCACCCGCGCGGTCGTGCCGAGGCGGCCCGGTATCGCGGCCGGCGCCGGGGGCGGTCCCGGAACGTACGGCGTGCCGCCGGGCGGTGGTCCGAACGGCCCGGGGTACTGCCCTGACATGTGCGCTCCTGAGCTGATGGGAACCGATGCCGACCGGGGGACGGCCCGGCCCGGCCCACGGTACCGTCCGGCCGGGTCGCCACGGAGGGCTTCCGTCCGGTCGGCACCTCGCCGGTGGCGCACCCGTGCTGAGCCGACGTCAGCCTGACGGTTACGGACGCCGATGCGGGTTCAGCGCTCCGGCGGTGTGAGGGCACCGGTGGCCAGGGCGTCCGTCGCGGCCTGGGTGAGGACGCGGCCGAGGGCGGCGGCCCGGGTGAGGGCGGAGTCGAAGGCGGCCAGGCGGGCGAAGGCCGTGCCGAGGTGCTGCTGGGCGGGGAGGGGGAGGCGGGGCAGTTCGACCCGGCGGATGTCCAGGCGGGCGGTGGTGGTGGCGTGGCTGGCGGCGCGCCGGGTGCCGGCGGTGGAGCGGAACTGGCCGGCCAGGAACTCCGGGTCGAGGACGGCCGGGTCGGGCCGCAGCAGGTGGAGCTGGCGGCCCAGGGCGGCGCCGACCAGCGGGCCTTCGGCGGGGACGACGCGCGCGGGGCCGCTCCCGAGGGCGGGGACGAGGACGTCGCCGGGGCGGGTGCGGACGTCACCGGCGGGGCCGGCGGGGCCGGTGGCGCCGGTGCTTTCGGTGCCCTCGGGGGCTTCGGCCAGGAAGGCACTGGGCGGGGTGTCGGCGGCGAGGTCCTGGTCGGTGATCACGAGGGTGCCGCCGAGGGCGGCGCCGCCGGTGCCGGCCGGGCGGACGGCGGCGCCGGTACCGGAGGAGTACACCTCCAGCGCACCGCTGCGGACCAGTTCGCCCACCGTCACCACGCCCGCGGCCGCGAGTCCGGGGCCGTCCTGCGGGAGCAGCGTGGCGGGGTCGGCCAGCCCGGCCAGCAGTTCGGCCAACCGGCCGCCGAGGTGCGAGAGTTCGGCCGCGCCGCCGATCGGGGCGGCGGACGGGACGTGCCGCGCCGGGGAGAGGTCGGTCTCGTCGTCCAGCAGGTCGATGGCGGCCATGGCGCGGTGGACGCCGGGCCGGTCGGCCGGGACGGGCAGGCCCTCGCGGGCGGCGAGGTCGAAGGCGCTCCAGGCGTCCAGGACGGTGCGGTGCAGCCCGGGCCAGTCGACCTTGTCCCGGCCGCCCTCCGCGGCCGTCGAGGGGGCGCTCGGGGAGCCGGCCGCACCCGCCGCCGCGTCGACCAGCAGGACCTGGCGGAAGTCGTCGCCCGGCCGGGGCGCGCGGAGCACCCACAGGTGCAGCGGGACGCCGTACGGCGGGGCGGCGCCGGCGGGCAGGGCGACGACGGCCCGCAGGGCGCCGGAGCGGAGCAGTTCGGCGCGGATGCGGCGGCCGGCCCGGCGGGTGGCGACGGTCGGCGGGAGGAGGAGGGCGGCGAGGCCGCCGGGGCGGGTGTGGGCGAGGCAGTGCAGGACCCAGGCGAGTTCGGACTCGCCGCGCGGCGGGACGAGCCCGCCGGGCCAGCGGGCGTCGAACTGCAACTCGTCGTGCCCCCAGTCCCGTTCGTTGTACGGGGGCTGGCAGAGCACCGCCTCGAAGGTGTCGCCGGGGTAGGCGTCCGCGCGCAGGGCGTCGCCGGTGCGCAGGTCGAGCGGGAGCGGGCCGGGTTCGTCGGCGGGGGTGTGCAGGGCGAGCCGCAGCCGGGTGAGGGCCGCGGCGACCGGGTCGGCGTCCTGGCCGTAGCGGCCGGTGGTCGGGGGGTGGGCGAGCAGGACGGCGCCGAGTCCGGCCGCCGGGTCGAGCACCGTGGCGGGGACGCCGGCGACGGCCGCGAGCAGCCGGGCCGCTTCCGGCGGGGTGGGGCTGAGCTGGCGGGTGTTGGCCTCGGCGTGGCGGGTGAGCAGCTGCTCGTACGCGTCCGCGGGGCCGCCGGACCGGGCGGCGAGGGCGGCGAGCCCGCGGGCGAGGTCGAGCTGGGTGCTGCCGAGCAGGTGGGACAACTGGAGGGTGCGGGGAGCGTCCGGGCCGAGGGCGTGAACAGCGGTGTCGGCGACGGCTCGGGGCAGCGCGGTGGCGAGCCGGGTGTCGGGCTGGTCGGCGAGCTCGGCCCAGCGCGCGGGGGTGCGGTGCAGCAGGAGCAGCAGGGCGCCGGCCTCGACCAGGGGGGCGGCGGGGTGGCCGGCCGGGTCGCGGAGGGTGTCGACCAGTTGCCAGACCCGTTCCAGCAGGGGGAGTTCGGCGATCTTGCCCTGGGCGCGCAGCCAGGTCTCGACCTCGTCGAGGGCGAAGGTCGGACTGGTGTCGGTGCCGCCCGCGGGGGGCGGGAAGTCGGGGTGGCGGCGGCGCCAGTTGCTGACCGCGGCCCGGCCGACCCCGGCCAGCCGGGCGATCTCGGTGGCGGTCACTTCGGGGCGGTCCGGCACGGGGGCTCCTTAGGGCGTGTGGCCACACAGCATAGCGACGCACCTTCTCGATCCTGTTCACGCTGTAAACAGAGAGCTTTTGTGAATTGCCATTGACATCGTTCACAGCCGAGTGGTGTGATCTCTCCGTCGCCACCGAACGGGGGCGGCGCCGGGAAGGCGGAGACCACCCGGCACGCCTCACCGATCACCGGGAGAACCTCATGTCCGCGACCACCCGCCGCACCGCCGCCCTGCTGCTGGGCGCCGCCCTGGTCACGCTCTCCGCGACGGCCTGCAACTCCACCGGCGGCTCCTCCGTCTCCACCGAGCCCAAGCAGAGCGCCGCCGCGAGCGCGCCCGCCGGCGGCAAGCCGGCCGAGAGCAAGCCGACCGACGCCCCCAAGGTGGCGAAGCTCGGCGACACCATCCCGCTCAAGGGCAACGACCCGGCCGACACCGCCGACGTGACGCTGGTGAAGGTCGTCGACAGCGCCGAGCCCGACAACGAGTTCATCCACCCGGCGGACGGAAAGCGCTTCGTCGCGGTCCAGTTCCGGATCAAGGCGACCGGCAAGAAGGCGTACAGCGACGCCCCGGGCAACGGCGCCAAGGTGCTGGACGCCCAGGGCCAGGCGTACGGCTCGACGGTCGCGGACACCAAGGCCGGCCCGAGCTTCCAGGTCCCCGCCAACATCGCCCCCGGCGAGAGCGCCCTCGGCTTCGTCACCTTCGAGGTGCCCAAGGACGCCAAGCTCGACAAGGCCCAGTTCGGCCTCGACAGCGGCTTCGCCCCGCAGACCGGCCAGTGGAAGATCGGCTGACGGCCCTGTTCACAGCCGCCGCCCGCCGACACCCTCCGCCACCGGCCTCGCCGCCGAGCCCGTACACACGGAAACGGCGGCCCCGGGCAGAGCCCGGGACCGCCGTGAGCACCGGCGAGCGGCGCGGAGGCTACTTCTTCGACCCCGCCAGGTCGTCGAACATGGCCGACAGGAACTCGCTGCTCCAGCCCAGCAGTTCGCGCCCGACGAGGGGCTTGCCCCCGATGCGGCCGGTGCTGGGGCGGGGGACCAGCAGTTGCTGGGAGGCGGCCTTGACCTGGCTGCGCGGGTAGAGGCGGTTGAGGCGGAGTTCCTGGGACTCGCGCAGGTCCACCGGGCCGAAGCGGACGAAGTTGCCCTGGAGGGTGATGTCCGCGATGCCGCAGCGGCGGGCGTACAGGCGCAGCGCGGCGACCAGGAGGAGGTTCTCGACCGGCTCGGGCAGCTTGCCGTAGCGGTCGACGAGCTCGTCGCGGACCTGCTGGATGTCCTCCTCGGAGTTGACGGCCGCGATCGAGCGGTACGCCTGGAGGCGCAGCCGCTCGCCGGGGGCGTAGTCGTGCGGCACGTGGGCGTCCACGGGCAGCTCGATCTTCACCTCCAGCGGCTCCTCCTCCGGCTCGCCGCCGCCGGCCAGCGACTCGCGGAACTCGGCGACGGCCTCGCCGACCATCCGCATGTAGAGGTCGAAGCCGACGCCCGCGATGTGCCCGGACTGCTCGCCGCCGAGGAGGTTGCCGGCGCCGCGGATCTCCAGGTCCTTCATGGCGACGTACATGCCGGCGCCCATCTCGGTGTGCTGGGCGATGGTGGCCAGCCGCTCGTGGGCGGTCTCGGTGAGGGGCTTCTCCGGCGGGTAGAGCATGTAGGCGTAGCCGCGCTCGCGGCCACGGCCGACGCGGCCGCGCAGCTGGTGGAGCTGGGAGAGGCCGAAGGTGTCGCCGCGCTCGACGATGAGGGTGTTGGCGTTGGAGATGTCGATGCCGGACTCGACGATGGTGGTCGACACCAGGACGTCGAACTCCTTCTCCCAGAAGTCGACGACGACCTTCTCCAGCTGGGTCTCCCCCATCTGCCCGTGCGCGGTGGCGATCCGGGCCTCGGGCACCAGGTCCTTGAGCCGGGCGGCCGCCTTGTCGATCGACTCGACCCGGTTGTGGATGTAGAACACCTGGCCCTCGCGCAGGAGTTCGCGCCGGATCGCGGCCGAGATCTGCTTCTCGTCGTACGGCCCGACGAAGGTCAGCACCGGGTGCCGCTCCTCCGGCGGGGTGGTGATGGTGGACATCTCGCGGATGCCGGTGACGGCCATCTCCAGGGTGCGCGGGATCGGCGTCGCGGACATGGTGAGGACGTCCACGTTGGCACGCAGCTTCTTCAGCTGCTCCTTGTGCTCGACGCCGAAGCGCTGCTCCTCGTCGACGATGACCAGGCCGAGGTCCTTGAACCTGGTCTCGGAGGAGAACAGCCGGTGCGTGCCGATGACGACGTCCACCGAGCCCTCGAACAGGCCCTCCAGGACGGCCTTGGCCTCGCTGTCGCTCTGGAAGCGGGAGAGCGCCTTCACGGTGACCGGGAAGTTGGCGTAGCGCTCGGCGAAGGTGGAGAAGTGCTGCTGCACCAGCAGCGTGGTGGGCACCAGCACCGCCACCTGCTTGCCGTCCTGCACGGCCTTGAAGGCGGCGCGCACGGCGATCTCGGTCTTGCCGTAGCCGACGTCGCCGCAGATCAGCCGGTCCATCGGGACGGACTTCTCCATGTCGGACTTGACCTCGGCGATGGTGGTCAGCTGGTCCGGGGTCTCCGCGTACGGGAAGGCGTCCTCGAGTTCGCGCTGCCACGGGGTGTCCGGCCCGAAGGTGTGGCCGGGGGCGGCCATGCGGGCCGAGTAGAGCTTGATCAGGTCGGCGGCGATCTCCTTGACGGCCTTCTTGGCGCGCTGCTTGGTCTTCGCCCAATCCGCCCCGCCGAGGCGGTGCAGGGTGGGGGCCTCGCCGCCGACGTACTTGGTGACCTGGTCGAGCTGGTCGGTGGGCACGAAGAGCCGGTCGCCGGGGTGGCCGCGCTTGGCGGGGGCGTACTCCAGCACCAGGTACTCGCGGGTGGCGCCCTGGACGGTGCGCTGCACCATCTCGACGTACCGGCCGACGCCGTGGGCCTCGTGCACCACGTAGTCCCCGGCGACGAGCGCCAGCGGGTCGATGGCGTTGCGGCGCCGGGAGGGCATCCGCCGCATGTCCTTGGTGGAGGACTTCTGGCCGGACAGGTCGGTCTCGGTGATGACGGTGAGCTTGAGGTTCTCGTCGACGAAGCCGTGCTCGATGGAGCCGCAGGAGACGTACACGACGTCCCGGGTGGGGGCCTCGGCGAGGTCGGCGACCAGGCGGGCCGGGATGCCCTCGTTGCCGAGCACCTCGGCGAGGCGGGAGGCGGGGCCGTGGCCCTCGGTGACCATGACGACCCGCCAGTCGGCGGACAGCCGCTCCTTGGCGTCGGCGATGGCGCGGGCGGTGTCGCCGCGGTACGCCTCGACGGCGTGCATGCCCAGCGTCAGCGTGTTGGCGTCGAACTCGAGGATCCCGTCGACCGTGGACTCGCTGGTCGCGAACGGGCTGACGGACCACCAGGGCAGCCCGATCTCGGCGGCGTGCTCGCGCACGTCGGCGATGGAGCGCAGCGAGGCGGCGGAGACGTCGATCGCCTCCAGGTCGATCGGCCGGTCCCCGCCGGCCGCGGCGGCGACCCAGGAGGCGTGCAGGAACTCCTGGCTGGTCGCCACCAGGTCGGCGGCCCGGGTGCGGACCCGCTCGGGGTCGCAGACCACGGCGACGGAGCCGAGCGGCAGCACGTCGACCAGCAGTTCCATGTCGTCGACCAGGACGGGCGCCAGCGACTCCATGCCCTCGACCGCGATGCCCTCGGCGATCTTGTCCAGGATCTCGGCCAGCCCCGGGTGCTCGGCGGCGAGTTCGGCCGCGCGGGCGCGTACCTCGTCGGTCAGCAGCAGCTCGCGGCAGGGCGGGGCCCACAGGCCGTGCTCGGCGATCTCCAGCGAGCGCTGGTCGGCGACCTTGAAGTAGCGGATCTCCTCGACCTCGTCGCCCCAGAACTCCACCCGCAGGGGGTGCTCCTCGGTCGGCGGGAAGACGTCCAGGATGCCGCCGCGCACGGCGAACTCACCGCGCTTCTCGACCAGTTCGACCCGGGCGTAGGCGGCGGCCGCGAGCCTGCGGGCCACCTCCTCCAGGTCGTGCGACTCGCTCCGCCGGACGGCCACGGGCTCCAGCTCGGCCAGCCCCTTGACCTGCGGCTGGAGCACCGAGCGGACGGGGGCCACGACCACCTGCACCGGCCCGGCCGCCGGGTCGTCGGCCCTCGGGTGCGCGATCCGGCGCAGCACGGCGAGGCGGCGGCCCACGGTGTCGGAGCGGGGCGAGAGCCGCTCGTGCGGCAGGGTCTCCCAGGCGGGGAACTCGGCCACGGCGTCCGGCGGCAGCAGCGAGCGCAGCGAGGCGGCGAGGTCCTCGGCCTCCCGGCCGGTGGCGGTGACGGCGAGCACCGGCCGGCCGCGCTCGCCGGCGGCCTGTCCGGCGAGGGCGCGGGCCAGCGCGGCGATGGCGAAGGGCCGGGCGGCGGGCGGTCCGACCAGGTCCAGGTGGCGGCGGCCGCCGCCCGCGGCCCCGGTGGCGGTGGCCGCTTCGATCGCCTCGGCGAGCGCCGCGTCCCGGGCGACGACGTCGAGCAGTCCGGTCAGACTCATCTGGGGTCTCTTCTTCGTCCCGTGGCTGGTGCTGCCTCCGGGCGGCGAAGGCCCGCCGGGGCAACGCGAACGGCCCGGCACGCCGAGCGGCCGGGGGGTTCAAGCCTACGCCGCGCCACGGACACCCACGCGGCGTACGGCCGTGGCGGCGCCGGGGGTCGAGCGCGCCGCGAGATGCTCCGCTCCCGTACACACCCCCGCTGTCAGGGACACGACCGGGGACGAACGACTGGACGGAACACCGAGCGGCCGGTGGACGAACCAGCCCGGGGGCGACCTAAAGGTTGACAGGCCCCAGGTGCCACGAACTGGACATACTCCTGTCACTGCCTGTCCATGGAGTTCCTGCACCATGGTGAATGTGCCCGCCGCACCCAACCGTGGGGGATGGCTGTGGAGGGCACCTGTCGCACCACCGATGGGGGTCGGGGGTGCGAGGCCGGGCGACCCTGGGTGGGGGCGCCCGCCCAAGCGCCGGGAACCGTGGCGCCCTTTCCTGGAGGGCGCCACGGGTCTCGGCCTCTTCGCTTTCACGGGGTCCTCACTCCGGGGGCCGCCGCACCGGCCCGGCGGATCGGGACCACCCTTCGAAACTCCCTAGATTCGCACGACGCACCGTAGGCGGACAGTTGTTTCCGGCCGCCCCCTCCGCGAGTCGCTCCGGGGAACCGGCAAAGGCGCCGCCCGATCTCTCCGTGTCCCCTCCGCGTTTCTCCTCGCCGAAGGCCCTGACCGCCGTGAGAGGCGGTCAGGGCCCAGGACGAGAAACTCACCAAGCCGATCACCGGTGAGGGGAAGAGCTAACGCTTGCGGTAGGAGACCGTATTCGGGGTCGCGTAGCCGCTGCCGTCGTCGACGATGATGATCTTCGGGACGATCTTGGTCTCGTCCTCCTCGGCCGACACCGCCGACGGGACGGGCGGCGCAGGCGGAGCGGCGGGCGGCGTCGCGGGCCTGGGCGGCAGCGCGGACGGCGCGACGGGGCCGGTCACCACCGCGGGCTCGCCCTCGGCGGCGGGCTTCCGGTCCGCCGGGGCCGTGTCGGCGGGCTCGTCCGCGACCGGCTTGTCGGCGACCGGCTTCCCGACCTCCGGCCTCTTCTCCGCCGGCCTCTTCTCCGCCGGCTTCTTGTCCGCCGCACCGCCGAGCACCGGCGCCCGGAGCACCGCCGTCGCCTCCCCCACCGGCACCTTGCGCAGGCTCGGCCGGGGGATCTCACCGGTGTCCGCCTCCGAGTCCACCGCCGAAGCCACCGTCACGGCGTCCGCGGGCGCCGCGTCGGCGGGACCGACGGATGCGGGACCGGCGGAGGCGGCAGCGGCCGAGGCGGCAGCGGCGGCCGGCAGCACCTCGGCGAGCAGCTCGGGCTCGATCTGCCCGACCGCCGAGCCCGTCAGCGAGGCCAGGGTGGCCTTGATGTGGTCGAGGTGCTTCTGCACCGTCTCCAGCCGGGCGTCGAACTCGCGCTGCTCCCGCTCGATCCGCGCGTTGATCTCCTCGGCCTCCCGGCGGGCCTGCTCGATCAGCTGGTCGGCCTTGGCCTGGGCGTCGGCCTCCTGCTGCTTGATCTGCGAGAGCACGGTCTCCCGCTGCTGTTCGGCCTCCTTGACCCGGCGCTCGGCGGTGGAGGACACCTGGGCGTCCTCGGCGTCGGCCTTGGCCTGGGCCGCGGCGAAGGTCTCGTCGGCCTTGCGGCGCCGCGCGGCCAGCTCGGCCTCGGCGCTCTCGCTGGCCTCGGCGGCGGCCACCCGCACCCCGGCGGCGTAGGCGGTGGCGGTGTCCCGGGCGGTGCGGGCGTCCCGGTCGGCGGCGGAGCGCAGGCCCTCGGCCTCGGCGCGGGTGCGCTCCTCGGTGCGTCGGGCGGCCGCGTCGGCCTCCTTGCGGGTGGCCGCGGCGTACTCCTTGGCGGCCTTGTCGAGGGCCTGCCCGGCGTCGTACGTCTCGTCGCGCAGGTCCTCGGAGAAGCGCTCGGCCTTCTCCCGTACGGCCCGGGCCTCGTTGTGCGCCATCGCGGCGAGGCCCGCGGCCTGCTCGCTGAGCACCTCGTAGTCGGGCTCGGGCGCGTCCTCGGCGGCCCGGCGGATGTCGGCCAGCCGGCCCTCCATCTGCCGGATCCCGGCGCCGAGGACACTCAGCCGTTCCCACGCCTCGTCGCGCTGCGCGGTCAGCGCCGTCAGGGCGCGCTCGACCTGATCGGGCGCGTAACCGCGCCGGGCCTGTGTGAAGCCGTACTGGGGGACGGCGTCGCTCATGGGCTCTTCCCCTCGTTTCGCGGGCTGCGGAGCCCATGATCGTGCGGAGCGGACGGATCCGGAACCGGTTCCGTCGCCGGAGCCGGATCCGGTCGTCTCGCGGACCGGAATGCGTCAAGGATGGACGAATAGACCCATCCTCTTGACCTATTTTGCGCAGATCCGGACGAAACCCCAACGAGGCACCGCCGCTGCGGTACGCCGGAGGGGCCGCTCCGGACACCGGAACGACCCCTCCCCACCTGCGAGGATCTGCGGCGGCCCGCTACAGCAGGCCGTCCCAGAACTGCTCCAACAGCACGGCCCACCACGTGTCCGCGTTCTGCAGGGCCGCCGGGTCGATCGCGGCGAGCTGCGCCTGGAAGTCGGTCGTCCAGCGACCGGCCTGGTCGGGCGTCAGCCCGTACCGCAGCCGCCACATCCGGCCCAGCAGGGCCAGCGCGCGGACGAACTCCGGCACACCGCTGTTGACGAAGCGGGGCGGCCGGCCGGTTCCGTCGACGTCCACGGCGACGACGTTCGCGGTGCCGTACTGCACGCACAGCTGCCGTCCGTAGTCGTTGCCGAGCACCAGGTAGCCGCCGAAGTCCGGGGCGGCGGGCAGGCCCCGCTCGGCGGCCAGCTCGGCCAGCGTCGGGATCGGGCGGCCCTCCTGCGCCTGGGCCCAGAAGAACGGGCCGAAGTCGCGCGGCAGCCCGGCCCACATCAGGCTCTGCGCGACCGGTTCCGGCACGCCCTGGCGCGCGACGGCGCGCTGCTCGTAGCGGAACAGGTTCTGCCCGAAGGCCGCGCCGACCTCCTGCGCGAGCTGCTGCGGGGGCAGCGGCGGCAGGGCCTGGACGGTGCCGGGCGCGGGCGGCGGCACCCGGGACGGGCGGACCCGCTGGGCGCCGGCGGCCTGCTGGTGCAGCTCGTCCAGGTGGTCCAGCAGCTCGGCCATCCCGGCCTGGCGTGAGGCGTGGTCCTGGCCGTACGGGGCGGTGTGGGTGAGCCGCACGTTCGGCCAGGAGGCGGCGATCATGCGGTTGCAGTAGCCGCCGGGCAGATCGCAGGACTCCAGCTCGGTGTACAGCTCCAGCACCTGCTCCGGCGGCACGTTCAGCCGCCGCAGGTCCTGGAGGATCTTCCACTCCGGGTGCGGGGTGCCGGGCTCGCTGCGGTGCAGCAGCTTCTGCTCCGAGCCGTCCGGGCCCCGGTAGCTGAGCGCGGCGAAGTAGCCGGGCCCGACCACGGGCACGCCCGGCGGCACCGGGGCCGGCGGCTGGCCGGCGACCGGCGCGGGCGGGACGACGCCCTGGGCGCCACCCGTGGCCGGGTAGCCGTACCCGGCGACGGGCGCGGCGGGGGCCGCCGGGCCGCCGGGCGGCGGCGGGACGGCGGGGCCGCCCGAGGGCGGGGTGCCCGGGTCGGCCGGGACGCCGCCGAGCAGCGCCGGGTCGAGGGCGCCGGCCAGCTGGGTCGCCTCGTACGCCGTGCCCGCGCCCGGCGCCGGGGCGGGTGCGGGAGCCGGGGCGGGTGCCTGCGGAGCGGCGGCGGGCGTGCCCGAGCCCGGGGTGTGCCGCAGCCCGGCGGGCGGGGGCGGCGGCGGGGCGGAGGCGGCGGCACGGCCGAGCGAGCCGCCCGAGGCGGCCGGGCCGGAGGAGTTGCCGCGCAGCGCGGCCGGCGGGGGCGGCGGCGGAGCCGAGGCGGCGGCACGGCCGAGACCGCCCTGCGGGGAGGGCGCGGTGGGCAGCGGAGGCGGCGGCGGGCCGGCCGGGATGCCCGACGGCGGGGTGCCGGGGGCCCCGGGCAGACCCATCAGGCCGGGCACGGAGCCGGGGGCGGCCAGCATGGTGGGCGCGTGCTCCACCGGGCCCGCGGGCGTTCCCGCGGGCGGGGTGCCGGGGGTTCCAGGGGTGCCGGGCGCGCCGGGGGCTCCGGGCAGGCCCATCAGGCCCGCCATGGCCTCCGGCGACGCGAGCAGCGTCGGCGCCAGCTCGGCGGCCGGGGCGGCGGCCGGAGCGGGCGCGGGGGCCGGGGCCTGGGCCTGGGCCTGGGGCGCAGGGGCGGGCGGCGGCGGCATCAGCACGGTCGCGGCCTCGGCGCCGGGCGGCGGGGGCGTGTCGGGCAGGTCGGAGCCGCTGGTCCGCAGGCCCTCGGGCATCAGCACGGGCGGGACGGGCGCGGGGGGCGCGGGCGGCGCCCACTCCTCGGCCCCGGGCGGCGCGGGCGGCGCCCAGTCCTCCGCCCGGGGCGGTGCGGGTGGTGCCCACTCCTCGGCCTTCGGCGGTACGGGCGGCGCCCAGAACGGTTCCTCGGCCCCGGGCGGCGGGGCGAGCATGGTCGGCGCGTCCCCGGCGGGCCGGTCCGAGACCGGCGGCGTGGTCAGCACGGCGGGCGCGACGGGCGCCGCGGGCACGACGGGTTCGGCAGGCGCGGCGGCCGCCGGGCCTCCCAGCTTCTCCGCCTCCGCCGCGATCGCCGCGGCCCCCGCCTCCTGCAGCCACTGCGGCGGGCTGAGCAGGAAGGAGGTCGCCTCCACCGGCCCGGGCGCGGGCTTCGCCGCCCCCGCCGGGTTGGCCGCGACCGGCCGCCCGTACGCCTCCTCGTACTGCCGGACGACCTCGTTGACCGGCAGCGCCGGCCACAGCGTGCTGGCGCCCGAGTCCCGGGCGATCACCAGCCGCGCCTCGCCCGTGTCGGCGTCCGGCCCGGCGTCCGCGGGCTGCACCGCCCAGCAGACGAAGCCCAGGTCGAACTCCCGCACCCGTACCTCGCGCTGCCGCGCGAGCGGCACCCCGCCGTTGATCCACTCCTCGGCGAGCTCCTGCGCCTGCGCGTACGTCACCACGCCCGGTTCACCCCTGTCGTCCGCATCCTCGTCAGTCCCCGTCGATCCCGTCAGAACCCGTCAGATCCCGCTCAGCCCATCGGGACGGCCCGGGCGAACCCGCCGTCCACCATCAGCTCCGCGACCGTCTCCAGCTCCGGCGGGCTGCCGGCCAGCCGCAGCAGGAACGCGTCGAAGTCGTCCCCGCAGGGCAGCAGCAGCCGGGCGCAGCGCTCCTCCGGGCTCTCCGGCGCGCCGGTGTCGCGGGCGTCGTCGTAGAGGTGGAACCAGACCGAGCCGGCCCCCTCGCCGCGCACCTTGAGCGCGACGAGGCCGCCCTGCGCGTAGGCGATGCCCAGGTAGTCCTTGGTGAGGTGGTCGCGCAGGCACTTGTTGGCGTACACGACGTCCTCGGTGCCGTACTCCTCGGTGAGGGTGAGGAACGGCTGGTCGAGCAGCATGCCCAGTTCGGTGTCCAGCGCCACCCCGACCGGGGTGCGGCCGCCGCCGACCTTGAGGAAGGAGCGGTAGGCGCCGGGCAGCCGGTAGCCGAGGCGCTCCTCGGCGCGCTGCACCAGGTCCTCGGGGACGCCGATCGGGTCCCCGCCGTCCTTGGCCAGCGAGAAGTGGACGGCCCGGCGCTCCTGGAGCGGGCGGGTGCCGCGCCGGGTGTGGTCGGCGCCGGAGGTGGCCAGGCCGCCGTGGTGGCGCAGCAGGGCCTTCACCTCGACGGGGACGAGTTCCATCCGCCGCCAGCCGGGCGCCGAGTGGCCGGCCACGTGGTGCCAGGTCCAGCCGGCCGGGGTGGCGACGGCGGTCTCCTGGTCGGCCCAGAGCGGGTGGCCCTGGGTGAACAGCGCGGCGTTGGCCGAGACGTAGTCGGTCAGCCGCAGCTCGTCCACGCCGAAGCCCTCGGGCGGGTCGGCGACCTCGGCCGCGGCGGCGGCGTACGGGCCGAAGTCCGGGTAGCCGTACTCGTCCACCCGGACCCCGGCAGGGTGCCGCTCCGCACGGACCGGGTCCGGGAACTGCACCACCTGACCTGCGTACGCCGCGTTCGGTGCGACGGCGACGCCGGGCCGACCTGTCGTCATCTGGGAGCCCCCACTGCTGCTGCGTCCTCTGGTGCGCTTGCCGGGCACCAGCCTAGGGGGTCACCCGGCCGGCGTACCCCTCCGCACCCAGGGCCCGGCCCAGTACCTCCACGACCCGCGTCTGCTGGGCCTCGGTGAGGTGGGGGTGCAGCGGCAGGCTGAGCAGTTCGCGGGCGGCCCGCTCCGCGACGGGGAACGCCCCGGCGCGGTGGCCGAGGTGACGCAGCGCGGGCTGGAGGTGGACGGGGGCGGGGTAGTGCACCCCGGCGCCGATGCCGGCGGCGTGCAGGGCGGCGAGCACGGCGTCCCGGTCCCGGCCGGGGGCGATCCGTACCGGGTAGAGGTGCCGGACGTGCTCGTTGCCGGGAACGGTGCCCGGCAGGGTGAGCGCGCCGGCCCCGGCGAGGGCGCCCAGCAGGGCGCCGTAGCGGTCGGCGGCGGCGCGGCGGGCGGCGTTCCAGGCGGGCAGCCGGCGCAGCTTGGCCCGCAGGACGACGGCCTGCAGGGCGTCCATCCGGGAGTTGAAGCCGAACCGCTCGTGGTCGTACTTGCCGCGTGTGCCGTGGTCGCCGATCCGGCGGACGGCGTCGGCCAGTTCGGGTTCGTCGGTGAGCACCGCGCCGGCGTCGCCGTAGGCGCCGAGGTTCTTGCCGGGGTAGAAGCTGGTGGCCGCGATCCGCCCGTACGCGCCGCGCCCGTGCTGGCGGGCGCCCTGGGACTGGGCGGCGTCCTCGATCACCGGCCGGCCGTCCGCGATCTCCAGCAGCGCCCTCATCGGCGCGAGTTGCCCGTACAGGTGGACGGGCAGCAGCGCCACCGCGCCGGGCAGGGCCTCGGCGGCCCGGCCGGGGTCGATCAGCAGGTGCTCGGGGTCGGCGTCGACGAGGACGGGCCGCAGCCCGGCGCGCAGCACGGCCTCGGCGGTGGCGACGAAGGTGTTGGCGGGCAGCACCACCCCGCCGCCGGGCGGCAGGTCGAGGGCGCGCAGGGCGAGTTCGAGGGCGTCGGTGCCGTTGGCGGCGCCCACGCAGTGCCGTACGCCGGTGAACGCGGCGTACTCCCGCTCGAAGGCGGCCACTTCGGGGCCCTTGACGTACGCGCCGCTGGCGAGCACCCGGTCGAAGCCGGCCCGGACCTCGGCCTCGACCTCGGCGTGCGCGGCGGCCAGGTCGACCAGCGGAACGGAGCCGGTCACCGCACCGCCTCCCGCTCGTCGGAGCCCACCGGCACGGTGGCGCCGCCGAGTTCGAGGCTCAGCGAGGCGGCCTCCAGCAACCGCAGCACCCGCAGCCCCGCCCGGCCGTCCGTCAGCGGGGGCCTGCCCTCCAGGATGGCGGCGGCGAACTCGGCCATGACGTTGCGCAGCGCCTCCTGCTCGACCAGCGCGGGGGCGACCATGTCGCCGACCCGGTAGGAGATCAGCGCCCGGTGCCGGATGGCGTCGGTCAGCTCGTCGGGCGGGGTGAGGTCCACGCCCCGGTCGTGCACGGCGAGGCGGGCCTGCGGGTTGAGGTCGTCCCAGACGAGGGTGCGCCGGGAGCCGCCGATCAGCGTGGTGCGCACCTTCGTCGGGGAGAGCCAGTTGACGTGGCAGTGGGCGAGCGCGCCGTTGCTGAGCCGCAGCGTCAGGTACGCCACGCAGACGCGGCCCGCGCCGATCGGGTCGGCGCCCTGGGCGGAGACGGCGACGGGTTCGACGCCGGGCGGCAGCACGAAGTCGAGGATGGACAGGTCGTGCGGGGCGAGGTCCCAGAGCACGTCCACGTCCGGCTGGACGAGGCCCAGGTTGATCCGCACCGAGTCGAAGAACTGCACGTCGCCGATCTCGCCGCCGTGCACCAGTTCGCGGATGCGGCGCACCACCGGGGTGTAGCAGAAGGTGTGGTCGCACATCAGCACCAGCCCCGAACGCCCGGCCAGTTCGACGAGCTCGGAAGCCTCGGCGGCGGAGGTGGTGATCGGCTTCTCGACCAGGACGTGCTTGCCGGCCTCCAGCGCGGCCCGCACCAGCCGGTAGTGCCCGGCGGCCGGGGTGGCCACCGCGACGGCGCCGACCCGCTCGTCGGCGAGCACCCGCCGGTAGTCGTCGGTCGCGCCGACGGTGCTGTACTCCCCCAGCACGGTGCGGGCCTTGGCGCCGTCCAGGTCGCAGAGCCAGTGCAGCCGCAGCGCCGGGGTGTGCTGCGCGTTGCGCACCAGCTTGGGACCCCAGTAGCCGGCCCCGACCACGGCCAGCCCGACCGGCCGCTCGGGCACGGGTTCCGGCGGCGCGCCCGGGGTGGGCACATGGCCTCCGGGCGCCTGGTTGGCGGCCTCGGCCGCCCACTGCCGCGACGTCATCGTCTAGGCCCTCTCAGCTATGGCGCCGGCCGCCGCCCGGCGCGGTGCCGGAACGTTACCGGCCGGTGCCCCGGCCCGGATCGGTTTCCGGAAATCGGCGGACAAGTCCTGACGGGAATGTGGGGATTCGGGCAGCATCGGGTGAGCGCGCGGTGGGACGGCGCGCGCCCCGCAACCCCGGTTGTGCGGTTGTCGGTGCCGTTTGACAGGCTTGCACCGGAAGAACCGGGACCGGGCCGAACGGCCGGGCCGCCGAGGGACGAGCAGGAGCGAGGAGGGGGAGGACGGATGACCACCGGTGAGCCGGACGGCGCGCCCGTGCTGCGCCACCACCGCGACAGCCTGCTGCCCGCCGTCGCCGCCGCGCTCTCGCTCAAGGACGGCGAGGTGCACACCCTGGCGGGCGACAAGGACGCCCGCCGACCGGCCCTGCACCCGCTGGTCGGCGAGTTCCTGGACGCCCTGCCCGTCGACGCGCGCGAGCGGTTCACCGGCCGGTGCCCGGAGGCCGTCCTGCTCTCCCGGTACCTGACCACGGTCGACGGGAAGCGCTCCAAGCGCTCCGCCCGCAAGCCGATGACGCTGCACGAGGCGCGCAAGGCGCTCAAGGGCGCGCGGATGACGACCGTGCGCATCCGCGAGGAGGGCGACCCGGCGCACGGCACCCACGCCCCGCCCTGCCGCTCCTGCGCGCCGATGCTGGAGCACTTCACCGTACGGAGCGTCGCGGTCGGCCCACCCGCGCACTGACCGCCGCCCGCGCCCCGCCCAGAGCATCACGCACGGCGCCCCCGTCCCCGAGCCCCGGAGCCAGTCCTGAATCCGCCCAGCCCGCCACCGCCGCCGCCGGCCACCCTCGCACCCGGCGCCCTCGGGCGGACCCGCCCGCGCTTCCCCGCCGAGGTCGCCGCCGAGCTGAAGACGGCCGGCTGGCACCCCGGGCGCTGGGAGATCCGGCAGGCCGAGGAGTGGGCCGACACGCTGGTCGGGCACGGCGCCCCGACGGGCGCGCAGCACGCGGTGTTCCCGGCGGCGGTGGAGGTCTGGGCCGAGTTCGGGGGCCTCGCCTTCGACCTGGGCGGCCCCGGCCGCCAGGTCGCCCGTTCCCCGTTCCTGCTCGACCCGCTGTGCGGGCTGCACCAGCCGCGCACCCTGCTCGACCTCGGCCGGGCCCTGGGCACCCAGCTCGCCCCGCTCGGCGAGGAGGCGTACGGGCAGGCGCTGCTGGCCATCGACGAGGAGGGCCGCGTCTACAGCCTGGACCACACCGGCGAGTGGTTCCTCGGCCACGGCATCGACCAGGCGATCACCGCCCTGGTCCTGGGCACCGCCCCGCAGCGGCTGCTCACCGCCGAGGAGGGCTGAAGAGGGAGCGCCGAGGACTGCGGGGCCTACGTGCCGAGCCGGTCCGTCCGCACGGCCAGCCGGGACGGCAGCACCGCCTCCACCCGGAACCCGCCGTCCGCCTCGGGCCCGGACGAGAAGGTGCCGCCCAGCGCGATCACCCGCTCCCGCATCCCGACCAGCCCGTTGCCGCCGCTGGGCAGCTGCGCCGCACCCCTCTCCCCGCCCGGGCAGGCGTTGACCACGCTCACCCGCACCCCGTTCGGCGCGTACGCGAGCAGCACGGACACCTGGGCGCCGCCCGCGTGCTTGTGCGCGTTGGTCAGCCCCTCCTGGACGACCCGGTACGCGGTCTGCTCCGCCTCGCCGGTGAACTCCTGGCGGCTGCCGCTGACGGTCAGCGTCACCGCCATCCCGGCCGCCCGCGACTGGTCCACCAGCCTGGGCAGCCCGGCCAGCGAGTCCTGCTCGGGCTGGCCCCGTTCGTCGTCCATCCGCAGCACGCCGAGGATCTCGCGCAGCTCGTTCAGCGCCTGCCGGCCGACCTCGCCCATCAACTTGGCGCTCTGCGCGGCCTTCTCCGGGTCCTTGGCGGCGATCCGCTCCAGCGCCCCGGCGTGCACCACCATCAGCGACACCCGGTGGGCCACCACGTCGTGCATCTCCCGGGCGATCCGGGTGCGCTCCTCCAGCCGGGCCCGGCGGGCCCGTTCGCGCGCCTGCTCGGCCAGCAGGTCCAGCTCCGCCTCCAGGCCGTGCGCGCGGTCCTGGAGCGACTCGATCAGGCGCCGCCGCGCCCCCACGTACAGTCCCGTGACCACCGACGGGACGGTCAGCCCGACCGACACCAGCACCGAGAGCAGCACCTGGCCCCACAACGGAGGCTGCTCCACCTGCGCGTCGCCGGGGTGGAGCATCGAGACCAGCATGACGAGGACGCACTCGGCGAAGGCCAGCGCGGACAGACCCACCACCCGCCGCCGGGTCGAGGGCCACTCCCAGGTCTCCGCCAGCGTGTAGAGCGCCACCACCAGCAGCGTCACGCTCAGCATGACGGGCATCAGCAGCAACGTCACCAGCACCGGTACGGCCGGCCAGCGCCGCCGCAGCACCAGCGTGCCGCCGGCCAGCACGCCCGCCAGCCCGATCCCGATCGAGGCCGCGCCCGACACGTGCACCCGGCTGTCGAAGAAGTTGACGCCGTTCACCACGCATTCGAGCGCGGCGAGCACCGCCAGCCCGATGTCCAGGAAGGCGCTGCGCGGCCGCTTCCACCACAAGAACGACGTGACCGGCGCGCGCTCCCCAGGCGACTTGCTCATGCCTCACAGACTAAGGTGCAACCTTCCCCCCTCCCCACCCGGTTCGCCCGGCACACCCGCGCCCCGCACCAAGTGGTCCAGACCACAGGTGCCTTTCGGCAGCTCTGTCCGGCATCCGGCCACCTCGCGGACACCGCACGTCCCGACACCTATGCTGGTCGCGTCGGACAGCGCGGTCCGCACGCGTCACACCCGCCACTCTGCGCGTGGACCTGTGACGATGAGCCGTTGCCGAACCCCACCACCACAGGGAGCCAGCCGTGACCGCTCCGGTCCCCAGCCCGGCGGACAGCCCGACTCCGGTCGTCGCCGCCGGCCCGGAAGCCGATAACTCAGCCCTGCGCGCGGACATCCGCCGTCTCGGCGACCTCCTCGGCGAGACCCTGGTCCGTCAGGAGGGCCCCCAGCTGCTGGGCCTGGTCGAACAGGTCCGCCTGCTCAGCCGCACCGACGGCGAGGCCACCGCCGAACTGCTCTCCGACATCGACCTGGAGACCGCCGCCAAGCTGGTGCGCGCCTTCTCCACCTACTTCCACCTCGCCAACGTCACCGAACAGGTGCACCGCGGCCGCGAGCTCGCCACCCGCCGCGCCCGCGAGGGCTCGCTGCTCGCCCAGACCGCGGACCAGCTCGCCGAGGCCGACCCCAAGCACCTCCAGGACACCCTGGCCCACCTCGCGGTCCGCCCGGTCTTCACCGCCCACCCCACCGAGGCCGCCCGCCGCAGCGTCCTCAACAAGCTGCGCAGGATCGGCGAACTCCTCGACCGCATCCACCGTCAGGAGATCAGCTCCGGCCTGGCCGCCGCCGACCCGGCCCGCGTCAGCAGCGCCCGCCGCTCCGCCGACCGCCGCCTCGCCGAGGTCATCGACCTGCTCTGGCAGACGGACGAGCTGCGCATCGCCCGCCCCGAGCCCACCGACGAGGCCCGCAACGCCGTCTACTACCTGGACGAGCTCTACCGCGAGGCCGTCCCCGAGGTACTCGAGGAGCTGCACGAGGAGCTCGCCCGCGTCGGCCTGAACCTGCCCGACGGCGTACGCCCGCTCACCTTCGGCACCTGGATCGGCGGCGACCGCGACGGCAACCCCAACGTCACCCCGCAGGTCACCTGGGACGTCCTCAACCTCCAGCACGAGTACGGCATCAAGGACGCCCTCGCCGCGATCGACGACCTGCGCAACACCCTCTCCACCTCCGAGCGGCTCGCCGGCGCCTCCGTCGAACTGCTCGCCTCGCTCAACAACGACCTGCACCGGCTCCCCGAACTCAGCCCCCGCTACAAGCGGATGAACGCCGAGGAGCCCTACCGCCTCAAGGCCACCTGCGTGCGCCTGAAGCTGGAGAACACCCGCGAGCGCCTGGCCGGCGGCACCCCGCACGTCGAGGGCCGCGACTACCTCGGCACCCGCGAGCTGATCACCGACCTGCGCCTCATCCAGGACTCCCTGCGCTCCCACCGCGGCGAGCTCATCGCCGACGGCCGCCTGGCCCGCACCATCCGCACCATCGAGGCGTTCGGCCTCCAGCTCGCCACCATGGACGTGCGCGAGCACGCCGAGGCCCACCACCACGCCCTCGGCCAGCTCTTCGACCGCCTCGGCGAAGAGGCGTGGCGCTACGCCGACATGCCCCGCGAGTACCGCCAGCGCCTGCTCGCCAAGGAGCTGCGCTCGCGCCGCCCGCTCGCCCCCACCCCGGCCCCGCTCGACGAGGCCGGCACCAAGACCCTCGGCGTCTTCAACACCATCCGCGAGGGCTTCAAGCGCTTCGGCGACGAGATCGTCGAGAGCTACATCATCTCCATGTGCCAGGGCGCCGACGACGTCTTCGCCGCCACCGTCCTGGCCCGCGAGGCCGGCCTGATCGACCTGCACGCCGGGATCGCCAAGATCGGCATCGTGCCGCTGCTGGAGACCACCGACGAGCTCCAGCAGGCCGACCGCATCCTCGACGAGATGCTCTCCGACCCCTCCTACCGGCTGCTCGTCTCGCTGCGCGGCGACGTCCAGGAGGTCATGCTCGGCTACTCCGACTCCTCCAAGTTCGGCGGCATCACCACCTCCCAGTGGGAGATCCACCGCGCCCAGCGCCGCCTGCGCGACGTCGCCCACCGCTACGGCATCCGCCTGCGCCTCTTCCACGGCCGCGGCGGCACCGTCGGCCGCGGCGGCGGCCCCTCGCACGAGGCGATCCTCGCCCAGCCCTGGGGCACCCTGGAGGGCGAGATCAAGGTCACCGAGCAGGGCGAGGTCATCTCCGACAAGTACCTGCTCCCCTCCCTCGCCCGGGAGAACCTGGAACTGACGCTCTCCGCCACCCTCTCCGCCTCCGCGCTGCACACCGCCCCGCGCCAGGCCCCCGAGGAACTGGCCCGCTGGGACGCCGCGATGGACCAGGTCTCCGAGGCCGCCCACACCTCCTACCGCGCCCTCGTCGAGCAGGACGACCTGCCGAAGTACTTCTTCGCCGCCACCCCGGTCGACCAGCTCGCCTCCCTGCACCTGGGCTCGCGCCCCTCCCGCCGCCCCGACTCCGGCGCCGGGCTGGACGGCCTGCGGGCCATCCCGTGGGTCTTCGGCTGGACGCAGTCCCGCCAGATCGTCCCCGGCTGGTACGGCGTCGGCTCCGGCCTCGCCGCCGCCCGCGAGGCGGGCCTGGGCGCCGTGCTGGACGAGATGTACGGCCAGTGGCACTTCTTCCAGAACTTCCTGTCCAACGTCGCCATGACGCTGGCCAAGACCGACCTGCGGATCGCCCGCCACTACGTCGAGCAGCTGGTGCCCGCCGAACTGCACCACGTCTTCGACCAGATCGTCGCCGAGCACGACCTCACCCTGCGCGAGGTCCTGCGCCTCACCGGGGAGAGCGAACTGCTCGAGCACAACCCGGTGCTGAAGCAGACCTTCACCGTCCGCGACGCCTACCTCGACCCGATCTCCTACCTCCAGGTCGCCCTCCTGCGCCGCCAGCGCGAGGAGGTCGCCACCGGCCGCCACGAGGACCCGCTGCGCGCCCGCGCGCTGCTGCTCACCGTCAACGGCATCGCCGCCGGCCTGCGCAACACCGGCTGACGCCCCGGAGAACGGCGAAGGGCCGGTGACCACCCCCGTGGATCACCGGCGCTTCGCCGTCGAGGTCACCCGTGGCGCTGGACGACCTCGACGACCAGGGGGCCGTAGCGGGCGAGGACCGCCGCCCGCACGGCCTCGAGATCGGCCTGCGGCCCGACGTCCACCCGCACCCCGGCTCCGTCGCCGCAGACCGCGACGGCGATGAGCGTCACGCCCTTCGACGGCCAGTAGGACCGGGCCTCCTCCGTGATCCGGGCGCCCAGCGCGTCCAGGACGACCCGACTCTCGGCGGCGTCCCGGAACTCGTAGCGGACGTTCCCCGAGAAGACCCGCTCCCGCACGGCACTGTCGAAGGCGTACGCCCCCTGCTTGCGCATCACGTAGAGCGTCTTGGTGGCGGTGTCGACGCACATCCCGAAGAACTGGTCCCGGTACTTGCCGACTCCCAGGTCCGCGACGGCCCGGGCCGCCTGGTCGAGCGCCGGGTCGAACGGGAACCAGCTGTCCGTGCGGGTCGCCATCACCGACTCCGGGGCCATGCCCGGCATGTTCTGCTGAGCCCCCAGCGGCTCGTTCCCGGCCGTCCGCCCAGCCCCCGGCGGCACGTACCACCCCGGGGTCCGCAGCGAACTCGGCCCCGCCTGGCAGCCGTTCACGGGCCCCGCCGCCCGCCAGGGCATCGTGGCGGACGGCGCCCCCGTCGGCGCCCCCGTCGACGTCCCGGCCGCCGGCGGCGCCCCGCCCGAGCCGCCGCCGAGCTGCCCCAGCGCCCCCACCCCGGCCGCCAGCAGCACCACCGAGGCCACCCCGCGCACCGCCAACTGCCGCCGCGCCCGCCGCCGTCCGGCCTCCCGCAGCGCCGCCAGCGGCGCGCTGCCGCCCACCGACTCCGCCCTCACGCCGAGCCTGACGACCAACTGCTCCTCGAACGTGTCCCGCCGTTCAGCCGACATGGCCCATCAACTCCCTCTCACCGGCAAGGTCCTGGCGAAGCGACTTCATCGCCCGGGCGAGGTGGGTCTTGGCCGTCGGCAGGGAACAGCCCAGTTCCTCGGCCACCTTCACGACCGGGAGGTCCAGGTAGTACCGCAGCACCACCGCGGCCCGCTGGCGCCCCGGCAGCGCCCGCAGGGCGGCGGCCAGCTGCTCGTCCTCGACGGCCACCGGTTCGCCCGGGGCGTCCGGGAGTTCGGAGGTCAGCACCTCCCGCCTGGTCCGCCGCCAGCGCGAGACATGCGCACGGACCATCGTGGTCCGCACGTACCCCTCGGCCGCCTGCGGGTCGCGGATCGCGGAACGCTTCGGGTACACCCGGGCCAGGGCGTCGTGGAGGAGGTCACGGGCGTCGTGGACGTCACCCGTGATCAGGTAGGCCCCGCGCAGCAGGGCCTGGTACCTCGCCGCGACGAACTCGTCGAAGGGATCACCCCCGGCGCCGTCCCCCTGACGTACCGATTCGCGCTTCATACCCCCTGGACGCCCCGCCCCTGGAAAACGGATGACACGGAGAGAGGAAAAAAGGGCCGGTGCCCACGTCTCCCGTGGACACCGGCCCCGAAGAACCCGCGTACGCCTACTCGTCGGCCTCGCCCGCGCGGCGGCGCTTGAGCCACAGGGCCGCGCCTCCGGCCGAGACCAGCAGGCCCCCGCCGACCGCGAACAGGCCCGCATCCGGGCCGACCGAGTCGCCGAGGAGCGGGGCGAACTGCGCCGCCGCAGGCTCGGGGGTGGCCGCGGGCTCGGGCTCGGCGGCCGCGTCGGCGTGCGCCAACGCACCGCTCGACAGCAGCACCCCCGCCGCCCCCAGCGCGCCGACCGTGCCGACCCGCCGTCCGAGCTTCACCAGCCGGACCACCCGGCGCCGCCGGAGCAGACGCACCGGACGCAATCTCCGCATCGAGAACTCCCCAGGACTCGTTCGCGTACCAGGGCGACGGTATCCGATCCCGCACAGGGTTCTCACATGGATTCAGGTTTGGACCGGCAAGCGTTGTACGACTGTTGCGTACCCGCCACACCGTGCACATGACGACACGTCAGGCGCCGGCGGTCAGGAGTTGTAGGTCCCCTGCGCCCGCTCCAGGCCCTCGGACAGCAGCGCCTCCACGGCGTCGGCGGAGCGGTCCACGAACCAGTCCAGCTCCTTGCGCTCCGTCGAGGAGAAGTCCTTGAGCACGAAGTCCGCGACGTCCATCCGCCCCGGCGGGCGGCCGATCCCGCAGCGCACCCGGTAGTAGTCCGGGCCCAGCGACTTGGTGATCGACTTGAGCCCGTTGTGCCCGTTGTCCCCGCCGCCGAGCTTGAGCCGCAGCGCCGCGTAGTCGATGTCCAGCTCGTCGTGGACGGCGATCAGTGCCGAGGCGGGCGCCTTGTAGAAGTCCCGCAGCGCCGTCACCGGGCCGCCGGACAGGTTCATGAACGACTGGGGCTTGGCCAGCACCACCCGCCGGCCCTCCAGCCGCCCTTCGGCCACCTGCGCCCGGCTCTTGTGCGCCTTGAACTTCGCGCCCATGCGCTGCGCCAGCAGGTCGACCACCATGAAGCCGATGTTGTGCCGGTTCCGGGCGTACTGCTCGCCCGGGTTGCCCAGCCCCACCACCAGCCAGGGGCCCTCGTACTCGTCCGCCATCTCGGTCCTCTCCTTCGCGCTCGCGGTCATCATCCCGGACGCACCGCTGCCCCGGACGCTCCAGCGGGAGCGACCGGGGCAGCGGTCTCGGCTGTGCGTCAGCCGTCGATCTCAGCTACGGGGCGAAGCTCAGGCTTCGGTGCCCTCGGCCTCGGCGGCCTCCTCGGCCGGGGCGGCCTGGGCGGCGATGACCTGCAGCACGACGGTGTCGGCCTCGACGGCCAGGGTGGTGCCGGCCGGCAGGGCGATGTCCTTGGCGAGCACCGAGGCACCGGCCTCCAGGCCCTCGACGGACACGGTGACGGCCTCGGGCAGGTGGGTGGCCTCGGCCTCGACCGGCAGGGCCTGCAGGACGTGCTCCAGCAGGTTGCCGCCGGGGGCCAGCTCGCCCTCGGTGTGGACCGGGATCTCGACGGTGACCTTCTCGCCGCGCTTGACCAGCAGCAGGTCGACGTGCTCGATGGTGCGCTTGATGGCCTCGCGCTGGACGGCCTTCGGCAGGACGTACTCGTCCTTGCCCTCGATCGGAACGACCAGCAGGGCGTTCGGGGTCTTCAGGGCCATCATCAGGTCGTGGCCGGGCAGGTTCAGGTGAACCGGGGCGTGGCCGTGGCCGTAGACGACACCGGGGACGAAGCCGGCGCGACGGGCGCGACGGGCGGCACCCTTGCCGAACTCGGAACGGGTCTCGGCGGCGATGCGGATCTCGGACACGACTGCACTCCTCGTGAAATGGCGCGGGGGTGCAGGCAACGAAAAACCGCCGGGACCACACCCTCAGTACGTTCGGGGGTCACTCGGCGGCAACGACCTCTGCCGGCGGACGGGAATCCGGCACCGGCAGCGCGTCGATCACGGAGCGGGCGCCCGTAGAGCGGGCACACGGCATCCCTCGCCGAGCAGTTTCACGAGTCTAACCTCACCGGTGCGCTGACGCGAAATCGGCGGCGGCCCCGGCCCCCGAAGGGACCGGGGCCGCCACGGCGGAGCTTCGTCAGTGCACGCCCTCGAAGAGGCTCGTGACCGAACCCTCCTCGAACACCTCGCGGATCGCGGCCGCGATCGACGGGGCGATGGAGAGGGTGGTGATCTTGTCCAGCTGCAGCGAGGCCGGGGTGGGCAGCGTGTTGGTGAACACGAACTCGCTCACCCGCGAGTTCTTCAGGCGGTCCGCGGCCGGGCCGGAGAGCACGCCGTGGGTGGCCGCCACGAGGACGTCGGCCGCGCCGTTGTCGAACAGGGCGTCGGCCGCGGCGCAGATCGTGCCGGCGGTGTCGATCATGTCGTCGACGAGGACGCAGACGCGGCCCTTGACGTCACCGACCACGTCGGCCGACAGGATGGTGTTGGCCTGCGTCATGTCGCGGCGCTTGTGGATGATCGCCAGCGGCGCGTCCAGGCGGTCGCACCACTGGTCGGCCACCTTGACGCGGCCGGCGTCCGGCGAGACGACGGTGAGCTTGTCGCGGTCGACCTTCCCGCCGATGTAGTCGGCCAGCAGCGGCAGCGCGAACAGGTGGTCCACCGGGCCGTCGAAGAAGCCCTGGATCTGCGCGGTGTGCAGGTCGACGGCCATCAGGCGGTCGGCGCCGGCCTGGCGCAGCAGGTCGGCGACCAGCCGGGCGGAGATGGGCTCGCGGCCCAGGTGCTTCTTGTCCTGGCGGGCGTACCCGTAGAACGGCAGGATCGCGGTGATGCTCCGGGCGGAGGCCCGCTTCAGAGCATCGATCATGATCAGCTGTTCCATGATCCACTGGTTGATGGGAGCCGTGTGGCTCTGCATCACGAAGCAGTCCGCACCGCGCGCCGACTCCAGGAAGCGGACGTAGATCTCGCCGTTGGCGAAGTCCAGGGCCTTGGTCGGGACCAGTTCGGTTCCCAGCGCCGCAGCCACCTCCGTCGCCAGTTCCGGGTGGGCACGGCCGGAGAAGAGCTTCAGCTTCTTCTCACCCGACGTCGTGATCCCGCTCACTGCACCGTCTCCTCGCGTTGCGGACGCTGAACCCGTCCGCCCGCTCCGGGCAGGCGAAGCCCGCGCGCAACAAGGGATCGGGGAATTGCCGTACGCCTGGACACGGGCCGTGAGGCCCAGTGGCGCACGTATGTCCCCAAGGTTACGCGCCCGTGCGGAAACCGTCCGCCCCGGGACCTTCCCTCGGCGAACCGACCGCCCCGTCAGGCTTCCTCGGCCCCGTCCTTCGCAGCCTTCGCGGCCTGCGCCGATGCGGTCCCGGGGCGCTTGCGCTCCACCCAGCCCTCGATGTTGCGCTGCTGCGCCCGGCTCACGCCGAGCGCGCCCGGCTGCACGTCGTTGGTGATGACCGAGCCGGCCGCGGTGTAGGCGCCGTCACCGATCGTGACCGGTGCGATGAACATGTTGTCCGAGCCCGTCCGGCAGTGGGCGCCGATGACCGTGCGGTGCTTGTTGATGCCGTCGTAGTTGACGGTGACCGAGGCCGCGCCGACGTTGGTGCCCTCGCCGATGGTGGCGTCGCCGATGTAGGAGAGGTGCGGCACCTTGGAACCCTCGCCCAGCTCGGAGTTCTTCACCTCGACGTAGGTGCCGACCTTCGCCTTGCGGGCCAGCTTCGCGCCCGGCCGCAGGTAGGCGTACGGGCCGGTGACCGCCAGCTCGCCGATCTCGGCGCTGACCGCCGTGGTGTTGCTCACGCGGGCGCCGGCGCCGACCAGGGTGTCGGTCAGGGTGGAGTTCGGGCCCACCTCGCAGCCCTCGCCCAGGTGGGTCGCGCCCTGCAGCTGGGTGTTGGGCAGGACGACGGCGTCGGGCTCGTACGTCACCTGGACGTCCAGCCAGGTGCTCGCCGGGTCCACCACGGTGACGCCCGCGCGCATCGCCTGCTCCAGCAGCCGGTCGTTCAGCAGCCGGCGGGCCTGGGCGAGCTGGACCCGGTCGTTGATGCCCAGGATGTCGCGGTGGTCCTCGGCGACGACGGCGCCGACCCGGTGGCCGGCCTTGCGCAGGATCTCCAGGGTGTCGGTCAGGTACTCCTCGCCCTGGGAGTTGTCCGTGGTCAGCTCGGCCAGCGCCTCGGCGAGCAGCTTGGCGTCGAAGGCGAAGACGCCGGAGTTGATCTCGGTGATCGCCCGCTGGGTGTCGCTGGCGTCGCGCTCCTCGACGATCGCGGCGACCGTGCCGTCCTCGTCCCGCAGGATGCGTCCGTACCCGAAGGGGTCGGGGACGACGGCGGTCAGCACGGTGACGCCGTTGTCCTGCGCCTCGTGCGCCCGGGCCAGCCGGCGCAGGGTGTCGCCGGTGAGCAGCGGGGAGTCCCCGGCGGTGACGATCACCGTGCCGTCCAGCACGACGCCGTCCCCGGCGAGCGCCTCCAGCGCCGTACGGACGGCGTGGCCGGTGCCCTTCTGCTCCTCCTGCACCACCGCGCGCACCTGCGGGTGGTGCGCGGCCAGGTGCGCCTCGACCTGCTCGCGCTGGTGCCCGACGACCACGACCAGCTGACCGGGGCTCAGCTCCCCGGCGGCCGAGACGGCATGACCCACCAACGAGCGCCCGCACACCTCGTGCAACACCTTGGGCAGCTTGTTGGACTTCATCCGGGTCCCGCCACCGGCGGCGAGCACGACAACGGCGGCAAGCGACTTGGCCATGCGGGGAGGCTCCTCAATCGGTTCACAGCGAGGGCGGATCGGCCTGAGGTGCGAATCCGCACAGATGCCCTGGCCATTCGAGGATAGTGCGAGGCAGCCGGCTCGAACGCCGGGCCCTCGACGTGCGGATTCCCGCCCGTGGCCGTTCGGAGTGCTCCCGGAGGAGGATTCGAACCCCCATAAGCTGGACCAAAACCAGCTGTCCTGCCCTTAGACGATCCGGGACCGCACAGCCGCCCTCAGTCACTCCCGGCGGCGCGCTCGCCCAAGAGTACGGCTTGACGGGCCTCACATCTACCACCCGCCGCCAACCGTCCCGCCCGATCCGGCGCGGACCTCGCGGCGCCGAACCGACACGGCGGTTCATCCATCCAGTCGGGTGAATTCACTCAAGCGCCGCGCGGCGGTGTGTTCCCACGACCACGGAGCGCAACCTACGATGCCGTAGGTTACGCGAACGTAGCTTCCGCTCCTCTCCCGTTCCGGGACGCCGCAAAGGGACGCCCATGACCATCCAGGCCGGCGAGGCGCGCGCGGGAACCCCCGCGCTCCCCACCCCCTCCCCCGATCCCTCCACCGACGACTCCGCCGCCGATTCCGACGCCGACACCGACACCGTGTTCGACGCCGACGCCGCCGACGCCACCCAGCTGTCCGCCACCCGCGGCGGGGAGAGCCAGGGCTTCGCCGAGCGGCTCGCGCTCGTGCTGTTCATCCTCGTGCCCTTCGCCGCCCTGGTGGCCGCCGCCCCGGTGGCCTGGGGCTGGGGGCTCGGCTGGACGGACGTGACGATCACCGTCGCCATGTACTTCCTCACCTGCCACGGGGTCACCGTCGGGTACCACCGCTACTTCACCCACGGCGCCTTCAAGGCGAACCGCCCGATGCGCCTGGCCCTGGCCATCGCCGGCAGCCTGGCCGTCGAGGGCCCGCTGGTGCGCTGGGTCGCCGACCACCGCCGCCACCACCGCTTCAGCGACAAGGACGGCGACCCGCACTCCCCCTGGCGCTACGGCGAGTCCGTCCCGGCGCTGATGAAGGGCCTGTGGTGGGCCCACATGGGCTGGATGTTCGACGAGGAGCAGACCCCGCAGCTCAAGTACGCCCCCGACCTCGTCCAGGACCCGGCCATGAGGCGGATCTCCCGGATGTTCTGGCTCTGGACGCTCATCTCCCTGCTGCTGCCCGCGCTGGTCGGCGGCCTGGTGACGCTCTCCTGGCAGGGCGCGCTGTCCGCCTTCTTCTGGGGCTCGCTGGTGCGCGTGGCGCTGCTGCACCACGTCACCTGGTCGATCAACTCGATCTGCCACGCCGTCGGCCGGCGCCCCTTCCGCTCCCGGGACCGCTCCGGCAACGTCTGGTGGCTCGCAGTCCTGTCCTGCGGCGAGTCCTGGCACAACCTGCACCACGCCGACCCGACCGCCGCCCGGCACGGGGTGCTGCGCGGGCAGATCGACTCCTCGGCCCGGCTGATCCGCTGGTTCGAGCTGGCCGGCTGGGTCCGGGACGTCCGTTGGCCGGACGCGCAGCGGATCGCCGCCCGCCGCGCCGCATGAGGCGGCGCTTCCAGCATGATGTAGGGGTGAACGGGAGCAGCGCAGACAGCACAGGCGGTCACCACAGCACGCGGACGGACGCGGCGCCCGATGCGGCGCCCGCCCGTCCGCGCGCCGCTGCACCGACGGGGGCCGTCGACGGGGGTACGGAGCGGGGCGGGGCCGCGGCCCCGCGCCGGCGCGGCGGGCGGGTCCGGATGACGGGCAAGCAGCGCCGCGAGCAACTGCTGGAGATCGGCCGGACGGTCTTCGCGGAGCGCGGCTACGACGGCACCTCGGTGGAGGAGATCGCCGAGCGCGCCGGGGTGTCGAAGCCGGTGGTGTACGAGCACTTCGGCGGCAAGGAGGGGCTGTACGCGGTCGTCGTGGACCGCGAGATGCAGCTGCTGCTGGACATGGTCACCGGGGCGCTGACCGGCGGGCACTCCCGGGAGCTGCTGGAGCAGGCGGCCTTCGCGCTGATGGACTACATCGACACCTCGACGGACGGCTTCCGCATCCTCGTCCGCGACTCGCCGGTGGCCCAGTCGACCGGCACCTTCGCCTCGCTGATCAGCGACATCGCCACCCAGGTCGAGGACATCCTCGGCCTGGAGTTCAAGTCCCGGGGCTTCGACGCGCGACTGGCCCCGATGTACTCGCAGATGCTCGTCGGGATGGTCGCCCTGACCGGCCAGTGGTGGCTGGAGGTCCGCAAGCCGGACAAGGCGACGGTGGCGGCGCACCTGGTGAACCTGGCCTGGCACGGGCTGGAGGGCCTGGAGCGGCACCCGAGGCTGGTCGGCGACCGCAAGGGGTGAGCACGGGGCCGCGTCAGCCCTTGGTCCCCACGGCGAAGATCCGCCGGAACGGGAACACCGTGCCGTGCTCCCCGGCCGGGTACGCCTCGCGCAGCAGCCGCCCGTACTCGGCGAGGAAGGCGGCCCGGTCGGCCGGGTCGGTGAGCCGGGTGAGGACGGGGCGCAGCGCGGAGCCCTTGACCCACTCCAGGACGGGGTCCTCCCCCGGGAGCAGGGTGCTGTAGGTGGTCTCCCAGACGTCGGCCAGGCAGCCGGCGCCGGCCAGGACGTCGAGGTAGCGCTCGGGCCGGTGGACCCCGGCGCGTACGGCCTCCTCCCCGACCGCGTCGCGCCAGCGGGCGCTGCGGCGCAGGTCGGCGAGCAGGGTGTGGCTGGGGGCCTCGAAGTTGCCCGGCACCTGGAAGGCGACGACCCCGCCGGGGCGCAGCGCGTCGGCCCAGCGCGTCAGCACGGCCAGGTGCCCGTCCACCCACTGGAGGAGGGCGTTGGAGAAGACCAGGTCGGGCGCGGCCGGGGCCGGGTCGTAGTCGCGGGCGTCGGCGAGCAGGTACTCGGCGCGGGGCTCGCCCTCGGCCCGGGCGGTGGCGAGCATGGGGGCGGAGGAGTCGACGCCGGTGAGGTGGGCGTCGGGCCAGCGCTCGCGCAGGGCGGCGGTGGAGTTGCCGGGGCCGCAGCCGATGTCGAGGACCACCTCGGCGCCGGGGTGCGGAAGGGCGGGGACGCGGGCGAGCAGTTCGCGCAGCGGACGGTTGCGTTCGTCGGCGAAGCGCAGGTACTGAGCGGGGTCCCAGACGGGGGTGGTCACGGCGCACCTCTCATGTATCTCGATATCAAGATATCCATATGTAGCCTTGCTGGCACATTTCTCGATGTCAAGAGACTTCACATCGACACATCCACCGATACACTGATCGTCATGGAGGACGAGGTCGACAGGCTGGTCGCAGCATGGCGCCGGGAGCGCCCCGACCTCGACGTGGAGCCGCTGGAGGTGCTCAGCCGGGTCAGCCGGCTCGCCCGGCACCTCGACCGCGCCCGCCGCACCGCCTTCGCCGAGCACGGCCTCGAGCCCTGGGAGTTCGACGTCCTGACCGCCCTGCGGCGGGCCGGCTCCCCGTACCAGCTCTCCCCCGGCCAGCTGCTCACCCAGACCCTGGTCACCTCCGGCACCATGACCAACCGGATCGACCGCCTCACCGGCAAGGGCCTCGTCAAGCGGCTGCCCGACCCGGACGACCGGCGCGGCGTCCTCGTCCGCCTCACCGACGACGGCCGCGACCGCGCCGACCAGGCCCTCGCCGGGCTGCTCGTCCACGAGCGCGAGCTGCTCGCCCAGCTCACCTCGGGCCAGCAGGGCGAACTCGCGGCCCTGCTGCGGCTGCTGGTCGCGCCGTTCGACAACTTCCCGGGCTGACACGGCCGTTCGGCTGCCCCGTTCGGCTGCTTCGTTCGGCTACCCCGTTCTCGGCCGCGCTCTCGGGCCGTGCTCTCAGCCGCGCTCGGAGCTGCTCGCCACCGGCTGCGTCGGCGCGGGCGCGGCCGGCTCGGCCGGGCTGACCCCGGCCCGGCGGGCGACCGCGACGGCGGCCAGCGTGGAGTGCACGCCCAGCTTGCCCAGCACGTTCTGCATGTGGGTGCGGACGGTGTGCGGCGACAGGTAGAGCCGCTCGGCGACGGCCTGGCGGCCCAACCCCGCGACCATGCAGCGCAGGATCTGCTTCTCGCGCGGGGTCAGGGTGTCCACCAGCCGCTCGCTCTCGGTGCGGTCGCGCCGGGCGGTGGTCAGCTCGCGGATCACCCCGGTCAGCAGGGCGGGCGGCAGGTGCGTCTCGTCCCGCAGCACGCCCCGGACCACGGCGAGCAGCCTGGCCAGTGAACTCTCCTTCGCCACCCAGCCGGTGGCCCCGGCGTGCAGGGCGCGGGCGGCCCGGTGCGGGTCGTCGGCGGCGGCCAGCACCACGGCGCGCAGCCCCGGGTGGGCGCGGCGCAGCCGGCCGAGCAGGGTGATGCCGTCCGGCGCCGGGGGCGCGGGCCTGAGCTGGTCGGGCCGGTGGTCGGGCCTCGGCTGGTCGGGCCTCAGCTGGTCGGGCCGGTGCGCCTCCGGGCGGGACGGCTGGGCGCGCGGCGCGTCCCCCGGGTGCCCGCCGGCCGGCGGGGCGCACCCGGGCGGGGCGGCCGGGCGGCGCGGCTGCGGCACCGCCGGGGCAGGGCGCCGCCGCACGCCCGCCTGGCCGGGCTGGCCCGGTGCGACGGCCGGGCCGGAGGAGGGCGGCAGCGCCGGGGCGGCGCCCTGGGAGCCGAGATCGGCGTCGACCAGCATCACGTCGTAGGCCCGCCCCTCGCCGGCGGCCCGCTCCAGGGCCCGCTCGGCGGCGGCGGCGCTGCCGGCCGCGCCCACCTCCACGTCGGGCTCGGCGGCCAGTGACGCGGCCAGTGCCTCGGCGAAGATCCGGTGGTCGTCCACCACCAGGACCCGAATCCGCCCCATCCTCAGTTCCCCCCTGCTCAGACCGTCCGAGCCGGCCGTTCCGGCCGAAGGGCACCCGCCCCCACAGGTGCCGCAAACAGCGTACGGGCCGGAAAGGGCGCTCGTGGCGGTTTGGTGAAGTTTCGTCAGGAGGTGCGCAGGTGAACGGTGTTGACCGTCCCGGGAAACACCGGGGGCACCGCTCCCGGATGGGAAGCGGCGCCCCCGGCGGCCGGATCACCGACCGTTCTTCTCCAGGGTGAACTTCCAGGCGTCGGCCACGATGTCGTCCAGGTTCGGGCGACGCGGCGTCCAGCCGAGGGCCTCGTGGGCGCGGGCGGCGGAGGCGACCAGCACCGCCGGGTCGCCGGTGCGGCGGGCGGCGACCTGCACCGGGATCTCGCGGCCGGTGACACGCTTGACCGACTCGATCACCTCGCGCACCGAGAAGCCGCTGCCGTTGCCCAGGTTGCAGATCAGGTGCTCGCCCGGCTTGGCCGCGTCCAGCGCCAGCAGGTGGGCGTCGGCGAGGTCGGCGACGTGGATGTAGTCGCGGATGCAGGTGCCGTCCGGGGTCGGGTAGTCGTCGCCGTACACCGCGATGTGCGGGCGCTGACCCAGCGCGGCCTGGAAGACCAGCGGGATCAGGTGCGACTCGGGGTCGTGCCGCTCGCCGTAGGCGCCGTACGCGCCGGCCACGTTGAAGTAGCGCAGGGAGACGGCGGCCAGGCCGTGGGCGACGGCCTCGCTGGTGATCAGGTGGTCCACGGCGAGCTTGGTGGCGCCGTAGGTGTTGGTCGGCGCGGTGCGGGCGGTCTCGGCGATCGGCACGACCTCCGGCTCGCCGTAGGTGGCGGCAGTGGAGGAGAACACCAGCTTGCGCACGCCGGCCTCGCGCATCGCGCTGATCAGCTCCAGGGAGCCGGCCACGTTGTTGCGCCAGTACTTCTCCGGGTCCACGACCGACTCGCCGACCTGCGAGGAGGCGGCGAAGTGCAGCACGCCCTCGAAGGAGCCGTCCAGCACCTTGCCGGCCTCCTGGATGCGCCCCTCGACGAACTCGGCACCCGCCGGGACGCCCTCGCGGAACCCGGTGGAGAGGTCGTCCAGGACGGTCACCTGGTGACCCGCCTCCAGCAGGTGGGCGGCCACCACACTGCCGACGTAGCCGGCGCCACCCGTGACCAGGTACTTACTCATGTCAAGACCTCCAGCGCGCGACGACGACCCGCCCCTTCGGCGGCGCCGTCGAAGAAGTGCGAACGACTGGGGCCATTCTCCCTGTCCGCCGGAGTACTCCGGACCACGTGCGCGGCCCCGGGCATCGGCTCGCGGTTCTCGGCGGGCGGATCTCGGCTCGCGGTTCTCGGCGGGCGGATCCCGGCTAGCGGATCTCAGCTCCCGGCCCTCAGCTCCCGGACATCCGCTCCAGCAGACCCGTGCGCGCCGCCACCGCGGCCGCCTCCAGCCTCGTGCGCGCGCCGAGCTTCATCAGCACCCGCTGCACATGGGTACGGGCGGTGCTCGCGGCGATCCGCATCCCGGCGGCGATCGCCGCGGTGTCCTCGCCGTCCGCGATCCGGGCCAGCACCTGCACCTCACGGCGGGTCAGCAGCCGCAGCAGCCGCACGGCCTCGTCGTCCGGCTCGACGGCCGGACGAAGCAACTGGTCGAAGGCCCCGCGCAGCACGTCCACGGCGACGGCGGCCTCGCCCGCGCGGGCCCGTCCGATCGCCCGCTCGACCACCTCGATCCGCTCGTCGCTGGGCACGTAACCCGCCGCGCCCGCCGCGAACGCCCCTGCCACGCCGCGCAGTTCGCCCACCGGGCCGAGCACGATCACCGCCACCTCGGGGCGCTCGCGGCGGATCCGGCGCAGCCCGTCGAAGGCCCCCGGCTCCCCCGGCGCCGCCACGCCCAGCAGGCACACCTCGGGCCGGCGCCCGACCACCAGGTCGGCCGCGGTCGCGGCCGGGGTGCCGACCGCCAGCACCCGGTGGCCGCGCAGTTGCAGCGCGGTCGCCAACGCCTCCGCCAACAGCCGGTGGTCGTCGACCACCACGAGTCGAACGCCCATGACGCCTCCAGGTCGGGCCCCGGCCCGAGCCCGCGCCCCACGGGCGGGCGGGCGGCCGATGACGCACCATCACAGCGCATTCCGTACCCGACCTGCCAGACCTCGCCGGGGAATGCCGAAGACCCCCGCCGTGAGGCGGGGGTCTTCGTGTGGAGCCCCCATGCGGAATCGAACCGCAGACCTTCTCCTTACCATGGAGACGCTCTACCGACTGAGCTATAGGGGCTTGCCGGGCGTTTCCGCCGGGCCGGTCGAACAAGGAAGACATTACACGGCCGCCCGGCCGGAAGGGAAATCGATCCCGGCCCTACTCCGCCTCCGGGGCGTGCGCGGCGTCGAACTCCTCACGGGCGGCGAGCATCTGCCCGGTGCGCAGCTCCGTCCAGCGGCCCAGCGGCCCGAGCAGCTCGGCCAGCTCGCGGCCGAGCGGCAGCAGGTCGTAGACCACCCGCGGCGGCGTCTCCGGGAAGACCGTGCGCCGCACCAGGCCACTGCGCTCCAGGGTGCGCAGCGACTGGGTGAGCATCTTGCGGCTGACCCCGCCGACCCCGCGCTGCAGTTCGGAGAACCGCTGCGGGCCGCAGGCGACCAGGCTCATCAGGATCAGCATCGACCACTTGTCGGCCAGCTCGGCGAACATCGCGCGGCTGGGGCAGAGCTGGGCGAACACGTCGTGCTCGAGCACCGCCTGTTCGAGCACCGGCTCCCCGGTCTCCCTCGTCTCGCCCCGGCCGGTCGTCGCGGCCCGGGCGGCTTGCGCCGTCGTCATGCCGTCCAGCGTAGCCCTCCGGTCTCCGATCCACCCTTGGTTACCGATGGAGACCTGGTCTATATTGGAGACCGTCGAGGCGGGGCTCGCTCCCCGCGTCCGTCCTTCGCCGTTCCTCATCGCCAGGAGTCCCGCATGACCGCCGTCCGCCCGACCGTCGCCCTCGCCTACCACTCCGGCTACGGCCACACCGCCGTCCTCGCCGAGGCCGTCGCCCGCGGTGCCGCCTCCGGCGGGGCCGAGGTCGTGTCGATCGCCGTCGACACCATCACCGAGGAGCAGTGGGCCCAGCTCGACGCCGCCGACGCGATCGTCTTCGGCTCCCCCACCTATATGGGCACCGCCTCCGGCGCCTTCCACGTCTTCGCCGAGGCCACCAGCAAGCGCTGGTTCACCGACACCTGGAAGGACAAGGTCGCCGCCGGCTTCACCAACTCCGCCTCCAAGAGCGGCGACAAGTCCGGCACCCTCGGCTACTTCCAGACCCTCGCCGCCCAGCACGGCATGAGCTGGGTCAACCTCGGCCTCAAGCCCGGCTGGAACGCCACCACCGCCAGCGAGGACGACCTCAACCGCCTCGGCTTCTCCAACGGCGCCGCCGCCTCCTCCCCGGCCGACGCCGGCCCGGAGGCCGTCCACAAGGCCGACATCGCCACCGCCGAGCACCTCGGCGAGCGCGTCGCCCGCCACACCGCCGTCCTCCTCGCCGGCCGGGCCGCCCTCTCCGCCTGATCCGTGGTTCAGGCCGCCGGGTCCGCGTTGAACGCGGGCGCCCGGCGGCCTGCCTTCGCCAGTTCCGTACCGCCCGTCTCCGGCAGCAGCCGCAGACAGGCCAGCGCCACCACGCCCAGCCCCGCCAGGTACCAGCCCACCGGCTGCGCCGTCCCGTACGCCTCCGTCAGCCTGGTCGCCACCAGCGGTGTCGTCGCCCCGCCCACCACACCACCCAGGTTGTACGTCAGCGCCGCGCCCGTGTAGCGCACCCGCGTCGGGAACAGCTCCGGCAGGAACGCCGCCACCGGCCCGAACATCGCCCCCAGCACCAGCATCGCCCCGACCAGCGCGGCGAACACCAACGGCCTGCGCCCGCTCTCCAGCAGCGGGAACAGCACCAGCGACCACGACCCCGCCAGCGCCGTCGCCCACCCCAGCGTCCGCCGCCGCCCCCACCGGTCACTGCGCGAGGCGCTCAGCCACACCGTGCCGCCCATGCCCAGCGCGCCCACCAGCAGCACCGACAGCACCAGCGTGCTCCCCAGCCCCAGACCGGTGGACGCGTACGCCAGGGCGAAGGTGGTCGTCAGGTAGAACAGCGCGTACCCCACGGTGATCACCCCGCAGCCCGCCAGCACCCGCCGCCAGTGCTCCCGCAGCACCTCCGCCAGCGGCAGCCTCACCTTTCGGGCGCACTCCTCCCCGCGGAACAACGGCGACTCCTCCAGCCGCAACCGCACGAACAGCCCCACCGCCACCAGTGCGAGCGAGGCGACGAACGGCACCCGCCACCCCCAGTCCCTGAACGCCCGCTCACTCAAACCGAGTTGCAGCACCAGGAACACCCCGTTCGCCAACACGAACCCCAGCGTCGGCCCCAACTGCAGGAACCCCCCGTACCGCCCCCGCCGCCCCGCCGGCGCGTTCTCCGCCACCAACAGCGC
>NZ_JOCF01000058.1 GCF_000720635.1 Streptomyces sp. NRRL WC-3742 | reverse complement strand
GGGGGGGGGGTGGGTGGGGAGGCCGTTGGCGAGGTCTTCGGTGAGGAGGCGCCAGGCGATGGCGGTGGCGGCGGTGCGCAGTTGGGGGCTGCGGGGGCGGCCGGCGTCGGCGTCGAGGCGGGCGTTGAGCCAGTCGGACCAGGCGGCGGCGAGGGTGCGGACCTCGCGGGAGCCGGCCTCGGTGAGGGCGAGGCGGTCGCCGTCGCGGGTGAGGTGGCCCTCGGCGGCCATCCGGTCGAAGACCGGTTCCAGGACCTCGGGCGGGATGCGCTTGCGGGCGGCGACGAGTTCGAGGGAGGCGTGCCCGAGGGCCTTGGTGTGTCCGGCGACCTCCATCAGCGCCCAGG
This sequence comes from Streptomyces sp. NRRL WC-3742, assembly GCF_000720635.1. Lineage (GTDB taxonomy): Bacteria > Actinomycetota > Actinomycetes > Streptomycetales > Streptomycetaceae > Kitasatospora. Next base: position 51,872 of record NZ_JOCF01000058.1, on the reverse strand, counting down.
CGCCCGCGAGGTCCACGCCCGCTCCGGCGGAGCCGACGATCGAGCGGACGGTGGTGAGGTCCACCCCGCGCACGATCTTGCCGACCGCGTACTCCAGGTGTGGGTCGGAGTCGCTGGTGGTCGGTTGGGCGAAGCCCTCGCCCATGTCGGTGGAGCCCGCCCGGGCGGTGTCGCGCAGCTGCACCTGCTTGAGGAACAGCGCGACCACGAACCCGATCGCCGCCACCGGGATCGTCCACAGGTAGACGGTGTGCAGCGCGTCCGAGTACGCCTGGACGATCGGCGCGGCCTGCTCGGCGGGCAGGTGGTGCAGCCCCTGGGGGCTCTCGGCGGCCCGGGTCAGGACGGTCGGGTCGGCGCCGGTGAGGCGGGCGGAGGCGCCGACGCCCTTGGTGAGCTCGGTCTTGAGGCTGTTGGCGTAGATGGTGCCGAACACGGCGGTGCCGAAGGAGCTGCCGATGGTGCGGAAGAACGTCACGCCGGAGGTGGCGGTGCCGAGGTCCGCGTAGTCGACGGTGTTCTGTACGGCGATGGTGAGCACCTGCATGCTCAGCCCGATGCCGACGCCCAGCACGAACATGTACAGCGAGGCGAGCGCGGTGCCGGTGCCGGGCTCCAGCCGGGACAGCAGGTACAGGCCCAGGGCCATCACGGCGGTGCCGACGATGGGGAAGATCCGGTACTGCCCGGTCTTGCTGACGATGTTGCCGCTGGCGATGGAGGCGATCAGCAGGCCGATGACCATCGGCAGCATCCGCACCCCGGAGACGGTCGCCGAGTCGCCGTCCACGTACTGCAGGAAGGTCGGCAGGAAGGTGAGCGCGCCCAGCATCGCGAAGCCGACGATGAAGCTGAGGACCGAGCAGACCGCGAACACCGGGTTGCGGAACAGCCGCATCGGCAGCATCGGCTGGGCCGCCCTGGTCTCCACCCAGCAGAACAGGGCGAGGGCGACGGCGCCGCCCGCGAACAGGGCGATGATCACCCCGGAGCCCCAGGCGTACTGGTTGCCGCCCCAACTGGTCGCCAGGATCAGGGCGCTGGCGCCGACCGAGACCAGTGCGATGCCCAGGTAGTCGATGACCGGGCGCACGGCCGCCCGTACGGCGGGGATGGTCCGGGCGGCGGCGATGACGACCACGATCGCGATCGGCACGTTGACGTAGAAGGCCCAGCGCCAGGACAGGTGGTCGGTGAACACCCCGCCCAGCAGCGGCCCGATCACCGTCGCCAGGCCGAACACCGCGCCGATCGCGCCCTGGTACTTGCCCCGCTCGCGCAGCGGGATGACGTCGGCGATCAGCGCCATCGCGGTGACCATCAGGCCGCCGGCGCCGATCCCCTGTACGGCCCGCCAGGCGATCAGCAGGGTCATGTTGGTCGAGAGGCCGCACAGGAACGAGCCGGTGATGAAGACGATCGCCGACATCTGGAAGATCAGCTTGCGCCCGTACAGGTCGCCGAACTTGCCCGCGAGGACGGTGGCGACGGTCTCGGCGAGCAGGTACGCGGTGACCACCCAGGACATGTGGGCGGCCCCGCCGAGGTCCGAGACGATGGTCGGCAGCGCGGTGCCGACGATCGTCTGGTCCAGGGCGGCGAGCAGCATGCCGAGGACGATGGTGGCGAAGACGACGTTGCGCTGCCGTACGTCCAGGACCGGTGGGGCGGAGGGCTGGGGCTCGGTGGCGACTGTCATGGGCTCAGCCTCCGGGGCGGGCGCGCCGGTCGCGATCCGGTTCGGCCGTACGGGTGAGGGCGGGGCGGGTGCGGGCGCCCGGTGGCGCTGACCTGCGGCCCGGGCGAGGATGACCGGACCGCAGCGCCCACGACGAGGCGACGAGGCACGGATGACCACTCGCGACACCGAAGAGCCGCCGCCCGGCGCCACGGCCGTGGGCGGACGGGCCGGGGCGCGGCGCTGGCGGGCCCTCGCGGTCTGCCTGGTCGCCGGGTTCATGACCCTGCTGGACGTCAGCATCGTCAACGTCGCCCTGCCGACCGTCCGCTCCGGGCTGCACATGTCCGACAGCGGCCTGCAGTGGGTGCTCAGCGGCTACGCCCTCGCCTTCGGCCTGGTGCTCGTCCCCGCCGGACGCCTCGGCGACGCGCGCAGCCGCCGGGCCGTCTTCCTGACCGGGCTCGCCCTGTTCACCGCCGCGAGCGCCCTGGCCGGGGCGGCGCAGAACCAGGAGTGGCTGGTGCTGGCCCGGCTGTTCCAGGGCGCGGCCGGCGGCGTGCTGGTGCCGCAGGTCTCCGGGTTCATCCAGACCCTCTTCCAGGGGCCCGACCGCGGCCGGGCCTTCGGCGCCCTGGGCGCCGTCATCGGGCTGTCCACGGCCGTCGGCCCGCTCCTGGGCGGCCTGCTGATCCATCTGGCCGGGGCGCGGGACGGCTGGCGCTGGGTCTTCCTGGTCAACCTGCCGATCGGCCTCGCCGCGCTGCCCGTCGCCTACCGGCTGCTGCCCCCGCCCCCGCCCGCCCGCGAGCGGGTCGGGCACCGCGACTTCGACCCCGTCGGCGTGCTGCTGCTCGGCGCGGGAACGGTGGCCCTGCTGCTGCCCTTCGTCCAGGAGCAGCAGTGGCACGGCGCCCGGCGCTGGCTGCTGCTGCCGCTGGCGGCGGCGCTGCTGGTCGCCTTCGTCGCCTGGGAGCGGGTTTACGGGCGGCGGCGCGAGCCGCTGGTGAGCATGGCGCTGTTCGGCGTGCGCTCCTACGCGGCGGGGGTGCTGCTGTCCCTGGTGTACTTCGCCGGGTTCACGGCGATCTTCTTCATTTTCACGCTCTACCTCCAGGCGGGCCTGCACTACGCCGCGCTGACGGCGGGCCTGGCGATCACCCCGTTCGCGGTCGGCTCGGGCGTGGCCGCCGCCGTGGGCGGGCGGCTGGTGAGCCGGATGGGGCGCGGGCTCGTGGTGTTCGGGCTGGTCCTGGTGCTGCTGGGCCTGCTGGCCTCGGCGCTGGCGGTGCAGCTGTGGTCGGGGCCCCGGGTGGGCTGGACGACGGCGCTGCCGCTGCTGGTCGCGGGGGCGGGCAGCGGGCTGGTCATCTCGCCGAACCAGACCCTGACGCTCCAGCAGGTGCCGCTGGCCCGGGCGGGCAGCGCGGGCGGGGTGCTGCAGACGGCGCAGCGCGTCGGCTCCGCGGTGGGCATTGCGGTGGTCGGCTCGGTCTTCTTCGCCCACGCCGCCGGCCCCCGCCCGGACTGGGCCCACGCCTTCCAGCTGGGCGTCACCGTCGCGGCGGGCCTGGTGCTGGTGGCACTGCTGATCGCCCTGGCCGACGTCCGGGCGGGGGTTCGGGCGCGGGTCCAGGCAGGGGGTTCGGGCGCGGGCCGGAGGGCTAGTGCGAGGCGGCGGACTGGCGGGGGAGCAGGGCCGAGGGCCCGGTGAACCGGCCGTTGGCGGCGGCCAGTTCGATCGCCGCGCCCATCCAGGCCGCGCCGAAGGCCCAGGTGCAGAACCACTCGCACAGGTAGAGCGGGCGGATCGGCCAGCTCTTGCCGATGCCCGTCACCCCGGCCAGGACGGCCAGCGCCAGCAGCGCCAGGATCAGCACCCCGGCCGCCAGGTAGGCGCGGTCCACCCAGCCGGGCTGGGCGTGGCTCTGGTTGCGGAAGGAGTGCAGGCAGAACATCGCCAGCAGGAGGAGCAGCAGCGCGGCGAAGACCAGGTGCAGCGCGCCGATCGTGGCCTGGAAGGTGGTGGCGGAGTTCGGCGCCGTCGGGCAGAGGGCGACGCCGAGGGCGAAGAACCCGGCGGCGCTGCTCCAGCGGTCGTCGCGGCGGTCGAAGCGGTAGCAGATCAGGAAGACCCCGAGTGCGCACAGGCCGCCGACGAAGAGGTTGCGGGTGCTGGTGTAGTACGAGCCGCTCATGGACGGGGGCCAGAAGCCGGACGTGCTCTGCCCGCGCAGCTCGGCGAACAGCCAGTTGCCCAGGGGCAGGGCGATCGGCAGCAGGATGCCGATCAGCCCGACGCCCAGGCGTAGGAAGGTGACGGTGCGTTCGTCCTGGGGGGTGCCGGCGGCCGACGGTGTCTCGGCGGCGGCGGTTTCACGGACGGACTCGGACGGTTCCTGTGGACGGGTCATGGGGGCCTCCCTGCACGGACTGCTGTCACCTGGTGTACCCGCTGACTGTCGAACAGTCACCACCGGATCGAGCGGTTTCGCCCTCAACTCCCGCCGTCCGTACGGTTAACGTTTCGCGTCGGCCGCCGTGGCGAGCAGAGAGTTGAGCAGGCCCGCGCCCCGCTCGGCGTCGTCCACACTGACCGCGAAGTCCGCGCCGCGCCGGGTGCGCACCACCAGGCACTCGCCCCGGCGCAGCATCACCGTGGTGCCCCGGTCGTTGATCCGGTACCCCCAGCCGCCGGCCTGGCGGGCGGTGCGCACCTCGACCCGGGCCGATTCCAGGTCGGCGAGCGCCCAGTGGCGGGCGGGCAGGCCGAACGGGCCGAAGCCGACGTGCAGGCCCTGCGCGGTCACCCGGACCTGGGCGGAGGCGCCGAGCATCAGCGTCACCGCGAGCAGCGCCAGGCAGACGACGGCCGGCCAGGGCCCGTCCGTCAGGCCGGTCGCCGAGGTGAGCAGGAGGGCGAGCGCGCCCAGTCCGAGGACGGTGGCGGCCACCTGCAGCGGGACGTTGGCCGCGTGCGAGAGCCACACCGCCCGTTCGCCGGCCGGCAGTCGCAGCACCGGCGCGCCGGGCACGAGGGCGGTGGGTGGGGTGGGTCCGGCGGGCGCGGCGGCGGTCCGGCGGGTGGCGAGCCAGGCCAGTGCGCCGGCGGTGCCCGAGGCGAGGATGATCAGGACCACCTGGAGGCCCATCGGCTCGGCGTCCTGCCAGCGGGCGCGGTCCAGGTTGGCGTGCACGATGCTCGCCTGGGCGCCCGTCAGCAGGACGCCGGTGCAGGCCAGCACCGCCGCGAACACGGCGCGGGCCTGGCCGAGCCGGAACCGGAAGGCGGCCGCGACGAAGAGCGTCACCAGCAGCCAGATCCCGGCCGGGAACAGGGCCGCCGCCGTCACGGACATCGAACCGTCCGGGTCGCTCCCGCTCCAGTGGGTGGCCACCTGCTCCGGCAGCCGGTCGCGGGCGGCCAGCGGCATGGCGAGCAGCAGCGCCATGACGCCCAGCGTCCAGGCGACCGCGCCCCAGAGCGCCCCCCGGCTGACCGGCCGGCGGGAAGCGGGCTCCTCGTCCTTCGGGTCCTTCGGGTCCTTCGGGTCTATCGGGTCCTTCGGGTCCTTCGCGACGTTCATGACATCCCCCTGATCAGATCCACGAGATCGTTCCTGCTGTACCCGGCCCTGGCCGCGTCGGCGATCAACTGCCGTACGCGTTCGGCCAGTTCCGACCTGGCGCCGGCCTCCGCCGCGACCGTGATGCCCCGGCCCCGGCGGAACTCCAGCACCCCTTCGTCCCGCAGGGCGCGCAGCCCGCGCAGGACGGTGTTGGTGTTGACCCCCAGGGCCTGCGACAGCTCGCGGGCGGGCGGCAGTTTGTCCCCGGGGGCGCACTCGCCCTCGGCGACGGCGCGTCTGATGGCGCCCGCGACCTGTTCGTGCAGCGGCCGGGCGTCTCCGATGTCCAGCTTCAGCAACATGATGCTAGCGACAGTAGCACCATCTGCCGATGGTGCCACCGCCGCCCGCGCGGCGGCTCGGGGGAGGGGCCGGTCGGTGGCGGGCGGTCAGTGGCGGCTGGTCAGTGGTGGGCGGGGACGGGGGCGGCGAGGGCGCCCTCCCGTACGGGGGTGCGGCGCTCCAGCAGGGCCGACAGGAGGGCCAGCAGGAGGGCGGCGCCGGCGAGCAGTGCGCCGACCCAGTTGGGCGCCGTGTAGCCGAGGCCGGCGGCGATCACCTGGCCGCCGAGCCAGGCGGCGAGGGCGTTGCCGAGGTTGAAGGCGCCGATGTTGACGGCGGAGGCCAGGGTGGGCGCGCCGTGCGCCTGGTCCAGGACGCGCTTCTGCAGCGGCGGGACGGTGGCGAAGCCGAGCGCGCCGACGAGCAGGATGGTGACGGCGGCCAGGACCTTGTCGTGGGCGGTGAGGGTGAACAGGGCCAGGACGACGGCCAGTCCGCCGAGGGAGGCGTAGAGCATCGGCATCAGCCTTCGGTCGGCGAACCGGCCGCCGAGGAGGTTGCCGAGGAACATGCCGACGCCGAACAGGACCAGCAGCCAGGTGACGGCGCCGTCGGAGTAGCCGGCGACCTGGGTCATCATCGGGGCGATGTAGGTGATCGCGGCGAAGACCCCGCCGAAGCCGAGGACGGTCATCGCCATGGCGAGCAGGACCTGCGGGTTGCGGAACGCCTTCAACTCGCCGCGCAGGTTGGCGCCTTCGGGACTCGGCAGGGCGGGGACGAGCCTGGCGATCCCCAGCAGTCCGGCCACGCCGAGCGCGGCGACGACGGTGAAGGTGACGCGCCAGCCGACGGCCTGGCCGATGAAGGTGCCCAGCGGAACGCCGACGATGTTGGCGACGGTCAGCCCGGTGAACATGGTGGCGATGGCGCCGGCCTTCCTGTCGGGGGCGACGAGGTCGGCGGCGACGACCGAGCCGATGCCGAAGAACGCGCCGTGGGCCAGGGAGGCCAGGACGCGGCCGGCGAGCATGACGCCCATGGTGGGCGCCGCGGCGGAGAGCAGGTTGCCCGCCACGAACAGGCCCATGAGGATCATGAGCATCCTCTTGCGGCTGATCCGGGTGCCGAGCACGGTCATCAGCGGGGCGCCGAGGACGACGCCGATCGCGTACCCGGTGACCAGGAGCCCGGCGGAGGGGATGGAGACCCCGTAGTCGCCGGCGATCTCGGGCAGCAGGCCCATGACCACGAACTCGGTCGTGCCGATCCCGAAGGCCCCGATGGCCAGGGCGAGGAGCGCGAGAGGCATGGGTGCCGCCCTCCATGTGATTGCTGGTGCGCCTTACAGGCTTCGACAATAGTTGCAGACGCGCGCTATGTGCAAGAGCGGGCATTTGCTGTGCGGCGTACCCTGGAGGCGCCGCACAGCACCGCACGGCAACCGCACGACACCGCACGGCACCGCACCCGGAAGGAGACCCGCGCCCATGCCCGCCACGGACCCCGCGCTGACCGCCCTCGCCAACGGCTGGGCCGCCCTCTACCTCCTGGCCGGCCGGATCGAGGCGCACCTCGAGCGCACCCTCCAGGCCCGGCACGACCTGAGCGTGCGCGAGTACTCGCTGCTCGACGTGCTCAGCCGCCAGCACGACGGCGAGGGCGGCCACCTGCAGATGAAGCAGGTCGCCGACGCGGTCGTCCTCAGCCAGAGCGCCACCACCCGCCTGGTCACCCGCCTCGAGGACCGGGGCCTGCTCTCGCGCTACCTCTGCGTCACCGACCGCCGTGGCATCTACACCGACGTCACCCCCGACGGCCTCACCCTCCTGGAAGCGGCCCGCCCGACCAACGAGGCGGCCCTGCGGGAGGCCCTGGACGAGGCCGCCAGGAATCCCGAGCTGGCCCCCCTCGTCGCCACGGTCGAGGAGATGAACCTCTCGCGCCGCCTCCCGGAAGCGGCCGCGAAGCACTGAGCACGGCATGAAGCCCCGGGACGGCCGTCGGAACCCGAGGACCGTCCCGGGGCTTCGCCGTGCGCCGGCCCGCTGACCGGGCCGAACGGGCCGAACGGGTGAGGCGTATGGACTCCGTACGGAACGCGGCGCGGGGCGTCAAGGGGGCGTCAGGCGCGGGCGGGAGACGGCCGGAGGGGCGGTTGGCTGGGGGCCCGGAGTAGGACGCAAGCACGTGAGGACGGGCGCATGGACGGCAGGGTGATGGTGGGGGTCAGCGGCTCGCTCGGCAGTCTGGCGGCGCTCCACCGGGGCGTCGCCGAGGCGCGGGAGCGGGGCGCCGAACTGTGGGCCGTCCTCGCCTGGGAGCCGCCCGGCGGGGAGTACGGCTACCGCCGCTCGCCCTGCCCGCCCCTGCTCGCCGCCGTCCGGGAGGACGCCGAGCGGCGGCTTTGCGAGGCGCTGGACGCGGCCTTCGGCGGGGTGGACCCCGGCGTCGCGCTGCGGGCCGTGGTCGTCCGGGGCGAGAGCGGCCCGGCGCTGGTGGGCCTCGCCGACCGGCCCGGGGACCTGCTCGTCCTCGGGCGCAGTGGCGGGCTGCTGCGCCGCGGGTTCCGGCGCCCCGTCACGGCGTACTGCGTACGCAGGGCCGCCTGCCCGGTGCTCGCGGTGCCCGGGCCCGCGCTGCTCCAGGACCTGGAGGCGCTGCGCCGACGCGCCCGCTGGCACCTGCCACTCGGCGCCGATCGCGAACTCGCCTCCGTCGAGCGGTAGTTCGGCGGCGGCGTGACCCCTGTGGGCAGAAGACCATAAAGAAGAGGCAAAGGGAGGGTATGGTTCGAGGAAATCCGCGGGGTGTGGGAGGGGACGGATGGACGCCAAGCGCTGGAAACGCCTGCTGCGCCCGGGCGGACGGCTGCGCAGGCAGGTCGACCGCGAGGCCGAGCGCCTCGGCCGCAGCGCCCCCGGGACGGAACACGTGCTGCTGGCGCTGCTCGCGGCGCGCGAGGGCGGCGGCGTCGAGGGCGTCCTCGACGAGCGGGGCGGTGCGCGGCTGACCGCCCTCGGCCTCGACTACGCGCGGGCCCGCGCGGCCCTCGCCACCGAGACCGTGGCCCTGCCCTCCGACCCGCGTTCCGTCGAGGAGTACCTGGCGATCACCGACACCGGGGCGCTGGTGCACTCGTTGCTGGATGATGACACCAGGGCCCGGCGGCTCGCCGAGGCACTGAACGGTGGAGGGGAAGAGTAGATGGACACGCAGGTCACGCTCGCCGAGGAGGTCCTGCTGCTCACGCTGGACGACGAGTCCGGGGTGGCGAAGGAGCGCGCCGGGGCGGCCTGGGCGATCCCGGGCGCGCTGCTGGCCGAGCTGGCGCTGGCCGGGCGGGTGGTCCTCGAGGACGGGAAGGTCAGTGCCGTCGGCCGGGAGCCGGTCGGCGAACCGCTGCTGGACGGGTGCCTCGGCCGGCTGGTGGCCTGGGCGGAGGGGCGGCGCACCGCCAAGGCGTCCGACTGGCTCCTCAAGGACCGCGCCACCGCGCCCTCCGACACCCTCGCGCGCCTGGTCGAGCGCGGCCTGGTGACCGAGGAACGGCACAAGGCCCTCGGCATCTTCCCCGTCCGCCGCTACCCGGAGGCTGACGGCAGCGTGGAGCGCGCCCTGCGCGAGCGCCTGGCCGCCGTGGTGCTGCACGGCGCCGAGCCGGACGCGCGCACCGGCGCCCTGATCGCGCTGCTGCACGCCTCCGACCTGCACCGGTCGGCCTTCCCGGACGTGCCGCGCAAGGCGGTCGCGCCGCGCTTCGCCGAGATCGCCGAGGGCGAGTGGGCCGACCGGTCCGTGCGGGAGGCGATCCGGAACGCGCGGGCGGTGCTCGCCGCCGTCATCGCCGTGACGGCGGCGACGACCGCGACCACCGCCGCGACGATGTGACCGCTACCGGGTGGTGAAACCGCCGTTGGCGAAGATCGTCTGACCGTTGATCCAGCCGCCCTCGGTGGCGAGGAAGGTGACGATCGGGGCGATGTCCTCGATCCGGGTCAGCCGGCCGCCCATCGCCTGCGACTTGAGGAAGCCGACGCGCTCCGGGGTCTCCTGGCCGTAGAAGAACGGGGTGTCCATCGGGCCCGGCGCCACGGTGTTGACGGAGATCCCGCGCGCGGCGAACTCCTTGGCCGCCGCCCGGGTGTAGTGCTCCACCGGGGCCTTCGCCCCGGCGTACGTGGAGTAGCCGTCGGTGAACGCGGCCAGCAGGGAGGTCACGACGGTGATCACCCGGCCGCCGTCGTTGAGGCGGCGGCCGGCCTCGCGGATGAAGAAGTACGCGGCCTTGGCGTTCACCGCGTGCATGACGTCGTACTCCTCCTCCGTGGTCTCCACGATCGGCTTGCGCAGCACCATGCCGGCCGTGTTCACCGCGACGTCCACGCCGCCGAAGGTCTCCGTGGCCACGGCGAAGACGCGCTCCACCTCGGCCGGCTTCGTCAGGTCGCCCTGGACGGCCACGGCCTCGCCGCCGGCCTCCTTGACGGCCGCGACCGTCGCCTCGGCGTCGGGCGCGGTGGCGTCCGAGTGGTAGTGCACGACGACCTTCGCGCCGTCCGCGCCCGCACTGCGGCTGATCAGCCCGCCGAGGTTCTTCGCGCCCGCGCCGACCAGGACGACCTTGCCCGCCAGGGAGTGGGTGTTGCTCATGATTTTCGGCTCCTCGCCAGATCGAAGGGGATGTTCGCCTGATCACCTTCCTGTCCGGGGGCGGCCCGGGGCTTGAACAATCGGCCGGGCCTGGAACGAATCGACCATGATCCGTTCCTTCGGTTCGTCGTTCGAGCGTCGGACGGAGAAGAATCGACACCATGGCGAACCCCACCGCTTCCACCTCCACCGCTTCCGCCTCCGCGATCAAGCCGCGCCTCGTCCGCCTCTCCGGCAGTGGCGCCGACCTCGACGAGGGCGTGGTCGAGAGAGGAATGGAGCGTGCCGGCGGCGGGGCGGTGGACGGGCCCTCGCGGCACGTCGTCGTGGTGCACACCGGCCGCTCGGCCGACCTGCACTGGTCCGTGGACGGGCGGCCGCGCCGGGAGCGCTTCCACCCCGGGCAGGCCCTGATCAACCCGGCGGGCCTGGCCGTGCGCCCGCGCTGGGAGCAGGACACCGAACTGCTGCTCGTCGCCCTCGAACCGGCCTGGCTGGAGAAGCTCGCCACCGAGAGCGACCTGCCGGGCCCGCTCGAACTCGCCCCGCGCTACCACCTCACCGACCCGTTCCTCGGCATGCTCGTCGAACGCCTCGTCGCCGAGTACGAGGGCGCGCAGCCCGCCGACCCGCTCTACGCCCAGTCGATGCTCCAGGCGCTCGCCGCCCACCTCATCCGCACCGCCGCCACCCGCCGCCCCACCGGGCCCGAACCGGAGGGCGGGCTCACACCGAAGCGGCTGAACCGGGTCATCGACCACATGAACGGCTACCTCGACGGCCGGCTCGCCCTCCCCGAACTCGCCGCCGTCGCGGGCGTCAGCCCGTCCCACTTCACCCGCGCCTTCCGCGCCTCCACCGGCCAGTCCCCGCACCGGTACCTGGTCAGGCTGCGCCTGGAACGCGCCCGCCGGGTGCTGCTCACCACCGACACCCCCATCGCCGCCGTCGCCCAGCTCTGCGGCTTCGCCGACCAGAGCCACCTCACCCGCACCATGCGCCTGCACACGGGCGTCACCCCGGCGGGCCTGCGCGCGGCCCGGGAGGCGTAGCGCCCTTTCCTTGGACGAGAACAGCCGGGCCCGCCCCAGGAGTTGGGGCGGGCCCGGCTGGGGTGCGCTGTCCGACGTACAAGTCGGCCGGGACGCAGGGTGGGTGCCTGATGTGTGCCGGTGGTCCAGCAGTCGATGCCGACGTTGTCGCCGGGGGACATGTCGCGCGCGTTGCCGTCCTTGAACAGATCGGCGGCCATGGGGGTCCAGTAGAGCCCCACGTGGTACCGGGTCTGAAGGGTGACGGTGTTCGGGTCCGGCCGGGGTCAGACCTCGTCGAGCGGCACGGAGGGGTCGGTGAGGCGGGCGGGGTCCACCGGGCGCTGGGAGGTGATGAGTTGGCGGATGGGGTCGACGACGTCCCAGACGTTGACGTTCATTCCGGCGAGGACCTTGCCGCCGGAGAGCCAGAAGGCGATGAACTCGCGGGTGGCCGGGTCGCCGCGGAAGACGACCCGGTCGTAGCCGTCGGGGGCGACGTAGCCGACGTACTCCAGGCCGAGGTCGTACTGGTCGCTGAAGAAGTACGGGACGCGGTCGTAGACGGCGTCCGGGTGGCCGAGGAGGGCGCGGGCGGCGGTCTGGGGCTGGTTGAGGGCGTTGGCCCAGTGTTCGACGCGGATGTGGGTGGCGAAGAGGGGGTGGTAGGCGTTGGCGACGTCGCCGGCGGCGTAGATGTCGGGGTCGGAGGTGCGCAGGTGCTCGTCGGTCCTGATGCCGTTGTCGACGTCCAGGCCGGCGGCCTCGGCGAGGGCGGTGGCGGGGGAGATGCCGATGCCGACGACCACCGCGTCGGCGTCGACGACCGTGCCGTCGGCGAGGCGCACGCCGCTCACCCTGCGTCCGTCGCCGGTGAGTTCGGCGACCTGGACGCCGAAGCGCAGGTCCACGCCGTGGTCGCGGTGGAGGTCGGCGAAGACCTGGGAGACCTCGCGGCCGAGCACCCGCAGCAGGGGCAGTTCGGCGGCCTCCAGGACGGTCACCTCCACCCCGGCGGTACGGGCGGCGGCGGCCACCTCCAGGCCGATCCAGCCCGCGCCGATCACCGCGAGGCGGGAGCCGGGGCGCAGCGCCTCCTTGATGCGGTCGCTGTCCTCGACGCGGCGCAGGTAGAGCACGCCGTCCTGGTCGGCGCCGGGGACGGGCAGGCGGCGCGGGACGGAGCCGGTGGTGAGCAGGAGCTTGGCGTACTCGACCTGGCCGTCGTCGGCGAGGGTCACGGTGCGGGCGGCCGGGTCGATCGAGGTGATCGCCGTGCCCAGGCGCAGGGTGACGTCCTGCTCGGCGTACCACTGCGGCGGGTGGACGTAGATCTTCTCCCGGGGCTCCTTGCCCATCAGGTAGCCCTTGGACAGCGGCGGCCGCTCGTACGGGCGCTCGTGCTCCTCGCCGATCAGCACGATGCCGCCCTCGTACCCGGCCGCGCGCAGTGCCTCGGCGGCCTTCGCGCCGCCCAGGGACGCGCCGACGATGACGACCGGACGCTCCCTGCCCTCGGTGCCCGACATGCTCGACTCCTCGCTCTGCGCTGGGATTTCGGGGCCAGCCTGCCGCCGGGCCGATGCTCTGTCGAGACCGCACCGGGCGCGGCGCGCCCGGCCCGCCCGTTCGAGTGAACGACGGGCCCCGGGGGCGGCCTGCGGGGCTGCCTGCCGGGCGGCCTAGGGGGTCATCGCCTCGCGGACGAGGGCGGTGTCGGTGAACTGCTCGAAGCGGACGATCCGGCCGCCGCGCACCGTGAAGTGGTGGGCGACGCGGACGGCGAGCGGCTTGCCGGTGGCCCGGTGGACGGCGGTGTAGCGGGCGAGGACCACGACGTCCTCGCCCTCGACCACGTAGGTGTCGTCGTGGGCCGTCCAGTCGGTCCACTCGGCGGCGAGGCGTTCCATGACGCCCGAGGTGACGCCCTTGGGGGTGCGGTAGGTGCCGGCGAGGGGGAAGCCGGCCATCTCCGTCCATTCGACGTCCTCGGCGAGGGTGGCGCGCAGGGCGGCGAGGTCGCCCCGGGCGGAGGCGAGGTACTGGCGGCGGACGACGTCGGCGGGGGCGGGGGAATCGGCGAAGCCGGCGACGTCCCGGGGGATCTCGATCATCGTGCTCTCAGCCCCAACTCATCTCGCCCATGGCGACCTTGGTGCCGATGTCGACGGCGATCCCCAGCCCGAAACCGGGGAAGCGGTGCTCGAGGGCGGCCTTCGCGGCGGCGGCGTCGGAGGCGCGGCCGATCTCGGTCTCGAAGGCGCGCAGGTAGTCGCGGGTCTGCTGGAGGGAGGTGAGGTCGGTGGGGGCGTCCGCCCGGCGGTGGCCGGCGGCGACCCACTGGGGTTCCAGGGCCTCGATGCCGTCCAACAGGTCGATCCAGGCGGCGCGTTGGGCGGGATCGGGGGTGTCGGCCGTCCACACGTGCAGGCCCTCGAAGAGCAGCACCCCGCCGAGGACCGTGCGGTGGTGGTGCTGCCACAGGTAGTGCCGGTCGGGGAGGTGGAAGTCGGCGCCGCGCAGCTCGAACCGGTGGCCCTCGAAGACGAGTTCGTCGCCGGGCAGCACGTCGGGGCGCACCAGGCGGGTGGGCAGTTCGGGCCCGAGGTGCTCCCAGGCGCGGAGCTTGGCCTCGTACGTCTCCTGGATGTGCTCGACGGTGGAGGCGGTGGCCAGGAACCGGGCCTGCGGGAAGGCGTCCTGGATCTCCTGGGCGCCGAAGTAGAAGTCCGGGTCCCCGTGGCTGACGAACACCGTGGTCAGCCGCCTGCCGCTCGCGCGGACCCGCTCCACCAGCCGCCGCCCGTCCGAGCGGGTGAACCCGGCGTCGACCAGCAGGGCGTCCTGCGGGCCGGTGACCAGGACGGAGGTCTTGTTGAGCGAGCTGTCGGGGCTGTCGACGATCTCGAAGTCGAGCGCACTCATGCGGGGGCATCCTTCCTCGGGCCGGGCACGCCTCGTCGTCAGGATCGGCGCTGCGGGCCGCGCCCGCATCCGGAGCGTGGGGGCTTTCCGGCGGCGGCTCACGTGCGGGGCGCCAGGCGGCGGACGGCCAGCGCGGCGAGGGCGGTGGTGAGGGCGAGGGCGGGCCACAGGTAGGCCGGGTCGGCGCCGAGGAGGGCGGTCAGGGTCGCCGGGGCGGCGGCGCGGCCCACGCCCGAGGAGAACTCCCAGCGCGCGAGGGCGCGGCCGAGCAGGTGCGGCGGGGCGGTGGCGGTGACCAGGGCGATGCCGGAGCCGGTGTAGAGGATCTCGCCGAGGGTGTAGAGGACGGAGACGAGGGCGATCCCGACGGCGCCCGTCGTGCCACCCAGGGCGCCGGCCGCCCAGAAGCCCAGGTAGGACGCCGCGAGGACGGCGCCGGCGGCGGACAGCACGCTGCGGCGGGAGCGCTTCGCGAGGCGCAGCACGAGGAACAGTTGCAGGGAGATCACCAGCACGGTGTTGCCGACGAAGATGCCCGAGGACCAGGCGGGCGAGACCTGCAACTGGAGGACGAGGAGCGCGGGCAGGGCCACCTCCAGCACGTCGAAGCAGAAGGCGTACGGCAGGTTGGCGAGGCTGAGCAGGGTGAGGCGGCGCAGCGGCTCGCCCTGCCCGTCGGCGTGTGCGGTGACGGCGGCGGCGGGGCGCTGCGGCGCGCGGACGCGGAGGGAGGCGACCAGGGCGGCGGCGGTCAGGCAGGCCGCGCCCGTCACGCCGGCGAGCAGGCGCAGGGCGCCCGTGCCGCCGGCGACGGCGACGGTGGCCAGCAGCGCGCCCGCGCCGAGGCCCGCATTGCGCAGGGAGCGCCCGGCGGCGAGGGCGGCGTCGCGCAGCCGGCCCTCGGTGAGGGTGCTGACCACCGCCGCGTGCGTGGTCGGCCAGGACTGGCTGCCCACGCCGAACAGCACGGCGGCGAGGACGAACAGCGGCAGCGACCCGGCGGAGAGCAGGGTCAGCGCGCCGGCCCCGCGCAGGGCTAGGGTGACGGCGGCGGGCAGGGTGCGGGCGCCGCGGTCGATCCAGCGGCCGGTGAGCGGGACGACCAGCAGGCCCGCGACCATCCCGGCGGACAGTGCCAGCCCGACCGCGCCGGCGTGCAGGTGCAGCACGCCGACGCCGTACAGCAGCAGGAACGGGCGCAGCAGGCCGCCGCCGACGGCGTCCACCGCCAGGGCGGCGGCGTAGCGGGGGCCGCCGGCGGAGGTGAGGAGGCGCAGCGGGCCGGGGCGGCGGGCGTCGGCGTCGGCGCCGTCGTCGGCTTCGGTGGTGTGGGCGGACTTCTCCTGGATCAGGGTCATGGCCGGTACCGTCCGCCCTGGTCGCAGGGCTTGGCACGTGGATTGACGTTCACCGTCAATCGACGGCGGTGGGGTCACTCCCGGGTGGGAGGATCGGCCCCGTGAGCTTGACCATCGACATCACGGGCCTCCCCGAGGAGCGCCTGCTGTTCACCCCGTCCCCGCTCGCCGAGCTGACCTCCATGCTGCACGTGCTCGCCGAGCCCGCGCACCACCCGGGGCTGCACGGCTGGGCGGCGAGCACCACCGCCGCGATCCCGCCCGAGCTGTCCGAACGGCTGCTGGAGGCGGACTTCCTCTGGCGCTCCTCCCGGGCCGACTTCCTCGTGCCCGGGCTGCCCGGGGCGAACCTCGCCGAGGAACTCGACGCCGTCGACCGGATCGACGACGAGCCGTACGTGGCCGCCGCCCTCATCACCACCTGCGGCTCCTCGCGGCTCACCCGCCGCCTCGGGTCCCCGCTCACCGACCCGGTCGCGGGCGAGCGGGCCAGGGACCTCGCCCTCGCCCGGGGCCCCCGGCAGGCGGCCTTCGCCGACCGGCTGCTCGCCGACCCGCCCGCCGTCCGGGCCCTGGTGCGGCGGATGCTGGAGGACTGCGGGGCGGCGTTCTTCGCGGACGCCTGGCAGCGGGTGCTGCCCGACCTCGCGGCAGACGCCCGGCGCAAGGCCGACCTGCTCGCCCGGCACGGGCTGGCCGAGACGCTGGCGGGCGTCTCGCGGTCCGTGAGCCTCGAAGGGGACGATGACGGGCGGCGGCGGATCGTCATCGACAAGCTGCAGGACAACTCCACCGACGCCGCGAGGAGCGGGGGCGTCACCTTCATCCCCACCGCCTTCGGCCGCCCGCACCTGCTGGTGGTGCACGCGCGCGGCTGGCGGCCCGTGGTCCAGTACCCGGTCGCCGAGGCGGGCGTGCCGGAGCCCGTCTCGCTCGCGATGGTCCAGCAGCGGCTGGAGGCGCTCGCCCACCCCGTCCGGCTGCGCCTGGCGCGGACGATGGCGCGCGGCCCGCACACCACGGGCGAACTGGCGGCGGCCTGGCAGCTCACCGCGCCCGAGGTGTCCCGGCACCTGGCGGTGCTGCGCCGGGCCGGGCTGCTGACGACGCGTCGGCGCGGACGGTACGTGCTGTACCAGCTGGACCTCGCCGCCGGTGCCCGGCTGGGCTCGGACCTGCTGGAGGCGGTCCTGCGCTGAGCCGGGAACGGCGGCCCCGCTGGTCCGGCGGCGGTCCTGCGCCGAGCCGGGACCGGTGGCCCCGCGCGTCCGGCGATGGTTCTGCGCCGACCCGGGAACAGTCGCCCCGCCCGTCCGGCGGTCGGCCTGCGCCGAGCCGGGAACAGCCGCCGGGCGGAACACGTTCGTCCGGGCATGACCGCTGACGCCGCCGCACCCGAGATCCTGCGCTACGCCGCCTTCGCCACCCGCCCCGAGGGCGGCAACCCCGCCGGGGTGGTGCTGGACGCCACCGGGCTGGCGGACGAGCGCCAACTCGCCATCGCCGCCGAGCTCGGGTACTCGGAGACGGCCTTCCTCACCCCGGGGGACGGCGAACGGACCTACCGCGTCCGGTACTTCAGCCCGCTCGCCGAGGTGCCGTTCTGCGGCCACGCCACCGTCGCCTCCGCCGTCGCGCTCGCCGACCGGCGCGGGCCGGGCGCGTACCTCTTCGAGACGGCGGCCGGCCCGGTGCCCGTCGAGATCGAGCGCGGCGAGGACGGCGTGCTGCGCGCGACCCTCACCAGCGTGGAGCCGCACACCGAGGCGGTGTCGCAGGAGGACGTGGCGCAGGCGCTCGCCCTGCTGGGCTGGTCGGCCGGGGACCTGGACGGGGGGCTGCCGCCGAGGATCGCCTACGCGGGCGCCCGGCACCTGGTGCTGGCGGCGGCCACCCGGGAGCGGCTGGCGCGCCTGGACTACGACTTCGACGGGCTGGCGGCCTACATGCGGGCGCGTGATCTGACGACCCTTCAACTCGCCTGGAGGCAGGGCCCCGAGGTGTTCCACGTCCGCGATCCGTTCCCGGTCGGCGGGGTGGTGGAGGACCCGGCGACGGGCGCCGCCGCGGCGGCCTTCGGCGCGTACCTGCGCGAGCTGGGAGCGGTGGAGGCCCCGGCGGTGCTGACCCTCCACCAGGGCGATGACCTGGGCCGTCCCGGGGTGCTGCGGGTGGAGCTGCGGGGCGGGGACGCCCGGGTGCGGGTGTCGGGCGCGGCGGTGGCGATCCCGTAACGCCCCGCGCCCTCACCCCCACCTTCGCCCCCCGCCGCCCGGTTGCGGTGTCCCCGGCAATCAACTGGTAAAACTTTCACCTTTCAGATGTGGATGATCATGATCAAATAGGCTCAAAGCCCTTCCCGGCGATCACGACGACCCTGTACGCCCGCGGGCCCCCACCGGTAGGAAATGCGCTGATCGGGCAACCGTCCAGGCTCGGTCGACGCAGCCTGGAGGGGCCTCGCATGCGCAGATCCGTCACGTCCGTCCACGACACCCGTGGCGGGACCTCACGGCTGGGGGCCCGTGTCCGCGCGGTGGCCCTGGCCAGCGCACTGGCCGTCAGCTTCACCCTCGGCCTCCAGGACGCGGACGCCTTCGCCGCCGCCCACGCGCCCACGCCGCAGGGCAGGGTCACCACCCCCGAGCAGCGCACCGGCAGCGCCGAGGGCCGCGGCCACCGCGTCGGCGCCGACGAGACCAGCCGCACCCCCAAGGGGCCCGGCGCCGGCCACACGCCCGCCGCCGGCGAGCTGGGCGAGCGCCGCCCCGGGGAGACGGACACCGGCCCGAAGCACTCCGGCGCCGCCCAGGCACCCGTCGAGGGCAAGGCCGTCAAGGCTCCGCAGTCGGCGGGCCACCACGACGCCGCCCCGCAGGACAAGGGCGGCACCGAGGTCCCCTCCGCCCGCACCGGCACCACGTCCACGTACCAGAACCCCGACGGCACCCACACCGTCCGCGTCTACCCCCGCCCGGTGCACTACAAGAAGCCCGACGGCACCTGGGCCGACATCGACACGGCGCTCACCCCGGGCAAGGACGGCCGCTGGACGGAGGGCGCCAACGACCTCCAGGCGAGCTTCGCCGCCCGCGCCGACGACCAGGCCCTCCTCACCTGGACCCTCGACGCCGACCACAAGGTCTCCTACGGCCTCAAGGACGCCACCGCCGCCCAGGGCACCGCCAAGGGCGACCTGCTCACCTACGCCGGCGCCCGCCCCGGAGCCGACGTCACGTACAACGGCCTCGCCCAGGGCATCAAGGAGACCCTCGTCCTGCGCGACGCCTCCGCCCCCACCCGCTGGACCTTCCCCCTGCACACCACCGGCCTGAGCGCCGTGCTCGGCGAGGGCGGCGAGATCCAGTTCAAGGACGCCTCCGGCGCCGTGCGGATGTCCATCCCGCGCGGCTTCATGATGGACTCCGCCGTCGACCCGGCCTCCGGCGACGGCGCCCGCAGCGGCGGCATCACCTACCACCTGGTGAACGACGGCGGCGGGCAGGCGATCCAGCTCGACCTCGACGAGGCGTGGGTGCACGACCCCCGCCGCGTCTTCCCGATCCAGGTCGACCCGACGACGCAGAGCGGTGTCAACGTCGGCCAGTCCACCTACGTGATGACCAACGACTCGGCGAACTACTCCACCGACTCCGTCCTCAAGGTCGGCACCTGGGACGGCGGCGCGGACGTCGCCAACTCCTACCTGTACTTCCCGAGCGTCGCCAACATCGGCCAGAACTACATCGAGGCCGTCGACCTGACGATGGACAACGTCCACTCGTTCTCCTGCGACGCCCGCCAGGTCACCATCAACCAGATCACCTCCGCCTGGAACCCCTCGGGGATCAACTCCTTCCCGGGCGTGAGCATCGGCCAGCAGCTCGGCTCGGACAGCTTCGCCGCCGGAGACACCTGCGGCGGCGCCCAGTGGAAGACCGTCCACCTCGGCCAGTCCCACAACGACGCCGGCTCCCAGCTGATCGAGAGCTGGGCCCACGGCGGCTGGAACTACGGCCTGTCGGTGACCAGCAGCAGCACCGACTCCTACGCCTGGAAGAAGTTCGCCAGCGTCAACAGCCCCTGGCCGCCCTACCTGTCCATCGTCTACAGCGACTGGGCCGCCGCCTACAACCCGGACAACAGCTACACCCCGCCGACCAACACCACCGCCGGCTACCAGACGCTGCACCTGACCAACCTCGCCGCCAACTGGTGGAACTCCTCCAGCATGCAGGTGCTGCCGCGCTACTTCGACAGCGCCTGGCACGAGCAGTGGCCCGCCGGCAACGCCCCGCGCACCGGCGTGCCCGGGCTGGTGAAGACCGGGGAGACCACCACCTTCAACGCCACCCTGCCCGCGATGCGCCCGGGCACCGGCTACACCGTCTGCTGGGACGGCTACGTCAACGGCACCACCTCGCTGCACGACTCGTACAACGTGCCCTTCGGCAACTGCACCGGCAACGTCTCCGCCGTCAACGCGGCGCCGCAGATCGACGCGACCGCCCCGCCCGGCAACACCGTGGTCGGCACCCTGACCCCGCAGCTGTACGCCACCGGCCACGACCCGGACAACTACCCCGGAACGGGCCTGTCCTACGACTTCCGCGTCTACTCCACCGCCTCCGGCAGCCCCCAGGTCGTCGCCGACTCCGGCTGGCAGTCCGGCACCTCCTGGGCCGTGCCCGCGGGCAAGCTCGCCTGGAACACCGACTACCTGTGGAACGCCGAGATCGGCGACGGCCAGACCGGCAGCCCCTGGACGAGCATGGCGCCCTTCTCCACCCAGGTGCAGCAGCCGGTGATCACCTCCCACCTCGGCGGCTCGGCGGGCGACGGCGCGGGCCGGCCCTTCGACGCCAAGGTCGGCAACTACACCACCCAGGCCACCGACGCCTCGGTCGTCGCCGTCGGCCCGACGCTCGCCGTCAGCCGCTCCTACAACTCCCTCGACCCGGCCACCACCCACCTGTTCGGCGCCGGCTGGACCACCCCGCTGGACATGCAGCTGGTCGGGGACAACGACGGCACCGGCAACATCGTGCTCACCGACCAGAACGGCCGCTCCGCCCGCTTCGGCCAGAAGCCGGACGACCAGCAGTACTACGTCTCCCCGAGCGGCGAGTACGAGAGCCTGGCCGCCTACTCCGCCGGCTTCGGCGGCGGCTTCAACCTCACCACCAAGGGCGGCGTCCGCTACGACTTCAAGACGCAGGCGGGCAGCACCTGGCTGTTGACCGCGGTCTACGACGCCGCCGGCCACAGCCAGCAACTGCACTACACCGGCGGCAAGCTGGACACCGTCACCGACACCTCCTCCGGCCGCGCCCTGCACTTCACGTGGACGGCGGACGGACGGCACGTCGCCTCCGTGGCCACCGACCCGGCCACCGGCACCGACCAGGGCACCGCCCAGACCTGGACGTACGGCTACAACGCGGCCAACCCCGACCAGCTCGACCAGGTCTGCGCCCCGCCGACCGGCGGCAACACCGCCCCCGCCTGCACCACGTACACCTACACCCCCGGCTCCCACCTGCGCTCCGCCGTCGTCGACTCCACGCCCGCCTCGTACTGGCGCCTGGGCGAGGCGAGCGGCACCACCGCCGCCGGCGAGATCATCGAGAACCAGGGCGCCGACAACGCGACCTACTCCGCGAGCGGCATCACCCTCGGCGTGCCCGGGCCGACCGCCACCGGCGCCACCGCCGCCCAGTTCGACGGGAAGTCGGGCGTCGTCTCCCTGCCGCAGAGCATCCTGGACACCTCCTCGTACACCTCGGTGGGCCTGTGGTTCCGGACCACCTCCTCCGGTGTGCTCTTCGGCTACCAGAGCGGGCAGTTCAACACCCCCACCACCCCCGGCTACTACACGCCCGCCCTGTACGTCGGCACCTCCGGCAAGCTCTACGGCGAGTTCTGGAACGGCTGGACCACCCCCATCACCTCCGCGGCGCCCGTCAACGACGGCAACTGGCACTACGCCCTGCTCACCGCCGCGGGCGCCAGCCAGACCCTCTACCTGGACGGCAACGCCCAGGGCAGCATGAGCGGCCAGGTCATCGCCCCCGGCCAGCGCGTCGAGACCGTCGGCGCCGGGTTCATCGGCGGCGGCTGGCCCGACGAGCCGTTCCAGAACGGCAGCGACAACACCGGCCACGCCCTCTACTTCAACGGCGCGATCTCCGACGTCGCCTTCTACAACCGCGCCCTCGGCCAGCCCGCCGTCACCACCCTCGCCCAGACCGGCGCCAGGCCCTCGGCCGAGCTCACCGGCATCAAGCTGCCCTCGGGCAAGTCCAAGCTGTCCGTCGCCTACGACGCGGCCGGCGACCGCGCCCAGCAGGTCACCGACGCCAACGGCGGCACCTGGAAGATCGCCAGGCCCAGTGTCTCCGGCTCCGCCGAGGAGTACCGCGGCCAGGTCATGGGCGCCCACCCCGCCGGTTACTGGCGCCTGTCCGACGGCAACGGCACCTCGGCCGCCAACCAGGTCTACGCCGCCCGGCCCGACCCGGCCAACGGCACCTACGCCAACGTCCAGCTCGGCGCCGCCGGGCCCATGACCGGCTCGGCCGGATCCGCGACCTTCGACGGCGCCACCTCCGCCGTCCAGCTGCCCGCCACCATGATCCCCACCCAGGGCCCCGCCGCGATCGCCCTGTGGTTCAGGACCACCGGAACCGGCACCCTCGTCGGCTTCCAGAGCACCCCGCTCGATCCGCCGCAGACCCCCGGCACCCAAGCCTGGAACCCGACCCTGTACGTCGGCACCGACGGCAAGCTGCACGGCGAGTTCTGGAACGGCTACGTCACGCCGATGACCAGCGCCGCCGCCGTCAACGACGGCAAATGGCACTTCGCGGTGCTCTCCGCCGACAACGCCAACACCCAGAACCTCTACCTGGACGGCCAGTTGAGCGCCGGACCGGCCACCGGCCAGATCGGCGTCAACGGCACCCGCTACCTCTACCTCGGCGCCGGCAACGCCGAGAACTGGCCCAGCGCCGCCACCACACCCTTCGGCCACTTCACCGGCCAGATGGCCGACGCGGCCTTCTTCCCCCACGGCCTCGGCTCGGGCACCGTCACCTCCCTCTACAACCAGGCCCTCAACCAGAGCGCCCCCCAGGGCGGCGGAGCACAGCCCTCCGCCTACGACACCGCGATCGTCTCCGCCCACCCCACCGGCTACTGGCGCCTGGACGACCGCACCGGCAACCAGGCCACCGAACTGGTCTCCTCCGCCGCCCTCCTGCAGAACCGCGGCACCGAGGTCAACACCGCCGTCGGCGGCCGGCCCGGCCCCTGGGTCTCCGGCACCTCCACCGCCACCGGCTTCACCGGCGCCAACGGCTCCATGATCCAGCTGCCGCCCACCGCCGTCCCCAAGCCCTACAACGACACCAGCGTCACGCTCTGGTTCAGGACCGCCGGCCCCGGCGTCCTGTACAGCTACCAGAACGCCCCCATCGGACAGCCCGTCAGCCTCTACAACCCGACCCTGTACGTCGGCACGGACAACAAGCTGCACGGCGCCTTCGCCGCCACGACCACCACCACCGTCAGCGCCACCACCGTCACCGACAACGCGTGGCACCTCGCCACCCTGATCTCCACCGGCAACACCGAACAGCTCTACCTCGACGGCGCCCCCAGCGGTGCGCCCATCACCCTGCCCCTGGCCTACAACGGCTCCGGGGTCGCCTACCTCGGCTCCGGCACCATCGGCGGCGGCTGGCCCGCCGCCCCCGCCGACACCGCCGGCCGCTTCACCGGCAGCCTCGCCGACTTCGCGCTCTTCCGCTACGCCCTCGACCCGAACACCGTCAAGGCGTACTACCAGGGCGCCACCACCGCCACCACCGGCAACGGCCTCGACGCCGCGAACGCCTACCGCGCGATGATCGTCCAGGGCGGCCCCATCGGCTACTGGCGCCTGGACGACCCCGCCGGAAGCGCCTACGCCGCCGACGAACTCGGCACCGCCCTGCCCGAGGGCAACGCCGGCACCTACAGCGACGCCTGGCTCAACAACGGCGGCCCCAGCTCCGACCCGAGCCAGCGGGCGGTGAACTTCAACGGCACCAGCACCGTGCTCCAACTGCCCGGCACCACCTCACCCGCCCAGGGCGCGGCCTCCGTCGAACTGTGGTTCCGCACCTCCACCTCCGGCGTCCTCTACGCCTACCAGGACTTCCCGCTCGGCACCGCCCACGCGCCCGGCGCCAACGCCTGGAACCCCGCCCTGTACGTCGGCACCGACAACAGGCTCCACGGCGAGTTCTGGCTCGGCGCCGCCCCGTACGCCATGACCTCCGACCGCACCGTCACCGACAACGCCTGGCACCAGGTCGTCCTCGCCGCCGACAGGAACGGCCAGAGCCTCTACCTGGACGGCACCACCACCGCCACCAACACCAGCGGCGTGCCGATCACCTACAACGGCAGCGGCTACGCCTACATCGGCGCCGGCACCGTCGACAACTGGCCCAGCGCCGGGAACAGCTACTTCAACGGCTCCATCGCCGAGGTCGCCTACTACCCGAACCGCCTGGGCGACGCCACCGTCGGCGCCCACTACAAGGCCATGGGCAACGCCGGCACCGCCACGGCCGTCACCACCGCCACCGTCACCGACCCCACCGGCAACACCCTGACCCACCGCTACGACACCCGCACCTCCCAGCTGATCTCCAGCAGCGACGCCTGGAACAACACCACCCGCTACGCCTACGACACCGGCGGCTTCCTCTACGCCGTCACCGACCCCGACGGCCACACCGTCACCACCGGCCACGACGCCCACGGCAACACCGTCTCCCGCACCACCTGCAAGAGCCCCGCCGACTGCCAGACCACGTACGCCACGTACTCCCTCGGCAGCCCCTCCACGCCGAGCGCCGACAAGCTGCTCACCACCTCCGACGCCCGCTCCAGCGGCCCCTCGGACACCACCTACACCACCACGTACACGTACAACAGCACCGGCCAGCTGCTCTCGGCCACCACACCGGCCACGCCCGACTTCCCCAAGGGCCGTGTCAGCTACACCAGTTGGACGGCCGGCACCGAGACCGCAGCCGACGGCTCCACCGTCCCGGCGGGCCTGGCGCTCAGCCGCAGCGTCGCGCTGGACGCCGCGCAGTACCCGACGGCCGCCGCCGTCCCGGCCGGCCAGCTGACCACCTACCAGTACCGCCACAACGGCGACCTCGCCGCCACCACCAGCCCCGCCGGCGACGTCGTCTCCCACCACCAGGACAACCTCGGCCGCCTCCTCGACACCTCCGAGACCTGCGCCGACTGCCCCGGCGGCAGCGCGGGCCCGCCCGCCGCGCCCCGCACCCTGGTCACCACCTACGCCTGGGACGGCCAGGGCAACCTGACCACCCGCACCGACCCGTACACCACCGACGCCGTCACCGGCACCAGGCACACCCGGCGCACCGCCACCGTCTACGACGTCGACGGGGACCCGCTCACCGAGACCGTCTCCGACACCACCGGCGGCGACCAGCCGCGCACCACCACCTGGACGTACGAGAGCACCACCGACCGCCTGAACAAGGCCGTCGACGCCGCCGGGCACACCACCACCTACGGCTACGACGTGTACGGGCAGGTCACCAGCAGGACCGACCCGTCCGGTACCAACTACCAGTACCTGTTCGCCCCCACCGGCTGGCTCCAGCAGACGGCCGTCTCCAACTTCACCGGCACCGGCGTCAACCCCGTCGCCCCGCACTGGCAGGTCGTCGAGTCCCGGGCCTACGACCCGGCCGGGCGTCTCGCCACCGTCACCGACGCCATGGGCCGCACCAGGCACACCTACTACAACGACGACGACACCGTCGCCGAGACCGACCTCGACGGCTACCACAACGCCGACGGCACCCTGCGCAACGTCGTCCTCGGCAAGCTCGGCTACGACGCCGCGGGCCACCTCACCGAGCAGGTCACCGGCGGCGGCAGGACCACCGTCGTCACCGCCTACGACGCCGCCGGGCGCACCACCGGCACCGTCACCGACCCCGGCGGGCTGAACCGCGCCACCGCCTACACCTACGACGCCGCGGGCAACGTCCTCAGCGTCGTGCGCACCGGCGGCGCCGACCGGCAGGAGACCGACTACGCCTACGACGTGATGGGCGAAGTGCTCAAGCGCACCGTCAAGGGCGGCCAGGGCGCCGACTCCGTCATCACCTACGGCTACAACGACCGGGGCCTGGTCACCTCCGTCGTCAGCCCCAACGGCAACGCCGCGGGCGCCAACCCCGCCGACTACACCGCCACCCAGGCGTACGACGAGGCCGGCCGGCCCACCGTCTCCACCGGGCCGCTCACCAGCGCCGAGGTCTACGACCCCGTGGCCCGCACCTCCACCGCGCAGAACGTCCACGCCGTCAGCACCGCCGGATACGACACCTTCGGCGAACTCACCGCCACCCGCGACGCCGCCGGCACCACCACCACGTACACCTACGACCAGGCCGGCAACCAGAGCGCCACCACCGGCAGCGCCTACACCGACCCGCGCACCGGCGCCACCCTCACCCCGACCACCAGCAGCACCTACGACCCGCTCGGGCGCGTCACCGCCCGCACCGTCGACCCGGCCGGCCTGAAGCTCACCACCACCAGCCGCTACGACCAGCTCGGCCACCTCGTCGAACAGGACCTGCCCGCCACCGGCACCACCGTGCCCAGGATCCTGCGCGGCTACGACCTGAACGGTGAACTGCTCACCGCCACCGGCCCGACCGGCGCCGTCGCCCAGAGCACCTACGACGACCTCGGGCGCCGCATCACCAGCACCGTCGTCGAGCGCTACCCCGCGCCCGTCGCCCTCACCAGCACCTACACCTGGGACGACGCGGGCAACCAGCTCGCCTCCACCCAGCCGCTCGGCGCCACCGCCACCGCCGCCTACGACGCGGCCGGGGAGACGGTCAAGGCCACCGACGCCACCGGACGCACCGTCACCACCGCGTACGACGGCCTCGGCCGCCCCCAGCGCACCACCTCACCCGACGGCACCTCCACCGTCACCGCCTACGACACCTTCGGCAACGCCCTCAGCGGCACCGTCTACGACACCACCGGCGCCTCCACCGGCACCGGCTACACCACCTACGACCTCGAGGGCCACCCCCTCACCCGCACCGACACCGTCACCAACACCGCCGACATCCCGGCGCACTCCACCACCTACGGCTACGACGCGGCCGGGCAGCTGACCAGGCTCACCGAACCCGTCGCCGCCGGCCGGAGCATCACCAGCACCACCGGCTACGACGCCCTCGGGCGCCGCGTCCGCTTCACCAACGGCAGGAACGTCCCGACCTACTACACCTACAACACCCTCGGCCTGCCCGAGTCCACCGTCGAGGCGCCGACCACCGCCCACCCCTCCGCCGCCGAGGGCACCTTCACCACCGGCTACGACGCCGCCGGCCGGCCCACCGCCCTCGTCGAACCCGGCGGCGTCCTGCGCCAGCGCGGCTACGACGGGCTCGGCAACGTCGTCCAGGAGAGCGCCACCGGCGCCGAGGCCGCCACCGCCACCCGCACCCTCGGCTACGACGCCGCCGGGCACCTGCTCTCCGTCAGCACCCCGAGCGGCACCCCCGACACGTACACCTACAACGACCGCGGCCAGCTGCTCACCGCCGCCGGCCCCGGCGGCACCACCGGCTACACCTACGACAACGACGGCCACATGACCGGCCGCACCGACCTCAACGGCACCACCGCGTACACCTACAACCAGGCCGGCCAGCTGCGCGCCGCCACCGACCCGCTGACCGGCAGCACCGTCGGCTACGACTACGACACCGCCGGCCGCCTGCAGACCGAGCGCCTCGGCGCCGCCGGAGCCACGCGCACCTACGCCTTCGACAACCTGGGCCGCCTGAGCACCGACACCGTCAAGGACAGGACCGGCGCCACGCTCGCCAGCATCGGCTACGGCTACGACCCCGACAGCCGGCTGACCTCCAAGACCACCACCGGTACGGCCGGCGCGGCGGCCAACCAGTACACCTACGACCTCGCCGGCCGCCTCACCTCCTGGAACAACGGCTCCACCACCACCGCCTACACCTGGGACGCGGCCGGGAACCGCACCTCCGCGGGCGGGGTCAACGCCACCTACGACGAGCGCAACGAACTGCTCGGCGACGGCACCAACACCTACACCTTCTCCGCCCGCGGGACGCTCAGCAGCACCACGGCGCCCAACTCGCAGCCCGCGACCGTCCAGTTCGACGGCTTCGACCGGATGACCGCCCGCGGCCCCGTCACCTACGCCTACGACGGCCTCGACCGGGTCACCCGGTCCAACAGCGCCACGTTCACCTACGACGGCGGGTCGACGACGATCGTCGGGGACGGCAGCGGCCGCTACACCCGCACGCCCAACGGGGGGCTGCTCGGCACGGCCGCTGTGAGCCCCGGCGGGGCGGTCACCGGTGCGCGGTTCGGCATCGCCGACCAGCACGACGACGTCGTCGCCTCGCTGGACCCGGCCGCCGGAACGCTGGCCTCCTCCACCGCCTACGACCCCTTCGGCAAGCCCGTCGCGAGCGGCGGCTCCGGCACCGGCTCGCTCGGCTACCAGGGCGCCTGGACCGACCCGACCACCGGCGACGTCGACATGAACGCCCGCTGGTACCAGCCCGGCACCGGCACCTTCACCGCCCGCGACGCCTGGAACCTCAACCCCGAGCCGTCCGTCCAGGGCAACCGCTTCACCTACGCCAGCGGCGACCCGATGGACCGCACGGACCCGAGCGGCCACACCGACATCTGCAAGTGGACCGGGCAGAAGGGCTACCAGCTGGCCTGCCACGTGTTCTGGTGGGAGCTCAGCAACGAGAAGATCGGCAGCTCCGACACCTGCACCGCGCAGCCGATGATGTGCCTGCCCGACCACAGCGTCAACTGCTCGGTGAGCGCGTACGAGCGGCCGCCGTCCTGCGCCCAGAGCCCGGTGGACAACGGCGCGATCAACTGCTCGGTCAGCGCCAGCTGGCGTCCGGCCTCCTGCGGATCCGCCACCAGCTCGGACGGCGGCGGCGGCGGTGGCGGCGGTGGCGGCGGGGGTGGTGATGACGACGGCAGCTCGCACTACGCGCCCCCGCGCCAAAAGCCCGCACCCCACCACCCCAGCACGCGCCGACCCGGCCCGACGGGCCCCAAGAAGACCGGCCCCGGACCGCAGCGGCCCACGCCCCCGCGCCCCTCGCCCACCGTCCCGCGCCCCAAGGCCCCCGACTACCACCCGACCAACGACCGTCCGCACATCAACCTGCCGCCGATCGGCTTCGGCACCGACGCCGTGGTCAGCGCGGGAACGGCCGTCATCAGCACCGTCGTCTCGCTCGGCACCGCGTTCATCACCGCCGTCGCGGCGGCCATCGGCGAGGGCCTGGACGGCGGCACCGAGGGCGAGACCAAGAACCGGCGCACCGGCGCGGACTGCAAGAAGGACGGCGTCGGCTGGGTCAGCAACGGCCCGGTCGACTCCGTCAACGGCGGGCGGCCCACGGGCGTGACGGCCTGCCTGGACACCGCCTACCTGGACAGCCACCCGGGCAGCACGACGGACGTCAAGAACGGCATCAAGCCCGCCGGCTACGACTGGGCCCGCAACACCGCCGGCTGGTGGGGCGGCAGCGCGAAGGACATCAACGCCTGCCACCTGCTCGGCCAGCAGCTCTCCGGCTCCGGCACCGACCTGTCCAACGTGGTCACCTGCGGCACCGACGCCAACTCCTACGTCGGCAAGAGGAAGGCACGCGGGGACGACCCCGGACCGATGGACAGCATGCTGCACTTCGAGGACAAGGTGAGGTCGGTGGTCAACGGCGGCGACAGCGGCGGCAACACCGTGCTCTACCAGGTGACGCCGCTCTACGACGGCAACCGCAACGTCCCGTACCGGATCGAGATGAGCTACATCGCCTGGGACAAGGACGGCCACCTGCTCGGCGCCGACCACGACTACGTCGACAACCTGGTCTACACCCGGGGCAGCGGCTGGAAGAACCTCGGCAAGGTGATCCACAGCCAGACCGGCAGGGACGCGGGGCAGTACGGTGACTGACCGGACGTACATCCGGACGTACACCCGGACGTCCATGGAGCAGAGGAGCACCGCCATGGCCCACCCGGCCGTCACCGCTCTCACGGCCGTGCTCGGGGAGCCGGGCACGGCCGGGGACGCCGTCGACTGGGAGGAGCTGGCGCGGACCACGGGCCTGCGCCTGCCCGCCGACTACCGCGCGTTCGTCGAGCTGTACGGAGGCGGTGAGCTGGACGAGTACCTGGCCGTCCGCTCGCCTGCCGAGGACCTCCTCGACGGCCTGGACTTCGACCCGCGGCAGGCGCCGACCGCGCTCACCGGCACCTCGGAGGAGGAGTTGGAGGACGGCCGGCTGCTGCCCGTGGCGACCACCGTGCACGGGGACGTGGTCTTCTGGCTCTGCGACGAACCGGACCCGCAGCGCTGGGACATCGTCGTCTTCAAGCGCCAGGCTCTCCACGGCGAGCGGCGCTGGACCCGGTTCGCCATGGGCTTCGGCGAGTTCCTCCTCGGCGCCCTCACCGGCACCCTCGCGAGCCCCTTCAGCGCCCGCGGCTTCGACGAGCCCCCGCACGTCTACCGCCACTGGAGCCTGCCCCTCTGACGGCTGGGCCCTGACGGCGGCGCTCCGACGGCTGGGCTATGACGGCTGGGCTGTGACGGCTGGGCGCCCGCCCGGCGGCCCCGCCCGGGCCGCCGGGCGGCGTCACGTCCGGGGCCGGAGCCCGCCGACCTGCTCGGCCACGCGGCCCTCGGCCTCGGCGCCGGTGACGAGGGTGACGTTCGTCGGCGCACTGCCCAGCGTCGAGTCCACGGCGGTGAGACGGACGGCCGGTGACGCCTGCGCCACGCCCGTGCTCGCCCGGCCGAAGGGTGCGCCGACGGTGACGATCAGGTCGCAGCGCTGCGCCACCAGACCGGACAGGTACGGCCCCGCCTGCTCGGCGCCCGCCGCCGGGACGACCAACTGCTGGACGTTGCGGTCGTGCTGCGCCCCCGCCGTCTGCATCGCCGACCACACCCGGCCGAAGAGATCGCCGCCCGAGGCGGTCGCACTGTCGGCCGCCAGGCAGGCCGTGGCCCGCTTCGACACGTCGTTCGCGTGGACGGCGGGCGCGGCCCCTTCGTCGTCGTCACCGCCGGACAGCACGATGCCGACCACCGCGGCGACGGCCGCCGCCCCGAGGGCGGCGGCGATGAGGGCGCGGCGACGGGGTGGCAGACGCAGGAACATGGCTGGTGGCTCTCCGGGGCGCGGTGATCGGGGACGCCGCCGATCCTGCCGCAGAAGCCGGTGGAGGACAACGGGGACCGCGGGTGGACCCGGCTCGGGCTGGCCCGGCCCGGCCGGGGAAATACGGTCGCGCCGAGGGGCGTCCGTGCGGGAGGGTGCGGGGATGGGACGTATGGTGACCGTCGAACTGACGCATCGGGGCGAGTACTTCGGCAGGCTCGGCCCCTTCGAGGTGGCCGGGCCGTACTGGCAGGCCACGGAGGAGGTGCTCGCGGCGGTCGAGGTGCCCGCCGTGGTGCTGCGCCTGGTCGACGGTCGAGGGGCGGAGGGTGGTGCGTACGGCGGCGAGGTCCGCTACCACGTCGAGGCGCTGGAGCGCCCGCCCGGGCGTGAGCCCCGCCCGATGGAGGCAGGGACGGCCGCCGTGCTCGGCCCCGCCGAGGGGCGGGCGCCCTGGGCCCGCCCGGACGGGCTTCGCGAGGCGCTCGCCTGGGCGGCGGCGCGGGTGGACGGCGCCGGGCCGGTGCGGCAGGTGCGTACGTGGAACCTCTCCGGGCTGTTCCGCCTTCCCGGCGGCGCCTGGCTGAAGACCACCGCTCCCGCGTTCAACGCCGCCGAGGGGGAGGTCATCGCGCTGTTCGGCAGCGTCGACGCCGCGCTCGTCCCGAAGGTGATCGCCGCCGACGCGGCCGCCGGTCGGCTGCTGCTGGAGGCCGTCCCCGGGGAGGACTGCTGGGGCCCGTCCGCCGACACCGTCGCGGAGGTCGTGCCGCGCCTGGTCGCCGCGCAGGCGGCCCTGGCGGCCGACGGGCGCGCGGCCTCGGCGGGGTTGCGCGACCGCACGCCGCGGGCGCTGCTCGCGCAGCTGGAGGTGTTGCTCGACCGGCTCCCGGAGGAGACGGACCTGAGTGCGGGGGAGAGGGTGGAAGTGGCCCGACTGGTCGCTGAACTCCCGGATGTCATCGAGGAGTTGGAGGGGTGCGGGCTCCCCGTGACGCTCCTCCACGGCGACTTCCACCCCGGCAACTGGCGCGCCGAGGCCGGTGGCCCGGCCGTGGTGCTCGACTTCGCCGACGCCTGCCTCGGCCACCCCGCCCTGGACGGCCTGCGGGCACGCGACTTCCTCACCCCGGCCGCCTGGAGCCACCACGCGCAGGTGTGGTCGGCGGCCTGGCAGGCCCACGCCCCGGGCTCTCGGCCCGGGCGGGCGCTGGAACTGGCCGAGCCGCTGTACCACCTGGCGTACGCGCTGCGCTACCAGGAGTTCCTGGACCACATCGAGACGAGCGAGCGCCCGTACCACGAGGGCGACCCGGCCGCCGAACTGCGCGCCGCGCTGGCCTGCGGCCACGCCCGGCACCGCTCGTAGGCTGCCGATCGTAGACTTCCGGGGTGGAACAGAACCCCCTCCCCGAGCTGCCCCTGCAGGAGTTGGAGTGCTTCTCGGTGCTCGTCCACGAGCTGCACTTCGGGCGGACGGCCGAGCTGCTGGGCCTCTCGCAGGGCCGGGTCTCGCAGCTGGTCAAGCGGCTGGAGCGCCGGATCGGTGCGCCGGTGTTCGAGCGGACGAGCCGGCGGGTGGAGCTGACGGAGGTGGGGCGGCGGCTCGCCGGGGAGGTGGTGCCGGCGTTCGGGCGGCTGCGGGAGGGGTACGACGCCGCGCGGGCGTGGGCGGCGGCGTCGGACCGGCCGTTGCGGGTGGGGTTCCAGTGCGCGGTGTACGAGCCGGTGGCGCGGGCGATCGCCGCGCTGCCGGGGGGTGTGGTGGAGCTGGTGGAGCTGCCCTGGGGGGACCCGTTCTCGCACCTCGCCCGGGGCGAGATCGATCTGGGGATCGTGCTCGGGCCGTGCCGGGAACCGGAGTTGGAGGTGCTGCTGGAGTTCTCCAGGCAGCCGGTGCGGGTGGCGACGGCGGCCGGACGCTGGGCGGGGGAGAGCGCGATCCCCGGGGAGCGGCTGGCCGAGCTGGAGCTGATCGAGCCGCGCGGTCCGGCCCCGGAGTACTGGCGGCTGGCGAACGCCCCCCGGGAGGTGGACGGCGGGCGGGAGCTGACGTACGCGGCGGGCGCCGCCACCGTGCAGGAGGGGCTGACGATGGTGGCGGTCACCGGCCGGGGGATGCTGCTGTGCGAGGGGAGCACCCGGTACGTGCAGCGGCCGGACATCCGGTACCTGCCGGTCGAGGGCCTGGAACTGCCCTCCACGCTCGTGCTGGTGCAGAACGAGCGCCGGCCGCACCGGCTGTCCGCGCTGCTCGTCGAGCAGGTGCGCCGGCGTGATCGTTAGACGTTGCCCTGCGGCCGGGAGGGTCGGGAGAGTGCGGCGAGGAGCAGTCCGGCACCGGTGAACAGGGCGGCCGTGGCGAGGACGGCGTGGTTGCCGGCCCGGTCGATGACGAGGCCGCCGGCCAGGGAGCCGAGGGCGATGCTCGCGTTGAAGACGCCGGACCAGAGGGCGACCGAGGTTTCGAAACGGTCCGGGGCGGCGGCGCTCACCCAGGTCTGGGTGGAGACGGACACGCCGCCGTAGGAGACGCCCCACACCACCAGGACGCCCAGAACGGTGGCCAGGCTCCCGGTGCCGTACGGCAGCAGCGCGGCGGCCAGGGTGACGCCGGTGAGGGCGGTGACCACGGCGGTCCTGGGGCGGCGGCCGGCGAGCGGTCCGAGGGTGAAGTTCCCGGCGACGCCCGCGAGTCCGTACACCAGCAGGCAGCTCGCGATGACGCCGCCGGCCAGGCCCGCGTCGGTCTCCAGCACCGGGCGGACGTAGGTGTAGCCGGTGAAGTGGCCGAGGACGACGAGGGCGGTGACGGCGAGTCCGGTGGCGACGCCCCGGTGGCGCAGCGCGGCGGCGAGGCCCCCGATCCGGCCGCGCTGCGCCACCGGCAGCGGGGGCAGCACGGCGGCGAGGACGGCGGCGCCGAGCGCGCCGAGCAGGGCGAGCGCCCAGAACGCGCCGCGCCAGCCGACCGCCGCGGCGAGGTAGGTGCCGAGGGGGACGCCGAGGACCGAGGCGATGGAGACGCCGGAGAAGATCAGCGTGGTGGCGAGGGCCACGCGCGGCCCCTGGACGAGCCGTGAGCCGAGCGCGGCGGCGACGACCCAGACGACGCCCATCGCCACGCCGAGCAGGACGCGGGAGGCGGCGAGGACGGCGAAGTCCGGGGCGAGCGCGCTGAGGGCGTCGGCGGCGCAGAGCAGCAGCAGAAAGGCGATGAGGACGCGGCGGCGGTCGTGCCGGCCGATCAGGGCCGGGGCGAAGGGGGAGACGGCGGCGGCGACCAGGCCCGTGACGGTGAGGGAGAGGCCCGTGACGCCGTCGGTGACGCCGAGGGTGTGGGCCATGGGGGTGAGCAGGCCGACGGGCATCATCTCGGAGGAGACGACGGTGAACGTGGCGAGGGCGAGGGCGAGGACGGGGGACCAGCGGGTCGGGGGTGGGACGGGCTCGGCGCCCAGGGCCTGTGCGGTGGCGGTCTGTGCGTTGGACATGCCGCCAGCTCATCAGCGGGCGGGAGGGGCGAACAAGATCGATCGGCTCATCGATCGATTAGCTGGGCTCATGAGTGGAGGGGGAGGGGGCCTGTAAGCCAGGGCCCCCTCCGTCGGCGATCCTCACTCCGACGGGGCGATCCGGTACCCGCCGCGCGCCGACAGCAGGGTCAGCGCCTCGACCGGGCAGTAGTCCACCGCGTCGGCCAGCTCCGGCGTCAGGTCCGCGCCGCCGTCCGCGTACGGGGCGAGCGGCTCGGCCACGCCGTCCGGCCCGAGGACGAGCGCGGCGGGCGCACCGAGGGCACACATCCCGGAGCCGATGCAGCGCCCGCGGTCCACCCGCACGACCACGGCCTCCGGCGACGCCGTCACCAGGTGACCCCGAGCGCGTTCGGGCTGCGGGTCAGCAGGCCCCGCCGCCAGTCGATGCCCTCCACCGGCTCGTCCAGCCGCAGCGAGGGCAGCCGGCGGGCCAGGCGGTGCAGGGCCAGTTCCAGTTCCATCCGGGCCAGCCAGGCGCCCAGGCAGTGGTGGGGCCCGGCGCCGAAGGTGAGGCTGGGGGCGGCGAGGGGGGAGAACAGCTCGGTGAGCAGGTCCGAGGTGAAGACGCCCGGGTCCTGGTTGGCGGCATTGGTGTCCGCAGCGACCACGCTGCCGGCGGGGATGAGCACCCCGCCGATCTCCACCTCCTCGACGGCGCGGCGCAGCAGTCCGGGCATGTGGTCGGTGGTGTCGCCCAGCGGCACGCCGCGCAGCAGCTGCTCGGTGGCGGCGCTCGCGCTGGCCTCGTCGGCGGCGAGCCGGCTCCAGGCTTCGCGGCCCTCCTGCAGCAGGTAGACCAGGGCGTTGCCGAGGCTGGTCATGGTGGTCTCGTGGCCGGCGATCACCAGGCCGATGACGAGGGTGACCAACTGCTCCTCGGTCATGCTGCCGTCCGCGGCGGCCGTGATCAGGCTGCTGACCAGGTCGTCGCCGGGGGCGGCGCGGCGCTCGACGATCACCTGGGTGCCGAAGGCGTAGAACTCGCCCATGGCGGTGGCGATCTCCTCGGCGCTGTACGCGGTGGCGGAGAGCGCGTGGTCGCTCCAGTGCCCGATGCGCTTGGAGTCGAGGTTGTCCAGGCCCATCAGACGGCTGATCACGGAGACGGGCAGCGGGCGGGTGTAGGCGCCGACGATGTCGGCGGGGGAGCCGGCGTCGATCAGCTCGTCGATCAGGGACTCGACCACCGAGGCCACCCAGGGCCGCCAGCGGGCGATGGCCCGGGGGGTGAACGCCCGCTGCACGGTGCGGCGCAGCCGCTGGTGGTCGGTGCCGTCGATGTTCAGCATGCTCTGCGGGTCGTCGAGGATGTTCGGGGCGAGGGTGATCGGCGGGGCGTCCGTCGCGTAGAGGGCGCTGCGGTTCAGCCGGGGGTCGGTGAGGACCTGGCGCACGTCGGCGTGGCGGCTGACCAGCCACACGGGGGTGCCGGTGCGCAGGGCGGCGAGCCGGGGCGGGCCGGGCACCGCGTGGCGCAGGCAGTGCATCGGGGGGAGCGGCGCGGTGCCGGTCGCGGCACCGGTCGCACTGTTCTGGGCGGGCATCCGAACTCCAGACTCCAGGGCGGTGAGCCGCGGGCTGCGGCTCGACGGGGGGAACCGGGATGGTGCGTGCGGCTGGCGGTGGTGCGGGCCGGGTGGAGCACGCGGCTGGGTGGGATGGGGTGCGCGGTCGAGGGGGGTGGTCGAGGGGGGTGCGTGGCGTGAAGCGGTGGCGCGAGACGTACGGGCGCGTACGGTCGGTACGCCCCGGGCACGGGCGGTGCGCGGTGGCGCGCCGTCGCGTGGGGCGGGTGCGCCGAGCGTGGTCCGGCCGTCCGCCTCCGCTACGACCGTACGTGGACGGTGAGGTGTCCGTCTGCGGCACTTCCAGCCAACGGCGATGGAATCCGGGCGCTTCGGGGCACTGCGGCGGGCGCCCGGTGCCTCCCGTGCGCCCCTCGTGGCGGGCCCGCGCCGACGCACGTCGCTCTCGCGCCTGCTGAGGGGCGGCCACCTGCCTCGGCCCCGGCTCCACGGCCGGGCGCTAGGCTGCGGGGGCGGCGGTGACGGCGGGTCGGACCGGCGGGCCGCGGCAGGGAACACAGCAGGTCGAGCCGGGTGCGACGGCGCCCCGGTGGACGGAGGTGGGAACGGATGGCCCAGCAGGTCAAGGCAGTCATCGCGCGCGCCAAGGGCGCGCCCGTGGAGGTCACCACGATCGTGGTGCCCGACCCAGGCCCGGGCGAGGCGGTGGTCCGTATCCAAGCCTGCGGGGTCTGTCACACCGACCTCCACTACCGCGAGGGCGGCATCAACGACGAGTTCCCGTTCCTGCTCGGCCACGAGGCCGCGGGCATCGTCGAGACGGTCGGCGAGGGCGTCACCGAGGTCGCGCCCGGCGACTTCGTGATCCTCAACTGGCGTGCGGTCTGCGGCCAGTGTCGCGCCTGTCGGCGCGGGCGCGCGCAGTACTGCTTCAACACCCACAACGCCAAGCAGCGGATGACGCTGCTGGACGGCACCGAGCTGTCCCCGGCGCTGGGGATCGGCGCGTTCGCGGAGAAGACCCTCGTCGCCGCCGGGCAGTGCACCAAGGTCGACCCGCAGGCCGAACCGGCCGTCGCGGGCCTGCTGGGCTGCGGGGTGATGGCGGGCCTCGGCGCCGCGATCAACACCGGCGGCGTGGGCCGGGGCGACTCGGTGGCCGTCATCGGCTGCGGCGGCGTCGGCGGCGCGGCCGTGATGGGCTCCCGGCTGGCGGGCGCGGCGAGGATCATCGCCGTCGACATCGACGACCGCAAGCTGGAGAAGGCCCTCGCCCTGGGCGCCACCCACACCGTCAACTCCCGCACCACCGACCCGGTCGAGGCGATCCGCGAGCTGACCGGCGGCAACGGCGCGGACGTCGTCGTCGAGGCGGTCGGCCGCCCGGAGACGTACAAGCAGGCGTTCTACGCCCGCGACCTCGCCGGCACCGTCGTCCTGGTCGGCGTGCCGACCCCGGAGATGACGCTGGAACTGCCGCTGCTCGACGTGTTCGGCCGCGGCGGCGCGCTCAAGTCCTCCTGGTACGGGGACTGCCTGCCCTCGCGGGACTTCCCGATGCTGATCGACCTCTACCTCCAGGGCCGCCTGGACCTGGGCGCGTTCGTCACCGAGACCATCGAACTCGACGGCGTGGAGCAGGCGTTCGCGCGGATGCACGAGGGCGACGTGCTGCGCTCGGTGGTGGTGTTCTGATGACCGCTCGAATCGACCGGCTCGTCACCTCCGGCACCTTCGACCTCGACGGCGGCAGCTGGGAGGTGGAGAACAACGTCTGGATCGTCGGCGACGACGCCGAGGCGGTGGTCATCGACGCCGCGCACGACGCCGGGGCCATCGAGGCGGCGCTCGGCGGCCGGAGGCTGCTGGCGATCGTCTCCACCCACGCCCACAACGACCACATCGACGCCGCCCCGGCCCTCGCCGAGCGCACCGGCGCGCCGATCCTGCTGCACCCCGACGACCTGCCGCTGTGGAAGCTCACCCACCCCGAGCGGCTGCCGGACGGCGAACTCTCCGACGGGCAGGTCATCGAGGTGGCGGGGACGGAACTGACCGTGCTGCACACCCCGGGCCACGCCCCCGGCGCGGTCTGCCTGTACGCCCCGGGCCTGGGCACCGTCTTCACCGGCGACACCCTCTTCCAGGGCGGCCCGGGCGCCACCGGGCGGTCGTTCTCGCACTTCCCGACGATCGTCGAGTCCATCCGCGAGCGGCTGCTGTCGCTCCCGGCGGAGACCGTGGTGCGCACCGGCCACGGCGACCCGACCACCATCGGCGCCGAGGCCCCGGCTTTGCCGGAGTGGATCGCGCGCGGGCACTGATCTTCCCGCGGCCCCGGGTGACCGGACTCCTCTCCCGGGGCCGTACGATCGCGATCATGGCCCACGATCCGCGCGACCTCGACGACGCCCTGCTCGCCTTCTGGAGCGAGCGGCACATCGCCACCCTGACCACCGCCCGCCCGGACGGTTCGCCGCACGTGGTGCCGGTCGGGGTCACCTTCGACCCGAAGACCGGGACGGCCCGGGTGATCACCAGCCGTACGAGCCGCAAGGCGCGCAACGTTGTGGCGGCGGGGGAGAAGGGGCAGCGCGTCGCGCTCTGCCAGGTGGACCGGGCGCGCTGGTCCACCCTCGAGGGCGTGGCCGTCGTCCGCGACGAGCCCGAGCAGGTCGCCGACGCGGAGCGCCGCTACGCCGAGCGCTACCGCACGCCCCGGGAGAACCCGGACCGGGTGGTCATCGAGATCGCCGTCGAACGGGTCCTCGGGCGGGGCTGACGGCGGCCCGGCACTACTCCAGTAGTGCCACTACAGATGTAGTCGGATGCAGTGGAACTACATCCGTAGTGGCACTACGGATGTAGTTCCACGCCTGAGGAGCCGGTGAACGGGTCCGGCCGGGTCCGTCCCCTGTGCGGACCCGACCGGGTGCCTCGGGGGCGGCGGTGAGTGGTCGGGTCCACGGGCGCGCCCCGACGGACGGCGCGTCGTGGAGGCGCCTGTGCCGTGTGGCTTTTCGACCGTAGGCCGGGAAGTCTTACCGATTGCTTACCGATCGGTGGCCGGGAGGGTGTCGCCGAGTTCCCGGGCCTCGTCGAGGGCGCGGGCGGCGGACTTGGGCAGGCCAGCGGACCGGTAGGCGCGGGCGAGGGTGCGCAGGGCGTCCGCGAGGAAGGAGCGCCAGCCTCGGGCCCGCCAGACGAGGACGGACTCCTCGAGGCGGGCGATGGCCGAGGCGTGGTCGCCGTCGGCGAGGTCCAGTTCGCCGAGGACGCCGAGGGCGTGGGCGAGGTGGTGGCCCATGGCGAAGCGGCGGGCGATGGTCAGGGCCGCCTCGGCCGTCTCCCGGGCCCGGGGGTCGCCGGTGGCCGCCTGGAAGGTGGCGAGGTAGAGCAGGGAGAACGCCTCCACGTAGCGGTCCTGGAGGGAGCGGGCCATGGCGAGGGAGCGGGTGAGCAGCTCGCAGCCGTGCTCGACCTGGCCGTTGCGGCCGTGGGCGGCGCCGAGGAACTGGATGGCGGTCGCCTCGAAGCGGGTGTTGCCGATCATACGGGCCAGGCGCAGGGCCTCGGTGAGGTGCTCGATGGTGCGGTCGAGGTCGCTCTCGCCGTAGGCGACGGCGATGATCTGGTGGGCCTTGGCCTGGCCGCCGGGGTGGTCGTGGAGAGCACCCAGCTCCAGGGCGCGGTGGGCGGCGTCCAGGGCCTCCTGCTCGCGCCCCTGGGCCACCAGGCTCCAGGCGGCCAGGACGAGGGCGTCGGCGCTTCCGCGCGGCTCGCCCACCCGCTCGAACAGGGTCAGCAGCTCCTCGGCGCGGCCGTGCAGGGCCACCATCGTCTGGCTGCCGTCGCCCGGGGTCGTCCAGGTGGTCACCTCGAGGAGGCCCCGGGTGAGCACGGCCTCGCCCAGGACGTCCCCGGCCGCCCGGCAGGCGTTCAGGACGGCGAGGTGCGTGCTGTACCAGTCGTCGTACAGGCCCCGCACGTCGCAGTACTTCTCCTGGCAGGCGGCCAGGTCCCAGGCCACCGAGGCCAGGCGCAGCCCGGCCGCCTGGCGGGCACTCGCGTTCAGGGCGGGCTGCTCGGCGTCGAACCAGGCCGTCGGGTCGTCCAGCAGGGCGGCGGTGAGCGCGGACGGCAGCCGGTGGCGGGGCGCGTCGCCGTGGAGCGGGGCGAAACAGGGCCCGGGCACCTGGTCGGACGCCTGTTCGGCCAGCCAGAGCCAGGCGCCGAAGGCCCGCTGGAGCGCGGCGCTGCGCGCACCCGGCTCGTCCGTGGCCTGGGCGTGCTCGCGGGCGTAGAGGCGGACGAGGTCGTGGAAGCGGTAGCGCAGGTGGGGCTCGGTGCCGGTCTCCTGGAGGAGCTGCGCGTCGATCAGCTCCTCCAGGCGCCGCTGCGCCTCCTCCAGGGGCGTGTCGGTGACCGCCGCCGCCACCCAGGGCGCGAAGTCGGGGGCGTCCAGCAGGCCCAGCAGCCGGAACGTACGGCGGGTGGGCTCCCGCAGGCGGGCGTAGCCGACGGCGAATCCGGCCCGTACGGCGAGGTCCCCGGCGGCCAGTTCGTCGAGGCGGCGGCGTTCGTCGGCCAGCAGGTCCGCCAGGCGGGCCAGGGTCCAGCGCGGGCGGGCGGCCAGGCGGGCCCCGGCGATGCGGACGGCCAGGGGCATGCCGCCGCACAGCTCGGCGATCCGGGCGGCGGCCATCGGCTCGGCGGCGACTCGGGCGTCGCCGAGGATGCGGCGCAGCAGCGACTGGGCCTGGGCGGAGTCGAGTTCGCCGAGGTCGACCAGCCGGGCGCCGGGCAGGGCGGTGAGGGCGGAGCGGCTGGTGACGAGGACGGCGGGGCCCTGGGCGCCCCGCGCCGAGGTGCTGGGGAGGAGCGGTCTGAGCTGCTGCTCGTCGGCGGCGTTGTCGAGCAGGATGAGCACGCGGCGGCCGGCGAGCAGGGTGCGGTAGAGCGCGGAGCGTTCGTCGAGGGACTCGGGGATCTCCCGGGCATCGGCGCCGAGGGCGCGCAGGAAGGCGGCCAGGACGCGGGCGGGGTCGGCGGGGGACGCGTCGGCGCCGCGCAGGTCCGCGTAGAGGCGCCCGTCGGGGTAGTGGGCGGCGGCGCGGTGGGCGGTGTGGACGGCGAGCGCGGTCTTGCCGATGCCGCCCATGCCGGAGACGACAGGGACGAGACCGGCGGCCAGGGCGTCCAGGATGCTGTGCGCCTGTTCCTCGCGTCCGGTGAAGTCCGGGATGTCGCCGGGGAGTTGAGAGGGGACGCGAGACGGTCCGGCGCTGGTGTGGAGGCCGGCGCGGTCCTGGGCGAGGAGGGCGAGGAAGACGGACTGCACCTGCTCGCCGGGCTCGATGCCCAGCTCCTCGGAGAGCCGCCGGCGCAGCGACTGGAAGCGGCGCAGGGCTTCGGCGGCCCGTCCGTCGGCGGCGAGGAGGCGCAGGTGGGCGGCGTGGACGGGCTCGTCGAAGGGGTGCTCGTCCGCGAGGGCCGTCACGGCGGGGAGCGCGGTGCGGGGTGCGCCGGTGGCGAGGGAGGCTTCGGCGAGGGACAGGGCGGCGGCGCGTACGGCGGCCTCCACGGCCGTCACCAGCGGGTCCTCCCGGTGCACCCGCTCCAGCCCGGCCAGCACCCGGCCTCGGCGCAGGGCGAGCGCCTCGGCGAGGTCCCCGTCGGCGGTGAGGGCGCGGAAGCGGGCGAGGTCCACGGCGTCGGGCGCGGTCAGCAGCCGGTACCCCTGCGCGTCGGACTCGAGCGCCACCGTCTCGTCCCCGAACCGGCCCAGCCAGGCGCGCAGCCGCGACATCCCCGTGTGCACCGCCCCCCGGCCCACCCGGTCCGCCTGCCCCGCCCACACCAGCTCCAGCAGCCGCCCCACCGGCAGCCGCTCCCCCTCGGCGAGCAGCAGCGCCCCCAGCAGCCCCCGCAGGACGGTCGCACGCGGCAGCGCCTGCGGCACGGAGTCCGCGGCGACCGTCAAGGGGCCCAGCAGCCCGAACGTCATCCTCATCCGCTTCAGCCCCCAGTAGAGAAGCACCTGCCGCGCCGCGCCCGGCGTGATCACGACACTAGTACGGATGCTGACCGGCGGTGGCCGCGCGGGTGGGCCGTCGCGCCCTCAGCCTCCGAGGCGGCCGGTGATCCCCGACAGACTGTCCCGCGCGGGCGGCACGACACCGGGCATGGGGCCACCCTCGGGGGCGACGCTGCTCGGGATCGGGCCGCCCTCGGGGCTGACGTTGGTCGGGAGCGGCCCGCCGTCGTGCGCGGGCGGCACGACGCCGGGGAACGGCCCGCCGTCGGGGGCGACGCCGGTCGGGTACGGCCCGCCGTCGTGCGCGGGCGGCACGACGCCGGGCAGGGGCCCGTTGGCGTGCGCCGTGCCGGTCGCCAGGAAGGCTGCTCCCGCCATCGCCGCCACGGCCACGATGCGCCTG
Source organism: Streptomyces sp. NRRL WC-3742 (assembly GCF_000720635.1). Lineage (GTDB taxonomy): Bacteria > Actinomycetota > Actinomycetes > Streptomycetales > Streptomycetaceae > Kitasatospora. The sequence goes on along the minus strand of NZ_JOCF01000058.1, from coordinate 9,485 downwards.
ATCCCCTTGCTGCTCACCATCATCGATCCCCTCCAGAGCACCCGAAGGTGCACGCACGGGCCGCCCCCTGCGGCCCGTTCCTGCGCCCAGCTAACCCGACGCGGGCCGCCGGGCAAACCAGGTGGCCGAATCCGAAGCCGGTTCTGTCCACGAACGAATGCCCGGACACCAAACGCCCGTACAGGGGCGGCTCGGTGGCGGAAGTCGGCGCCGTCGGGGGCGGGGGCGCGGTTCAGAAGTGGTCGGGCAACCAGGGGACCTCCAGGATGGTGGCTCGGAGGAAGGCGGAGAGGCAGGCGTCCGAGCGGGCTCGGACGCCGGACAGGCGGGCGGCCTCCGGGCTTCGCCAGCCTCCGGCGTACCAAACGGCGAACTGGCCGGTGGTGAGGGACACGTGGCCTTCGTCCCGGGTGGGGGTGAGGGCGCCAGCACCGGCGCGGATGCGGAGCAGGAAGCGGTGGGGTGTTGTGCGGGGGGCTTCCTGCCCGATCTCGATGGGCAGCTCCAGGTCCAGGCCGTGGGGCCACCCACGTAGGCGTACCGCGCCTCGGGGGTCGAGGATACGCAGCATCCAGGGGTGCCAGGCTCGGGTGGCGACCCGGTAGCGGTGGAGGTTGTGCAGCAGCAGGGGTGCCGGTGGGAGGACGCCACGGCGGAAGTGGACGGTCTCGGTGCGGCTGTGATGGCGGGCGAGGAAGGCGAGCATCGCGGCGGCGCAGTTGTGGTCCTCCGCCCAGAAGTCGTGGACGGTGAGGTCGGTGCCGTGGTGGTCTCGTCGGCTGGTGGTGAGGGAGAGCCATCCGGAGGTCGGCAGACCGGGGCGGTGAAAGTAGTAGGTGGTCAGGCGGTTCTCGGTCGTCTTCCAGTCCTGCCACCACGTGGGGCGCTGGAGGGGACCGTTCCAGCGGCGGGCGAGGTCCTGCTGGAGGCCGTGGGCGTCCGGGGAGTAGCCGTGCTCGATGTGGAAGTCCCCGGTGTGGAAGGAGCGTTTGAGGTCCTCGGCGCGTACGGCGTGGGCGTGTACCGGGACGGGTGCCTGCCAGCCCAGGTGCCGGGCGTAGCCGTTGGAGAGGGTGGAGATGGTGGAGATGACGGCGCCCCGTTCGCGCAGGGGGCGCAGGCGTTCGTGGACCATGCGGGCGGCGAGGCGCTCGCCGCGCTCTTCGGGGGCGACGCTGCCGGCGGCGAGGAGGGCGCTGGGGACGGGGGCGCCGCCGAAGTACTGCGGGACGAACAGGCCCAGTCCGCCGGCGATGACCCTTCCGGCGCGGAGGGCGACGCGGACGTCGGCGTGGCCGTGCAGGTGGGTGATGTCGTCGATGGTGTGGCCGAAGCTGCGGGCGGCCATCTCGTCGTACTCCTGGGTCAGGCTGTCGTCGGCCCGGACGAAGGTGGGTTCGCTGTTCATGGCGCGCCTGTCTAGTAGTTGGCGAGGGTGCGCATGGCGTGGGGGTCGATGGGGAGGAGGAACGTACGGGTGAATGAGATGACCTGTCGGCCGTCCTGGTTGATGCCGCGGGTGCGGCAGGTGACGACGCCGTCGGCCGGGCGGTTCCTGGAGGGGCGTCGGCCGGTGATCTCGGTTTCGGCGTAGAGGGTGTCGCCGACGAAGACCGGGTGGGTGAACCGCACGTCGGTCAGGCCGAGGTTGGCGGTGGTGAGGGCGCTGATGGAGCGGGCGCTCATGCCGCCGACGACGGCGAGGGTGAGGGCGCTGCACACGAGGATGCGGCCCCACTCGGTGTGGGCGGCGTAGGCGGCGTCGAGGTGGATCGGGGCGGCGTTGCCGCTGAGGGTGGTGATGATCGTGTTGTCGGCCTCGGTGACGGTCCGGCCGGGGCGGTGCTCGATGGTCAGGCCCTGGGCCAGTTCCCGGTAGTCGAGTCCGATGACTTCCCGCACGCGGTTCCCGGCGACGCGGCGGTAGCCCTGCGGCAGGTCGGCGCTCACTTCGGCTGCGCCGGGTGTTCGCCGAGGCCCGCGAGGAGGCGCCGTGCCTGGGTGAAGAACGGGGTGCCGCGCATGCGCCCGTCGACGGAGGTGATGTGGTCGCCGCTTCGTTCGGCGGCGGCGACGATCGCCCGGGCTTCGGCGATCTCGTCGTCGCTGGGGCGGAACGCTTCGGTGATGACCGGCAGTTGGCGGGGGTGGATGGCCCCCTTGCCGTGGAAGCCGATCTCCTTGGCGCGGCGGGCCTCTGCGGTGAGGCCCGCCGCGTCGTCGAGTTCGAAGAACGGGGTGTCGACGGCGACGAGGCCGGCGGCGGCGCAGCTGTTGGCGATGGTGTGCCGGGCGTGGCGCATCGCCTCCCATCCGGTGTGGGTGCCGAGTTCGAGGGCGTAGTCGGCGGCGCCGAAGACGGCGCCGGACAGGCGGGGCGCGGGCAGGATCTCGGGCAGGTGGTCGACGGCGCGGGGTGTCTCGATCAGGGCGAACAGGATGGGGCTGTAGGCGGGGGTGTCGAGGATGGCGGACACGAGGGCGATGTCGCGGGTCGATTCGGTCTTGGGCAGGAGGACGAGGTCGGGCTTGCGCGGGTAGGCGGCGATGGCGGCGAGGTCCTTGACGCCGTCGAGGGTGGACAGGGTGTTGACGCGGATGCCCAGGATGCAAGGAGCGCCGTCCAGGGCGAAGAACGCCCGGGCGTCGCGTCGCCCGGTCCTTGGCCGTGGAGGCGACGGAGTCTTCGAGATCGACCAGCACGACGTCGGCTCCGCAGGTGAGCGCGGAGGCGTAGCGGTCGGGCCGGGTGGCGGGGGTCATGAACCAGGCCGGTCCCAGGCGCCGGTGCGGGGAGAGGGTCATGCCCGGGGTCATCCCTTCCGGCTGTTCGACAGGAAGAAGCGGTTCAGGTTCTCCAGGGTGCGCAGACCGGCGATCTGGTCCTCGGTGACCGGCGCCTCGAACTCCTCGGCCAGCAGCACGGAGAGTTCCACCACGGCCAGGGAGTCCAGGCCGATCGCCTCCAGCGTCGAGGCCGGGTCCAGGGTGTCGGGCTGGATGCGCAGCTCGCGCACCAGGAGGTCGTGGAGGTGGGGGTGGATTGCCAGGGCGGGCTGGTCGTGCTCGGGCATGGTGTGTTCCTTGAGCCGGGCGGCCGTTTCGGGGATCAGGTCTTCCTGACCGGCCACCACCTGGCGGCGGCCGAGCGCGGCGAACAGGTCGCCGGGGTGGATGCCTTCGCGGGCGGCGACGTCCAGGACGCGGGTCCTGAAGCCGGAGAAGACGCCGGCCTGGCCGCTCATCACGGCGACGGAGTCGGTGGTCGGAGGGGCCGTCATCAGCTGCTGTTCGGCGAGGTCGGCGGCCTCGAACAGGGCGTGCTGGTCGATGCCGGTGGTGTAGCCGAGACGTTCGAGGACCGGGACCAGCGCCTCGATCTGGGTGTTGCCCGCCCCGGCGCCGAACCCGCGGGCGCAGGCGTCGATGATCCTGGCGCCCGCCTGGACGGCGGCGACCGAGTTGGCGGTGGCCATGGTGAGGTTGTTGTGGCCGTGGAAGACGACCGGTACGTCGACGGCTTCGGTGATCGCGGTGATGCGCTCGGCGACGTCTCCGGGGAGGTAGTGGCCGGCGGAGTCGTAGATCCCGACCGCCTGCGCGCCGTAGCGGGCCATGAGGGCGCACTGCTCGGCGAGTTGGCCCGGGCCGGCCATGTGGCTCATCAGCAGGACGCCGTGTGCCTCGACGCCCCACTCGGCGAGCAGGCCGAGGTGGCGTTCGGTGACGTCCGCTTCGGTGCAGTGCGCGGCCAGGCGTACGACCTGTGCACCCGCGTTGACGGCCAGGCGCAGGTCGTCGCCGGTTCCCCACCCGGGGGCCATGAAGACGCCCATGCGGGCGTTGGTGAGGACGTCGCGCACGGCGGCGAGCATCTCGGCGTCGCTCAGGTCGGCCGGGCCGATCTGCAGGGAGGAGGCGCCCAGTCCGTTGCCGTGTCCGACTTCGATGACGGGTACACCGGCTCGGTCGGCGGCAGCGGCGTAGGCGGACAGTTGCTCGCGCGAGAGCCGGTGGCCGACCGCGTGGTGTCCGTCGCGAAGGGTCGGGTCGTGGAGCTGGACGTGGGTCGGGGTGCCGGTCATGAGCGGGTTCCTTCCGGGTGCAGGGCTCCTGCACGCAGCTCGGCCACCTGGATCGCCGCGGCGTTGATGATCTCGAGGTTCCCGGCGTGGGCGGGGATGCGGTCCCCGGCCGCGGTGACCTCCACCGTGACGGTCACGCGGTCGTGGGCCGTCTCCAGGGCGGTCACCGCGTAGCCGGGGACGAACGCCTGGACCCGCTGGGCGGCGGCCTGGACGAGCGGGCGGATCGCCACGGGGTCGGGAGCGTCGAGGAGGGCGGTGAGGGTGACACAGAAGGGCGGCGGCGGGGTCGCGGGCTGAGGTTGACGAGCACCTTCGCCGTGGGGGCGCCGGTGAAGTGGCGGACGGCCCGCTGCGTGGTGTCGATGTACTCGTCCAGGTTCAGCCGGGTCGCCCGGCCCGCGCTGCGGCTGGCACCGGTGGAGACCAGCTCGACGTAGCGGGGCGTGCGGTGCTGGGCGATGGCGTGCAGGAGCGGGATCGCGGCCTGGCCGCCGCAGCTGATCAGGCTGACGTGGCGCCTGGTCGCCGCGTCGGCCCCGTTGATCGTGGGGACGGTCGCCGCGCCGAGCTTGCTGGGGGTCAGGTCGACGAGCCGGGCGTTCGTGGGTTCGAGGTGGTGCCAGTGCTCGGCGTGGGAGTCGGCGTTGGAGGCGTCGAAGACCACGTCGATGCCGTCGACGGAGTCCGTCAGCGCGGTGATGCCGCCGGTCGTGGTCGGCAGGCCCATCTCGGCTGCCCGGGTCAGGCCGAGGTTGTGGCGGTGGCCCGCCACGAGGCGGCACTCCAGCAGGGCCGAGCGGCGGATCTTCTCCAGCAGGTCGAGGCCGATCAGTCCGGCGCCGAGCACGGCGACGCCGATCGTGCGGTGCGAGGGCATGGGGGTGCTCCAGGGGGAGGGATTGGCGCGAGGGAGCGGGACGGTCAGAGCGCGCGCAGCAGGACGGCGGGAAGCCGGGGAGAGGACGCCTCGACGATCGTGCCGGGGCGCAGCGGGATGCTGGCGTGCACCGATCCGGGAAGGACGAGGTCTCCGGCGCGCAGGCCGCTGCCGAGGCCGTGGAGGCGGCGGGTCAGCCACAGGAGCGCGTTGATCGGGTCGCCGAGGACGTCTCGGCCGTGGCCGACGCAGACCAGCTGGTCATCGACGCGGACGGTGACCAGGACCCGGCCCAGGTCCATGGCGAGGGGGAACGGTACGGGGGCGCCGGTGACGAAGCGGGCCGCGGAGGCGTTGTCGGCGACGCTGTCCTCCAGGGTGATCCCCCAGTCCCCGTAGCGGGTGTCGATCACTTCGAGAGCGAGGAACACCTCGGCCACGGCTGCGCGGGCCGCCTGGTGGTCGAGGGCGGGGCCGGTGAGGTCCCGGCCGAGCCGCAGGCCGATCTCGGCTTCGATGCGGGGGGCGAGCAGTCCCGTCGTGGGCAGTTCACCGCCGCACGGCAGTGCCATGTCCTCCAGCAGGATGCCGGAGTCCGGCTCGCTCACCCCCATCTGCTCCTGCATCGCCGCCGAGGTAAGGCCGATCTTGTGGCCGACGGGACGGGCTCCGCCGTCCAGGCGGCCGCTGATCACGGCCGCCTGGACGCGGTACGCCTGCTCCAGCGTCAGCCCGGGGCCGCTCCGGGCCGGTGGAGCGGTGGGCAGGCCGGACCGCTCGGCCGCCAGCAGCTGCCCGGCCGCGTCCAGCAGCCACTGCGGATCGCCCCGGGTGTCAGTCATGTGTCCTCCCTGTACGGCGGTGGAGCAGGGCCTCGAGGTAGTCCGCGCGCGGCCCCTCGAGTTCGGTGGCCGGACCGTCCACGACGGTGATCCGGTCCAGTTCGGGGGTGCGGCCGGAAGCGGTCTCCGCCGCGACCAGCGCCTCGTACCGCTCGCGCACGGTGTGCTCCGGGAGCGGAGGCGCCTCGAAGTGCACGCCGATGTTGCCGTGCTCACCGCGGGTCACCGCCCACAGCGTCAGGGCCTGCGGCGTCACGTCCACGCCGACCTCCTTGGCCAGCTCCCGGCACGCCTGGCGGCGCAGCTCGGTCTCGTCCAGGAGCCCGGCTCCGACGGGCGGTTCGACGTTGCCGCCGGGCAGCTGCCAGCGTCCGGGCGCCGCCGTCGAGGCGGACATGCGGCCCACGATCAGGCCGCCCGCGTCGGTCGGTTGCGCGACGGTCACGAACACGGACGACACGCGGGGCGCTCCCGGAACGCGGCGCAGCGCGAAGCGCCGGTAGGAAACGGGGGCCCAGGACAGGACGAGGGTGTTGCCGTCGTACCCGGTGGCGGTGCACAGCACCGCCGGGCCGTCGAACAGATCGGGGTTCGCCTGGACGGCCTTCGCCCACACCTGGTCCATGGCGGCGCGGTGCTCCGGTGAGAGCGTCGGCGCGGCCGTCTCGACCAGGTGCAGCATGTCGGCTTCGAGGACTTCGAGACGGTCGGCGGGGACGGGCAGTGAACTGGTCACGTCAGTGGGGTCCTTTCGGGTACCGTGCGCATCGGAATTTTCGTCCTGCTCAACGTGCTCTCGTGGAGCAAGTGGTCAGGCACAGGGCTTGCTCCGATCTGGGATTGGACCGCTCCTCCAGTGGTGCAGCCGACTCGGGAAGCGGCCGAAGTAGCGGGTCCGGGGTCGAGGGCCCGCAGCGGGCGCGACACCCGGGGTGACCCGGCAGGCGACCTCCTGCGATTACGTGGCGGTCTCGCGGGTGGCGTTGGTAGGGGCGATGAGGACCCAGACCGACTTCCCGATATCGCCGGCTCGGGGGCAGTAGCCCCAACGCTCGGCGAGCTCGTTGACGAGGAAGAGGCCGCGCCCGCGCTCGTTGTCGGTGCTGGAGGGGCGGAGGGAGGGGCGTCCACCACCGGCGTCGTGGACCTCGAGGCGCAGGCGGTCGCCGATGAGCGCGAAGCGGATCTCGACGAAGCAGTCCGCGGGCGCGACGGGGTGCTGGACAGCGTTGGCGAACAGCTCGCCGAGGAGGATTTCGCCAACGTCGCGGTAGTGATCACCCACGGGGAGGCCAGCGAGGTAAGCCCGGAGGAGGTACCGCGCGAGGGGCGTCGAGTCCGTGCGAGATTCGAGGCGCGCGGCGAACGAGCGGGGGCGGCTGGCCGCGGAGCAGGCTTCGAGCATGGCGAACTACCTCAGAACGGGAAGGGTGGAATGAGCGCAAGAAAGGGAACCGCTCAGGCAGGCGCGGACAGGCCGGTGCGCGCCGGGGTTAACGCTCCGGCTCCAGGCGGCCGGACGGCAGCGACTGCGATCTGTACGGAATCGATCACACACTGCCAGCACCGCGGGGACAATGGTGTGGCGCGATCCAGAAGCGATCCCACATCCGAGGAGCGCCTTGATGCCCGATCAACTGCGCCACGATATGAGGCAAGCCCGCCGTGCTTCCGGCATGGGCTGGGCCGCGTTCGCTCGCGCCAGCGGGTTCGGTGTGGCGTATCTGCGCAACGTTGAGAACGGCAACCGTAGGGTGACCGAGTCGGTGGCCGCCGCCTACGACAGGGTCCTCGAGACAGGCGGAAGCTTCGCCGCTGCTCTTGCCGCAACCGGGCCTGTGGACGTTTCTTGGAACCAGGCCGGCGCGACTCTGGCGGTTCTCACGAGCCTGATGGAGGGGAGACGAGTGGATCGCCGAGGGTTCCTCGCTGCGGGCGTTGCCCTGTCCGCGTCGACGAACAACTGGGTCACGGCCATCGGGCGCACTCTCCTGGAACCGCGTGCCGCATTTGTGGACGGCGCGTCCCTGCTGGCGGGTTTGGAGGGCCGGCTCAACCTCCTACGCCACGTGGACGACGAGCTCGGCAGCGGCGAGGTCTTCACCGCTGCGCGCAGCGACCTTGCTCTGGCGGTGGCGGCGATCAAGTCCCGGCGCTACAAGGGCGATCACCTGGCGCGCTTGTACGCGATCACCACCGAGGCCGCCCGCCAGGTCGGCTGGGCGGCCTTCGACCAGGGCCGTGTCGGCCTCGCCCAGTCCTATTTCGACGCCTCCTTGCGGGCCTCCGCCGAGTGCGGCGATGTGATCGCCGGCGCCTACACGCTGTCCTTCGCCGCCATTCAGTGCTACTCCTCCCCCGGCCTGGCCAGCCGGGCAGTGTCATTCACGGACACTGCCCGGACCCAGGTACGCGGCCGGAGCACCCCACGGATGGAGGCGATGCTTGCCGCCCGCGCCGCCCGCTCGTGGTCGAAGGGCGGAGCGAAGGAGGAGACCAAGCACCAGCTTCACCTGGCACGCGCGGCGCTGGACAAGGGGCGGTGTGAGGACGACCCCAGCTTCCTCTACTGGGTGGACTACGGCGAGATCGAGATGATCGCCGGCTCCTCCGCCCTGGAACTGGGAGACCCCGCCGAGGCCCTGCGGCGATTCGAAGCCGGAATGCAGGCGTATCCGGGTGACGAGCAGTACCCCCGCAGCCACGCCATCTACCTCGCCCGCGCCGCGGAGGCGCACCTCGCACTGCACGACCTGGACGCGGCCGTGGCAACGGGCCGGCACGCGGCGGCCTGCCTCGGAGCGGTGGACTCCGCCCGCTCCGCGTCCCAACTACGGGGCCTGTGCCAGAAACTGGCCCCGCACACCGCCCACGCGGGGGTTCGCGACTTCCTAGAGGCCCGGCAGCCTCAGAAGTTCGCGTAGCCGTCGGACGACCACGTCCTCGTCCAGCCCCAGCACAGGAGTGAAGCCGAGCCGGCGGGCGGCGGCGAGGTTCTCCTCGCTGTCGTCCACGAACAGGCTCTCCTCGGCGGTGACGCCCAGGCGCTCCAGCACAGCTCTGAACGCCTCGGGTTCGGGCTTGCGGACACCGAGCTCCGCCGACAGCACCACCGCGTCGAACGTGCGGTGCAGGTCGAAGCCTGCGTATGGGTCGTATGGCTGCCGACCGAGGCTGTTGGACAGCACCGCGGTTCGCACCCCTGCCGCACGGGCCTGCCGCGCGACCTGGAGGACCTGGTAGGCCGGGAAAGCGTCGTGAAGGTACCTGGCCAGGAGGTCGTCCCGCTTCACGCCCATCAGGGCCGCGAACCCGGTGTTCCAGTCCTCCTGGCTGATCCGGCCGAGTTCAAGACTTCGGAACAGGTCCTGCCCTCGGGGATCGGCCCACGCACGCAAGAACGTCCCCGGAGCGATCCGCTCCCGGTTCTCGAACCACGTGATGACCTCGACCATGTTCGACGTCAGGACGCCGAAGAAGTCGAAGACCACCGCACGAAACGAAGTCACCGCAGCTCGCTCCATCCGCACAGCGTACGGCCGCTCCTGGCTGGTTGCACCGAGGTTCGGTCAGGTCCGGTGACTGAGGAGGTAATCGTCTGGGCATCCCGTCGCCGTTCAGCCCCGTAGGCGGCGCCACCAGGGGCGGGGTGGGGGTGCTGGGGGGTCGAAGGTGGGT
>NZ_JOCF01000057.1 GCF_000720635.1 Streptomyces sp. NRRL WC-3742 | reverse complement strand
CTCCTCGCGACCGCGAGCTGACCCCCGACACCCCACCACACCCCCGCCCCCCACCCCCCCGACACCCCAGGAAGGCGACCATGCGCAACTGGCCGCTGTACGACCTGTCCGTCCGCACCTCCCGGATCGAGCTGCGCCACCCCACCCCCGAGGACCTCGACCGACTCGCCGACCAGGCCGCCGACGGCGTCCACGCCCCCGGCTTCATGCCGTTCTTCTCCCAGTGGACGGACGGCGACCGCGAGACCGTCACCCGCCGGGTGCTGCAGCGGCACTGGAAGGCCATGGCCGAGTGGACCCCGCAGGACTGGACGCTCTACCTGGTCGTGGTGCATGACGGCGAGGTCGTCGGCTCCCAGAGCATCGGCGCGATCGACTTCGGCACCACCCGCGAGGTGCTGCTCACCTCCTGGCTCGGGCTGCGCCACCAGGGCACGGGCCTCGGCGGCCACGCCCGCGCCGCCAGCCTGGAGCTGGCCTTCACCGGGCTCGGCGCCGACCACGCGCTGTCCGTGGTCCGGCAGGGCAACGACGCCTCCCAGGCCGTCTGCCGCAAGTTCGGCTTCGTCCACGACGGCGTCCAGACCAACGCGGTGCGCGGCGAGAAGGCCGTCAGCGACCGCTACCGCCTCAGCCGCGAGCGCTGGGCCGGGCACCGCGCCATCGACGCCGAGGTGCGGGGCGTCGAGGCGGCCCGCCACCTCTTCGACGCGACCGCCACCACGCCGACCGCCAACGCCCTGGCCTCGGCCCTCTCCGGCATCCGCTACGCCCCCGAGAGCGACCAGGCCGCGGCCTGAGCCGGCCCACCCACCCACTCCTAAGGACCCACCACCGTGGCAGACCGACCCGTCATCGCCGTCGTCTACGACCTGGGCGCGGTGAGCCCGCTCGCCATCGTCGACCACCTGGAACCGCTCGGCGACGTGCTCCTGGCCCTGCGCCGGTCCGAGCACACCGAGCTCAACCACGCGCTGATCGAGGAGCTCGCCACGGTCGTGGACCTCGACCCGGACCCGGACGTCGCCGCCGAGGCGCTGCGCCGCCACCGCCCCGACGCGCTGCTCACCTTCAGCGAGCTCTGCCTCGCCGACACCGCCGACCTCGCCGAGCGGCTCGGCCTGCCGTACCACTCGGTGGAGACGGTCGGCCTGCTGCGCGACAAGTACGCGATGCGCGCCCGGCTGCGCGAGCACGGCGTGGACGCCGTCCGCTCCGCCCGGCTGGAGGGGCCCGGCGACTGGCCGGCCGCGCTCGCCGAGGTCGGCCTGCCCGCCGTGCTCAAGCCCGCCACCGGGCAGGGCAGCCGGGACACCCACCTGATCACGGAGGAGTCCGAGGGCCACCGCCTCGCCGAGGAGCTGCTGACCGGGCCGGAGGCGGGCCCGATGGTGCTGGAGGAGTACCTGCTCGGCCGCGACTGCGGGCCCTTCGGGGACTACGTCTCGGTGGAGAGCGCCGTGGTCGGCGGCGTCGTCACCCACTGGCAGGTCACCGGCAAGTACCCGCTGCTGCCGCCCTTCCGCGAGCCCGGCCAGTACTGGCCCGCCCCGGTCGACGAGCAGGAGCGCGCCGCCGCCCTCGCCCTGACCACCCGGGTCGTCGAGGCGCTGGGCATCGAGACCGGCATCACCCACACCGAGCTCAAGCTCACCGCCGAGGGCCCCCGGCTGATCGAGGTCAACGGGCGTCTCGGCGGCTTCCAGTGCTGGCTGTCCGAGCTGGCCGGGGGCCTGGACCCGATGCAGCTGGCCGCCCGCATCGCCCTCGGCGAGGAGGTGGAGGTCGGCCACGCCCCCACCGACCGGGTGTACTTCGTCCGCTCCGTCCAGACCCCGCGCGAGGGGGGCCTGCTCAAGGCCGTCCACGGCGTACGGGACGTGCTGGAGGTGCCGGGCGTCGAGGGCGCGACGGTGATGAGCCGCCCCGGCGAGCCGATGCTGCCCACCGTGCAGACCGCCGAGCTGGTCTCCGTCACCGGGATCACCGAGGACCACGCCGCGATGCTGGCCGTGGTGGAGGAGGCGCTCGCCAGGCTGACCTTCACCGTGGACGGGCCGGAGGGCGAGCGTGTCCTGACCTCCGCCCAGTGCGAACACTGACGGCCCCCTGAGCCGGGCGGCGGCCGACCCCCGCGGCCGCCGCCCTTCCCTGCTACCGGTCGATCAGCGCGAACCGGGAGGCGAACACCCCCGCCTGGAAGCGGCTCTCCACGCCCCAGTCCCGCATCAGCTCGGCGATGTGCCGCCGGCAGGTGCGCACCGACATGTTCATCCGGTGCGCGATCGCCTCGTCCTTGTGCCCGGCCGCGAGCAGCCGCACGATGCCGCGCTTGACCTCCTCGCCGCTGTCCCCGTAGCCGAAGCCGGTGTGCGCGAACGGGCGGGCCTGGCTCCACTCCCGCTCCAGCGTCCGGTACAGGTACTCGACCACCACCGGCTCGCGGATCACCATCGCGCCCGGCTCGCCCTCCTGGCTGCGGTCGGGCAGGAAGGCGATCCGGCGGTCGAAGATGATCAGCCGGTCGATCACCTCGCCGACCGTACGGATCTCGGAGCCCGCCTCCGACATGCGGGTGAAGTGCATCTGCACCACCGGGCTGGCCAGCACCACGTGCGGGTACAGGGCGCGCATCCGCACGCCCCGGTCCAGAAGCTGCAGGTCGCGCGGGCGGCTGTCGACCAGCGTCTCCTCGCTCAGCGCGGTCGGCTGGCTGACGAAGACCTCCTCGGAGCAGGCCCGGGAGACCTCGCCCAGCATGCTGCGCACCTGCTCCACGTCGTGCAGCAGCTCGATCGCCACGCCCCGGCCGCGGTCGCGCCGCGCCTCGAAGTAGGTGGACTGCAGCGGCAGCAGCATCGCCCGGGTCCGCTCGGCCCGCATCCGCCGCTCGTGGATCTCCTGCTCCAGCGGCCCGACCAGCTCGGCCACCGCCGCCTCCGGGCTCGCCGGCACCCACCGGCCCGGGCCGGTGCCGTGCAGCAGCCGCAGCTCCAACAGAACCGCGAGGGCCGCCTCGAAGCGCTCGGGCGGCAGCGCGGCGGGCCGGTCGGCGGCCATCAACACCCCGTCCCGCAACGCCTGTTCGTACAGGACGGCCGCGTCGGGCGTCAGTTCGGTGCCGAGGCCGGCCTCCGGGTCGATCATGGTTCTCCCCCCGCCGGTCACTTGCTGCCAGGCAAGTTTATGACAGCGCATGGACATCGATCCGGGGCCCCGAGTCGGCAAGGCTGATCACATCCCCAGCCAGACGCCCCGGAGTGGAGCCATGGAAACCGTCGAAGTTCGCACGGACATCCCCCAGTTCCTGCCCGTGGCCGGCCACCACGTGCCGGCCCCGTTCTACCTGACCGCCGACATGTTCGGGGGCCTGCCGTTCCAGCTGGCCGGCGGCTCGATCGACCACCTGGTCGGCAAGCCCGTCGCCGACCCGCACAAGCACGAGGTCGCCGAGATCTACTTCCTGGTCTCGCCGAACAAGGGCGGCGCCCGCATCGACGTCACCGTGAACGGCGAGCTGCACGAGCTGAGCTCCCCGGCGATGCTGCACGTCCCGGCCGGCGCCGAGCACCAGTTCCTCACCAAGGAGGCCGAGCCGGGCAGCTACTGCTTCGGCATCCTGCTGGGCGACGCGGCATGACCACCGCCACCGCCCTCACCGGCCCGGCCCGGCTGCACCTGAGCGAGAACCCGTACGGGGCCAGCCCGCTCGCCCTCGCCGCCGCCCGCGAGGCCATCGACCTGACCGAGGTCTACCCCGACCCGGCCCGGCTGAGCCCCGTCGCCGCCCTCGCCGCCCACCTGGGCGTGGCCGAGGACCAGATCGCCGTCGCCAACGGCAGCGACGAACTCGTCCTGCTCACCGCCCTCGCCCTCGGCGACACCACCCGCCCCGGCGTCACCACCGCCGCCACCTTCCCCGGCTACCGGATCTGCCTGGAGACCGCCCGGCGCGGCTGCACCGAGATCCCCCTCACCGGCCCCGAAGGCGTGGACACCGACGCCGAACGCTTCGCCGAGGCCCTCGCCGGCGCCGGCATCGGCTACCTGTGCAACCCGCACAACCCCACCGGCGCCCTCCTCGACCGCCGCCGCTTCGACCTGCTGGTGGCCGCCGCCGAGCGCACCGGCACCCCGCTGGTCGTGGACGAGGCGTACGCCGAGTTCGCCCCCGCCGGCTCCCCGCAGGTGCTGGACCACCTGGGCCCCGTCCGAGCCTCCGGCGCCCCGCTGATCTCGCTGCGCACCTTCTCCAAGGCGTACGGGCTGGCCGCGCTGCGGATCGGCTACGCCGTCGGCCGCGCCGACCTGATCGCCAAGCTGCGCGAGGCCCAGGGCACCATGCCGTTCAGCGTCAACCGCGCCGCCCAGGCCGGGGCCGTCGCCGCCCTCGCCGACCGGGCCACCCTGGCCCGCGCCGTGGCGCTCACCGCCGAGCGGCGCGCCTGGTTCCGGGCCGAACTCGCCGCCCGGGGCCGCCGCTCGCTGCCCTCGGCCACCAACTTCGTCGCCGTCGCCGTGCCCGACTCGGCCTCCGCCGAGCGGCTGCTCGCCGAACGCCACGACATCCTCGTACGCGACGCCGGCCGCTTCGGCCTGCCCGGCTACCTGCGCGTCTCGCTCGGCCCGACCGAGCAGCTGGAGCGCTTCCTCGACGTGCTCGACGAGCTGGCTCCCCTCCGCTGAACCCCGCTTTCCCCTGATCCGTAGGAGCACCCCCCATGACCCATGTCGTGATCGTCAACCAGCAGGAGCAGTACGCCGTCTGGCCGCGCCGCGCCGAGACGCCGTCCGGCTGGCTGGCCACCGACTGGACCGGCGACGAGCGCGTCTGCCTGGAGCGCGTCGCCGAGGGCTGGACGGACCTGCGCCCCGCGTCGGTGCGCGCCGCCGTCGCCGAGGACGCCGCCCGCCCGGCCGTCCAGCTGCTCACCGCCGGTCCCGTCCAGCTGCGCGAGGTGCTCCCCTCCGAAGCCGAGCAGCTGCGCGAGGGCGGCACCGCGGGCCTCGAATGGCTCGGCGGCGCCCCCGGGGACGGCACCCGGGTGGCCGCGAAGATGCTCACCCGCGCCGCCGACGCGGGCCTGCTGCAGCCCGGCTGGGGCATGTACCTGCTGGTCCGCAGCGAGGACGCCGTCGCCGTCGGCGGCATGGGCTTCCACGGCTCGCCCGACGGCGGCCAGGTCGAGATCGGCTTCGACCTCGTCGAGGAGGCCCGCGGCCACGGCTACGCGACCGTCGCGCTCAGCGAACTCGCCTGCTGGGCCCTCGCCCAGGACGGCGTCGAGCGCGTCATCGCCACCACCGACCCGGAGAACACCGCCTCCCAGCGCGTCATGGAGCGGGCCTCCTTCACCCGCATGCCCGACGCCGACGGCCTGTTCGTCTACCAGCTCACCCACTGACCACCCCACCACCGCCCGACGGACGTCCGACCGCCGGTGGCCCGTAAGGAAACCGAGGCATCATGGCGTACGCCGCCCCCACCCTGGCCCCCACCGCCCTCGACCCGCTCCCGCAGCCGTACGAGTACCGGCGGCGCGAGGCCGTCGAGCCCGACTGGACCCGCTTCCCCGGCTGGCGCGAGGTCACCGCCGGCCAGTGGCGCGACGCGCAGTGGCAGCGCGCCCACTGCGTCAAGAGCGTGCGCCAACTGCGCGAGGTGGTCGGCCCCGGCCTGGACGAGGCGTTCTACGCCGACCTGGAGACCGACCAGCGGGAGCACGCGACCATGTCGCTGCTGCTCACCCCGCAGGTGCTCAACACCATCGGCCCGGACGGACCGCCGGAGACCGGCGCCTGGTACCGCGACCCGGTGCGCCGCTACATGCTGCCCGTCGCCTCCGACCGGCAGCCGACCGTGCCCAGCCACCCCCTCGCCTCCCGCGACTCCCTGCACGAGGCCGAGATGTGGGCCGTCGAGGGCCTCACCCACCGCTACCCCACCAAGGTGCTGGCCGAGCTGGTCACCACCTGCCCCCAGTACTGCGGGCACTGCACCCGCATGGACCTCGTCGGCAACAACACCCCGCAGATCGCCAAGTACCGCTTCGTGCTCCGCCCCGCCGACCGCCTCGACCGCATGATCGACTACCTGCGCGCCACCCCGACCGTGCGCGACGTGGTCGTCTCCGGCGGCGACGTCGCCAACGTGCCCTGGCCGCGCCTGCGTTCCTTCGTCGACCGGCTGCTGGACATCGAGTCCGTCCGGGACGTCCGCCTCGCCAGCAAGGGCCTCATCGGCCTGCCCCAGCACTGGATGGCCCCCGAACTCCTCGACGGCATGGCCGAGTTGGCCGCCAAGGCGCGCAGCCGCGGCGTCTCCCTGGCCATGCACACCCACGCCAACGCCGCCCAGCAGGTCACCCCGCTGGTCGCCGAGGCGTCCCGCGCCCTGCTCGACACGGGCCTTCGCGACGTCCGCAACCAGGGCGTGCTCCTCGACGGCGTCAACGCCAGCCCCGAGGCGCTGCTCGACCTCTGCTTCGGCCTGCTCGACAACGCCGGCATCATGCCCTACTACTTCTACCTCTGCGACATGATCCCCGGCGCCGAGCACTGGCGCCTGCCGCTCGCCGAGGCGCAGCGCCTCCAGCACGCGATCATGGGCTACCTGCCCGGCTTCGCCACCCCGCGCGTGGTCTGCGACGTCCCGTACGTCGGCAAGCGCTGGGTGCACCAGGTCGACTCCTACGACCGCGAGCGCGGCATCTCCTCCTGGCGCAAGAACTACCGCACCTCCGTCGAGCACGACGACCCGGAGGCGCTGGACCGCACCTACCACTACTACGACCCGGTCCACACCCTGCCCGAGGCCGGCCGCCGCTGGTGGAGCACCCCCGAGGCGCTCGCCCTCACCGGGGGTGCGGCATGAGCGAGCGAATCATCGAGGAGGTGCGTGTGGGCGAATGCCCCCGCCGAGCGAAGCGAGGTGGACGCATGAGTTCTCCCCTGGGTACCCACCGCGTGCTCGAACCCGCCGGGGTCCTCCCCCAGGCCGCCTGGCGGCTCGACCCCGACCCGGCCATCGCCGACGACGAGGTGCTCGTCTGCCTGGAGGTGCTCAACCTCGACGCCGCCTCCTACCGCCAGCTCAACGAGGCCCACCGCGGCGACGGGGACGCCATCCGCGACCAGGTCTGCGCGATCATCGACGAGCGCGGCAAGATGCACAACCCCGTCACCGGCTCCGGCGGCATGCTGATCGGCCGCGTCCAGGCCGTCGGCCCCGACTCCCCGCTCGGGCTGCGCCCCGGCGACCGCATCGCCACCCTCGTCTCCCTCAGCCTCACCCCGCTCGCCGTCTACGACGGGCTGCTCGGCTGGGACGGCCTCAGCGAGCGCGTCCCCACCTCGGGCCACGCCGTGCTGTTCGGCCGCTCCATCGCCGCCGTCCTGCCCGACGACCTGCCCGACGAGCTCGCCCTGTCCGTCCTGGACGTCTGCGGCGCCCCGGCGCTGACCGAACGCGTCGTGCGCTCCTCGCCGCTGCCCGCGCCCACCGTCCTGGTGCTCGGCGCGGCCGGCAAGTCCGGCTCGCTGTCCATGGCGGCTGCCCGCCGGGCCGGCGCCGGGCGCGTCATCGGCCTCGTCCCCACCGAGGCGGAGCTGCGCGCCCTGGAGGAGTCCGGCCTCGCCGACCTCGCCCTCCTCGGCGACGCCCGCGACCCGCTGGGCCTGGCCGCCCTGCTCGACGCCCACGGCGGGCCCGCCGACATCACCGTGGTCTGCACCGACGTGCCCGGCTGCGAACACCCGGCGATCCTCGCCACCCGCGACGGCGGCACCGTCGTCTACTTCTCCATGGCCACCTCCTTCCCGGCCGCCGCGCTCGGCGCCGAGGGCATGGCCCGCGACGTCACCATGCTGATCGGCAACGGGTACACCCCCGGGCACGCCGCGCTCGCCCTCGACCTGGTGCGGCAGGAGCCGGGCGTGCGCGCCCTGTTCGACCACCGGCTGGGGCACACCTCTCCCCATGCCCCCGCCCTCGCTCTCGCGGGGAGCGCCGCATGACCACCGCCGCCGTCCCGGTCGCCGGCAGCCGTACCGGCAAGCTCGGCCTCGACCCCGCCCAGGTGCGCCGCGCCCGGGAGCTGGCCGCCGAGGTCGGCCGCCCCGTCGTCGACCTCGCCCGCTCCCACACCACCGTCGCCGTCGAGCGCGCCACCCTGCGCCTGGCCGGCCTCAACGGCGCCGACGCCGAGGGCATCCCCTGGGCCAACCGGCTCGTCGACGCCGTCCGCGACCAGGTCGGCCTGGAGCACGGCGTCTGCCTGCCCGTCTGGGAGGCCCTGCGCGGCGGCGGCTACCGCGACCTCACCGACCTCGCCGCCCACGCGGCCACCCGTACCGTCCCCTTCCGCATCCCCTCGGGCGCGGCCTCCGTCCGGTCCGAGGCTTCCGCCCGTGCGGCCGTCGCCCGGGGCATCGCCCGCATCGACGAACGCCGCCGCGAACGCGAGGAGTTGGTCGCCCGCTGGGGCAACCCGAGCGGCCCCTGGATCTACCTGATCGTCGCCACCGGCGACATCCACGAGGACATCCGCCAGGCCCGGGCCGCCGCCCAGGGCGGCGCCGACGTCATCGCCGTCATCCGCTCCACCGGGCAGTCCCTCCTCGACTACGTCCCCGACGGCGCCACCCGCGAGGGCTACGCCGGCACGTACGCCACCCAGGAGAACTTCCGCCTGATGCGCGCCGCGCTGGACGAGACCTCCGCCGAACTCGGCCGCTACGTCCGGCTCACCAACTACGCCTCCGGGCTCTGCATGCCCGAGATCGCCGCCCTCGCCGGCCTCGAGCGGCTCGACATGATGCTCAACGACTCCATGTACGGCATCCTGTTCCGCGACATCAACCCGGTGCGCACCTTCGTCGACCAGCGCTTCTCCCGCCAGCTCCACGCCCGCGCCGGCATCGTCATCAACACCGGCGAGGACAACTACCTCACCACCGCCGACGCCGTCGACGCCGCCCACACCGTGACCGCCAGCCAGCTCCTCAACGAGTACTTCGCCAAGGAGGCCGGCCTCGCCGACGGCCAGCTCGGCCTCGGCCACGCCTTCGAGATCGACCCGGCGGTGCCCGACTCCTTCCGCCTCGAACTCGCCCACGCGCTCCTCGCCCGCGAACTCTTCCCCGACGCCCCGCTCAAGTGGATGCCGCCCACCCGGCACATGACCGGCGACGTCTTCCACGGCTACCTGCTCAACGGCTTCTTCAACCTCGCCGGGGCGCTCACCGAACAGAGCATCCTGCTCGTCGGCATGATGACCGAGGCGGTCGTCACCCCCTTCCTCTCCGACCGTGACCTCGCGCTGCGCAACATCCGCTACGTCCTCGACGCCGCCGGCGGCCTCGCGGAGGACTTCCACCCCGCCCCCGACGGCCTGATCGCCCGCCGCGCCGCCCACGTCCTCGGCGAGGCCGTCGACCTGCTCGGCGACATCCGCGGCCGCGGCCTGCTGGACGCCATCGCCGCGGGCACCTTCGGCGGCATGCGCCGTCCGCCCGCGGGCGGACGCGGCGCCGACGGCGTGGTGGCCCGGGCCGACGGCTACCGCAACCCCGCCATCGACCTCCTGGAGACCACGTGAGCCCGGACCTCACCCTTCCCGAAGCCCTTCCGGAAGCCCTTGCCGAAGCCCTTCCGGAAGCCTTTCCCGAGCCCCCCGCCCTCCCGCACACCGCCACCACCGTGCGCCCGTACGGCGACACCACCGACGACGGCATGGTGCAGCTCTCCTTCACCCTGCCCGTCCCGCACGGCCCCCGCGCCGACGGCGCCGCGCTGCAGCTCGCCCGCCGGATGGGCGTCGACCGCCCGATGCTGGTGCACTCCAAGCCCATCGGCTCGGCCTTCACCTTCTTCGTCGTCTACGGCCCGGTGCTGCACGAGGTCGACCTCGACACCGTCTCGGTCATCGAGCGCGAGTACCCGCTGCTCAGCGCCAAGGAGGTCAACACCGCCATCGGCGAGCGGCTCGGCCGCAAGCTCGTCGTACTCGGCGCCTGCATCGGTACCGACGCCCACACCGTGGGCATCGACGCCATCCTCAACATCAAGGGCTTCGCGGGCGAGAAGGGCCTCGAGTACTACCGCGAGCTGAAGGTCCTCAACCTGGGCGCCCAGGTCAGCGTCCCCGACCTCGTCCGCCGCGCCCGGGAGGAGGGCGCCGACGCCGTCCTCGTCTCCCAGGTCGTCACCCAGCGGGACGCCCACCTCACCAACGTCAAGGAGCTCGCCGCCGAACTGCGCGCCGAGTTCGGCGACACCGAACGCCCGCTGCTCGTCGTCGGCGGCCCCCGCTTCGACCCCGACGCGGCCACCGAACTCGGCGTCGACCGCGTCTTCGGCCGGGGCACCACCCCCGCCGACGTCGCCAGCTACCTGGTGCACGCCCTCGTGGGGGCGCCGGCATGAGCTTCCGCCCCGCCGCCTTCCTCTCCGACCCCCACCTCCTGATCTACCTCGCCGACCCCTTCCTCCTCCACCCGGAGCCCCCGATGCCCGCCGACCGCCTCGAAACCCGCTTCGCCGCCACCGCCCTCCGGTACCCCTCGCGCCCGGCCGTCTCCGACTCGCTCGGTGTACTGACGTACCGCCAACTCGACGCCCTGGCCGACTCCGTGTCCTCCGCGCTCTCCGGCCTCACCGCCCCCGGACAGCTCGTCGCGCTGCGCGCGGGCCGCACCCGGCACGCCCCAGGCGCCATCCTCGGCATCCTCCGCTCCGGCGCCGCCTACCTCCCCGTCGACCCCGGCTACCCCGAGGCCCGCCAGAAGCACCTGCTCGACGACTCCGGCGCCCAACTCGTCCTCACCGACGCCCCGTTGCTCCCCGGCGAGTCCCCGATCGCCACCGTCGGCCCCTTCACCCTCGCCACCCGGCCCGGCAGCGCCTCCAAGGTCGTCCCCGCCGACACCGCCTACGCCATCTACACCTCCGGCTCCACGGGCCTGCCCAAGGGCTGCCTGGTCAGCCACGCCCACGTACTGGCCCTGATGGACGCCGCCGCCCCGCTGTTCGACCTCGGCCCGGACGAGGTGTGGACGATCTTCCACTCCTGGAGCTTCGACTTCAGCGTCTGGGAGCTGTGGGGCCCGCTGCTGTACGGCGGCCAGGCGGTGGTCGTCGACCGCGAGACCGCCGCCGACCCGGAAGCCTTCGCCCAGCTCCTCGCTTCGCACAGCGTCACCTTCCTCAACCAGGTCCCCTCCGCCTTCGGCAACCTGGTCACCGAAGCCATCGCCTCCGGCCTGACCTTCCCCGCCCTCCGCCACATCGTCTTCGGCGGCGAGGCATTGGTCCCCGACGACGTCCGCCGCTTCTGGACCGCCGGACTCGGCCCCGGCACCACCTTGGTCAACATGTACGGCATCACCGAAACCACCGTGCACGTGACGCACTGCCCCCTCACCCCGGAGCTGCTGGACGCCGCCCGCCCCGGCCGCACCCCCATCGGCCGCCCCCTCCCCCACCTCGGCTTCTCCCTCCGCGACGCCGACGGCGCACCCGTCCCGCCCGGCCAGCCCGGCGAACTCTGGGTCTCCGGCGCCTCGGTCAGCCACGGGTACCTCGAGCGCCCCGAGCTGAACGCCGCCCGCTTCGTCGACGGCCACTACCGCAGCGGCGACTGGGCCGTCGAAGAGCCCGACGGCACCCTCAGCTACCTCGGCCGCCAGGACGGCCAGGTCAAACTCCGCGGCTTCCGCATCGAGTTGGGCGAGATCGAAGCCGCCCTACGCGCCGTCCCCGGCGTCACCAGCGCCGCCTGCACCGTCACCGCCGACGCCCAGTCCCTCACCGCCTACGTCGTCGCCGACCCGGCCACCACCCCGGCCCGGCTGATACGCACCCACCTCGCCGACCACCTGCCGGCCCACATGCTCCCCCAGGCCATCCACCACCTCCGCCACCTGCCCCTCACCCCCCACGGCAAGCTGGACCGCACGGCCCTATTCGCCGCCTGACCCGACGGCGTTGGGCCCCGGGCCGGGGCCCAACGCGACCACCATGCCCTCCTCCGCCGCGATCACCTCCCCCTCGAACCGGCTGCGGGCCTCCGCGACCGACCGGCCACGGTCACTCCCCGGCCAGAAGTGCGACACCACCAACCGCTTCACCCCGGCCCGAGCCGCCCACTCCCCCGCCTCCACCGCACTCATCAGCAGCGGGTCCCTGCCCTCCCCCTGCAACGTGGCCCCGGCCACGAACACATCAGCCCCCGCCGCCAGTTCACCGAGCACGGGCGCCGCCCCCGCATCCCCGCTGTACGCCACGGTGAACCCCTCCGCACTCAACCGCACCCCGGCATGCGGCACATGATGCGGCAACAGCTCCGCATCCAATCTCAACGGCCCGACCTGGTACCTCCCCGGAAGCTCGAACACCTCGAAGACCTCCCCCAGGTCCTCCGTCGGCTCCATCGCCTGCACCCGCCCCACCACCCCCGGCGTGCAGTACAACGGCACCCGCTCCCCCCGCTCCTCCGCGAAGTACAGCGCCCGCCCCAGCGCACTCAGATCCGCACAGTGGTCCGGATGCTCATGCGTGATCACCACCGCATCCACCCGCGGCCCACCACCACAATGCTCCAACAACCGTGGAAACGTGCCGTACCCGAGATCCACCACCACCCGGAACCCGTCGTACTCCACCAGCAACCCACTGGCCCCCCGCCCAGCCTCAGGCCAAGCCCCACACGTCCCCAACACCGTCAGCCCTCGCACCGCCCGATGCTCTCACGCACGGACCAACACGCCGACCCCTCACCGCGGAGGCCACCCACCGCCGAGCACCCGCCCGGCCTCCGCGACGATCGCCCCCTTGTCCAGCCCGCCCAGACCAGGTTGAACGTGACCTCCGGGGAGCCGTCCTCGACGAAGTACGACCAGAATCCGACGGTCGCCCGAGCCTTGGAGAGGTCTCCCGACCGCCCGGTGAACTCGTGCCGGATGTAGTCGGCGAGGTCGTTCCCGTAGTCGATGATGTCGCTCTGGCACACCGAGAGCACCGGATGCCCCGACTCCCCCTCCGTGCCTGGGAGATACCGGTGGCCGTACACCGGAACCAGCTGCGGCACCTTCGCCAGCTCAGCCGGCGTGATCCGCAGCCTGTCAGCGATCTCATCGGGCCGTGGCCCAACGGCAAGCACGGAATTTCCCTGTTCTCTGTACGGAGAGCTTGTTACGGTGACGCGCATGTTCCTTCTCTGTGCGTAGGACCCCTCCTGGACCGCACCCCCCGGGTGCGGCCTTCGGCGTCCCTGCACATTCGCAGCCCCGGAGCACCGGGCTGCCCTTTCAAGGAACATCCTCGTGTCCTCCTACTCCGCTGTCCTGCGGACCCGCCATGTTCGGCTCGGCGCTCCTGGGCCGTCTCTCGTACGGCATGGTCTCCCTGGCGATG
Organism: Streptomyces sp. NRRL WC-3742; assembly: GCF_000720635.1. GTDB lineage: Bacteria > Actinomycetota > Actinomycetes > Streptomycetales > Streptomycetaceae > Kitasatospora. Next base: position 39,233 of record NZ_JOCF01000057.1, on the reverse strand, counting down.
GTCCTGACCGTCAAGGAGTCCACCGGCTCCTACGCCACCGCAGGCACCGTGATGGCCGCCTTCGGCCTCGCCAGTGTCCTTCTCTCGCCGGCCCGCGCCGCCCTCGTCGACCGCTACGGCCCGCGCCGCGCCCTGCCACCGATGGCCGCCGCCTGCGCGCTGTTCCTGGCGGTGCTGGCCGCAGTGTCCTCGCAGCCGGGCGCCCCTGGTCCGCTGCTGGTCGTCCTGGCCGTCGCGGCCGCCACCTGTACGCCGCCTCTCGGGCCCGTGATGCGCTCCCTGTGGAGCCGCCTGGCCCCTGAACCGTCCCTGCTCCAGCGCGCATACAGCCTCGACTCCGTTGCCGAGGAGCTGCTGTTCGTCACCGGCCCCCTGCTCGTGGCCGCCCTGGTGAAGCTCACCACCCCGGCGACCGCCCTCGCCGTCAGCGCCGCGCTGATGCTCTCCGGAACCCTGGCCCTCGTGTCCTCACCCGCGACCGGTCCCGCCCCACGGCAGGAGCAGCGCTCGACCCCGCCCCGCAGCTGGCTGCCGAGCGGCCGGGGACTGCTGCACGCGGGGGCCGTGGCCTTCGCCGTGGGTGTGGGCCTGGGCGCGGTGGACCTGCTCGCCATCGCCTTCGCCGACCGGCTGCACCAGGTCGAGTCCGTGGCCTGGGTCCTGGCCGCCCTCTCCGCCGGAAGCGCCATCGGCGGCCTCACCTACGGCTCCATCACCTGGCGCAAATCTGCGCAGCGGCGCCTGTCCCTGCTCGCCACAGGACTCGGCCTGGCCCTCGCCGCCGCCGGCCTGGCCCCGAACCTGTACGTGCTGACAGCGGCAGCAGCTCTCACCGGACTGTTCGTCGCCCCCACCATCACCACTGCCTACCTGCTCGCGAACCACTCCGCCGCACCCGGCACCGGCACCCAGGCCGGCGCATGGGTCAATACGGCCCTGAACGCCGGAAGCGCCACCGGCACCGCCGTGGCAGGCATGCTCGTGGCGCAGCTGTCCCTGCCCGTGTGCTTCGCGCTGATGGCCGTCCCGTCCCTGTTGACGGCGGTGACGCCCGTGACTCCGACTCGAGCCGGGACGTCCAGCTGAGGCAGCGCCCGTTCGACGGCTACCGCAGGTCCGCGACTGCCGCGCGGAGCTCGTCGAACGCTGCCCGGGTGAGGTCCGCCAGTTCGCCGGGGTCCTCGTCGCGGGCGGGGTCCGCCCACCGGGCGTATCCGGCCTTGAAGGCGAGCACGCCGAGCTCGGCGGCGACCTGGGCCGCAGGTTCCGCGACATCCCTTCGCCTCAGTGCCTCGACCATGGCCGCGGCCATGCCGACGCTCTTCATCGCCTGGCGGTTGCGCAGTTCCTCGTTCGCCTCGATGGCGGCGTGCAGCAGCGGGCCGATGGACCGGTTGAAGGTCGTCATCTCGCCGGAGGCGCGCTCCAGGCCGGCCGCGACGGCCGTCAACGGGGTCGCGTCCGCCGGGGCGGTGTCGATGCCCTCGACCAGCAGTCGACTCAGTGCGCTCTGTCCGGCGGTGAGGATCTCCCGCTTGTCCGTGAAGTGGCGAAAGAACGTGCTGCGCGTGAGCCCCGCGCGCTCGGCGATCTGGGCGACCGTCGTTTCGTCGTAGCCCTGCTCGGCGAACAGACCGAGCGCCGCCACGACCAGGCGCTGTCTCGCATCGGGCTTCCATCTCGGCATGCCGACATTCTAAGTGATGCGACACATGTCGCATCACGGGTACAGTGATGGGACAACAGTCGCATCACGTCTGGGAGCTCGTCATGCGCGTCTTCGTCACCGGCGGCACCGGCCTCGTCGGCTCCGCCGTCGTCACCGAACTACTCTCCGCAGGCCACGCGGTCACCGCCCTCGCCCGCTCCGACGCCTCCGCGGCACACGCCGAAGCCGCCGGCGCCACCGCCGTCCGCGGGGCGCTCACCGACCTCACCGTCCTGCGGGCCGCCGCCGAGCAGGCGGACGGCGTCATCCACCTCGCTTTCAGCAACGACTTCAGCTCACCCGAGGCCCTGGCCCAGGGCATCGCCGAGGAAGCCGCCGCCCTCGAGGCCCTGGGCGACGCCCTCATCGGTACGGACCGCCCGCTCGTCACCGTCTCGGGCACACCCCAGGTGGCGGGGCGCGCTTCCACCGAGGACGACCCCTCCCTGACCGACGGCCCCGTCGGCGGCCGCGGCCGCTCGGTCAACCGCGCACTCGAACTCGCCTCGCAAGGAGTGCGCAGCTCAGCGGTGAGGCTGCCGCGCACCGTCCACAACCAGGGCCGCGGCGGCTTCGCCGGGCTGCTGACCGACATCGCCCGCCGCACCGGCATCGCCGGATACCCGGGCGACGGCGCACAGCGCTGGCCGGCAGTCCACGCACGCGACGCCGCCGTCCTGTTCCGCCTCACCCTGGAGAAGGCCCCGGCCGGAACCGCCTGGCACGCCGTCGCCGACGAGGGCGACCGGGTCCGCGACATCGCCGCCGTGATCGGCCGCCGCCTGAGCCTGCCCGTCGCATCGGTCCCGCAGGAGAGCTACGGCCCCCTCGGCCGGATCTTCGCCACCGACCAGCCCGCCTCCAGCACCCACACCCGCGCCGCCCTCGGCTGGAAGCCGACCCATCCGAGCCTGCTCGCCGACCTGGAGAACCTCCAGCCCTAACCCCTGTGCAGGGATCACCCCGGCGAGGCGTCGGCCGTGGTGATGATCTGACCACGCCCGATGAACCGGCTCGCGACCAGGAGGCCCGCCTCATGGGCTTCCTGGCCTGCTTGGCTGGCCGTGGCGTCCTCCAGCAGCCAGGGGGTGAGGTCGCGCTCGAAGGCGTCGACAGCGGTCTTCAGGACGCAACTCTCCGTGGCGATGCCGCAGATGTAGAGGTCCGTCCAGCCGTGCCGGCGGACCAGCTCCGTGCCCTCCTCGGTGAACAGGCTGTAGATCCTCTTGTCCAAAACTGCTGTGGCCCGCCGCGCCTGCTCGGCCAGCTCGGGAACGATGTCGATCTCAGGGGAGGACTGGCACTTCGTCCAGTGGATCAACCGCTCGAACGGGCTCCCCGGATAGTTGACGTACCGGGTGAAGACCACGTCCTTGCCGTGCCGTTGCCACTGATCGACCAGCGCGGCGACGACCGGGATCAGCGGCCTGGAGGAATCACGGATGAACCCGTTCTGCAGGTCGACCACAACGAGAACGTCATTCCGTACAGACATGCTCGCATCCTTCGCTCGAGCTCGGCGTAGCCGCACTCGACCTCGAACTCGGTCCAGCTTGAGCAACGCACCCGCCAACCGGCCCCGCGGAACAGCTCCGCTGCGCTTTCGGCGCTGGCTGCCCCCGGCAGAGATCCCCAGACATTGTTGCCAGGCTCCATGCCGGACGGTATCCGGCAGCAGAGTGACTGAGATAGGGAACCCGCCACCCCACCAGTCCCGTTGCGCAGGAAGTCGGCCCGGCCGACTTCCTGCGCGCTACTACACGTGAACGGTGGCATCACCCATGCCGCCCTCGCCCTCAACAGACCTTGGGAGTGGCTTGTTTGATATGCCGTCAGTCGTCCGAGCTATCGTCTCGATGTCGACTCGGATCGGGGGCCCGGCGACTCCAGGTGGCACTCGTCGGGTGAGACTGGGGACGGCCTCCGAGCTGTCCGCAGTCCTGACCATGACGAGGGGACGGAAGAATCATGAGCCGCCTGACTGTGGCGATGCAGATCTCCATCGACGGCTACGTCGACAGCAGCCTGTCGGACGCCAACTGGCAGTTGTGGAACTGGGGCCCCGACTGGCCGTGGAGCGCGGACCTCCGCGCGGCCTTCAACGGCCTGCTCACCGGCGCCTCGGGCATCCTGCTGAGCCGGCCCATGGCGGACGAGGGCTACCTGGGGCACTGGGGCCGGATGGCGGAGCAGCATCCTGGTGATCCCGACTGGGAGTTCAGCCGGGCCATCGGCGCGCTCCCCAAGTTTGTCCTGAGCCGGTCGGGCAGGCCCGAACTCGACTGGCCACGGACCACAGTGCTCAACGGCGAGCTGACCGACACCGTGGAACAGGCGAAGGAACAGGCTGGCGGGGACCTGGTCTGCTTCGGTGGCGCCGGCCTGGTCTCCTCCCTGCTGCGGGAGGGCCTGGCCGACGAACTCCGGCTGTTCACCAACCCCGGTTTCGCGGGCGAGGGCAACAGCATCTTCGGAGCCTGGCTCGCCACGCGGAACTACCGGGCCGCCCACTCGGCCGCCTACGCCTGCGGCATCGTGGAGACCAGCTGGGTCAGGTAGAAATCGTGCGCAGGAAGTCGGCCGGGCCGACTTCCTGCGTAGGGTCGCCGCCCGAGAGGACCCCGGTGTCACGTTGAAAGCCCACTCCGCATCGCCTGAATCACGGGCCGGAGCAGATCGAGGACGCTGATCCAGTTGTAAGTGGCTCGGGCTCCACCGGAATTGGCCTCGTGGGGAGCGAAGTCCCCGATCATCACACCCATCGAACGGAGCCGGGCCAGGCTCTCCGCATAGGCGGGGTGCGCGGCCAGGGCGGAGTTGACGTAGGGCTGCATGGCCATGGGGATACCGGGACCGTATGCCTCGCAGAGAACGGCGAGCGCAAGCGTGTCGGATATGCCGGCTGCCCGCTTGTTGACCGTGTTGAACGTGGCCGGAGCGACCGCGATGGCATCAGCCGGCGGCAGTGGCTTCGGAGCGCCTGGTGTGCGCCATCCCGAGCGGATCGGATAGCCGGTCAAAGCCTCGATGGCTTCCTGGTCCATGAGAGCGAGCGCATTGGGGGTGGCGATCACGCCTACTCGCCAACCCTCCTTGTGGGCTGCGGAGATCAGTTCGCTCACACCATCCGCGACACCCGCTGCACAGACGACGATGTAGAGGAACGGCGCGCGGTGCTCACTCAACCGTGAGCTCCCAGATCTTCCGAATCACATGCCTGCCCTACCTGCCGGAGTCGGTGGAGGCGGCTCAGCGGCTGGTGTGCGCGAAGCTGCGGGAGTGGATGCTGGACGACCTGGTGGACGATGCCGCCCTGATCGTCAGCGAGTTGGCGACCAACGCCATTACGACCGGCTGCCAAACGCGCATGGTCGTCGCGATCCGGCGGCCGTCCTGCCAGATCGTTCGCATCCTCGTCGGTGACGGCTCCCGTGTGATGCCTGTGACGATCCAGGCCGGGCGCGACGCCACCTCCGGCCGCGGGCTGGGTGGCTATGAGCCGTGCGATCTACCAAGCGATGACAGGCGGTGGTTCGAGGAGGCGTACTCCGACGTCGCTCTCGCGACACAGGTGAATGACGGCGATATCTGGCCATCCTCGGCGCCGTCGATCGTCATCAGGAAGCTGCGGGATCTCGACCTTCGCCCCCCGCCAGGCGCCGTACGACCGGGTCCATCGCCATCTCGGCCGTCCGCCGAGTCCCCTGGGCCTGGGTCGAGCAGGCCGAGCCCGGCGGAATCATCCTCACCCCATGGGACAGCCCGATGATCACCTGGGGCCTGCTCAGGCTCACCGTCGCCGAGGATCACGCCGAAGGGCGGTTCAGCCCCTGCGCCGCGCCCGTGCTCGTACGCAACCAGCGCCAGGCCCCGCCCATCCCCCGTGTCGACCACCCTCCCCGACGTCTGGGCGGCCTGGGACACCGACGCCGACCGCCTCTGGGTCGCCACCACCGACGCCCGCTCCTGGGCGGCCGTCGACCGCGAGCACGACCGCTTCACCGTCCACCACCACGGCCCCCGCCGTCTCTGGGACGAGATCGAGGCCGCCTACACCTGGTGGCAGGACCAGAGCAGCCCCGGCCCCGAGCCCCTCGGCCTCACCGTTACGGAAACCGGCCAGCAGCCCTGGCTCGACACCCCCGACCACCCGCTCACGGGTGCGGGCGGGAGCGCTGCGGGGGCAGGGCGGGGGCGGGGGCGCGGCGGGCGATTTCGGCGAGGGTGTGGAAGAGGACGTCGCCGAGGAGGACCGGGTCGCGGGACGGGGCAACGGCCGGTTCGGTATCGGGGGTGGTGGTCGGGGAGCACTCTTCGCGGAGCTGGCGAGTGGGCATCGCTCTTCCTGCCGACGTGGTGGCCACGGTGATCCTCTGCCCGGGGTGAGAGGCCCCGACACGCCGCGACACGCCGAAGGGCGTCTACTCGCGCAGATCGGCCGGAATCAGCACCTTCCCGGCCGAAGAAGGCCCGGAAAAGGCCCAGGGAGGGCCTTCCCCGGCCCATGGGCGAAGATGGACCGGTGACCGAACCTCGCCCCGCCCTCCGCCTCGTCGCCACCGATCTGGACGGCACCCTGCTCTGCTCAGGCGGCACCGTCACCGACCGCACCGCCGCCGCCCTCGCGGCGGCCGAGGCGGCCGGGGTGCAGGTGGTGTTCGTGACCGGCCGTCCTCCCCGGTGGATGGAGCAGCTGAGCGCGCACATCGGCGGTCACGGGGTGGCGATCTGTTCCAACGGCGGCGCGGTCGTGGACGTGCGGCGCGGGGAGCTGCTGGAGTCGTTCCCGCTCGCCGTCGACGCGGCGCTGGCCGTGGTGGAGATCCTGCGGGCCAAGCTGCCGGGTACGGCCTTCGCCTTCGAGTACCCGGAGGGCTTCGCCCGGGAGCCCGAGTACGTGGTGCCGATGTGGGGCGAGCAGACGGACCACCCCATCGGTCCGGCCGAGGAGCTCCTGGGCGACGGCGGCCCGGTGCGCGGCCTGTTCAAGCTGCTCGCCAAGCATCCCGACCTGGACCCGGACACCCTGCTGACCGAGGCCCGCGCCGCCGCCGGCCACCTCGCCGAGATCACCCGCTCCGCGCCGATCCCGCTGCTGGAGATCAGCGCGCCCGGCGTCACCAAGGCCAGCACGCTGGCGGCCTGGTGCGCCGGGCACGGGATCGACCGGAGCGAGGTGGTGGCCTTCGGCGACATGCCGAACGACCTGGAGATGCTGGCCTGGGCGGGCACCGCCTACGCCGTGGCCAACGCGCACCCCCAGGTCCTGGCGGCCGTCGACCTGCACACCGTGAGCAACGAGCAGGACGGCGTCGCCGCCGTCCTCGAGGAGTTGCTCAGCCGAAGCGCCCGTTGACGTAGTCGGAGGTCCGCTGGTCGCGCGGGCTGCCGAAGACCTGCTCGGTCGGCCCGGCCTCGACGATCCGCCCGGGGGTGTCGTGGGTCGCGAGGAAGAACGCGCAGCTCTGCGAAACGCGCTGCGCCTGCTGCATGTTGTGCGTGACGATGACGATGGTGAGCCGCCCGCGCAGCTCCTGGATCGTCTCCTCGACCCGCCGGGTGGAGGTCGGGTCGAGCGCCGAACAGGGCTCGTCCATCAGCAGGATGTCGGGCGAGACGGCCAACGACCGTGCGATGCACAGGCGTTGCTGCTGACCGCCGGAGAGCGAGCCGCCGGGGGTCTGCAGCCGGGTGGCGACCTCGTCCCAGAGTCCGGCCCGGCGCAGGCTGGTCTCCACCAGGTGCCGGCGCTCGTCCTTGGACACCTTGATCCCGGCGAGCTTGAGCCCGCTCGCCACGTTGTCCTCGATGGACATCGCCGGGAACGGGTTGGGCCGCTGGAACACCATCCCGATCCGGCGCCGCACCTCGGCGGGGCGGCGCCCGGCCCGGTACACGTCGTCGCCGTCGAGCAGCACCTCCCCGGCGAGGGCGGCGCCGCGCACCATCTCGTGCATCCGGTTGAGGGTGCGCAGGTAGGTGGACTTGCCGCACCCCGAGGGCCCGATCAGCGCGGTGACCTCCCCGGCGGGCATCGCCAGCGAGACCCGCTCCAGCACCTTGTGGGAGCCGAACCAGGCGGAGAGGTCCCGGGTCTCCAGCCCGGCCAGCGGGCCGGCGGGCGGCCCCACCGGCCCCGCGGGCGGTACGGGCGGAGCCGCCGGCGCAGGGGGAGCCGGGAGGGTGAGGGTGTCAGCCACGGCCGCGTCCTGCTGCGGCTGCTGCTGCGTGGTGTCGGTCATCGGTACGGTCCTCCGGGCGCGCGTCAGTAGAGGTTGGGCAGCAGGGCGGCGGCGTTCTCGTAGACCGCCCACAGCAGGGCGCCGACGACCGGCGCCGCGGTCAGGTAGACGGCCGAGCGCCGCCAGTACCGGGCCAGCAGCAGCCCGCCGACCACCGCGCCGAGCAGGGCGAGCGACCAGAGCTGCAGCGTGGCCAGCGCGCCCTTGTCGGCGGCCAGCGCCTTGTCGTACGGGACGGTCGCGGGCCGGCCGCCGGGGTTCTGCTCGGCGGCCCCGTCGAGGCGGGCGCCGATCAGCACCGTGGAGCCGGGGATCCAGTCGGAGTCGCCGGTGACGAGCACCAGCCGGTTGCGGGCCGGGTCGACGATCGGGTGGTCGCCGTCGCCGTACACGTTGACGGTGTAGGTGTACCTGCCCTGCGCGGTGACGGCCTCGATCCTGTCGCCGACCCGCAGCTTGGACAGCTGCGCGAACGGCGCCCCGAAGGTGGCGCCCCGGCCGAACACCACGGCCACCCCGGCCTGCCCGGGCAGTGCGGTGTCCCGCCGGTGGCCGGGCCCGCGCATCAGGTCCCGGCCGGTGGTGCCCTCGACGACGACGGTCTGGTGCAGCCCGATCGCCGGGATGTCGATCAGCGCCACCGGGTCCCCGTCCGGCGCCGAGCCGGTGGGCGCGACGGCCCGGCCCAGCTGGTCCCTGAACGTCTTGTACGCGGTGGACTGGTAGTGCCGCTCCTGGACGTGCGAGAGCGTGAACAGGAACCCGACGAAGCCCATGACCAGCGCGGCCGCCAGGCTCACCGCCCAGGCGCCCTGCAGGAACCGCCGCCGACCGGCGGAGACGGCCGGACGGGCCGTCTCCACCACGGGCGCCGGAGCGGGAGCGGGGGCCGCCGCCGGAGCGGTCGGCTTCTCCAGCACGGGGGCGGTCACGCGGCACCGCCGGAGCCGCGCCGCTTGCGCAGCAGTCGGCGCCCGAGCAGCGGCGGCACCAGGACGACGGCGAGCAGTTCCAGCGCCGTCAGCGTGGACAGCGTCCAGTCCTCGGGCCGCCCGGACACCTCGACCACGTTCGCCGCGACCTCCGTCGCACCGCCGCGGCCGCGGGCCACGACCTGGCCGGTCTGCGGGTCGATCTCCTCGGGACCGTCGGCGGGGGCGTTGGGGTCGGCGGCCGCGGCCGCCGCACCGGGCGCGTTCGGGTCGCCCGCGCCCCCGGCGCCACCACCGGTACCGCCCGTGCCACCGGCGCCGCCGCCCTTGCCACCGGTACCGCCGGCCGCGCCGCCGCCGTTGTCGGAGCCGCCCTTCTTCTGCGCCTTGCCGTCCGAGCCGACGACGCAGTCCAGCGGCTGGCCCGCCTGGTCGCAGGGGCTCGGCTGCGGTGCGTTCTTCAGGATGGTCAGCTCACCGGCCGAGTTGAAGGTCGGGTTGTTGCAGTTGGACAGCGTGGCCGGGTCGACCGGGCTGGCGTTGCCCGGGATCGACTTGGTCTGCAGCAGCCCGCCCTTGACGAGGTTGCGCGGGATCGGCGAGTACCCGAGGCCGTCCGCCTCCGCCTGGCCCTCGCACAGCACGTACGAGATGAACTTGGTGAGCGCCGCGCCCTTCTCGTTGGTGAAGCGGCCCGGCGGGGGCAGGGCGGCTCCGGCGCGCGGCACGATCAGGTAGCTGTAGCTGGAGATCGGGTAGGAGCGCGGGTCGTTGTTGGTGTAGACGCCGTCGAGGTTCTGCTGCAGGTAGTTCGGGTCGCTCGCCGGGGTCTGGTCGTCGACGCCGCGGATCCTGGCGGCGGTGAGCGCGATGGCCACGTTGGAGGCGGTCGGCAGCGAGTAGTAGCCGGCCGGGTTGAGCACCTTCACGACCGGCCAGTTGCTGAGCTTGGCGAAGGCGTACTCGTCGTAGCCGATGGTGCCGTCCCCGGTCGGCGCCTTGATGTAGCCGGCGACGATGTCCGAGCCGCTCAGCGCGGTCATCTTGTCGCCGCTGCGGGGGTAGAACTCGGTGTAGTCACCGCAGGGCACGCCGTTGACGGAGTTGCAGTACGCGTCCCACTGGTCCTTGTGGGTGTGCTCCATCCAGCGGGTGAACTGGGCGGTGGCCCCGGAGCCGTCCGAGCGGACCACCGGGGTGATCGGCTTGCTGGGGAGCTGCTTGCCGTAGTCGTTGGTGATCCGCTGGTCGTTCCAGTTCGTGATCTTGTTGGTGAAGATGTCCACGACGGTCTGCGTGGAGAGCCGCAGGTCGCGGACCTGCTTGCCGCCGACCGTCAGGTTGTACATGAACGTGGTGCCACCGGCGGTGATCGGGACGTAGGAGTACCCGAACTTCGGATCCTCCTTGCCGCCCGTGTAGTTGGCCTGGTTGGCCTGGCTCACGCCCTGGTCCTGGGCGGAGCGGAACGGCACGTCGGAGGCGGTGAAGTCGTCCGCCCCGTTCGCCCAGGACTGGCGGCCGGTCGCCGAACCGTTCCCGGTGAAGCTGATCTGGATGCCCTGCGGGCCGACGTCCTGGCGCCACTGGTCGATGGCCGGCTGTGCCCAGCTGGAGCCGTCCGCGGTCAGCGCGACGGACGCCGCGAAAGCCCGGGAGCCGGGCCCGAGCATCGGCGCCGCCGCGAGCAGGAACAGCGACATCAGCAGGGCGAGCCCGCGGGCCAGGGGGCGGCTTGCGGCCTCCCGTGACATGGGAACTCCTTGAGTACGGGGGGTGGTTGGCTGGTTCATCAGCTGCTCCCGGGCAACGGGACGGACGTGCCGGGGGCCGAGGTGAGGGCGGAGGCGGAGGCGGGGGCGGGGGCGGTCCTGACGGCCGCCGGGCGAGTGGTGGCCGCCGACCGGGAGCGCACCGAGGACTCGACCCGCCGGGCCTCCCGGTCGATGCGCCGCTTCTGGCGCCGGGTCAGTTCTCCCGGCTTGCGGCCACCGAGCACGCGGGCCGTGACGAAGAGGATCAACACCATGATCATCAACGTCATCGCGGCCGCGAAGGCGCGCGCCACCATCGGCTGGTGCGGCGACTTGACGTAGTTCCAGATGTAGAGCGGCAGCGACACCTGCTGGTCGTTGAACGGGTCGGCGTTCATCAGCGGGCTGAAGCCCGAGGTCAGCAGGACCGGCGAGGTCTCGCCGATGCCGCGCGCCATGCCGAGCACCACCGCCGTCACCAGACCGGGCCTGGCCGTGGGCAGCACCACGTTCCACACCGTGCGCCACTGGCTGGCCCCGAGCGCGTACGAGGCTTCGCGCAGCGTCCCCGGCACCAGCCGGATGACCACCTCGGCCGCCCTGGTGACGATCGGCATCATCATCACGGTGAGCGCGATCGAGGCCGCGAAGCCGCTCTTCTCCCCGCCGAAAGTGAGGATGAAGACACCGAGGACGAACAGACCGGCCACGATGGACGGCAGCGCGGTCATCGCCTCGACCAGGGTCCGGACGGGCCGGGCCATCCGACCGCCGACCTCGGACATGAAGACGGCCGCCGCGATGCCCAGCGGGACGGAGAACAGCGTGGCCAGGCCGATCTGCTCCAGCGTCCCGACGACCGCGTTGAGCGCACCGCCGGAGGTGATCGGGGAGAGCGAGGCGGTGTGCTCCATCGACTCGGTGAAGAAGTTGAGGTGCTGGGCCGCCTCCCAGCCACGCGCCGACACGTAGCCGACCTGGTCGGCGATCAGCCCGACCACCAGCAGGCCGGAGCTCCAGGCCACCACCGACACCAGCCGGTCGCGCACCACGAGCGAGCCCCACTGGAGGCGGCCCAGCATGAAGTAGCCCGCCAGGAACAGCAGGTACCAGCAGACCAGGAAGCCGAAGACGCCGCTGAACGGCAGAACGCGCTCGAAGAGCGTCCAGTCCAGCGCCAGCGAGCCGACCGCCGCGCCGACCACGGTGAAGACGTCCTCGCGGGTGACGCCGCCGAGCCGCACCTTGGTCTCGGGCCGCGACGGCGCCTCGGCGGCGTTCGCGGCGCTCGAGGCGTTCGAGGCGTTCGCGCCGGCCGCGCCGACCGGGCCGGGGGGCTCGGCCGCGGCGGCCGGGGGCAGGTCGAGCGTGGTCATCGGGTCGTCCCTTCCGGAGAGTTGGTCATGTCGGTGCTCCGCCTCAGTCCGCGGTGGAGGCCCCGGACCGGGACCGGTTGATCACGAATCCGGCCGCCACGTTGACCAGCAGGGTCAGCGCGAACAGCACCAGACCGGCCGCCATCAGCGCGGAGAGCGAGAGCTTGTCCGACTCGCCGAACCGCAGCGCGATGAGCGAGGAGATCGAGTTGGCACCGTTCTCGAGGACGTGCGTGATGACCTCGAAGTGCGGCGAGATGATCAGCGCGACGGCGATGGTCTCGCCCATCGCGCGGCCGAAGCCCAGCATCACCGCGCCGATCACGCCGCCCTTGCCGAAGGGCAGCACCACCGAGCGCACCATCCCCCAGCGGGTCGAGCCCAGCGCGTACGCGCCCTCCCGCTCGCCCTGCGGGGCCTGGGAGAACACCTCCCGGCTGAGCGAGGCGATGATCGGGATGATCATCAGCGAGACGACCACGCCGGCGATGAACGTGGACGAGGTGTAGGACGAGGCGACACCACCGGTGCGCACCCTCAGGAAGGGGATCACGCCGCCGAGGTGGTCGGAGAGCCAGCGGCTGAAGCCGACGATCCGGGGCTGGAGGAAGAACAGCCCCCACAGGCCGTAGATGATGCTGGGGATCGCCGCCATCAGGTCGACCAGCGAGATCAGCACGGCCCGCAGCCGCACGGGCGCGTACTCCGAGATGAAGACCGCCGTGCAGAGCGCCACCGGGACGGCGATCACCAGCGCGATGACGGCGATCAGCACACCGTCCGGCAGGACGGCGGCGATGCCGAAGTTGTGGGCCGCGATCTGCCACCGCTGCTCGGTCAGGAACGACCAGCCGCTCGCGCGGACCGCGTCGGCACCGCGCAGGAGCAGGAAGAACGCGATCAGGCCCATGATCGCGAACACGGACAGGCCGGCCAGGCGCAGCACCCCGCGGAACACCCGGTCCCCGGGCGTGGCGGAGACGATGATCGTGCGGGGGACGTCCTGGTCCGGCCCGTCGCCGGGGCGGCCTGGCGCCGACCCGCCGTACGGTGCCGCTGGCTGCGCGGCGGCTGTCATGGTCTGCTCTCCGGGCTCGGGGGCGGGTGCAGGGTGCGCTCGGTACGGGGGCGGGTGCGCTTCGGTGCCGTACGGGTGAAGCTCCGCGCGTAGCGGCGATGCGGGTGCGTACCCATTCGGCCAGCCTGAGGTGGCCGGACCGGGTCGCCAGTGTGTACGAGAACCCAACGCGGAAACTCCGTAGCGGAGTTGGGAACTCCAGCAGCAGGCATGACATGCCTCGGGCATGTTCAAACGCATCGCTGGGCCACTCAACCGCCTTGTCTCATAACGAACCTGACGATTCGACAGGACAACGACCCGGCGGGGCCGGAACGGCGGCCCCGCCGGGTCGTCAGGCGGTGGTGGGTCGGTGCGTACGGTCCTGCGCTACGGGCGTCGGATCACCCTCGACCAGACCTGGCGCACCCCGTTGACCGCCCTCTCCCCGGCGGGCGTACCCCCGAGGAAGAGCGCCGCCGGACCCCCGACCAGCAGCACCAGGCCCCCGATCAGCGCCACCGGCAGCAGCAGCCGGGCCGAGCCCGAACGGTCCGCCGCGGGAGTGCCGGCCGCGACCGGCGCCGCCGAGATCGCCTTGCCGGGCGAGGTCGGGCCGGCCGCCTTGCCGCCCGTGGCCGCGGCGCCCGCGCCACCGGCGGCAGCGGCAGCGGCAGCCGCGCCACCCGCACCACCGGCGACACCGGCGGCGGAAAGGTCACCGGTGGTCCCGCCGGAGACGGACCCTGTGGTGTCCCCGGCCTGCGTGGCCGGATTGCCCCCGGACGACCCGCCCGAGCCCGAACCGCCGTCACCGCCGGGAGCCGGCGGGTTCGGCGGGGCGGCCTGGTTGCCGGGCAGCTTGCTGTCCTGGGCCTCCAGGTGCCCGATGGCGTCGTTCGCCTGGGTGTGCTGAGCACCCGTCAGGGCGAGGAACCCGGGCGGGAGGTGACCCGGCTCGAAGCCGTAGACCTGGCCACCGGTGGTGATCGTCCGCATGTACCTCGTCATCGCCGTGACCTTGTCGGACGACAGGCCCTTGGTCGGCAGCATCGCGTAGTCGACGGTGGTCAGCGGGTACGCCTTCTGGTCGCGCGAGTAGGCCGTGTCCGGGGCGCCGTACGGCAGGGACTGCATCCCCGTCGCCGGGTCCACGGTCATGTCGGCCACCGCCGACTGGAAGCCCGGGACGTCGGGGGAGACGAAGCCGCCCGCCGCGTTCAGCAGCTGCGCCTCGGGCAGCGCGAACGCCTTCGCCTGGGCCGAGTCCATGACGGCGAACAGGGTCCGGTGCCCGATCGGCAGCGGCGGGCACGGGTCGTGACCGCCCTTCCCGTTGTCGTCGGTGCTCACGCAACTCGACCGGTTCTGCAGGAGCTTCCGCACCGCGTCCTTGATCCCGGTCGAGATCGGGTTCCACTCGAACTGCTTGTAGGTCTGGAAGGCCGGGTTGGGGTTGTCGGGGAATCCGGAGCCGTCCTGCCGGATGAACGAGTCGACCGGATACCCGGAGAACGCCGGGCGCAGGTAGTAGCTGTCCACGTGCATGCCCCAGGGGTCGTACTCCCCGTCCAGGAACCGCACCGCGTCCGGGTCGGAGGCGATCCACGAGGTCAACTGGTACGTCAGGTCCGAGATCCCGCCGTACACGGTCGGGGTGGTCTGGCTCGAATCACAGCCCGTCGGCCACGCGCCCTTGCCGTTGAAGGGCTGGGGGTTCAGCTTCTGGAACTCCGGGTCGTCGAAGATGCAGCTCGGGTTGCCCTTGACCGAGGGGACGTCGGTCCTCGCGTTGTAGGACTGGGTCAGCAGCTTCGCCACCAGCCGGGCGTTGAGCTTCATGTCCCTGATCTGCGGTCCCGACTGGTCGGCGTCCACGACGAACACCACGGAGATGCCCGACGAGACGATCGGCGCGTAGACGTACGGCTTGGGCGGTGGCGACTGCCCGTCCGGCCGGGCGGTGAGCACCAGGTCCTTCCTCCCCGCGAGGAACTCCGCCCGCGATGCCTGGTCACCGTTCGCGTAGCCGTAGGTGACCAGCATCGGGTCGCCGGCCTGGCACAGGCCCGTCTGCCACTGGTCCATCGCCCGCTTGGCGGGCTCCAGACCCGCCGCCGAGAACGCCGGCGTCGAGGCCGGGCAGTTCGTCGGGGTGGGCGAGAACGCCAGGGGCACCACGACCTTCAGGTTCCACGCGCACTGCTCGCTGGTCTGGAACTGCGTCGTCTGGTTGACGCCCCCCTGGAGGATGCTGTCGGAACCCACGGAGTAGTCGGTGGCGTCGAACCGGTGGTCCTCGCACTTGACGACACCCTTGTTCTTGGTGCCCAGCGCGTTGCCGCCGTAGTTGGGCTCCACCACGAGCGAGCACGGATGCTTGTCGTCACAGTTCAGGGAGGGGCTCTCCGCCGCGGTGAGGAGCTGGATGTCGGCGAAGCCCGAGCCGTCCGCTCCCGTCACGGCCAGCGCGTGGTTGTCCGGGAAGTCCGGGAACGTCGTACCGGGCTGCGGCCTCACCTGCTGGAAGCCCGCCGCGGCGTCCGCGTTGTACAGCGTGCTGCCGTAGCAGTCGGTGATCTTGGGGTCGGTGCCCCGGCACTGGTACACCCGCACCTGGTAGTAGGCGTTGACTCCGGTGTCCGGGCCGGCCGTCCAGGGCGCTCCGGCCTTGCTCGACGTCGGGGTGAACCCTGTCCAGCTGACGTGCACCATCTGGTTGACCAGGTTCTGGGTCTGCGCGACGGTGACGCTCCCGTTCGTGTCCCCGAACTTCTTCTCCTTGGGGAGCCAGACCAGGGGGCCCTGCTTCGTGACGGAGGACCCGGCCGCCAGCGCAGGTGTCACGGCGCCCAGGCCGATCGGCGCCACGCCGATCGCCACCACCACCGCCCACACCACGGCGAAGGCCGGCAGACGCTTGCGCCACCGGCCCGGAGATCTCCGGTCGGGCAGTCGGATTCTCATGGCGGGTACCTCCGTGCTACGAAGCGCCGCCGAGACACGCGGCGCAGGGGGATCGGGCAGCGAGCGGCCGACGGTTCCAGTACGCAGCCATTCGGCCAGCCGCAGGTGGCCGGATCCGGTCGCCCGCATGTACGACGCCCCAACGCGGTGACTCCGTCGCCGAGTTGTCTCACCGTCAGACGTGCGGGCCCGCGCCCGATCCGCGCGGGCCCGACGCTCACCTCCCGGCCGAGTGTCAGCCGGTGAAGGAGAAGGTGAAGGAGCCGACCTTCTGGCCCCCGGTGAAGAAGGTGGTGTTGAGCTGGGCGTCCAGGTACTTGGCCCCGTTCGCGTCCACCGTGAGGTTGTCGGCGGTCAGGTTCTGCGTGGTGCCGCTCTGGGAGGCGGCCACGGTGCCACCCGGCTTGAGCAGCGAGACCGGGTCGGTGCCGTCGGCCGGCACGCCGGTGATCCGCCAGCGGTCGGCGCTGAACGCCAGCTGCTTGAAGAGCACGCTCCTGCCGGTCTGGAGGTCGACGAAGAGCAGGCTGCCGTCGAGCGAGGCGTTGCCGTAGTACGACTTGAGGTTGATGCTGCCACCGGTCACCGGAAGGCTCGTCGCCAGGCCGGTGGTGCCGTCGTACGAGACGGAGGCGTTCGGCAGCGGAACGATGACCACGCCGCTCGCGGCAGCCGACTGGAGGAAGGCGTTGCTCTCGGTCACCACGGCGCTGCCGGTGGGGGCGGCGGGAGCGGTGTCGGCCACGGCCGCGCTGCTGAAGGCGGTCGCGGCGAGAACGACCGCGACGCCGCCGGCGAGGAACCGGGCGGTGATACGGGACATGCGAGCTCCTTGGGAGAGGAAGGTTTCGCTTCGGTGGTGGAACACCGGTCCGTGGGACCGGTCGACGGCCACGGGCGCGAAGCCCGTGGCCGTCGGATGGTGCGGGGTGGGTCAGCTCACGGAGGAGACGCCACAGGCGACGGAGGTCAGGAAGCCGTAGCTGGTGATGTCCGCGGCGGCGACGGAGTCGTTGCAGATCCAGCCGTCGGAGCCGAAGATCGCCTGGAGGGCCTGGCCGTGGGTGTCGGTCGCGGTCCACTCGGTGTTGCGGAAGACGTCGTACAGGCCACGGCCGAAGACCGTGTCGACCAGGCTCGTGTTGATCTGGCCACTCACGACGGGGGTGTAGGAGGTGCCGCCGACCACGACGTTGCGCAGGGTCAGGACACCGACCGCGTCCGAGCCGGAGGAGTGGCCGTTGGTCTGGCCGATGTAGTGACCGATCGAGTACGGGAAGACCGCGTTCGCGTCGTTCAGTGCGGCGTCGGTGCCCTCGTTCTCCTGCGGGCCGGTGGTGACGCAGGTGCCCGGGGTCGGGGTGCTGATCGCGGCGAGGAAGACCTGGCGCGTGCCGGAGTTGGCCTGCGGCAGGTACGGCTTGATGGTGGCGTTCGGCAGGCTGGAGCTGATCTGCTGCCAGTTGGTGTACGTGCAGTTGTAGATCTTGGTCAGCTGGTCCTGGGTCAGCGACGCCGGGGCGTTGCCACCGCTCTTGGCGGACCAGGTGATCGCGTCCTTGGCGAGCAGGACGAAGGCCAGGCCGTGCGGGTCGGAGGCACCGGCCGGGCGCGAGGACCGGGCGAAGTCCACGGTGGCGCTGGTGGTGTTGTTGAGGGTGCTGATGCCGGCGCCGGAGCCGTTCGGGCGGGCGATCGAGGAGGCGCCCGTCTTCGGGGTGATCGGCGAGGTGCCGGTCGCGTCCCAGCTGTACAGGTGCGGGGCGGTGGAGCCCGTCGGCAGGGAGGCGTTGTAGTCCGTGGAGAGCTGGTTCAGCAGCGCCTGGGTCGTGTCCGAGCCGACACCCACGATGTCGACGGAGGCGGGGGTGACCGACGGGTCGGCGACGGCGGTGCCGCTGACGACGGTGGCGAGGGAGGTCGCCAGGGCGGCGACGGTGAGCAGCTTGGCAGCGGTCTTACGCATGTTCCTCTTCCTCCGAAGGGAGAGATGTACATCGCGTTACCGGAGCCCGGGTTGGGGGCTCCGAGCCGGGGGCCGTGTCTGCTGCGGCCCCTCCGGCGATGCCGATCCTGTCCGGCCCGGGGGTTGCGCCGGAAGGGTGGTGGAGTGTGACCGAAGAATGTCGACTCATCGGTTCGACGAGGTTTAGTGACTGGTCAGCGTGGACGTGACCTACCTGTGGACGACCTTCCGAAACCGGTCGACGTTCTTCTCCAGGTGGCTGCTCGGGGTGTTGCCGGAAACCTGCGCTTCACCGGAACTGCACGTTCGGCGCCGGACGGCCGAGGACAGGGCCTAGAGGGGCCGGTTCCCGCCGCGCCGCAACTCCTGTCCCACGAACTGCAGTCCGGCCAGGAACCCCTCCACCCCCGCCTGGCACTGGTCCCTGCGCAGGTACCCCCGGGCGCTGCGGGCGACGGGAACGGCGTCCCCGGTGACCCGCCGCGTACTGCGCACGGGCATATAGGCGGCCCACACCCACTGGCGCCCCTCGGACTGGCCGAGCGAGCAGCGCAGCGCGGCCCGTTCGATGATCAGTTCCCTTACCGCCTCGGCGAGTTCGTCCTCGCTGCGGTACGTGCGCACGCCCACGCCGAGCGGCCGGCCGTTGGCGGCGCGCAGCGCCCAGCTCACGCAACGGTCGGCTGCGGGGACGATCAGCAGTCGCGGCCCCCGCCGCTCAGCGGCCATCGGGGCGTCTCAAGGACACGGCTCTTCGCGGGACTTGCGGTACTTGCGGGCCTTGCGGAACTTGCGGGACCTGATGAATCTGCTGAGTCTGCTGGGACTCCCGGGAAATCGGTTCCCGGGGCGGCTGTTTGGCCAGGAGCACCACGAACCGCCGGAACGCGTTCTGACAGGTGGCGTACCTCTCGTAGGCACGGCTCGACCGCACTTCGGGTAAGGAACGCGTTCCGGGAATGACCCAGATCCAGCCGATCCCTTCCCGCACATGGGTGATCCGCGCGGTGAGATCGGCGGCAGCGACGCGTAGGCCGTCGAAGCCGCGCTCGGCTTCGCCGGGTGTCTCGAACTGGGCGGCCGTGATGGCGACCACCCTTCCGTTCGGTGCTTTCAACTGCCAGCGGTAACGCCCGTCCGGGCCTCGTTCGGTCCGGAACCCCCCTCGACTTGCCCCTGCTGCGGCATTCCCGCGGCCGGAAGCGTCCACAGCCCCTCCGTCCGGTTTCCCCTCCGAGACGGAGCAAAGCTATGTGTGCACACTGAGCTGCCGGAACCCCAGGGCCTTCACAACTTGCGCTGTTGGTCGCGAAGTTCTCTCTTGTTCAGCTTTCACCAAAAACCGTCAGAGCCGGGCCGTCCACCTCACCCGGGTGCCCTTTCGGTGCGGCCCGGGCTCGTGCCAGGCGGCGCCGCCGAGGGCCTCCGCCCGCCGGGTGAGGTTGAGCAGGCCGCTGCGCCGCCCGCCCTCGGGGATGCCCACCCCGTCGTCGGTCACGGTGAGGACGACACCGGGCCGACCGCCCCGCTCCAGGTCCTCCGGGTCGCCGCCCATCGGCCGCCCGTCGTCGTCCAGGTGGACGGTCGCGTCGATCTCGACCCCCACCCGCGAGGCCCGCGCGTGACGCGCCGTATTGGAGAGCATCTCCCGTAGTGCGGCCAGCAGTTGACGTCCGGTCTTCTCCCCCACCAGGCTCTCCACCGGCCCGACGAAGCTCACCGCGGGCTTGAACCCGAGCGCCGCCGCGGCCTGGCCGGCCTCCCGCAGCACCCGCGTGCGCAGCGTGTCGGGGGCGTCGCCGTGGTCGTCGTGCTGCAGGGCGTAGATGGTGGTGCGCACCTCCTGGATGGTGGCGTCGAGCTCGTCCACGGCCTTGCCGATGCCGACCTTCACCCCGGGCACCATGGCCTGCCGGGCGGCGCTCTCCAGCATCATCCCGGTGGCGAACAGCCGCTGGATGACGAGGTCGTGCAGGTCGCGGGCGATCCGGTCGCGGTCCTTGAAGACGGCGAGGCGCTGCCGGTCGCGCTGGCCCTCGGCGAGCCGCAGGGCGAGGGCGGCCTGCGAGGCGAAGGTCTCGGCGAGCTGCTTCTCGCTGTCGGTGAACGGCACGGCGCCACGCGGGCGCCAGACGCAGAGGCCCCCGAGCACCCGCCCGGCGGCGACCATCGGGACGGCCATGGACGGGCCGAAGGCGCGGGCGCGCCGGATCACCACGGTCGGGTCGCTGGACATGTCGTCGAGGTGGACGCTCTCCCCGGCGAAGAGCTGCTTGGCGAAGCTGTCCTTGGGCAGCAGTTCGCCGCGCACGTACTCCGCGTCCTCCCCCGAGGCGTGGGCGACGCGCATCCGCCCGTCGCCGTCGCCGCCGGCCTCGGGGCCGGTGGGCAGGAGGATCATGCCGAGCGCGGCGTCCGCCAGCTCCCGTACCTGTTCGGCGGCGACGGTGAGCGCGCCCTCGGCCTGCTCGGTGGAGAGCAGCGCGCCGGTGACGGCGTTGGCTCCGGCGATCCAGCGTTCCCGGCGGCGGCCCTCCTCGTACAGGCGGGAGTTCTCGATGGCGACGCCGGCCGCGGCGGCGAGCGCGTGGACGACCTGCTCGTCCTCGGGGGTGAAGGCGCCGCCGCCCTTCTTCTCGGTCAGGTAAAGGTTTCCGAACACCTCGGCGCGCACCCGGATGGGCACGCCGAGGAAGGTCTTCATGCAGGGGTGGTGCGCCGGGTAGCCGGAGGAGCGGGGGTCGGCGCCGAGGTCGGCCAGGCGCAGCGGTTCGGGGCGGTCGATGAGTGCGCCGAGGATGCCGCGTCCGGTGGGCAGGTCGCCGATCCGGGCGGCGGTCTCGTCGTCGATGCCGACGTGGACGAAGTCGGCCAGGCCCGTGCCGCCGGGGGCGATGACGCCGAGGGCGGCGTAGCGGGCGTCGACGAGTTCGGCGGCCCCGGTGGCGATGCGGTGGAGGGTGGCGTGCAGGTCGAGCCCGGCGCCGATGGAGACCACCGCCTCCAGCAGCCGCTGCATCCGGTCGGTGACGGCAGCGGCGGACTGGAGGCGTTCGGAGACCTCGGTGACCAGCGTGTCCAGCCCGAGCGAGGCGATCTCGGGCACCCGGTGGGGCGCCGGCTCGGGGGTGGCGGCGGGGAGGTCTGGCGTGGGGTCCATGGAGAAAGCCTAGTTTGTACGGTTTTCAGCTAAAGGCAGGCGCGACCAGGCCGTCGGCCTCCCGCTCCCGCCGCCACATCGCGTGCAGCCGCCCGTCCGGGTCCGCGAGCAGCTCCGACCAGCCGCCCCGCTCGGCGACCCGCCCGCCGTCCAGCACCAGCACCTCGTCCACGGTGGCGTCGTCCAGTCCGGCCAGCCGGTGGGTGATCAGCACGGTGGTGCGGCCCTCGGTGGCGGCCAGCAGGTCGGCGGTGAGGGCGTCGGCGGTGGGCAGGTCGAGGTGCTCGGCGGGCTCGTCGAGGACGAGGACGGGGAAGTCGGCGAGCAGCGCCCGGGCCAGGGCGAGCCGCTGGCGCTGCCCGCCGGAGAGCCGGGCGCCGTGCTCGCCGACCATGGTGTCCAGGCCGTCCGGCAGGGTGTCCGTCCAGTCCAGCAGCCGGGCGGCGGCGAGGGCGGCGCGCAGTTCCTCCTCGCGGGCGTCGGGGCGGGCGAGGCGCAGGTTCTCCCGAAGCGAGCTGTCGAAGACGTGGGCGTCCTGTGCGCAGAGGCCGATCACCCGGCGCACGTCCTCCCCGGAGAGCGCGCGGCTGTCCACAGCCTGTGGACAGCCGTCGGCGAAGGTCACCGTCCCCTCGCCGGGCTCCAGGAAGCGCAGCAGCGCCTGGGCAAGGGTGGTCTTGCCCGAGCCGGACGGGCCGACCACGGCGATCCGCCGGCCGGACGCGAGGTCGAGGTCCAGCCCGGCGAGCGCGTCCCGCTCCTGCCCGGGGTGGCGCACGGTCAGGCCGCGCACGGCGACGGGCAGCGGCTGCTCGGGCAGGGCGACGGGCGCGACGGGCTCCACGACGGGCGCCGGGGCGAGGAGCACCTCGTCCAGCCGGGCCTGCGCCGCCCGGGCGCGCTGGCGGGCCTGGACGGCGAGCGGCATCCCGGTGACGGCCTCGAAGGCGGCCAGCGGGGTCAGCACCACCACGGCGAGGCAGACCGGCGCGAGCGCCCCGTCCCGTACGCCCTGGACGCCGACGGCGGCCGCGGCGGCGACGGTGAGCCCGGTGAGCAGCGCGATCAGCCCGGTGCCCAGCGCCGTGGTGGCGGCCGAGCGGGCCGCGAGCCGGGTCAGCGCGGCGTCGGCGCTGCGGACGGCGGCGAGCCGCCGGGGCAGGGCGCCCGCCACGGTGAGCTCGGCGGTGCCGCTGAACACGTCGACCACGCCGGCGGCCAGCCGCCCCCGGGCGGGGGCCTGACGCCGCTCGGCGCCGGCCGACCAGCGGGCGGCCAGCGCGGGCACCAGCACGCCCGCGAGCAGCAGCCCGAGGCCGAGCACCACCCCGGCGGCGGGCAGGAAGGCCCCCATCGCCACGGCCGAGGCCAGCGCCACCACGGCGGCGACGGCGGCGGGCAGCCGCCAGCGCAGGTAGCGGTCCTGGATCGCGTCGACGTCGGCGACGAGCCGGGAGAGCAGGTCCCCGCGCCGGAAGGCGGGCAGCCCTGCCGGGGCGAGCGCGGTCAGACGCCGGTAAACGGCGGCGCGCAGGGTGCCGAGGGTTCGGAGCACGGCGTCGTGGGAGACGAGCCGCTCGGCGTAGCGGAGGACGCTGCGGCCGATGCCGAAGGCCCGCACCGAGGTGACGGCCATCATCAGGTAGAGCACGGGCGGCATCTGGGAGGCCCGGGAGATCAGGTAGCCGGAGGTGGCCATCAGGGCGACGGCGCAGCCGAGGGCGAGCGCGCCGAGCAGGACGGACAGCGCCAGCCGGGGCGCGGCGGGCGCCGCCTCCTCTGATTCGTCCGTGACGGCCGGCGCGGCGGTGGGCCGCCCGCTGTGCGCGAGCGGAGCCGGCGGAGCGGCCGGGACGGGCGGTGGACCCTCCAGCCGCACCCGCTCCTCCGCCACCGCCAGCAGCGCCGGCCGGTGCGCGACCACCAGCACCGTGCGCGCGGGGTCCTCGGCGAGCGCCCGTACGGCCTCGACCACGGCCGCCTCCGAGGCGCCGTCCAGGTTGGCGGTGGGCTCGTCGAGCAGCACCAGCGGCCGGTCGTCGGCGAGCAGCACCCGGGCGAGGGCCAGGCGCTGGCGCTGCCCGGCGGAGAGCCCGGCGCCGTCCTCCCCCAGCTCCGCGTCCAGGTCGGTGACGAAGTCGAGCGCGTGCGCGGCGCGCAGGGCCGTCCACAGCTCCGCGTCGTCGGCCTCCGGCCGCTGCAGCCGCAGGTTGTCGGCGATGGTCCCGGCGAACAGGTGCGGGTGCTGCGGCACCCAGGCGATCTGCCGCCGCCAGCTCTCCGGTTCCAGCTCGGCGAGGTCGTAGGTGCGCCCGTCCGCCGCGGTGACCCGTACGGCACCGGTGTCCGGCCTGGTGAGCCCGAGCAGGACGGCCAGCAGCGTGGACTTCCCGGCGCCGCTCGGCCCGGTGAGCGCCGTCGTCCCGCCCGGGCGCAGCGTCAGCGACACCCCGTCCAGCGCGGGCTCGGCGCGCCCCGGGTGCCGTACGGCGACCCCCCGCACCGCGATGACGGCCCCGCCCAGCGCGGGCGCCGGCACCGTCCCGGCCGCCGGCAGCGGGGTCTCCAGCACCTGGAAGATCTCGTCGGCGGCGGTCAGCCCCTCGACGCTGGAGTGGTAGAGCGCGCCGACCTGCCGGATCGGGAAGTAGACCTCGGGGGCGAGGATCAGCACCACGAGCCCGGTCTCCAGGTCCAGCGTGCCGTCGACGAGCCGGAAGCCGATGGTGACGGCGACCAGGGCGACGGACAGGGTGGAGAGCAGCTCCAGCGCGAAGGAGGAGATGAAGGCGATCCGCAGGGTGCGCAGGGTCGCGCGACGGTAGTCGGCGGTGATCCTGGCGATGGTGGAAGCCTGGGCGCGGGCCCGGTTGAACACCTTGAGGGTGGGCAGCCCGGCGACCACGTCGAGGAAGTGGTGCGAGAGCCGGGCCAGCGTCTCCCACTGCCGGTCCATCCGGGCCTGGGTGGCCATGCCGATGAGCGCCATGAACAGCGGGATCAGCGGGAGCGTCCCGGCGATGACGGCGGCCGAGGTGAAGTCGGCGCCGACGATGCGCAGCAGCACCACCACGGGGACGACGACGGCCAGCGCCAACTGCGGGAGGTAGCGGGCGAAGTAGTCGTCGAGGGCGTCGACGCCCCGGGTGGCGAGGGTGGTGAGTTCGCCGGTGCGCCGGCCCGCCAGGTAGGACGGGCCGAGCGCGGTGGCGTGGTCGAGCAGCCGGCGCCGCAGGGTGGACTTCACCCGGGCGACGGACCGGTGCGCGGTGAGTTCGGTGAGCCAGCCGACCAGCCCCCGCCCGAGGGCGGTGAGGGCGAGCAGCACCAGCGGCCCGGTCAACTCGCCGACGCCGTCGCCACGTTGGAAGGCGCGGACGACGATCTCGGCGATCAGGCTCGCCTGGGCGACGACCAGGGCCGCGCCCGCCGCGCCGAGCAGCACGCTGCCGGCGAGGAAGGCGCGGGTGGTGCGGGCGTACCCGAGGAGTCGGGGGTCGACGGGCTTCACGGCCTCAGCCCTCGGTGACGGCGGCCGGCTGGTGACTGCCGGGGATGTGCTGGACGCCGATCCGCTTGCGGAACACCCAGTACGTCCAGCCCTGGTAGAGCAGGACCAGCGGGGTGAACACGGCCGCGACGATCGTCATCAGCTTGAGCGTGTACGGCGCCGAGGCCGCGTTGGAGACGGTCAGGCTCCAGGCGTCGTTCAGGCTGGAGGGCATCACGTTCGGGAAGAGCGACAGGAACAGCATCGCGACGGCGGCCACGACGGTCACCCCGGACAGGACGAACGCCCAGCCCTCGCGCCGCAGTTGGTTGGCCGCCAGGGCGCCGAGCAGGGCCACGACCGCCACGATCGAGGCGGCCAGGCTGCGGCCGTTGCCGCTGTCCACCTGCGTCCAGGTCAGGAAGGCCAGCGCGAGCGCGGCCGTGGCCAGGCCCACGCCCAGCGCGGCGGTGCGGGCCCGGTCGCGGATCTCGCCGACCGTCTTGAGCGCGGCGAACAATGCGCCGTGGAAGGTGAACAGGGTGAGCGTCACCAGGCCGCCGAGCAGGGCGTACGGGTTGAGCAGGTCCCAGAACGAGCCGACGAAGTTCTTCCGCGCGTCGATGTCCACGCCGCGCACGATGTTGGCGAAGGCCACGCCCCACAGGAAGGCCGGGAGCAGCGAGGTCCAGAAGATGGCCTCCTCCCAGTTGCGCTGCCAGCGGGCGCCGTCGCGCTTGGCCCGGTACTCGAAGGCCACGCCGCGCACGATCAGGCAGACCAGGATGACCAGCAGCGGGATGTAGAAGCCGCTGAACAGCGTCGCGTACCAGTCGGGGAAGGCGGCGAAGGTGGCGCCGCCGGCCGTCAGCAGCCAGACCTCGTTGCCGTCCCAGACCGGGCCGATGGTGTTGATCAGCACCCGGCGTTCGGCGGTGTCGCGGGCGAGCGGCTTGGAGAGGATGCCGATCCCGAAGTCGAAGCCCTCCAGGAAGAAGTAGCCGATCCACAGGACCGCGATCAGCACGAACCAGACGTCGTGGAGTTGCATGACCCTTGGTCTCCTTTCCGTGAACCAGTGGCGTCAGTACGCGAAGGCGAGGGGCTTGTCGGCGTCCTCGTCCGAGGAGGGCCCGCGCAGGGTCGGGTCCTTGGCCGGGGGCTTCTCGGTGACCACCGGCCCGGCCTTGGCGTACTTGACCAGCAGCCGCACCTCGATGACGGCGAGGATCGCGTACAGCGTGGTGAAGGTGACCAGGGCGCCGATCTGGGTGCCGACGCTCACGTTGGGGGAGACGGCGCCGGCCGTGGTCATCAGACCGAAGACGGCCCAGGGCTGACGGCCCATCTCGGTGAAGATCCAGCCGGAGCTGTTGGCGATCAGCGGGAAGCCCATGGTGAGGATGCCGATCCGCCAGCTCCACTTGGTGAGCACCGGGCCCAGCTCCCGCGAGGGGGTGAGCATCAGCCGGGGCACCTCGGTGTCGCCGGTGCGGAACTCCGGCTTCAGGAAGAGCTTGCGCCGGGTGGTCCACAGGCCCACCAGACCGGCCAGGAAGGAGGTCATCCCGAAGCCGATCATGAACCGGAAGCCCCAGTACGTCACGAAGACGCTCGGGATGTAGTCCTTCGGGGAGCCGCCGTGCTGCGCGGCCTCGGCGGCGGCGGTGTCGTTGATCCCGGGGACGGAGGAGGAGAAGTCGTTGTGGGCGAGGAAGGACAGTATCCCGGGGATCTCCAGCTCCACCGAGTTGTGGCCCTTGCTGACGTCGCCGACCGCGAAGATCGAGAACGGCGCGGGCGACCGGGTGTCCCAGAGCGCCTCGGCGGCGGCCATCTTCATCGGCTGCTGCTCGAACATGACCTTGCCGAGGGTGTCGCCGCTGAGCGCCGTACCGGCGCCGAAGACGACGGCGAGCACCAGGCCCAGGCGCAGCGAGGTGCGCATCACGGCGGTCTTCTGCGGGTCGGCGCCCTCGGGCCTGCGCTTGGCCTTCCACAGGTGGAAGGAGGAGATGCCCACCATGAACGCGGCGCCGGTGAGGAAGGCGGCGGTCAGGGTGTGGAAGACGACGACGAGGGTGGTGTTCTGGAACAGCACCTTGGCGATGTCGGTGAGCTGCGCCTTGCCGCTGACCGGGTCGATCGCGTAGCCGACGGGGTGCTGCATCCAGGAGTTGGCGGCGAGGATGAAGTAGGCCGAGAGCACGGTGCCCAGGGCGACCATCCAGATGCAGGCGCAGTGGATCCTCTTCGGCAGCTTGTCCCAGCCGAAGATCCACAGGCCGATGAAGGTGGACTCGAAGAAGAAGGCGATCAGCGCCTCCATCGCGAGCGGGGCCCCGAAGACGTCACCGACGAACCGTGAGTAGTCGGACCAGTTCATGCCGAACTGGAACTCCTGCACGATGCCGGTGACCACGCCCATCGCGATGTTGATGAGGAAGAGCTTTCCCCAGAACTTGGTGGCGTGGAAGTACTTCTCCTTGCCCGTCCGCACCCAGGCGGTCTCCAGTCCGGCCACGACGGCGGCCAGGCTGATCGTGAGCGGGACGAAGAGGAAGTGGTAGACGGTCGTGATGCCGAATTGCCAACGTGCGACCGTTTCGTGAGCGATTGCCAGTTCCACGTCGCCCTCTCTCCAACCGGCCCCAGTGGGGCGTTTCAGGACAAACCTCATCTATAGCCATGGACCGTCGCCGAACCACGCAAGCTTGTCCGCTTGTGAACGTGAACACGTTCACAAGGGCCAGTATCCATCATCCTTACGGAGGAACCGCAGGCAGGGTGGGGTTGACGCGGAGTTTCGGTACGTGACGGTGCGCACAGTGTGCGCGGCGGCCGGCGGCCCGGACAACGCGCGGGGCGGGCGACGGCGTCCGGCGACTTGTCCGGACCGGCGCTTGACAGCACGAAGCCCCGCTCGCGACCACGAGCGGGGCTTCGTGCTACCGGCCGGAACGGCCGATCAGACGGTGGTGCGGCCCTGCTGGCGGCGCGAGACGTAGAGCGCGGCGGCACCCAGGCTCAGCGCCAGGCCCGAGCCCAGCGCCAGGTACGAGGCGGGGCCGGCACCCGTCTCGGCCAGCTCCGCCTTCGAGTCCGTCGTGGCGACGGCGGCCGAGGCGCTGACGACCGACGGCTTCGAGGCCGTCGACGCGGCGGCCGAGCCGGCCGAAGCGGTCGAGGCGTCCGGCGCGGTACCGTCGACGGCCGGGGTCACGGCCGCCGGCTTCTCGGCGGGCTGCTCGACGGGCTTGCTGTCGGCGGGCTTGCTGTCGGTCGGCTTCTCGACCGGCTTGGTGTCGGCCGGCTTCCCGTTCTGCTCGGCTTCCTGCTGAGCGTAGTAGGCCGCCTTCGCGTCCGCGTACGCCTTGTTGGCGTCCTGGCTCGCCTTGGCCGCCGCCTTCTGGGCCTCCTCCAGCTTGGCGATCCTGCCGGTCCAGCCGGCCATGACGTCGTCCAGGGCCTTCTCGGCGGCGGTGACCGCGGCCTTGGCCTTGGTCTCGGCGGCGTGGGCCTCGTTGGCCGCCTTGTCCGCCGCCTGCATCCGCTCCCTGGCCCTGTCCAGCTCCTCCGGCTTGGCGGTGGCGAAGGCCAGCGAGGCCGCCTCGGCCTCCTTGTCCGCGGCCGCCGACGCCGCGGCCGCCTTCTCGGCCGTGTCCTTGACCCGCAGCACCCACATGCGCTCGAACTGGTTCGGGTCGTTCTTGACGGTCTCGTAGTTGGCCTTGGCCCCGGCCAGGGCCCCGTTCGCGTCGCCGAGGGCCTTGAACGCGTCGTTCTGGGCCTTCTCCAGTGCGGCGAGCGCGTCGGCGGTGATCCGGGTCGGCGCCGAGTCCGCGAAGGCGGGTGCCGCGGAGAACAGGGCGGCGGGCGATATGACGGCAGCGACGAGCGCGGCCGAGACCACGGTGCGGCGGAGGTTCAATCTGACCACTTTCGGGGCGAATGGGATGCCCAATGGGAAACCAGGTTCGGGATTCCGAGTGCGGAACGCCGAGTTCGTCGCCCGGGGCCTCTCTCGGCCTCCGGGCAGGAACGGATCCTAAACGGAGCGGGCCTTTCCGCTCCATTCGGTTTCCCCGGGACCGTAAGTGAATTGATGAGTCGACAAAGGGCTCAGGAAAGACGGTCGCCGTTGATGGGCAGTTCAACCCGGAATGTCGCGCCCGCTCCCGGGGTCGTGTCGAGGCTGAGCGTTCCGCCGTGGGCGCGGGTGAGGGCCGTGGCGATGGCGAGGCCCAGGCCCGCGCCGCCGCCGTTGTCGCGGCTGCGGGAGGCGTCGACGCGGTAGAAGCGGTCGAAGACGCGGCGCGCCTGGTCCTCGGTGAGGCCCGGGCCCGCGTCCGCGACCTCCAGCAGGCAGACGCCGCCCACCCCGGAGCCCACGCCGATGCGCACCGGGGTGCCGGGCGGGGTGTGCTTGACGGCGTTGCCGACCAGGTTGGTCACCACCTGCCGCAGCCGCGCCTCGTCCCCGAGGACGGGCGCCGCGGCGGGCACCCCGGTACCGGCCGGGCCGGTGAGCGCGACGGGACGGCTCGGGTCGAGCGCGGTGAGGTCGTGCAGGGCGTCGGCGGCGAGGGTGCGCAGGTCCATCGGGGCGAGGTCGAGCGGGCGCTCCTCGTCGAGCCGGGCGAGCACCAGCAGGTCCTCGACCAGGGCGCCCATGCGGACGGACTCGCTCTCGATCCTGGTCATCGTCCGGCGGACGTCCTCCTCGGTGGGCAGCGCGCCCATCCGGTACAGCTCGGTGAAGCCCCGGATGCCCGCCAGCGGGGTGCGCAGCTCGTGCGAGGCGTCGGCGACGAACCCCCGCATCCGCGCCTCGGACTCGGCCCGGGCGGCGAAGGCGGCCTCGATCTGGTCGAGCATCCCGTTCAGCGCCACCGACATCCGCCCGACCTCGGTGCCGCGGGAGAGCTCCGGCATCCGGTGCGACAGCTCCCCGGAGGCGATCCGCGCCGCGCCCGCCTCGATCCGGCGCAGCGGCCGCAGCCCGGCCCGCAGGGCGAAGAAGCCGAGCGCGGTGATCAGGAGCAGCACCGCGCCGCCGATGGCGAGGAAGGAGGTGCGCAGGCTGCCGATGGTGGCGTCCACGTCCTCCCGGGAGACGGCGACCATCACGTACGCCGGGACGGTGGCGGGCGCGGTGAAGGCGCCGGTCGCGGGGGCCTGCTGCTGGGCCTGGGGCTGGGGCTGCTGGCGGGGGGCCTGAAGCGGCAGCACCAGCACCCGCCAGCTGTGGTGGCCGCGCTGGTCGGGCAGGTCGAAGGGCGCGTCGGGGGCGGTCCGGGTGGGGTCGAGCCCGGCCAGTTGGGGCGCCGGCTCGGTGTCCGAGACGGGCTGGCGCATCGTTCCCTGCACCTTGCCGTCCGGGGACAGGTACTGCACCAGGTACTGGCTGGGCAGGCTGATCCGCTTCCCGGAGACGGCCGGCCGCCCGGGCAGCGTCGTGGCCGGCACGGTCGGCGCGCGGTGGGAGAGCAGCGGCCCGTACCGCTGGAGCTGTTCGTCGAGCTGCTCGACCAGCTGAGCCCGGACGGTGCCGAGCACCACGGTGTCGCTGACCACCAGCCCGGTGGTGACCAGCACGAGTGCGAGCACCAGCAGCCGCACGCGCAGCGAGAGCCGGGAGGTGAGACGGGCGAGCACGCGCGGGCCCGGTCAGCCCTGGGCGGGGCGGCGCAGCGCGTAGCCGATGCCGCGCACGGTGTGGATCAGCTTGGGGCCGTGCGCGGGGCCGGAGTCGAGCTTGCGGCGCAGGTAGGAGATGTACGACTCGACGATGGAGAGGTCGCCACCGAAGTCGTAGGCCCAGACGTGGTCGAGGATCTGCGCCTTGGACACCACCCGGCCGACGTTGGCCATCAGGTAGTGCAGCAGCTTGAACTCGGTCGGGGAGAGCGCCACGGGCGTGCCGGCGCGGGTGACCTCGTGCGCGACGGGGTCGAGGGCGAGGTCGGCGACGACGAGCCGGCCGTCCTCGGCGGGGCCGCCGGCCCGGCGCAGGATGGCCCTGATCCGGGCGATCAGCTCCTCCAGGCTGAACGGCTTGGTGACGTAGTCGTCGGCGCCGGCCGCGAGGCCCTGCACCTTGTCGCCCACGCCGTCCTTCGCGGTGAGGAAGAGCACCGGGAGGTGGTCGCCGGGGTGCCCGTGGGAGGGCGCGGCGATCTGGCCGCGGCTGGTGCGCTCGCGCAGCTGCTCGACGACGGTGAAGCCGTCGAGGTCGGGCAGCATGACGTCGAGGACGACGAGGTCGGGCCGCTCGGCGGCGATCAGGTCGAGCGCCTCGGTGCCGCTGGCGGCGGAGGCCACGCGGAAGCCGGAGAAGCGCAGCGAGGCGGCGAGCAGCTCGCGGATGTTCGGCTCGTCGTCGACGACGAGGAGGAACGCCTCGCCCTGGCCCGCGGTCATGGCGGAGCCGCCAGGTGTGGTGACAGTGCCTTGCACGGGGCTTTCGCCTCCCGATCGGACGGTGACGTTCAGCATGAGGCTAGCCCCCGGAGGCTATGCGACATGGATGAATGTTGGATTAACACCTTATCGGTCGGTTTTGAGGCGACAAGCCCCCAGGTGAGGGGCTCGATGGTGTGCGTACAGGAGCCTCCGTACGCACGGCGGCGGCCGGGGACCCCCGTACCCCGGCCGCCTCGCTTCAACGCCCCGCGCTGCCCCGCACCGCTCAGGCGAACATCCCCGGCCGGTACGCGCCGGCGGGCTGGCGGAGCATGACGTTGCCGCGGTTGAAGGCGTTGATCAGCGCGATCAGAGCGACCAGCGCCCCCAGCTGCTCCTCGTCGTAGTGCTTCGCGGCGTTCGCCCAGACCTCGTCGGTGACACCGGGGGCGCCGTCCGCGAGCCGGGTGCCCTGCTCGGCGAGCTCCAGCGCGGCCCGCTCGGCGTCGGTGAACACCGTCGCCTCGCGCCAGACCTGGACGAGGTTGAGCCTGGTCGCCTCCTCGCCCCCGTGCACGGCGTCCTTGAAGTGCATGTCGACGCAGAAGCCGCAGCCGTTGATCTGGCTGGCGCGCATCATCACCAGCTCCCGGGTCGCGGCCGGCAGCAGCTCCGACTCCGCGATCTGGCGGCTCGCCGCGATGAAGTGCTTGGCGACCTTGCCCATGATCGGGCTGCCGAACTGGTCGAGACGGGCTTCCATGGTGTGCTCCCCTGTCGCGGTGGTGCGCTGTCACCCTCTCTGACCGAACACCCCCGCCGACTGTGACATCCGCCGGGTGTGACCTGCGCCACCGTCGCCCCACCGCCGCGCGACTACGCTGCGGAACAGGGCGCGAGGGGAGGACTTTCCATGGCCGGCACCACCCCCCTGCTCGCGGCCTGCGCCCTGGCCGGACTCCCCGCCGAGGGGGCCTCGCTGATCCGCGAGGGCGAGAACGCGCTGTGGCGACTGCCCGGCGGCATCGTCGCCCGCATCGGGCGTACCGGCCAGACGGCGGCAGCGTCGCGCGAACTCTCCGTCACCCGTTGGCTGTTCGAGTGCGGCGTTCCGGCCGTGCGGCCACTGGAGAGCGTTGCGCAGCCGCTGGACATCGACGGGCGGCCGGTCACCTTCTGGCACGAACTGCCGCCGCACGCGCACGGGACGGCCGTCGATCTGGCACCATTTCTGCGGCGACTGCACCAACTACCCGTCCCGTCGTTCGAGTTGGGTAACCTCGATCCATTCGTGCGACTTCCCGCGCGCATTGACGGTGCGTCAACTGTTCGTTCCTCGGACCGGGCCTGGCTGCACGAACGCCTCGCCGCCCTGCGCGCCGCCTGGGCCGACCTCCCGCCCGGACTGCCCGCCGGGGTCGTCCACGGCGACGCCTGGGGAGGCAACGTCGCGGTGACCGCGTCCACCACCTACCTGCTCGACTTCGAGCGCACCTCGCTCGGCCCGCCCGAATGGGACCTCACCGCCGTCGCCGTCGAGCAGGGGGTCTTCGACACCGCCACCGCCCAGGAGTACACCGCCTTCTGCGAGGCGTACGGCGCCGACGTCACCACCTGGTCCGGCTACCCCGTCCTACGGGACCTGCGCGAACTGCGCCTCACCTGCTACGCACTGCAACTCGCCGCCGCCGACCCGACCCGCCACCGCACCGAGGCCCACCACCGCCTCGCCTGCCTGCGCGGCGAGTCGGGCCCGAGGCCCTGGCACTGGACGGCGGTCAGCTGACCTGCGGTTTCCGTACGGGCGAAAGCGCTTCCCGGTACCCCTCCAGCCGCTCCGCCAGCTCCTTCGGGTGTCCGAGCATCGGGCAGTGGTCGCCCGGCATCTCGTCGGGCTCGAAGCCGAGCCGCTCGACGACGACCCGTCGCATGAACGGGGTCGGGAAGAACCGGTCCCCGGAGGAGAGCAGCGCCCGGGTCGGCACCTTCGGCCAGGCCGCCGACGGCCACGGCTTCGCGAACGGGGCCGCCGACTGCACGCGCTGGTGCTCGGCGAGGAACTCGGCCGCGAGTTCGGCCGGGGTGTCGTTGAGGACGAGAGTGAGGACGTCCTCCTCCTCCCCCTCCCCGACGCCCCGTGCCCGGTCGGCCTCCTGCCGAGCCGGGCCGTAGCCGGTGTTGGCCCACCACTCGCCCGCCGACTCGCCGGGGGCCGGCACCTGGGCCTGGAGCATCACCAGGAGGTCCACGGGGAGGCGGTCGCAGACCAGCGGGGCGGTGAACCCGCCGAAGGAGTGGCCGACGACGACGAGTCGGGTACGGTCGCCGATCGCCTCGACGACCGCGTCCGCGTACTCGGCGAACCCGGCGGACTCGTCCTCGCAGGGGAGGTCGGGCGCGACCACCTCGTGGCCCCGGGCGCGGAGTTCGGCGGCGAGCGGGCCCCAGTACCAGGAGTCGACAGCTGCGGCGTGGATCAGTACGTACGTGGCCATGGAACGAACGCTCCCGGAGGGTCGGATTCTCCCTGACGCTGCCAGTCTATGGACGGGCCTGCGCCCGCGGTTCCGTCCCGACGAAAAGCCCCTTCGGAGGCACCTCGATCCGACCGCCGGGGCGCACTGGGGATATCAGCTGTGTCGTGGTCTGATCGAGCTCAGCGAGGGAGACTTCACCCTCATCGGAGCAGCGATGAACGGCGGGGCGGTGACGACCGCGACCGCACCACAGGAAGGACTGTTCAGCCTATGAGCGAACGGGAATTGGCCTCATCCTCCGACGATGCCGAGGAGAGCCCCGGATTGCTTCTCTGGCAGATCACCAACCGTTGGCAGGCCGCCCAGCGCGCGGCCCTCAAGCCGTACGGACTCACCCACGTACAGTTCGTCCTGCTGGCCGCCCTCACCTGGCTCGGCACCGAAGTCCCCATCACCCAGAAGCAGTTGGCCGACCACGCGGCCACCGACCCGATGATGACCTCCCAGGTTCTGAGGGCGCTGGAGGCCGCCGGCTACGTCGAACGCCTCCCCCACCCCACCGACAAGCGCGCCCGCGCGCTGCAGGTGACGACCGCGGGACGCGAGGTCGCCAACCGCACCGTCCGCGTGGTGGAGGAGACCGACCACAGGTTCTTCGAACCCCTCGGCGATCTCGCGAGCCCGTTCACCCACTCGCTCCAACGCCTCAGGAACCGCGGCCAGTTGACGCGCGGCGCGTAGCCTCCCTTCTCGCCGCCGGTGCAGAACCCGAAGGCCCTCGCCCGGAGAACGGGCGAGGGCCTCGTCGGCACCCGGCGATGCCTCACAGGCTGCGCGCGGTGATGTCGCCGTACGACGTGGTGGCGCGGATGTTCAGCTCGGCCTCCGGACCGGCCGCGTTGGTCAGGCTGTTGTGCACCCGCCCGTACGAGGTGCCGGCGTCCAGCGTCGCCGAGGTGCCCCGGGCCGCAACGATCGAGATCCCGCCGTGCTCGGTGCGCAGGACCACGGTGCCCCGCACGGCCTCCGAGATCTGCAGGTCGCCCTTCTGGGTGCCGATCTCCGCGTCGCCGGTCAGCCGACCGATCGAGACGTCCCCCAGCTGCAGCTCGAGCCGCACGCTCGCGGCCTCGTCGAGCTTCACGACCGCCTGCGCGCCCTCGAAGCGGACGTCCCCGAGGCGCCCGACGCCGCGCAGCTCACCGGCCGCGACCTTCCCGTCGACCCGCGACCCCGCCGGCAGCTGGACGGTGACCTCGACGACCCCGGTCGGGCCCAGGATCTTCTTCTGCTCCGGAACGTCGACCCGCAGGACGCCGCCCTCGAGGACGACCCGGGTCTCCTCCGCCGCCTTCACGTCACGCCCCTTCGAGGCGTCCGCCGGCCGGACCTCGACCGTGGTCTCCGCCCGGTCGGCGGCGATGAAGCTGATGCGGCCGGCCGGGACGTCGACGACGGCGGTGACCGGGGCGGTGGTGTCGAACTTCTGCATGGTGTGCTCCCTCTCGATCCCCGGCGGGCCCCCTGCCCGTCCGGTGTTTCCAACGATGGAAAAGCTACGTTGCGTTCGAGAATCAGGCAACAGATCAATGGCCAGGAAGCCCAATAAGCACAGGTCAGACCCGCGAAATCGTTGCACCGGCCGTAAATCTAATGCAACGTCAACCCACTCCGTCGTTGCAATGGGAGAGAACTGAACGCTACCCTTCCCCCACCCGAACCACCCACGAGCGGAGCCCGCGATGCCCGGAGGCAGACTCACCCAGCAGGAACGCCGGCAGATCGCGCTGGGACTGGCCGACGGCCTCGCCTACGCCGAGATCGCCCGGCGCCTGGAGCGCCCGACCTCGACCGTCACCCGCGAGGTGATGCGCAACGGCGGCCCCACCTCCTACCGCGCCGACCTCGCCCACCGCGCCGCCGAACGACGCGCCCACCGCGGCAAGTCCCCCGCCGCCGCCCGCAGGACCGCCGAGGCCCCCCGCCGGACCGTCCACGGCCGCGACCCGGAGGCCGTGCTCGCCTACGAGGAGACGCTCACCACCGTCCTCGTGCACTCCGGCATGCCGAGGATGACGGCCCGGGTGCTCGCCCTGCTCCTCACCGGCGACGAGGGCGGCCTCACCGCCGCCGACCTCGTCCAGCGCCTCCAGGTCAGCCCGGCGACGGTCTCCAAGGCGATCGCCTACCTGGAGGCCCAGACCCTCGTGCGCCGGGAGCGCGGCGAGGGCCGCCGCGAGCGCTACGTCGTCGACGACGACGTCTGGTACCAGTCGATGATCGACAGCGCCAAGGGCACCGCCCACCTCGCCGAGACGGCCCGCCAGGGCGTCGGCGTGCTCGGCCCCGGCACCGCGGCCGCCGTCCGCATGGAGAACGTGGCCCGCTTCCTCGACTACGTCTCCGAGAGCATCACCCGCGCCGCCGACCAGGCCCGCGCGATCCTCCACACCAGGCCCGAGCAGCCCGCCGAATGACGAAGGAGCCGGCCCCGGGGAACACTCCCGGGGCCGGCTCCTTCGAACAGGCGACCTCAGCCGCTGATCTCCTTGCGGAACGCCTCCGCCACCGCCAGGAAGATCGAGTTGCCCTCGGCCTCGCCGATCGACACCCGCACGCCCTCCGGGAACGGCCGCACGATCACCCCGGCCTCGGCGCAGCGCGCCGCGAACTCCGCCGAGTGCCCGCCGAGCCCGAGCCAGACGAAGTTGGCCTGCGAGTCCGGGACCTCCCAGCCCTGGGCGCGCAGCCCGGCGACGACGCGGGCGCGCTCCTCGACCAGCGCCTCCACCCGCACCTGCAACGCGTCCTCGGCCCGCAGCGAGGCGACGGCGGCGTCCTGGGCGAGCTGGCTGACACCGAACGGAACGGCGGTCTTGCGCAGCGCGTTCGCCACCGGCTCGTGCGCGATGGCGAAGCCGACCCGCAGGCCCGCGAGGCCGTACGCCTTGGAGAAGGTGCGCAGCACGCAGACGTTGGGGCGCGTGCGGTACAGGTCGATGCCGTTCGGCACCTCGGGGTCGCGGATGAACTCGATGTACGCCTCGTCGACGACGACCAGGACGTCGCTCGGCACGGCGTCGATGAACCGCTCCAGCTCGGCGCGGTGGACCACGTTGCCGGTGGGGTTGTTCGGGTTGCAGACGAAGACCAGCCGCGTGTTCGGGGTGATCGCCGCGAGCATCGCGTCGAGGTCGTGGTCGCCGCTCTCGGTGATCGGGACCGGGACGGGCGTGGCCCCGGCGACCTGGGTGATGATCGGGTACGCCTCGAACGAGCGCCAGGCGAAGACGACTTCGTCGCCGGGACCGGCCGTCGCGAGGATGAGCGACTGGGCGACGCCGACGGAGCCGGTGCCGAGGGCGATGTTCTCGACGGGCACGTCGAAGCGCTCGGCGAGGACGGCGGTCAGCTCGCTGACGCCCATGTCCGGGTAGCGGTTGAACGAACCGGCCGCCGCGACCGCCGCCTCGAGGACGCCGGGCAGCGGGTTGTTCGGGTTCTCGTTCGAGGACAGCTTGTAGGCGTCGGCACCGCCGGGCTTGCCGGGCTTGTAGGTGGGGATGCCGTCCAGGCTCGGACGCAGGCGCGGGCCCTGCGCCGGTGTACCACTGCTCACGGTCGTACTCCTTCGTGTTCTCTGCCGGTCCGCCCGCCCTCGCACGGTCGGGATCGCCGCCGTGTCCCCGGGATCTCGGGACGCGCCCGGACCACCCCGGTCGGGTGCCCTGCACGATACCGACCGCCCTCACCCGTAGGAGTGAGATGCCCGGACGGGTTACAGGTGCAGATCAGCCATTCTGCCCGCTTCCTTCGGCACATGTCAGAGGTAAGAGCCCCGGTTTCAGGCGGGGATCGAAGGAGCGCACCCCGGCTCACTCTTGGAGAAACGTATCTCCACACGCTCCCGATGCGCCGGTCACAGACCCTTGTCAGGAGCCATACGATCGGTCCGCCATGACAGCAGCAGCCAACCAGAGCGGTCGGCGTCCCACCACCTCACGGCGTCTGGAGCGGGCCGGCATCCGGGATGTGGCAGCAGCCGCCGGAGTGTCGATCACCACCGTCTCCGACGCGCTGAACGGAAAGGGCCGCCTGCCCGACGAGACCCGCAGCCGGGTGCGCGAGGTCGCCGAGCGCCTCGGCTACCGCCCTTCGGCGGCCGCCCGTACCCTACGCACCGGGCGGTCCGGTCTGATCGGGCTGACCGTCACCACCTACGGCGAAGAGCCGTTCACCTTCACCGAGTTCGCGTACTTCGCCGAGATGGCCAGAGCCGCCACCAGCGCGGCCCTCGGCCGCGGCTACGCGCTCGTGGTGCTGCCCGCCTCCTCCCGCCACGACGTCTGGGGCAACATCGCCCTGGACGGCACGGTCGTGATCGACCCGCCCGACCAGGACCCCCTGGTCAGCGAGCTGTACCGCTCCGGCGTGCCGGTGGTCAGCGACGGCAAGCCGGGCAACTGCCCGGTCACCGCCTGGGTCGACAACGACCACGAGGCCGCCGTGCTCGGCATCCTCGACCACCTCTCCGAGGCCGGCGCCCGCCGCATCGGCCTGCTCACCGGAACCAGTACCGACACCTACACCCGCCTCTCCACCGAGGCGTACCTGGGCTGGTGCGCCAAGGTGGGCCAGGAACCGGTGTACGAGGCGTACCCGGCCCACGACCCGGCCGCCGGCGCCGTCGCCGCCGACCGGCTGCTCGCCCGCCCGGACCGCCCCGACGCCGTCTACGGACTGTTCGACCCCAACGGCACCGACCTGCTCGCCGCCGCCCGCCGCTACGGGCTGCGGGTGCCGGACGACCTGCTGCTGGTCTGCTGCAGCGAGAGCGACGTGTACGCCACCACCGAGCCGCCCATCACCACGCTCTCGCTCAAGCCGCGCCGGATCGGCACCACCGTGGTCAACCTGCTCATCGACGCCATCGAGGGCGTGGACTCGGGCACCGGCGTGGACATCGCCCGCCTCTTCCCGCCCCGGTTCCGCACCGCCGGGACCGGCCCGCCGCCGGGCACCCTGATGCCGACCGAGCTGATCGTCCGCGCGTCCTCCCAGCGCCGGAGCCCGCGCACCACCGTCAGTCCTCCCCGGCCCCCGGGCGAGGTCTAGACCATAACGAGTCGGGACAAAACGGACCTTGCGGGACGGCCCGGCTGACGCTCCGGAGGATTGGATACCCACCAGGTGACGACGCCGGGAGAGTGGTCTTCCTATGATGGGCGAATGACACCCGAGGACCGCTTCCCCGGGCCTGAACACCCCGAGTCAGGCCCCCGCCACCAGCCGGACCTCGACGTGCTGCCGTACGGCACCTACTACGAGCCGGAACCCGCACCGGGCCACCCCGGCTCCACCTACGACGTGTACGACGCCGAGACCTACAGCGGCTACGGCGGCGCGCGGTACCTCGAACAGCACTGGGCCGGCGACGGCCACGGACACACCGTCCACGCCCAGTCCCACGCCGTGGACTTCTCCCAGGAGAACCACGCGGGCCACACGGGCCACGACGGCCACCAGAACCACCAGAACCACCAGAACCACCACGACGCGCGGGGCTACGACGACCCCCAGAACTACGACGGCCACCAGCAGGGCTACGAGGCCGGCTACGAGCAGACCCTGCCCGACCAGCCCTCCCCCGCCCACCAGCTCCCCGCCGACCTCCCCGGCCGCGACGACCCGCCCACCAT
>NZ_JOCF01000056.1 GCF_000720635.1 Streptomyces sp. NRRL WC-3742 | reverse complement strand
GGCACCCCCCGGTTCCACAAGGACGCCACCGTCTCATCCGTCCCCGGCGACGGCGGCAAGGCGGAAGCCCTCACCATCCCCGAGGACGTCCCGGACCTGGACACCACCTACCTCGCCAAGCTCACCCTCACCGACCCCACCGGCAACGAGGTCAGCCGCAACGTCTACTGGCACTCCACCAAGCCCGACGTCCTCGGCGACTACGAGGGCGGGCCGAAACCCCCCACCGCCTCCTACGGGAGCCTGACCGGACTGAACCAGCTCGCCCAGGCCCAAATCTCCGCCACAGCCACCAGCGCGAACACCGGCGACACCACCAAGGTCACCGTCACACTCACCAACACCGGCACCGGCAACACCCCCGCCCTCCTCACCGACGTCCACCTCGTCGACGAGGACAACAACCCGGTGCTGCCCGTCACCTGGACCGACAACCAGGTCAGCCTCTGGCCCGGCGAAACCACCACCATCACCGCCACCGTCCGCACCATCGACCTCACCGGCACCACCCCCCACCTGCGCATCACAGGCTGGAACACCCCCACCAGCAGCATCACAGCCAACACCACCCCCTGACACACCCCACGCGGATGGCCCTTGGTGGTGAAGCCGCCGCGCGAGCGGCCGAGGCCCTGCCACGGCGTCTCGTCCTGGTGTTCCCCGGGTCCAGCCCCCTTTGGGGCCAGGGCCGGTGGCCGGTCGGTGCGGGCGCCTGCCGCGTGCTGGTGGGCCCGCACGATCGTGGAGTCGACCGAGA
This sequence comes from Streptomyces sp. NRRL WC-3742, assembly GCF_000720635.1. Taxonomy (GTDB): domain Bacteria; phylum Actinomycetota; class Actinomycetes; order Streptomycetales; family Streptomycetaceae; genus Kitasatospora. The sequence goes on along the minus strand of NZ_JOCF01000056.1, from coordinate 123,521 downwards.
TGTCCCAGTCGATGTCGCCGGCCGCGTCGCCTTCGGCCCGGACCTGCTGGAGCAGCCGTTCCCATGTCCCGTCCGCCGACCACAAAAGCAGGTGACAGTCACATGATCGGGCGGACAAGCCCTAGTTGGACGGGCGCTCGATGCTGGCCGCCCCGGAGGGCGGCGGGGTCGACCTGGGGTTCAGCTCGTTGAGGTACCACCGCGCCTTCTCGGGGACCCAGCGGATGGTCTCGATGAGCACCTCGGGCTTGCCGGTCTGGGACGTGACCGTGATGGTGGCCTGATAGGTCTCGGGGAAGGTCTTGGCGGTGACGAATTTCTGCACTGCCATGCCCCGGCCGCCGTACCGCGTGACGCGAAGGGCGGCATCGTCGGCCGCTTCCTGGCTCGGGTGCTCCGCGTTGTTGTCGAGGTGTCTGGCGAGCCCCTGGTGGTCCTGTGCGTTGAGCAGGTCGATGTACCGGCGGAACCAGGGCTCCAACTCCGCCGGGTCGGCGGGTTTCGGCGAGGACCCGCAGCCGGCGGCCACCGCCGCGATGACCACGCCGGTGGCGGCGAGGAAAGTCCGTCGACCGAGCATCTGCCTCCCTCTCTCGCTTCTCACTGAGTGATGGGCGGGAGCGCCCCGCCCACCCTGACGGCTCAGGTGCGGTACGCGTAGAACGTCCCGCCCGGCCAGGCCCGCAGGAACTCGGACAGCGAGACGTTCTTCCGGTTGTTGGTGTGATAGGCGAGGTACGGCATCCCGTTCACGACCTTGTGGACGATGGTGCTGTGCGTCTTCACCGTGCCCCCGCGGCCCTTGACCTGGAGGATGTCGGACAGGCCGATCTGCCAGACGTTCGACAGGTTGCGGGTGCGGCCGCTGGAGACGGCGAAGCTGCCCCAGTGGTTCGCGTTGGCCCAGCTCCACGTCTGGTTGGCGCTGTGGTACCACCAGTTGTGGTAGTCGCGGTACCAGCCCGGCTTGTCCTGCCAGCCGCCGGCCCGCAGCGCCTGGCTGATGAAGTTCGTGCAGTCCCCGCCGTTGCCCTCGCCTCCGAAGTCCCGGTACGCGGTGTTCGGGCGCTCGGCGTAGCGCTCCGCGCAGTCGGCCATGGCGCGGGGTCACCGCCGCGGACATCGGCGACCGCGCCGCCGGGCAGGTTCTGCTGGCCCAGATCGCCGCCGCGCGCTGTCAGCCGCTTCGCCTTCGACCTCAACGCCTCGATCTTCGCGGGCACCGGGTCCAGGCCGAAGCAGCCGGCCATTTCCTGCCAGGTCAGCGGTCCTTGGCCGAGCCGGTCCCGGTCCCGGTCCCGGTCCGCGAGCCTGCACGATGCGCCAGTAGTCCGCCGACAGTGCCGACCAGGCCAGCCCCGCGCGCCACATCGGCACCACCGACTTCAGCCTCGCCGACCTCGAAGATGCAGGCAGCGCGGGCGGTTCACCGCGATCCGACGGCTCCTCAGTGGCGTTTGGGCCGACGCTGTCTCCTTCGTCCGGAGACAACACCTCGCCGACGCGTGAACGGGCGATGACGCACTCGTTCCACTCCAGCTCGGCCGCGACCAGCTCAGCCTGGATACGGTCCGCCTCCTCCCGCAACGCGTCCACACGACGGCGAGCAGCCAACTCACGCTGTTCCAGCAGCCCCACGACCGACGGCATCCCCAACCTCCCCCAGAGCGACGACACGACACGTCACCACTCTCCGAGACCGCCGACCCCATGCCTGAACAGCAGAAACGCAGCCATCAAGCACGGAAGGACAACAGTCGCTGACCCCAGCGGCCGGAGGGGGGCCGGCTCGGGTCCTGCGCGCTGGGCAGGGCTGGTGGGTGCACGGTGATCTCGTGCACGTACCGCTTCTATGGCCTGAGCCCGCCGGGATGGTCGCCTACGGCGTAAGTGAGCGTCCGTCAGCCGGGAAAGGCGGTACTGCCCATTTCGCACTCGACATCGGTGTCGGAGCCGTGGCCGGGCTCGGTGCTGCCGCCTTCTGCGGGGTGACGGCCGGCTTGGGCTGCCTGCTGGTCGCCGGCGCGACCCGTTACGGTCGTGTCGTCAACTCGGCTCCAGGGCTGCGCAGTTGCTTCTGACGAGGTCGAGCGTGGCCGCGATGAGGCGGGTCTGGTCGAGGGGGACGAGAAAGCGGGGGTGGCCGGCGACGGCCTCGTCGAGGGCCTCGACCATGAGCTGGTAGGGGTCGACGGCGGGGTAGGTGCGAGTGTCGGCCGACGCTGTGAGGTGCGCGGGTGCGGCGGCGGCGCAGAAGGCCGGGGAGGACAGGCGCAGGCTGCCGGTGCTGCCGGTGGCGGCGAACTCCTCGGCCGAGGCGCCGTTGAGGGAGCAGTGGATCGCGGCGCTCCCGCGGCCCGGGAAGTCGAGGACGAACGTGGACGCGCTGTCGGCGGAGTCGGGGTGCCACCGGGTCTGCTCGGCCCACCGGACCTGCGGGGTGGACCAGTCGAAGGCCGCCAGGGCGGCCGAGACGGCGTAGTAGCCGACGTCGTACAGGGCGCCGCCGCCGAGCGCCGGGTCCAGGCGGTAGTTGCCCGGGGCGGGGGCCAGGCCGTCGAACCGGGCACTGACGGCGCTGACCGTGCCCAGTTCTCCGGCTTCGAACAGCGCCTCCATGGCGCGGGTGCGGGGATGCCAGCGGTTCCAGGCCGCTTCGACCAGGAGCCGGCCCGCCGCGCGGGCGGTGCGGGCCATCTCGTCGACCTCGGCTGCCGACAGGCCGAGCGGCTTCTCGCACAGCACGTGCTTTCCCGCGCGCAGCGCGGCCGTCACCCACGGGAAGTGCGCGCTGTTGTGCAGCGCGATGTAGACCACGTCCACGTCCGGGTCCTGGAGCAGGGCTTCGTAGGTGGCGTGGATCCGGCGTGGACCGAGCGCTCGGGCCCGGTCGCGGTCGCTGGCGGCCACGGCGTGCAGGACGGCGCCGCTGGTCGCCAGGACCGCGGGCGCGAGGCTGGATCGTGCGATCGAACCGGCCCCGAGGAATCCCCAGTTCGCCATGGTCAGCTCGCCTCCGCCGCTGTCCGGTCGTCGGCCTCCGCGTCTTCGGCCGCGACCAGGTCGAGGACGAGCGTGCTCCAGCCGAAGGAGTGCGCGCCGTGGCCGGCCGCGTTCTCCGGTCCGTAGCATTCGCGGGTTCCGGATGCGGCGACGAGTCGGCAGGTGCGCTCGACCAGGGTGCTCGCCTCGGCGTGGTAGCCGTGCTTCTTGAGGCCCCAGTAGAGGTACCAGTTGAGGTTGACCCAGCTGGACCCGCGGAATATGGCGTTCGTGGCGAACTCCGGGTCGTACGTCGGCTCGTTGGCGGCCACGCTCGGCACCGGGTACGGGCGCCAGAACTCCCCTTCGTTGAGCAGGTGTTGCTCGATGAGGCGCTGGGCGTGCCCGCGCGGCACGGAGTCGAGGAGGATGGGGAACAGCGAACTGGCGGTGAGGATCTCCACCCGCCGGCCGGAGACGAGGTCGAGGTCGTAGAAGGCGCCGGTGCGCTCGTCCCAGCAGTGGCGCAGGAGCGCGGCGCCGATCGCCCGGGACTGCTCGGTGAGCCGGGTGACGATCCGTTCGGGCAACTGGGCGCTGCGGGCGAGCCGGGCCAGGCAGGCGAGCCCGTCGGCGTAGACGGTGTTGACGAGGACGTCGTTCCAGACGAACCGGTTGCGGCCGCGTAGCGGCGATTCAGGGGTTCGGCCCGGTGAGTAGTCCTCGATCAGGGTGCGCATGGCGCTGTGCCAGGCGTCGCTGACCGCGCAGGGCGCCAGGCCCTCGATGCCGAGCGCGGCGTCGTACTTGGGGCTGCAGTCGAGTCCGGACTCGTCGGGCTGGTAGATCTCGAGCAGGCCCGTCGAGGGACTGGTCCTGTGCTCCTTCAGCCAGGAGAAGAAGGCGAGCACGGGCTGCAGCACCCGGCGCAGCCACAACTGGTCGCCGGTGGCCTGGTGGACACGCTCGACGGCTCTGGCCACCACCGGCGGGGCGATGGTCACGGAACGCCACTGCTCCCACAGGTCGATCCGGAACTCCGCGGTCGCGGTGGGCCGCAGGTCGTCCTGCCAGAGCAGCATGTGGGGCAGGAAGCCCGAGGGCGTGGCGGCGCCGACCAGTGAGCGCAGTTCGTCGCGGGCCCGGCGGGTGTCCGTGCGGGTGAGCGCGATCGCGTGGTAGCTGCTGTCCCAGGCCCACTGGAAGGGGTAGGAGTCCGGGGAAGGGCAGGTGAAGTCGTACGAACGTCCGGCTCCCTTGGAGAATCCGGTGCGTCGGTTGCCGCGGAGCGTGGCGCGTGCGGCGCCGACGGCTTCGGCTGGGGCGTTACCGGTCAGCATGTTCGGTAGCTCCTCGCGGGTCGGTCCGGGCGGCATGGGCAAGGGGGGCGGGGGCCTGCCCTGTGGCGTCCCGGCCGCTCAGGGAGAGCAGCAGGACGGCCAACAGGACGAGGGCTCCGGCGACGCTGAAGGCCGACCGGATGCCGAGCCGGTCCGACAGCGAGCCGAGCAACAACGGGGCGAGCATGATGGCGGCGCCGACGAGCAGTTGAACGTACGCGGTCGCCCTGCCGGTCCGCCCGGGGGCGGCGCCCACCGCGAGGGAGAGCGTGAGCGGGAAGAGGTTGGCGATGCCGAGGCCGCTGACGAACAGGCCCACGAGGGCCATCCAGGTCGTGGCGGCCGTCCAGAGGGCGAGGACTCCCGCACCGGTCACGACCAGCGTGGCGAGGACCAGCCGGGGCGTCGGCCACCGGGTGGCGCCGGTGACCCGGCTGCCGGCGAGCCGTCCGAGCAGGGTGCCGCCGTAGAACAGGGCCATCAGGGTGGCCGCCTGATGATCCGTCAGATCGGTGATGTCGCTGAGCAGAGGCGAGCCGAAGAAGACCACGCAGAACTCGGTGGCGACGACGACCGCACACAGGGTGCTGAGGATCCAGAAGGCCCCGGGGAGCCTGCCGCTACCGTCCTCCTGCTCGTGCTGGCGCTGCGGCGCCGTCACCGCACCGGGGCGCAGCGGCTCGCGGCGCAGGAGGGCGTACAGGGCCGCCACGGCGAGCGCCGGCAGCAGCAGGCTCCAGTTCCAGGCGGCGCCGAACGCCTGGAGCGCGCCGATGACCAGCGGTGCGAGGAGCGCGGTGGCGCTCGCCCCCGCGTTCGCCTCGAGCAGCGCGCGCTCGCGCAGCTCGCCGTGGTGTTCGGCCAGTACGGCCAGCGCGGTGGTCTGCAGCAGGGAGCCGCCGATCCCGCCCACGGTGGCGGCGGTCAACGTGACGGCGACGTTGGAGCCGGTGGCGAGCAGCGCCGCCCCGACGGCGAGGGCGCACGCTGCCGGCCAGAACAGCCGGCGGTAGCCGAACCGGCCGCGCAGTCGCTCGAAGACCAGGTTGGTGACCACGGCGCCGGCGGCGAACGCCGTGGAGTGCAGGCTCATCGTCTGGTAGCTGAGGCGCAGGTCCTGGCGCAGCAGCGGCAGCACCGGGCCGAGCGCGTACAGCAGGTAGGCGAAGACGGCCAGCCCGCTGTAGGCCGCCGCCGTCAGGCGGTCCCGCCGAAACGGTCCTGGCTGCGGCGGTCCTTGCTGCAGCGGCCCGTGCCGCGGCGGTCCGTACCGACCGGCCGTCACGCCGGTGTTCCCACCCGTTCGGTGGCCGCGACGGCGCCGTAGTGCTCCGTGAGCCGGCCGAGGACGTCCGGCGCGAGCATGGACGTCTTCATCGAGGCGCCCGCGCCGTACTCGGTGAAGGCCCTGCGCACGCCGGCCTCGTCGTCGAGGGCGACCCGCGTGGTGATCAGCGGCCGGGCGTCGACCAGTCCGGTCTCGATCAGGCGCAGTGCCACGTTCGTCACGCTCGCGGTGCGGGCCATGGGGAACAGCCGTACGTCGAAGGGCGTGGAGCGCAGCTTGAGGCCCTTGGCGAGGATCATCCAGGTGTTGATGAGCTGCGGCACGGCGGTCGCACCGTAGATGACGTACGTCCCGCCCGGGCGCAGCAGGCCCATGGCCTGCTCCCTGATGTCCTTGACGCCGCCGGCGGCCGGGGCCGCGACGTGCGGGAGGGCGTCGAAGACGTAGTCGGCGTAGTGGTCGTGGTGCTCGTGCGCGAAGGCTTCGAGTTCGGGGGCCTGGGTCTCGGTGTTGAAGGCGGTCGAGGCGCCGTTGTCCAGCGCGATGGACAGCCGTGCGGCGTTGCGGTCCAGCACCGTGACCGAGCCCGCGCCCAGGTACCGGTGCAGCACCTGGACGGCCAGCAGGGCGCTCGGGCCGCAGCCGAGGACCACGCAGGTGTCACCGGGCCTGGGCGGGTTGAGCAGCAGGGAGCGCAGCACCGAGGTGAGGGGCTCGACCACCGAGGCGAGGTCGGAGGTGACGCCGGGGGGCAGGACGACCGCCGCCGCCTGGTCGGCGTCGTAGAAGTTGCGCTCGGTGTACCAGGAGGTCTCGACTCCGCGCCGTCCGGCGAAAAGCGGCCGCAATGCGCGGTACTCGGCCATTCCGCCGAAGTCCGTCTGACCCCAGTAGGTGACGCGGTCCCCCGTCCGCACGTCGTCGCGCAGCCGTTTTCCCACTTCGACGACCCGGCCGACGTATTCGTGGCCGGGAATGATCGGCCACGACTCGGGGAAAAGGTGCCCGCGGAAGTAGGAGACGTCCGTCGAACAGATGGAAACCGCCTCGGTGCGAAGCAGGACTTCGTCCGGACCGCATGTCAGATCGGGAACGGTGGCACGTACGAGTTCGCCCGGCGCATTCATGAGATAGGCGTACACGGATTCCCCCTCTGTGTTTCTTCTGGGTCTTGGGCGTCACGGTGTGGAGTCTGCGGACGAATCGACCTCGAAAGCGACATCGAGCGCGTATCTGTCGCCCACGTAGCGTGATTCGGTGAGTTCGAGCGGCTGGTCGTGCTGGTCCGTGATCAGCCTGACTTCGGTGAGCAGGGCGGTACCCGGGCTCACGTCCAGGAGGTCGGCCTCGGCCTCGTCTGCCACGGCTGCCCGGATGGACGAGTGACCGCGCGTCGGCGTCCTCCCGAGGGCGATGAGCGTGGCGTGCACGGAGTCCCGCGCGAAGTCCACCCGGAGCAGCTCGGAGAGCTCCGACGGGAAGACCGCCGTCTCCAGCACGGTCGGGATTCCGTCGGCGAGTCTGACCCGGCGGATTTCCACCACGGTTGCGGGATTGGGCAGGATCAGCCGGTTGGCTTCCTGGTCCGTCGCCGGACGCAGTTCGGCACTGATCAGCGTTGACGAGTGCTTCCGCCCCTGTCGCCGCATTTCTTCACTGAAACGGACGAGGTTCTCGGCCCGACGGCGCGTGGGCGGTTCCGCCACGAAAGTACCCCGCCCGGACACCCGGTAGACGAGATTCTCCGCGACGAGCCGTTGCACGGCTGCTCTCGCGGTCATTCGGCTCACGCCGAATTCCGCGCACAATTCTGTTTCCGACGGAAGCGGATCATGTGGTCGACGGCCGGCGATACGCCTTCGGAGCGCCTGCTCGATTTGGTAGTACCTGGGTGAGAAATCTGTTCCCACTGGGCCTCCACATGAAGAAGAGTATGCCGAATATCTGTATAGTCAACTAGCTCATAGTAGGACACGTGTGCACGAAGCGCGCACATAGAGTCACCTCCGCCGACCGACCCCGCGTGATCTGCGTCACATTCTGTGCACCCCCATTGACGCCCGGGCCGGCACCGGCGGTCAGCCGTCTAGCCGTATAGACAGGTTGTTGCTACGGTGCGAAGAGCGCGATCTCACGCCCACCCGAGGGAGAGACCCATGGACCACACCGGCACCGACGTCGCCCGAGTCGCGAAGATGATCGACCACTCGCTCCTGCGCCCCGAACTGACGGCACGTGACGTGCTCGAGGGCTGCGCGCTGGCCGCCCGCTACGACGTGGCCTCGGTCTGCGTGAAGCCGTCCGACGTGAGCAGGGCCGCCAAGGAACTGGCCGGCACCGGCGTCCTGGTCGGCACCGTGGTGGGCTTCCCGCACGGCTCCTCGATCACGGCCGTCAAGGTGGCCGAGGCGCGGGCCGCGCTGGCCGACGGCGCACGCGAACTCGACATGGTGCTCGACATCGGCCGCCTGCGCGACGGCGACGACGGTGCCGTCGCCGCCGACATCACCAGCGTCGTCCAGGTCGCCCGGCAGGCCGACGCCGTCGTCAAGGTGATCTTCGAGAACGCCTACCTGACGACCGACGAGAAGCTCCGCGCCTGCCGGCTCAGCGAGGAGGCGCAGGCCGACTTCGTGAAGACCTCCACCGGCTTCGCCCCGGGCGGAGCCACCCTGGAGGACGTCCGCCTGATGCGGGCCAACGTCCCGGCGCGGATGAAGGTCAAGGCCGCGGGCGGCGTGCGCACGCTCGACCGGCTCCTCGAGATGGTCGAAGCCGGAGCCGAACGCTTCGGCGCCACTGCCACCGCCACCATCCTGGACGACCTCGCCGCCCGGATCGCCGCCGGCCAGGACAGCCAGGTCCGATCCGGCTGATCAAGGGACAGTCCCCGACGGCGGACTCTTCCTATACCCAGACGCGCCTACGGATCCGGCCTTCGCCGGCGGCGTTGTCGGCCGGGCATGCCAGGCTGCGTCCGACGGACCTGCCGAGACACCACCCGGGGAGGGGCACGTGGCCGCCGACTTCTATCACGCCGAGGACGAGGTCGGCGTACGTGTCGACGACCCGTCCGAGGCTGCCATACGCACGTTGCTCAACGGCCTCGACGACACGGAGAACACGTTCGTCATCCTCCAGGCCGACGAGGACGGGTCCTCCTGGTGTGCCTCGGTCGCGCTGGAGGACAAAGGCGGCTACGAGGTCGCCCTGCGGGATCCGTCCTGTCGGGAACACGTTGTGGTCACGGAGACCAGCACCGAGAAGATCGCGCGAGACCTCATCCTGTGGATCGCCCGACGCGACTTCCGCGGACGGGCAGGGCACCACACCGTCCTGCGGCCGGACGTTGCCGGGCTCGCGCGACTCGCCGGACTGAACCCTGCGGCCGCTGCGCCACTGCTTCCGTGGGACCAGGCCCAGGAAGTCGCCGGAATCCGGCTGCCTGCCGACTACCGGGCATTCGTCGATCTCTTCGGCCCCGGCGAGCTACGGGGAGAGCTCGGCGTCGTGACTCCGCGGCCTCTGCCCGGCCGACCCGTCGGCGTCGGCGCTCTCTCCCGCATGGTCAACGCGCTGATCAACGACACCGGGGCCGCGTTCAGCCAGATGCGGGAGGACTCTCCCGACCTCTGCCCGTACCCCGTCCATCCCGAGCCCGGTGGCCTGCTGTACTGGGCGGGCAACGACAACGGCGACCACTGCTTCTGGCTCACCGAAGGGAACGACCCGGACCGCTGGCCCGTCGTGGTGTGGCTGCGAGGCGAATTCCCCGACGGCTGGCACCACTACGACATGGGCATGGCCAGGTTCCTCCTGCTGGCGCTGTCGGGCGAGGACTCCACCCTGGACGACCTCGGTGTCGCGGCGTCGACCGCGCCGGTCTGGGTGCCTTCAGAAGCGATTCCCGAACTGCGTGACACGGCTGCCGCTCGAACTCGCGCGCATCACTCTCGTCCGGTGACAGCTGATCGGCGCGCTTCGGACGCGCCCCCGTGGGGCTGAGCCCGTGTCAGGCCGTCTGCTGCTCCGAGTGCAGGCTCCGAGCTCGGGCTCGGGCGAGGCGGCCCCACAGTGTCGCGGTGGCGATGGCCACGAACATCAGGACGACGCTGCCCGCGACGTCGAGGACGTAGTGGTTGCCGGTGGTGAGCACGTCCGCCGTCATGAGCAGTGGGAAGGCCCAGGGCAGAAGCGCCAGCCGGGGGTGAGTGGGGCGGAGGACGGACCATGCGACGTACGCGCTCCAGAGTGACCAGCCCACGTGCAGGCTTGGCATGGCCGAGTAGTGGTTCTGGCCGTTGCCGGTGTCCCGGGAGGTGTGGCTCAGGATGTCGTAGCGGGCGACGATGTCGACGACGCCCGGCAGGACGAAGCGCGGCGGCGACATCGGCACCGCCCAGTACACCGGCAGGACGAGGGCGGTCATGGCGACGAGTGTCCGGCGGGCGTGGCGGTAGACGTCGGCGTTCCGGACGAACGCCCAGAGCAGCACGCCGGCGACCGCCACGTAGTAGAAGCGGTACAGGTAGACCGCCAGGTGACCGAGGAGGGGGCGCCCGGCCAGCCAGTTGTTCGCGCTCCGCTCGATGTCGAGGTGCAGGGCGTGTTCCGCGGACTGGAGGGTCAGCGCATGGGCGGTGGCGGCCACGACGTCCTTGCCCGCGGCGGCGTGCAGGCGGGTGAAGAGCAGGAACCAGAGCAGCAGTCCGAGCACTTCGACGAGCACGCCAGGCCGACCGCCGACACCCCTGACAAGTGCGCCCGCCCAGGCATGCCCACGGCCCTGGTGCCCGCTGTTCGGAGGTGGCATCACGCGAGCCACCCTAAAGCTTGTTACGGAAGTGATCTTTGCGGGTTGCCGGGCACCGAGGTCGGCCGTGTCTGCGGACTCGGTGCCCGGTGCCGAATCAGCTCTGGGTCGGCGCTGCTTGCCGAATGTCGGCCTGCACGAGGCCGCCCGGTGCGAAGACTGCTGCGGCGATCCGAAGCTGGGGCGGCAGGGAGGACCACAGCTCCTCGAGGAGGTCGCTGCGGTCTCCGGCGGCGATGCGGACCTCGGCGAGCGGGTCGCCGGTAGCGATCTTGTTCCCGTCCGAGCGGTAGGTCGTCATGAGTACTCCCTCGCCGGCCTCCAGGCCGTTGACCTGCAAGGTCAACCGGTTGGTGGCCGCGCGTCCCCCGCTGCTGTGACGTGCGGCGCCGAACCAGGCCGGACCGCCGTTCCGGCCGTCGGCGATGACGGTCAGGCGGGGGGTGAAGATCGGCGGGTCCGGTTCGTAGTCCAGCCCGTCCAAGGCCAGGGCGGGAAGCTGTCCGGAGTCGAGGCGGTCGGCGACGGTGGCGACCTGTTCACCGTTACCGAAGACCATCCAGTGGCCGCTCTGGCGGGCGGCGACGTAGTGGCGCAGGTCGTCGTGCGCGCGCGATTCCGATGGGGCGACGACCAGTTCACCGTCCGGAGAGCGGTGCAGCACGCGGGCCTGGGAGGCACGGCTGCGTCCCGTGAGGAAGTACGCGCCAAGTGTGTCGCCGTCGCCGGTTCGGCACCACAGCACCCCGCGTCCGGGGTAGTGGTTGTCCGCCAGCACCTCGTTCAACCAGTTCACCGAGTTCAGCCCCTCCGATTTCATGATGTCCCCGCAGCGCGCGAGGCTGTCGACGACATTCAAGCGGACCAGGGAGCGATTCCCCCAGGCGAGGCTGCCGCAAGCTTTGGCCACACCACGGCTACCGACCGCGAATTTCACCACGGCCCGGCGGTGAACACACGACACCTGAACATGCGGACTCACCAGTCAGCGCGGAAACGCGTCGGCGTACGGGTCCGGTTCGCCGGTCGCGGGCTTGAGGCCGGCCTTCCAGCGGAGTTGCTCCAGCCGCCAGTGAACGAAGGTCGGTGGCGAGCAGTCCCACAGCTCGCCGGCGATGCTGATCGGCCGGCGCGACCATCCGTCGTAGTCCTTCTGGAGCAGCCGGCGGAGGAATTCGACCATTCCGAACGGGTGGACCGTGAAGGTCGGGTTTGTGTGTCGTCCGTAGACCAGGACCGGCCAGCGGTCCGGGTCGCTGTCTTCGGTCAGCCAGCAGAGGATGTCCGGACCGGACGTGACTCCCCAGGCAAGGATGTGCTCCGGGTCGACGTCGAGAGCGGCTCTACCGCCCTCCATTTCCCAGCCGTAGCGGACCTCCTCGGTCTCCCCCGCGATGTCGCCCGGATTCCATTGGATTCCCTCGGTGGGGACGGGCAGCAGGACGCCGGCCTCGCCGTTGATCGAGCCGCCACCGTAGACGGACATGAATGCCTTGTAGTCAGCGGGGAAGCGAGTGCTGCAGGTCGATTCGGCGACCGCCCAGTCGACCTGTTCGTCGGCGCCGTGCTCGGGCGACATGATCTGTGTGAGCGCTGCGACGCCCGGGTGTTCCACCATTCGAGTCCCTCCTCCGTCCACGGCTGCTCAGCCTAGTGATCCGGTCCGACGGCGAGCGTCGGGGCCAACCGTTCACCGGGGCTTCCGGCCGCCTTCGGTCGGCGCCGGGTTCTCGGGGAGGCGCCAACTGCCGCCCCGGTCCTCCCACGAGAGGCGCGCGGCGAGCGCGGGGACGCGCAGGTGGCAGGCCAGGGCCGTGGCGGCGTGGAAGGCGTCGATCGCGCGCTGGGTCCTCGGTCCGTAGCGGACGGCCGAGCCTGGAGCGGCGAAGAGCAGGAATGTGCAGGAATGCGGCAGTGCAGCGGCAGGTGGATGACCTCACGTTCCCGCCTTCCCCCGCGCGGGGGAGGCCGGATGATCCGTGGGACGGATGTGATCGGCGCGGGTGACGGGGAGCCTTGGAGCGTCAGCAATCCGGACATTCGGGGGTCACAGTGGCTGTTCCTGCGTACTCGGAGGTCGGCGGCGTCCCTCTGCCACCGACCACAGGCCCGGGGCGGAGGTCATGGTGGCGGCGGTGGCCGGTGTGGGTTCCCACGGCCGCTGCTGTGTGGGGCGTGTTGTACGCCGCTGTCGAGGTCACCTGGGCGGTGACGGGCACCGCCGTGCAGTGGAAGGAGCACTCCGCGTACGCGCCGGGGGTCCAGCTCTTCCTGGCGGCCCTCGCGCTCCTGGTCGGCGGCGCCTGCCTGGCCAGCACCCGAACGCTCACCGCGCTCGGCCGGGTTGCGGTGGCGACGGCGCTGATCACGGCGCTCCCGGTGTTGGTCGTGGGAACGAACGGGCTGCCGATCTACTTCGTGACGATTGCGACGCTCTCGGGGATCGAGAGCGCCACCGGGCTGGCTCAGGTGCTGCTGAACACGGCCGGCGCCGCCCTCGTGCTCCTCGTCGGCCTGTCGTACCGCCGACGGCTGCGCGGCGACTGCCCGCGCTGCGGACGGCCGCACGCCGGCGCGAGCGACGGCCCGCTCACCCACCCGGCCGCCTCCCGAGCGCCGAGGCGCACCCGCGTCGCGGTGTACCTGCTCATGTGCGGACTCCTGCCGTGGGCGGGATCCAAGACCATCTGGACGCTGGGCGGCAACGCGCTCGGCGTCGCGGGCGATGACTGGCAGAGGACGTCGAGCGTCGGCGCGTCGGGTCCGGCGAAGGCAACCGCGTCGGCGGGGATCGACGTGACCGTGCTGGCGGCGATGGTGGGGATCTTCCTCCTGCTGGGGCTGCTGTACGTGTGGGGGCAGGTGTTCCCCCGCTGGACGCTGTTCCTGTCCGGACGACGGGTCCCGCGCCTGCTGCCCTTGATTCCGGCCTGGCTGACCGGTGTCCCACTGGCGATGTACGGGGCCGCCCTCACCGTCATGGCTCCGCTCATCGCTGTCGGCGTAATGCCCGGGATCGAACCGTCCCCGCCGTTCACCTCCGGCTCGGGGATCACCTGGTTCGTCGAGTTCGGCGGCCTGGCGTTCGGCGGCCTGGGCATCGGCCTCATCGTGGCCGCCCGCTCCTACGCCGCCCGCACCCGCCCCGTCTGTTCCAGCGCCCTGGGAATGACGCAGCCCGAGTAGTCGGGTGATGGAGTTCTGTCGGCGGCGTCCAGGGGCGCCCTGCGGCGACGGTGCCGACTGGCCGCCCGGCCCGTCACCCGTCGAGGAGCACTTCGCGGTGCTGCCAGGCGAGTTGGAGCAGCGCCGCCCCGGCCGGCTGCATCGGTTCGCGGCCGGTCAGGCGCTCGACCTGCTCCGCCGTGAAGGGGATCCCCACGGCCTGCCCGGTGCCGTCCTCGAGCTGCACCCGGTGGCCCTCGTCGTTGGTGGAGACGATCCACTCGAAGGTCGCGTCGAACAGCTCGGCGTCGAAGACCGCGACGGTCAGCATGTCGGTGACGAGCGTGAGCGGGTCCATGCCGAGCCCCAGCCAGTACACCCGCAGCGTGCCGGCGGCCCGGGCCGCGTCCAGGGCCCGGTTGAACGGCCAGGTGTCGTAGTCGATCGGGGCGGTGTCGCTGCCGTAGTCCTCACTGCCGCCGAGCAGTTCCTCGCTCAGCTCGCGGACGACGGCCCGCCACAGGTCGAAGTCGTTGGCCTCGTTCCAGGGGGCGTCGTGGGACGCCTGGAACATCCCCACCGGCATGACCTGGAAGAGCCCGCCGCCGCTCGCAACCTTGGCCGGATCGCGCCAGTGGAGGAGGAACTCGGCCTGGCCGGTCTGCCGGTCGTGGCGGATGACGAGTGTGCTGACGGCGGTAATGACCGGGCGGCGGTCGAGGTCCGTCGGGTCGCCGATGGCCGTACGGAAGGGTGTGGCGCTCGGGTTCATCGCCGACCGGCGGCCGGGCGCGGCCAGGGCCGCGGCGGCGTACTCGTGAGCGGCGGCCTCGCAGACGTTGATGACGTCGAAGTACCGGCCTCGGCCGAAGGTCAGCGTCGGCGCCGTCGCGTCCTCCCCCACCTCCAGCAGCCGGTAGCAGCCCCGGTTCTCGAACAGCCGCGGCCTGGCCAGGTCGCGGACGGCGTCGGCGTAGAAGGTGTACGGCGTACCGTCGTCCCGCCTAGCGCGGACGGCGTCCAACTCGGCGCCGCTGCCGTCGATCGGGGCCGCCGGGGTCTCCTCCCGCCACCGCAACCTGACCCGCTCCAGGGGCACGGGCGTCGCGGGAATCCAGTGCCTGCGTGCCAGCACCCGCCCGCCGGGGGCGAATTCACCTGGAGGCCGGTCGGCCACGGCTGCCCGCGTCAGCTCGAACCGGCTGCGGTTGAGGTACTCCCGGACCTGCCGCCACGCGGCCCGGCTGGCCTCCGGCGTGACGGCCGACTCCGGCCGAGGGGTGGTGGACACGGCGCTCCCTTCGGTACGGCGGGTTGCGGGCAGCCTACGGCCCGAGCGGCAGGTCGTGCCGGGCGGTGGTACGGGCCGCGCGGACGCGGCACTGCTCGAATGCGTACCTGATGCGGGTGTCCGGGGAGGGCTGGGCAAGGAGGAGTTCACCGGCCTGGACGAGGGTGGTCCAGTAGCGGGTGGGGTCGCCGGTGCGGGCGAGGGGGCGGGCGGCGGTGAGGGAGAGGTAGGCGGTGGTGAGGTTACCGGTGGTGAACCAACGGGCCAGACCGTGCTGGTGTCCGGCGCGGATGCCGCCCATGGCGTCGATGGCGGTGAGGAAGAGGTCGACGATCGCGCGTTCACGGTCGTCGAGGGGCTTGGGGACGTCGAAGATGCCGAGGGCTTCGAGGAGTTCGCCTGTGTCGGCTTCGGAGCCGGGGCGGGGGTTGGCGAGGAGGGCGTCGTAGCACTCGTCGAGGCGGCGGTCGGCTTCGGCGGCGGGGATTGCGAGGGCCGCGCAGACGGCGCGGGCCGAGCGCAGGGGCTGGCGGGTGCGGCGGGCGAGGTTGGCGTACACCTCGGCGGGGGTGGACCCGATGTCGAAGAGGTGGCGGGCGGTGAGGGCGAGTCGCATGGGGTTTCGCCTCTCAGGCAGCCGGGGCGATGGTCGCCCAGACGAACTTGCCGATCCCGCCGATCCGGGGGCAGCAACCCCAGCGCTCAGCAAGCTCGTTGACGAGCAACAGCCCACGGCCGCACTCGTCGTCGAGGTTTGAGGGTCGGAGCGTGGGGCGGCCGCTGCCGGCGTCGTGGACCTCGAGGCGAAGACGGTCGTCGACGAGGGCGAAGCGGATCTCGATGCGGCGGTCGTCGGGGGCGTCGGAGTGCTGGACGGCGTTGGCGAACAGCTCGTTGAGGAGCAGCTCGGCGACGTCCGAGTAGTGGTCGCCGGAGGGAAGCCCGGAGAGGTAGGCGCGGAGGAGGTGGCGGGCGACGGGCGTGAACTCCGTGCCGGAGTCGAGACGGGCGACGAACACGCGGGGGCGGCAGCAGGTTTTGATCATGGCGAGGCACCTCGGGGGCGGAAAGGGGGCGTACGGAGGGAGCGCATTGGTCACGCTGTGCACGCGAAAGATCGCGTTCCGACATCAATCATCGGATGCCGGAGTTACGGTGGTGGCCGAAATCGGGTGCTGTAGGCACGTGGTGTGTGAGGGGGCCAGCGATGGCACATCGGCGCTTCAAGCGGGAGTTGACGGCCACTTCGGCGGAGCTCTTCGGCGAGGAGCTGCGCTTCTACCGGGAGCTGGGCGGCTACACACAGGCGGAGTTGGGCGTACTGCTGCACTGCAGCCGCACGAACATCACCCGGTACGAGACCGGCCAGCGCCGCATGCCGCCGGACCTGGTGGAGAAGGCCGACGAACTGCTCAACGCGGGCGGTGCGTTGAAGCGGATCTGGGACCGGATCGACTGGAACGCCCAGATCGGGCATCCGGACTGGTTCCAGACCCACGCCGACTCGGAGGCCGAGGCCCTCGGACTCCACGTGTTCCAGACCGACTACATGCACGGACTGCTTCAGTGCAGGGACTACGCGAGGGCGATGTTCGAGGCGGGCGGGACCGGCGAACGCTCCAAGGAGATCGAGAAGCGGGTCGAGGCGAGGCTCGCGAGGCAGGAGCGGTTCCTCGCCAGGGGCGGCCCGCAGTTGGTGGTCCTCCTGGACGAGAGCGCCATCCGATCGGTCGTCGGGGGGCCGACGGTGATGGCCCGCCAGATGCAGCACCTGCTGCGCATCGCCGAACTCGAGAACATCGTCATCCAGGTGGTGCCGTTCACGGCCCGCGCGACGATCATCAACACCTCGATGATCCTTCTGGAGATGCCTGACGGGCAGCACTTGGTCTACTCGGAAAGTCTTGACAGGGGAAACCCCAGCGACGATCCGACCATCGTTTCCGGGCATCGTCGGCGCTATGATCGGATGCGTGGCGACGCGCTCACAGTGGGCGAGTCGCTGGCACTGTTCGGCGAGGCGCTGAAGGGGTTCAAAGATGACGCGGAACGAGCTCGACGCGGCCAAGTGGCGCAAGAGCAGCCACAGCGGAACGAACGGCGGCGACTGCATCGAGGTGGCCCCCGGATTCCCCGACCTCGTCCCCGTACGTGACTCCAAAGACCCCAAGGGCCCGGTGCTTGTTTTCCCCGCCGCCGCCTGGGAAGCCTTCATCGTAGCCGTCCGCGAGGGCGAGCTCTCGGCGTAGAACCCTTGGGGGTCAAGTATGTTGACCTGGCGAAAGAGCAGCTGCAGCAGCAACGGTGGACAGTGCGTCGAGGTAGCATTCAGATGGCACAAGAGCAGCCACAGCGGCCCGGACGGCGGGGACTGCATCGAGGTGGCCTCAGGGTGCCCCGATCTCGTCCCCGTACGTGACTCCAAGGACCCGCACGGGCCGGTACTCCTCTTCCCTGCCGCCGCCTGGACGTCCTTCGTCGCGGCCGTCCGCGAGGGCGAGCTCCCGGCGTAGAACCCTTGGGGGTCAAGCATGTTGACCTGGCGGAAAAGCAGCTACAGCGGGCACGACGGCGGCAACTGCATCGAGGTGGCCTTCAGCTGGCGCAAGAGCTCCTACAGCAACGGACAAGGCGGGTGCGTCGAGGTCGACGACTCGCGCCCGGGAACCATGCGTGACTCCAAGGACCCCGAGGGCCCTGCCCTGTCCTTCCGGGCCGACGCTTGGCGGGCCTTCGTCGCCGCCGTCAACTCCGGTGAGTTCGGCGATCTCTGACACGCATCTGGGAACCGTCTGCGAGCGCAGTTCACTACACCGATCGATCACCGCACCAGGAGCCGCGCCACCATGAGACTGGACGACCATCGGATAGCCATCACGGCCGCCGGCCGGGACTTCGGGCGAACCCTTGCCATCCGCCTCGCGGACCTCGGCGCCGAGGTCTTCCTCTCCGCGCGCGACCTCACTGCCGCCCAACGGGTTCGCGACGAGATCCGCGACCGGGGCCACCAGCGGGTGCACGCCTTCGCCTGCGACCTGACCGACCCCGCCTCCATCCGCGCCTTCGCCTCCGGCGTCGCCGAACACACGGACCGCATCGACGTGCTGGTCAACAACGGCTCCCGCTGGCTGGAAGGTCCTGACCTCCTCTCAGCGACTGACGCCGACGTGGTGGACACCATCGCCTCCGGCGCCACCGGCACGGTCCTGACGACGAAGAGCTTCCTGCCCCTCCTCCTCAACTCGGACAAGCCCGACGTCGTGACGCTCGTCTCCACCTGCGGAACACCGGGCCACCACCGGTCGGACGCGCACGACGCCTTCTACGCGTCCAAGAGCGCCCAGGCGGGGTTCACCGAGATCCTCTCCAATCGCCTGCGGCCCCAGGGGGTCCGGGTGATCTCCCTCTACCCGCCGGACTTCGACAACGCCGACCCGCTCTCCGAGGAGTGGGAGACCACCCCTCGCGGTTCCAAGGACACCCTGACCGCTCACTCCCTCGTGGAATGCATCCTCTTCGCCGTCGGCCAGCCCCGTGACTGCTTCATCAAGGCGTTCCACTTCGAGCAGGTCTGAGCTAAAGCTTGTTGCAGAAGGGTGGGTGCTGACAGGTCGGCGTGTGCTCTGTTCGGGCGAGGTTGTGCATGGGGGCGACGGCCTGCACGGCGTGGTGCAGGCCGTCGCCTTTCTGCCGGCAGTCTCGGAGGATCTTGTAGTTCTTCATCCGGGCGAAGGTGTGCTCGACGCGGGCGCGCACGCGCCGGTGTTCGGCGTTATCCTCCTCCTGCGCGCGCAGGAGCGGGCGGCCGACTCGTCGACGGTGCGGGACGACGAGTCCGGTGTTGAGGTAGGCGCCGTCCGCGAGGACGGTGACGTCGGCGCACCTGGCGGGCAGGTCCGGCTCAACCCACAGCACCCCACCCATACAGGAGAAATGCCCCGGCCCAAACCCTCTGCAACAAGCTTTAATGCCTGCCTCCTTGATCGGGCCGGGTGGGCGGCCGGGTCGGAGCGGGCCGGCGGCCCGGGGCGGAGGTGTGTCGGTGTGGTGCGGCAGGATCACCTGTATGACGGACGGAATCGCCTGGCTCGCGGAGCCACAGAGCATCGCCTTCGGCGGCTACAGCGTGACGCTGGCCCGAGGGCTCGGGGTCGAGGCGCTGGCGGCGCGGATCGCGGCGTCGGCCGAGTGGTCGGAACGGACGGTGGAGCCGGTCGGGGAGCTCACCGGGGACGGGCTGGTCGAGGCGTTGGAGGAGGAGTTCGGGGACGCCTGGGACGGGATCGGGCTGCGGCTGGGGGTGAGCGGCGGGTGGACCTTCGCGGTGGCATACGGGGGCTGGTTCGGTGAGTTCGGGGACGATCCGGCGATCTCCGCGGGCGGGGCCGAGGTCTTCCTGGTGGAGTACGAGGAGGAGAACGGCAAGCCGGTGCCGCCGACCTTCCACTACCACCGGGACGGCCGGACGGTGCGCTCGTTCAATCTGCACCTGGACGACTCCTGGGGCAACGGCCAGGTCGTCGGAGACCCCGAAGTCGCGGGTAAGGTCAAGGAGTTGCTGAGCGCAGAAGGTCTGCCGGACGAGGAGCGAGCGGGCCGCGATGTGCACCGGACCGTCCTGGGGGTGCTGGAGCGGCACTTCGGTCTGACACTCCCCCGGGCCATGGTGCTGGAGGCCCCGCTGCCGGCCGTCCTGCTCGCCGATTAGTGGTGCCCCGCGGAAGTTCGTGGAGGGGCCGGAGGGCGAGTCTGGAAGCGGTGGATGTGTCAGGCGAAGGAGAAGTGCGCGGCGGCTTCGGCGGGCGTTGTCGCTTGGCGACGTCCGGGGACATCGTGGACGGTGGTTGCGCCCTCGGAGCGGAGCTGGTCGGCACTGGCGTCCCGGGCCATGATGGCGGCGTAGGTACGGACGTCTGCGGCGGTGAGGTCCGTGCGGCCTCGCTCGGTGTACTGCTGAAGGAGGTCGGGAACGTCCGGGTTGAATCGCAGCATGGTCACCGGCGCGTTGAAGCGCCTGGCGATGGCGATGAGTCGTGCGCGTGCCTGCGGCGTGACATTCGTTGACTCGGCGATTGCGCTGTGCCCGGCGGCGAGCCTGGCGACGATCCTGCGGTCACGTTCCTCGAATATACGTGCGTCCGCGGCGTCGGATTCCGCTTCCGCTTGTGAGGTGCCGAAAAGCTCCGCACGGATCTCGTCACTGGACACCACGGCTTCCGCATCGATCTGCCGGCGCGCGATCAGTGCCCGAACGAAGCTGCTCTTGCCCGAGGCCGGTGGGCCGACGAGGACGACAAGTCCTGCCGGCACCCGGATGGCAGACACGAGAGCGTTGAGGTACAGGCCGCCTGCGCAGTCGAGGGCTTCCTCCGGGGAGCCAGCCGGCAGTCCGCTGGGCAGGAGGTTGTCCCGGTAGCTGTCGTTGCTGGCCAGATAGAGGGCGAATCCCCAGGTGTGCAGCACGCCGGTGAAACGCAGTCGGCACAGCGGCAGGCTCTTTTCGCCGGACAACTCGGCTGCCACGTAGGCGAACCCCGCGCGGAAGCGGACCGTGACGGCGTCCACCTGGGGCCAGCACTCGCGGGCGTGGCGGTTCAGACGCTGGCGCAGGTGGTGCTGCATCGATTCCGGGGGATTCTTCGGCACGGGCCTCATCCTGCCCGGTGTCGCTGTGACCCGCCATGATCATCGGCCGTGGCGGGTGGGCGACGGGCGGGGACAGCGGTGGCGGTGACGATCGATTCGCGGCAGCTCGCGCCGCTGTTCGGGATCTCGTCGGCGACGGTGTGCCGGATCGTGCAGCGCCTGGGCCCGCTGCTGGCGCTGGAGGCCGCTGCCCGCCCGCCCCGTGCCGGGCAACAGGGCCGACGCCCACGCCTGGCGGGCATCGGATCTGCCCGCCAGGTGCGCCGACGCCACCGTCCTCGCGGACGGCGCCTACCTCTACACCGGACTCGTCGTCCCGCACCGACGAGCCGGCCGTCGCCCACATGCACGACCTCACCCGAACCGCATGAACCAGCAGGTCAGAGCACACGCCGACCTGTCAGCACCCGCCCTTCTGCAACAAGCTTCAGTCACCCTGGCACGTCGTGCAGACGCCGGTGAGTTCGACGGTGTGGTGGACGTCGGCGAAGCCGGACATCGCGGCGATGTGGTCGGCCCATGCCTCGACGTTGGCGGAGTCGACCGGCTGGCTCAGGCCGCACTCGCGGCAGATGAGGTAGTGCCGGTGGTCGGTGCCCGGGCGGTAGCGGAAGAGGCGTTCGCCGTTGGTGTCGCGCACGACGTCGGCGCGGCCTACAGCAGCGAGTGCGGTGAGGGTGCGGTAGACGGTGCTGAGGCCCACCCGGGAGCCGGTGGCGAGCAGGCCCGCGTGCAGGAGTTGGGCGCTGACGAAGTCCTCGCACCCGGCCAGGGCCCGTAGGACCTCGGCGCGCTGCGGGGTGAGGCGGCCGAGACCGTCTCCCCCGGGCTGGTCGGCCTCGCCCGTACGCCGGTCGGTCGCGCGGCGGAAGGCATCCGTCAGTGCGCTGGTCCTCGCCTCGGTCATGGTGTCACCCCCGGTTCTCGTGGCGCGATCAGGCGGGCACCGGCCGCCCGGTGCGGGCCGGGCGGACGAGGAAGGTGGCGGCGTAGACCGCGGTGGCGGTCGCCATGATGGCGAAGCTGGGCGGCAGCTTGGGCGCCGCCGCGCTGAGCAGCAGCCCGCCCCACATCTCCGCGACGGCGAGGGCGGCGGACAGGGCGAGCGCGCGGAACGGCCGGTCGGTGAGGCGGATCGCCGCGCCCGCCGGGGCGGCGAGCAGGCCGAGCAGCAGCAGGGAGCCGACCGCCTGGGTGGCCTCGCCGGCGGTCGCGCCGACCAGGGCGAGGAAGCCGAAGCCGAGCAACCGCACGGGCACGCCCCGGGCGGCGGCCACCGATTCGTCCAGGGTGGCGAAGAGCAGCGGTCGGGCGATCAGGAGCACGCACAGGCAGATCACGCCCGCGACGGCGACGGCAATCCCGGTCTGGTCACCGTGCAGACCGAAGATGGACCCGAACAGCACACTGGTGCCGGCGCCGCCCGGGGCGCCGCTGCGGGAGGTGGTGTAGACGGTCAGGAAGAAGGCGCCCAGGCCGAGGATCCACGCGAAGACGCTGCCGATCACCACGTCGTCCGCCCGCCCCTGGCGGCCGAGCCCGCCGATCAGCAGGCCCACCCCGATGGTCGCGGCGAACAGTCCGAGCCGCAGGTCGTAGCCGCCGGCGAGGGCGGCCATCGCGCCGGTGAACGCGACGTGGCTGAGCGCGTCGCCGGTGAAGATCTGCGCCCGCAGTACCAGGAAGTACCCCACCAGGCCGCAGGCCAGCGCGATGAACGTCCCGGCCAGCAGGGCGTGTTGGAAGAACGCCTGGGTGATGACGGTACTCACGTGGCAATCCCCGTCCGTAGTGGCGCCCGGCGGCCGACGGCCTCGCGGGCGAAGCGGTACAGGTGGGCGAGCACGAAGGCGACGAAGGCGAAGCCGGTGACGAAGAAGCCCAGCGGGTACGGCCGGTAGTACGCCGCGATCAGCCCGGCCCAGCACGCCGCCAGCCCGATGACCACCGACAGCAGCATGCCCAACCCCGGCCTGGCGGTGACCTGTTGGGCGGTCGCCGCCGGGATCACCATCAGTGCGAACACCAGCAGCGTGCCGGTGATCTGGCTCGCCTCGGCGGTCGCCGCGCCCATCAGCACCAGGAAGAGCGTGCCCAGCGCGCGTACCGGGACGCCGCGACCGGCCGCCACCTCCGGGTCGACCGAGGCGAACAGCAGCGGCCGTCCGATCAGCGCCAGCACGCCGAGGACCACCGCGCCGACCACGGCCAGGACCGCGACCTGGCCGCTGGTGATGCCCAGGAAGCTGCCGAACAGCAGCGCCGTCGGCCCCTCCAGCAGCCCCTTGTACAGGCTGATGAACAGGTATCCGCAGGCCAGCGCGAACGCCTGCACCGTACCGGTGACGGCGGACTCCTCCGACCCGCTGCGCCGCAGCGCGGCTATCACGAGCGCGGCGGCGGTGCAGAACCCGAAGTAGCCGAGCGAGGTGGAGAACCCGGCCAGCACGGCCAGCGAGGCCCCGGGGAAGGCCGCGACCGACAGGGTGTGACCGGCGAAGGTCTGTCGGCGCAGGACCATGAACCAGCCGACGACCGCGCACACCACGGCCACGATCAGGCCGGCGCGGAAGGCGTTCACCATGAACGCGTAGGACCACATGTCCTGGAAGTCGGCGATCAGGTCCCAGGTGGGGACCGGCGAGGTCGCGTCGGATGCCAGCAGCATCAGGAGCCCCCGTGCGGGTGCCGGTCGGTGTGGATGGCCGGGGCCTCCGGCTGGCCGACGACGACCAGCCGCCCGTCCGAGGTGCGCAGTACCTCGACGGGCGTGCGGTAGAGGCGGGTCAGCGTCTCGGAGGTGATCACCTCGGTCGGGGTGCCGCAGAGGGCGCCGCCGTCGGCGATGTAGACCACGCGGTCCAGGTGGTGGAGGATCGGGTTGACGTCGTGGGCGACCATCAGCACCGACACCCCCTCCTGATGGCAGATCCGCCCCAGCAGGGCCGCGACGGCGCCCTGGTTGGGCAGGTCCAGGCTGTCCAGCGGCTCGTCCAGCAGCAGGACGCGCGGGCGCCGTACCAGCGCCTGCGCGATCAGCAGCCGCTGCTGCTCACCGCCCGAGCACTGCCCGATCGGCCGGTGCGCGTAGGCGGTGGCGCCGACCAACTCGACGACCTCCTCGACGCGTTCGCGCGCGGCCCGGCGCTTGGCACGGTTCAGGAACGGGACCGGGATCCCCCACGAATCCCCGTCCAGTCCCAGCCGCACCACGTCGAGGCCACGGATGCGGACGCTCGCGTCGAAGTTGCGGCGCTGCGGCAGGTAGCCGACGGCGGTGTTGTGCCCGCCGGGCGCCGCGCCGAGGACGCGCACCTCGCCCGCCACCGCCGGGAGGAGCCCCAGCAGGACCTTGACCAGGGTGGACTTCCCGACGCCGTTGGGGCCGAGGACGGCGGTGAACTCCCCGGCCCCCACGGTCAGATCGACACCCGACCACAGGGTCCGCCCGCCCACGCGCACGGCCGCCCCGCGCAGCGACAGTACCGGCTCCCCGTCGGGAGCGGTGCGCTCCATCTCCGTACGGACCGTCTCGGTCGGGTGGATGCTCACTTGCCCGTCGCCTGCTTCAGCGCGTCGGCGATGCCCTGCAGCTGCTGGGTCTGCCAGTCCTGGAAGGTGGCGTTCGCCGGGGCGAGGGTCTCGGTGACCTGGGCGACCGGGATGCCCTGCGCCTTCGCGGCGTTGACCTGGGCCACGATGTCGGGGTTGGAGTTCTGGCTGTTGTAGACGTAGATCTTGATCTGCTTGCCGGAGATCTGCTGGTCGATGGTGGCCTTGTCGGCGGCGGTCGGGTCGGTGCCCTCGCTCACCGCGGCCAGGAAGGTCTCCGGGGTCAGCATCTTCAGGCCGACGCTCTCCGCGAGCGGGGTGACGATCGACTCCGAGGCGCCGATCGGGGTGCCCGCGTACGTGGCCTTGATGTCGGCTTCCAGCTGGGTGTACTTGGCCAGGGTCCGGGTGGTGAAGGTCTGCTTCTGGGTGTCGAAGTAGGCCGCGTCGGCCGGGTCCATCTTCTTGTAGTCGGCGGTGATCCGGTCGATGACCTTGGTGACGCTCTCCGCCGAGTACCACTGGTGCGGGTTGTCACCCTCCTTCTTGCCCAGCAGGTCGCCGACCTTCAGCGCGGTGCGGCCGGACGCGGGGTTGGCGGCGAGCAGCTTGTCGGACCAGGCGTCGTAGCCGATCCCGTTGTTGATCACGTAGTCCGCGCCCGCGACGTTGCGGCCGTCGGCGGCGGTCGGCTCGTAGGAGTGCGGGTCGGTGTCCGGGTTGGCGATGATGCTGGTCACCTTGACGTGGTCGCCGCCGAGTTGGGTGGCTATCGAGCCCCAGAAGTTCTCCGCCGCGGTGACCTGGATGACCTTCGAGCTGCCACCGGCGCCGCTGGATCCCGGGGCGGAGGCGGTCTTCGCCGGGGAGGAGGTCGAGCAGGCGGCGGTCGCGGCGAGGGCGGCGACGCCGACGGCGCCGAGGACGGCTCTGAGGGGCTTGCGGCGGGACTGGGTGGTGCTCATGACGGGCTACTCCTCGCATACCTGCTGGCCCCGCCCCTTGGACGGGGTCCGGCGCCGGTGGACACTTCCACCCTAGATAGAAATGATTTTCATAACTAGTCCGATCAAGGCCGAGATGGAAATCATTGCCAAAACTTGGAGGACTGCATGCCGGACGAGGGGGCGGCCACGACAGGAGGCGGCGCGCCTCGCGCCCGCCGATGACCGACGGCGAGCCCCGGCGCACACCGCGCGCCACCGTCGAGGCTTATTGAAAAGCATTATCATTTCATTCTAGGATGGCGCGCACCGCATCAGCCTGGAGTTGAGGACGACGTGACGTTTCATCAGATAGACCGCCGCGCCCTGCTGCGCGGCGCCGGAGCCGGGCT
This sequence comes from Streptomyces sp. NRRL WC-3742, assembly GCF_000720635.1. GTDB lineage: Bacteria > Actinomycetota > Actinomycetes > Streptomycetales > Streptomycetaceae > Kitasatospora. Next base: position 98,108 of record NZ_JOCF01000056.1, on the reverse strand, counting down.
CGGAGCCCTGCTGGCCGGCGGAATGCTGGCCGCCTGCGGGTCCGACGGCGGCAGGAACCCGCTGCTCACCACGAGCAGTGGACCGTCCGTGGCCCCGCGCCGAGGCGGACGGCTGCGCGCCGCGTTCGCCGGGTCCGCCGCCGAGTCCACCAACGTGCTCCAGGCCACCAACAGCGCCGTCGACTACGTCCGGGCCCGGCTGATCTGGGACACCCTCGGCGAGATCGACGACAGCAAGCCCGTGTGGCGCCTCGCCGAGTCCGTCGAGCCCAACGCCGACGCCACCAGGTGGACCGTCCGCGTCCGCGACGGCGTCACCTTCAGCGACGGCCGCAAACTCACCGCCGAGGACGTGCTGTTCAGCCTGCGCACCCTGGCCGGCAACCCGACCACGCAGGCCGGACTGCTCGCCGGGATCGACCCGGCGGCCAGCGCCGTGCGCGACCCGCGGACCGTCGAACTGGTCCTCAAGTCCCCCGACGGGTTCTTCGACCTCGCGCTCGCCCAGTCCGCCTTCGTCATCCCGAACGCCACCACCGACTTCTCGCACGCCGTCGGCTCCGGCCCGTTCGTCCTCAAGAGCTGGACCCGGGGGGCGAGCAGCCTGCTCACCGCGCGCGGCGACTACTGGGGCACCGCACTCGGCGGCGGGCCCTACCTGGACGAGATCGAGCTGTCCTCGGTCGCCGACGCGGGCGCCCGGATCAACGGGCTCAAGGCCGGACAGTTCGACTACGCGGGCGGGATCACCCTCACCGCCGCCCGCGCCGAGGCCAGGAACCCCGGCGTGCGGGTGATCACCGCGCCGAAGGAGCTGTGGAGCGACCTCGCGCTCACCATGAACCTCGGCCAACACCCGTTCGACAGGCCCGCGGTGCTCCAGGCGGTGCGCTACGCGATCGACCGGGAGGCGATGGTCCGCACCGTCACCCTCGGCTACGGCGAGGTCGCCGACGACGCGCTCGGCCGTCACCAGTCCTGGTACGACAGCTCGTTGCCGCGCCGGGCGTACGACCCCGGGCGGGCGAAGAAGGCGCTCGCCGACGCCGGGCTCTCGGACGTCAAACTGTCCGTGCGCACCAGCGACTACGAGTACGGCACGCTGGAGAGCGCGACCGCCTTCGTCCAGCAGGCGCAGGCCGCCGGGATCACGGTGGGCGTCGACAAGATCCCGGCCGCCGACTACTACACCGACTTCACGTCCCTGCTCAGCACTCCGTTGCAGACCAACCTCTACCACGCGATGCCGCTGCCGCTGCAACTGTCGTTCTTCTACGGCCCCAAGGCGTCCTACCCGTTCACCGGGCCCGCCGGCCCCACCCTGGACGGGCTGCTGACGGCGATGCACGCCGCCGTCGGCGACGCCAGGCGGACCAAGGCGGTGCAGGACGTCCAGCACCACCTGTACGACCAGGGCGGCGACGCCGTCTTCGCGCGGATCCCCCCGGTCGCGGCGGCCAAGCCGACCGTCCAGGGGGTCAAGGCCCTCGGGTCCTTCGACTACCCGTGCCTGCGCGACGCGTTCCTCTCCTCGTGATCCTCGTGATCCGCGCGACCCTCGCGACCCTCGTGATCCGCGTCATCCGCGTGATCCACCGGTTGCGCCGGCTCGGCGCGGCGGCCGCGACCCTGCTGGTGGTGTCGGTCCTGGTGTTCACCGCCACCGCACTCGCCCCCGGGGACGCGGCCGCCGCCCGGCTGGCCGGACGGGCCGGGCCCGAGCAGGTCGCCGCCCTGCGGCACCAGCTCGGGCTAGACCAGCCGGCCTGGACCCGCTACCTGCGCTGGCTCTGGCACGCCCTCCACGGCGATCTCGGCACCTCCTACGCCAACGGGGTGCCGGTCTCCCAGCTGGTCGCCGAACGGGCGGGCAACTCGCTGCTGCTCGGCGCGGTGACCGCGCTGCTGCTCGTCCCGCTGGCGGTCGCGCTCGGGCTGTGGGCGGGGCTGCGGGCCGGGCGGTTCACCGACCGGGTCGTCTCGCTCGGCACCCTCGCCCTGGTCAGCCTGCCGGAGTTCGTCGTCGGCACGCTGCTGGTGCTGCTCTTCGCGGTCGGCCTCGGCTGGCTGCCCGCCGTCTCCGTCCCGGCGGCGGGCGAAAGCCCCTTCTCCCAGCCGGAGTTGCTCGTCCTGCCCGTGCTCACCCTGCTCTCGGTCAGCCTGGCGCAGAACGTGCGCCTGGTCCGCTCCGGGGTGGTGGAGGCGGCCGGCTCGGACGCGGTGCTCGCGGCCCGGCTCGGCGGGGTCCCGGAGCACCGGGTGGTGCTGCGCCGGATCCTGCCGGCCGCCGTGGTGCCGGCCGTTCCGGTCCTCGCCCGCTACCTCGCCTACCTGTTCGGCGGCACGCTGGTCGCCGAGAGCCTCTTCGGCTACCCGGGGCTGGCCGCGGCCCTGGTCAACGCCACCGCCTCCCGCGACACCCCGGTGGTGCTCGGCGTCGCGATGCCGGTCGCGGCGCTCACCGTCGCCCTCAACCTGCTGGCGGACGCACTCGCCACCGCACTCAACCCGGCTGCCAGGAGAACGAATTGACCCCCCACATGGACCAGGCTCCGCCGAAGCGGCGGCCGCGGGCGGCACTCGCCGGAACGGTCCTGGCCGCCGCCGTCCTGCTCGCCCTGGCCGGCCCGGCCCTCGCCCCGCACGGGCCCGGCCAGGTGCTCGACATGCCGTACGGGCCGACGGGCGGGGCCGCCCCGCTCGGCACCGACCACCTCGGCGCGGACGTCCTCAGCCGCTTCCTCACCGGCGGACGCTCCCTGGTCCTGCTGTCGCTGGGCGCGCTCGCCGTCGCCTACCTGGCCGGCGGCGCGGTCGGCATGACGGCCGCGCTACGCGGCGGGCGGCTGGACGCCTGGTCCCTGCGGGCGGCGGACGTGCTGCTCAGCCTGCCCGGATTCCTGCTGCTCAGCGTCACCGTGGTGGCCACCGGGCGCGGCGCCCTCGGGGTCGGGACCGCCACGGCGGTCGTCCTGTTCCCCGAGATCATCCGGGTGGTCCGGGCGACCACCCTGCAGGCCCTCCAACACGACTACGTGGAGGCCGCGTCGGCGCGCGGCGAGCGCACCTGGTACGTGCTGGCGCGGGAGGTGCTGCCCAACGCGGCGCCGGTGCTGGCCGCGGATGCGGGAGTGCGTTTCGTCGGGGCGGTGTTCGTCGTCTCCACCGCCTCGTTCCTCGGCTACGGAGCACAGCCCCCGGCGGCCGACTGGGGGCTGATGATCCTGGAGAACCGCGACGGGCTCTCCCTCCAGCCGCTCGCGGTCGCCGTCCCGGCGGCCGGCATCCTGGTGCTGCTGCTGAGCGCCAACCTCCTGGTGGACACCGCCTTTCCGGCCGCCGCTCGGCGAAAGCGCCGTACCGACAGTGCCGTTGCGGACTTCGACCCCGGATCGGTCCTCTCCGTACGGGAGTTGACCGTACGGACACCGACCGGCGCCGCCGTCCTGGACGGCGTCCGCCTGGACCTCGCGCCCGGCCGCATCCTGGCCCTGGTCGGCGCCTCCGGCAGCGGCAAGACCACCCTCGCACTCGCCGCCCTCGGCGAGATCCGCCCGGGGCTGGCCGTCACCGGCGGCTCGGTCCGGCTCGCCGGCGAGCCCGTCCTCGGCCTGCCGCAACGGGCACTGCGCCGCCTGCGCGGCCGCCACTGCGGATACGTCCCGCAGGACCCGCGCACCTCCCTCGCACCCACCCTGCGCGTCGCCGAGCAGATCGGCGAGTTCCTGCGCGCCCGGGCGGTGCCGAAGACCGAACGGCCCGAACGGGTGCGCGCCGCCCTGCGCGCGGCCCGGCTGCCGGACGACCCGGCCTTCCTGCGGCGGCTGCCGCACCAGCTCTCCGGCGGCCAGCGGCAACGGGTGGCGCTGGCCGCCGCGCTAGCCCACCGGCCGGACCTGCTGGTGCTCGACGAGCCGACCAGCGCCCTCGACCCGGCCACCGCCCGCGCCCTGCTCGCCGACGTGCGGCGGCTGCGGGCCGACGGCGGACCGGCCGTGCTGCTGGTGGCCCACGACCTCGCGCAGGTGGCCGAGGTGGCGGACGAGGTCGCGGTGCTCGACGGCGGGCGGGTCGTCGAACGCGGCCCGGTCGCCCAGGTGTTGGCGCGGCCCGCGAGCGCCGCCGGGAAACTGTTGGTCGACTCGGTCCGGGTCACCGCGCCGCCCAAGGCGGTGGCCGCCTCCGGTGCCCCCGTGCTGGAGCTGACCGGCCTCACCGCCCGGCGTGGTGACACCACCGTCCTCGACGGCATCGACCTCGCGCTCGCCCCCGGCGACTGCCTGAGCGTGGTCGGCCCGTCCGGCGGCGGCAAGACCACCCTGCTGCGCTGCCTCACCGGGCTGCACTCCCAGTGGACCGGTGAACTGCGGCTCGGCGGCGAGCCGGTCGCTCCCGGGGTGAGGGCCCGGGGGCGGGCGCAGCTGCGCCGCCTCCAGCTCGTCCCGCAGGACCCGCAGGACTCGCTCAACCCCCGCCACCGGGTGGGCGCGGCCCTCGCCCGCCCGCTGCGGCTGTACCGGCCCGAGCTGGACGCGGCGGCCGTCCGGGCCGAGGTGCGCCGCCTCCTGGAACGCGTCGGCCTGACGCCCGAGCACGCCGAGCGGTACCCGTCCGGGCTCTCCGGCGGGCAGCGTCAGCGCGTCGCGCTGGCCCGTGCGCTGGCGGCCGGTCCGGAGGTGCTGCTGTGCGACGAGGCCACCAGCGCCCTCGATCCGCCGACCGCGGCCACCGTGCTCGCCCTGCTCGACGAGCTGCGCCGGGAGTCGGGCGTCGCGATGGTCGTCGTCACCCACGACCTCACCGTGCCCGCGCGCCTGGGCGGGCACCTCGCGGTGCTGGCCGACGGCACGATCCGGGAGGCGGGGACGGTGGAGCGGGTGCTCGCCGCTCCGGCCGACCCGGTCACCGCCGCCCTGCTGGCCGCCGCGCCCGGCCTGCCAGCCCTCGTCTCCGACCCCCGAGGAACCGCGCCATGACCTCCACCCGCTGGCTGCGCCGCCCGCAGCCCCGGCCCGCAGCCGCGGTCCGGTTGTTCTGTCTTCCGCACGCCGGCGGCTCGCCCGGCCTCTACCGCTCCTGGGCCGCGTTCCTGCCGCCGGACGTCGAGCTGCTGGCGGTCCGGATGCCGGGCCGCGAGGACCGGATCGACGAACCCCTGCCCGCCGACCTGCCCGCCCTGGTGGCCGGGCTCGCCTCGGCCCTCGGCCCCCTGCTCGACCGGCCCTGGGCGCTGTTCGGGCACAGCATGGGCGCGGCGGTCGGCCACGAACTGGCCCTGCACATGCTGCGGCGGGGCCACCGCCCGCCCGTGCGCCTCTTCGTCTCCGCCCGCGAGGCGCCGCAGTTCCACCACGGCGGCACCGTCCACCTCCGGGACGACGACGCGCTCTGCGCCGAACTCGCCCGTCTCGGCGGCACCTCCGCCGAGCTGCTGGCGCTCCCCGAGGTCCGCGCCCTGGTCCTCCCGGCCGTCCGCGGCGACTACCGGCTCATCGAGACGTACCCGGCCCGGCCCCGAGGGTTCCTCCCCTGCCCCGTCACCGCCTTCGTCGGCACCGGGGACGAGGAGCTCACCACCGAGGAGGCGCAGGGCTGGGACGCCTGGACCGATGGCGGCTTCGACCTCCTGGCCTTCCCCGGCGGCCACTTCTACCTCTCCGAGCAGCCGGCCGCCGTCGTAGCGGCCGTCGTGGAGCGACTGCGGAGCTGACCGTGCGGGGCACGCGCCTGTGCCCGGCCGCCCTCTCGGGGGCGGCCGGGCACAGGCGTCGGCGCGACACGACGGGCCAGCGCGACGAACCAGCGCGACGGGGCTACGCGACGGCGTCCCGCGGGCGGACCAGGACCAGGGCGGCCCCGGCGGCCAGCAGGGCCGCGACGGCGGCGATCAGGAAGATCGAGGACAGGGCGTCCGTGTACGCGGAGTGGGCGAGGGCGAGGACCTGCTCACGGGCAGGTCCCGCGTAGGGCTCGGCCATCGCGTCGAACTGGCCTGCGGTGACCAGCTCGTGGACCCGGCCGGAGTCCGAGGCCGGGACGCCGAGGGCGGCGAGCGCGCCCGGGGAGAGCTCCGCGTCGGCCCGCTGGGACAGGACGACGCCGAAGAGGGCGACGCCGCAGGCCGTACCGAGCGGGAAGAAGCTGTTGGCCGCGCCGGAGGCCGTCCCGGCCCGGGCGGCGGGGACGACCCCGACGGCGAGGTCGAGCAGGTGCGGCAGGGTCAGGCCGGCGCCCGCGCCCAGCAGGATCAGCATCGGGAGGACGGCCGTCCAGCCGTCGGCCGGGCCGATGCCGACGGCGGTGAACATCCCGGCGGCGACCAGCAGCATGCCGAGCGCCAGGACCACCGGGACGGGGGCCTTCCGGGCGAGCAGCATGCCGACGGGCGCGGCGAGCAGCAGCGCGACGGACTGGGCGAGCAGCACCAGGCCGATCCGGAACGGGGAGAGACCCAGCATGCCGCCGAGCCACAGGGTGAGGAACGGCAGCAGGCCGAAGCTGAAGATCCGGGCGGCGAAGCTGAGCAGCACCGCTCCGCTGAACGTCGGGATGGCGAACAGCCTCAGGTCGAGCATGGCGCGCTCGCCGAGCCGCCACTGCACGAGGGCGAAGGCGGCCGTCAGCACCACCCCGGCGCCGAGCGATCCGGCCACGTCCGCCCGTGCCCAGCCGTGCTCGGAGCCGGTCAGCAGGCCGTAGTTGAGCGCGAACAGGGCGAGGACGGCGAGGACGGCGCCCGCCCGGTCGATCCGGCCGGACGCGCCGGGGTCGACGCTCTCCGGCACCTTGCGGACGGCGCCGAGGAGGATCAGCAGGCCGACGGGGACGTTCACGGCGAACAGGAAGGGCCAGCTCAGCCATTCGGTGATCGCGCCGCCGACCAGGGGCCCGAGGGCGGCGGAGACGGCCGCACCGGCGGTGTAGAGGCCGACCGCGCCGGTACGGGCCCGGGCGGGGGCGCCCTCGTAGGCGCCGGCGATGAGGGCGAGCGAGGTGCCGAGGACCATGGCGCCGCCGGCGCCCTGGACGGCCCGGGAGGCGATCAGCACCCCGGCGTCGGGGGCGAGCGCGCAGGCGGCGGAGGCCGCGGTGAAGACGGCGACGCCGGCCAGGAAGACCTTCCTGCGGCCGATGCGGTCGGAGACCGAGCCGGCGGTGAGCAGGAGGGCGGCGAAGGTCAGCGTGTAGGCGTTGACGATCCACTGGAGGGCGTCCAGCGAGGCGTCGAGATCGGCGCCGATCCGGGGCATCGCGACGTTCACGACGGTGATGTCGAGGGTCATCATGGCGGCCGCGAGTGAGGTGACGGCGGTGGTCCAGGCTCGCGTCGAGCGCACGCCGGAGGGCACCTCGCTCACCTCATCTCCCTTGCTGGATAGTGCTCCTGACGTTGCATCAGCCATTCCCGCCCCTTCCTCGCGACCTACTGGAGACAGTGGGGACGCTAGCACTAGATGGAAATGGTTTTCAATGCTATTAATGATGACCACACCACGGTCACGCCACGTCTCCGTGGTCCGCCCCCCTGCCCGAGGAAGGACCTCCACGTGTCGCACGACCGCGCGGCGGCCGCCGTCGATCTCCCCAAGGCGGTCGGCGAACTGCTCGACCTGAGCGCCCGCTCCATCGCCCCCGACGCCAACCTGATCGAGCTGGGGCTCGACTCGCTGACGATGATGCGCCTGGCCGGGGACCTCAACCGGGCCGGTATCCACCTGGGCTTCGCCGAACTCGCCGCCGAACCCACCCTCGCCGCCTGGCAGGCCCTGGTCGACCGGCGCCGCACCGCCGACGCCCCCACGGCGGCCGAGCCGGCCGCCGTCGAGGAGGACGCCCCCTTCGACCTGGCGCTGATGCAGCACGCCTACTGGGTCGGGCGCGCCGACGGGCAGCAACTCGGCGGAGTGGCCGCGCACTTCTACCACGAGTTCGACGGAACCGGGGTGGACCCGGAGCGGCTGGAGGCCGCGGTCCTGGCCGTGTTCGCCCGGCACGGCATGCTCCGGGTGCACGTCCTCGACGACGGCCGGCAGCGGATCGCCCCGCAGGCCGCCTGGCCCGGGCTGCGCGTGCACGACCTGCGGGAACGCGGCGCCGCCGAGGCCGAGGCGGAACTCGCGGAGCTGCGCCGATGTCTCTCCCACCGCACCCTGGACATCGCCGCCGGGGAGGTCCTCGACGTCCGGCTCACGCTGCTGCCGGACGCCGTCCGGGCCGGCGGGACCAGACTCCACCTCAACCTCGACATGGTCGCCGCCGACGCGCTCAGCCTGCGCGTCCTGCTCGCCGACCTCGCCCGGGCCTACACCGAGCCGGAGCGCGAACTCCCCACCCTCGGCTACAGCTTCCCGCGCTACCTCGCCGACCGCGCCGCCGCCGCCGACCCGGCCGCCCGCGAGGCCGACCGCGCCCACTGGCACGCCCGCCTGCCCGACCTGCCCGCCGCACCGGCGCTGCCGCTGACCCCGAACGCGCACGGCTCCGCCGCGACCACCGTGCTGCGCCGCCACCGCCTGCTGGACACCCACGAGTTGGAGCGCTTCGAAGCGCACGCCAGGCGGCACGGCCTGACGCCGGCCATGGCCCTGGCCGCCGTGTTCGCCGAGACGCTGACCGCGTTCAGCGCCGAACCGGACCTCCTGCTCAACCTCCCGCTCTTCGACCGCGCCCCGCTGCACCCCGAAGTCGGCGAGCTGGTGGGCGACTTCACCTCCTCCGTGCTGCTCGCCTGGGACGGCTCCACCCCGGGCACCTTCGCCGAGCGGGCGCTGCGCCTGCAGCGGCGCTTCCACGAGGACGCCGCACACGCCGGGCACTCCGGCGTCGAGGTGCTGCGCGACCTGTCCCGGCTGCACGGAGAGCAGGTCCTCGCCCCGGTCGTCTACACCAGCGCGCTCGGTCTCGGCGAGCTGTTCGCACCGGCGGTGCGGGAGGCGTTCGGCGAGGCGTCCTGGATCATCTCGCAGGGCCCGCAGGTCTGGCTGGACGCCCAGGTCACCGAGGTCGGCGGCGGTCTGCTGGTCAACTGGGACGCCCGCGAGGACGCCTTCGCCCCCGGCGTCCTCGACGCGATGTTCGCCGCCTACAGCGGCCTGCTCGACCGGCTGACCGCCGACGCGGCCGCCTGGTCCGCCGCCGTCCCCGCGCTCCTGCCGGACGCCCAACTCGCCGTGCGCGCCCGGACGAACGACACCCGCGCGCCCCGCACCGGTGCCCGGCTGCACGACGGGTTCTTCGCGCACGCGGCCACCCGCCCGAAGGCCCCCGCCCTGCTGTGGGGCACCGACGGCATCCTCGACTACGGCCAACTCGCCGAGCGGGCCCTCGCGTTGGCAGGACACCTGCGCGCCCGCGGCGCCGGGCCGGGCGAGCTGGTCGCGGTCACTCTGCCCAAGGGCCCCGACCAGGTCGTCGCCGTCCTCGCCGTACTGGCCACCGGCGCCGCCTACCTGCCGCTCGGCGTCGACCAGCCCGCCGCCCGCCGCGAGCGCATCCACCGCTCCGCCGGAATCCGCCTGGTGGTCGAGGAGATCGCCGTCCCCGCCGGCACCGAGCCCCTGCCCGCCCCGGTGCCCGGGGGCGACGGCGACCTCGCGTACGTCATCCACACCTCCGGCTCCACCGGCGAGCCCAAGGGCGTCGAACTCACCCACGCCGCCGCGATGAACACCGTCGAGGACCTCAACTCCCGCCTGACGATCGGCTCTTCCGACCGCACGCTGGCACTGTCCGCCCTGGACTTCGACCTCTCGGTGTACGACGTCTTCGGCCCGCTGTCGGCCGGCGGCGCGGTGGTCTGCGTCGAGGAGCCGGACCGCCGGGACGCCACCGCGTGGGTCGACCTGGCGGCCCGCCACGGCGCCACGGTGGTCAACTGCGTGCCCGCGCTGCTGGACATGCTGGTCACCGCGGCGGACCGGCCGCTGACGAGCCTCAGAGCCGTCCTGCTCGGCGGCGACCGGGTGCCGCTCGACCTGCCGGCGCGGCTCGCGGCCCTCGCCCCGCGGTGCCGGTTCGCCGCGCTCGGCGGCACCACCGAGACCGCCGTCCACTCCACCTGGTGCGAGGTCCGCGAGGTCCCCGCCGACTGGGCGACCGTGCCGTACGGCACCCCGCTGGAGAACGTCGTCTGCCGGGTGGTCGACCCGCTCGGGCGGGACCGCCCCGACCACGTCCCCGGCGAGCTGTGGATCGGCGGCGCCGGCGTAGCGCGCGGCTACCGGGGGGACCCCGACCGCACCGCCGAGCGCTTCACCGAACTGGACGGCGTGCGCTGGTACCGCACCGGCGACCGCGCCCGCTACCGGCCCGACGGCACCCTGGAGTTCCTCGGCCGGGCCGACCACCAGGTCAAGGTGCGCGGCCACCGGATCGAACTCGGCGAGATCGAGACCGCGCTGACGGCCTTCCCGGGCGTGGCCCGGGGCGTCGCGGTGGTCTGCGCGGACGGCCGGATCGCCGCGGCCGTGACCGACGACCGGGCGCAGCCGCCCGCCGACTGGTCGGCGCTGGCCACCGTCGGCGCGCTGCGCGACGGCGCGACCCCGGCTGCCCTGCGCGAACACCTGCGGGACGTGCTTCCCGCGCCGATGGTCCCCGAGCGGATCGCCGTCCTGCCGGGCCTGCCGCTGACCGCCAACGGCAAGATCGACCGCGGGCTCCTGCGCCGGGTGCTGGCCGCCGCCGAGCTGCCCGGCCGTACACAGGTGACCCCACCGGCCGGCGAGGCGGAGCAGCGGGCAGCCTCCGTCTGGGCCGAGGTGCTGGGCGTCGAGGTGATCGGCCGTGAACACGACTTCTTCGCGCTCGGCGGCGACTCGCTGCTCGCCACCCGGCTGATCGGGCGGCTGCGGGCGGCGGGATTCGCGGGCGTGCGGCTGTCCGAGCTGTTCGCCCACCCGGTGCTGGCCGACTTCGCGGCGACGCTGCGTCCGCTGGAGGCCGGACCGCAGAGCGCGGCGCTCGCGGCCGACCCGGCGCGGCGGCACGACCCGTTCCCGCTGACGGACGTCCAGCGCGCGTACTGGCTGGGCCGCGGCGAGGGCTTCACGCTCGGCGGCACCGGCTGCCACTACTACCGCGAGTACGAGGTGCCGGACCTCGACCCGGTCCGTCTGGAGGAGGCCGTCAACCGGCTGGTCGCCCGGCACGAGATGCTGCGCGCGGTCGTCGACGAGCGCGGCGAGCAGCGGATCCTCGCCGAGGTGCCCCGGTTCACCCTCCCGGTCACCGAGGCCGGGGACGATCCGGAGGCCGCGTTCGCCGAGCTGCGCGAGGCTGCCTCGCACCAGGTGTTCGACCCCGGCTGCTGGCCGCTGTTCGCGATCCGCGCCGTCCGCGCGGGCGGGCGCACCCGCCTCGGCATCGGCATGGACAACATCGTGCTGGACGCGCTGAGCATCCTGCGCTTCTACGGCGAGCTCGGCGCCCTCTACGAGCACCCGGACGCCGAACTCCCGCCGGTGGACGTCTCGTTCCGCGACTACGTGCTGGGCTCCGCGCCCGCGCCGCAGGAGCTGGCCGCCGCCCGGGCGTACTGGGCGGAGCAGCTGCCCGTCCTGCCGCCGGGCCCGCAGCTGCCGCTCGCGATGGATCCGGCGGAGATCGGCCGGCCGCGGTTCTCCCGCCGGGAGGCCCTGGTCCCCGGCGAGCGGTGGCGGCCGGTGGCCGAGCGGGCGCGCGAGCACGGGCTGACCCCGTCGGCGGTGCTGCTGGCCGCGTTCGCCGAGGTGCTGGGCCGCTGGAGCGCCCGCCCGGACCTGACCGTCAACCTCACCCTGTTCGACCGCCGCGACGTGCACCCGGACATCGGCCTGGTCATGGGCGACTTCACCTCGCTGGTGCTGGTGCCCTCCCGCCCCGAGCCCGGCGAGAGCCGGCTGGCGGCGGCCCGTCGCGTGCAGCGGGAGCTGTGGCGCGGGCTGGACCACCGGGAGGTGTCGGCGGTCGAGGTGCTGCGGGAGCTCGCCCGGTTCACCGGCGAGCCGGAGACCACCATGCCGGTGGTGTTCACCAGTGCGCTCGGTGTCGGCGGCGAGCCGGCCGAGGGGCCGTTCACCGCGCCGGTCTGGGGCGTCTCGCAGACGCCGCAGGTCTGGCTGGACCACCAGGTCACCGAGACCGCCGACGGCGGCGTGCGGCTGACCTGGGACGTGGTCGACGGGCTGTTCCCGGACGGGCTGGTGGACGAGATGTTCGCGGCCTACCGGCGGCTGGTCGACTGGCTCGGCGAGGCCGGGTCCGACTGGCGCGGCGAGGGGCCCGACCTGCTGCCCGAGGCGCAGCTGCGCACCCGGGCGGCCGTCAACGCGACCGGCGCGGGCGCCGGGGACCGGCTGCTGCACGCGGAGTTCTTCCGCCTGGCCGCCGAGGAACCCGGGCGCACCGCGCTGGTGTGGGGCGAGGACGGGTCGCTGACGTACGGCGAGCTGGCGCGGCGGGCGCTGCGGGTGGCCACCGTCCTGCGGGAGCGGGGGGCGGGGCCCGGTGAACTGGTGGCGGTGACGCTGCCGAAGGGGCCGGAGCAGCTGGTGGCGGTGCTGGGTGTGCTGGCCACCGGCGCGGCGTACCTGCCGCTCGGGGTGGACCAGCCGGCGGCGCGGCGCGAGCGGATCGTCGGCGTGGCCGGGGCGCGGCTGGCGGTGACCGAGGAGGTGCTGCGGCAGGCCGAGGCGGCCGAACCCGCCGCCGTGTCACAGGCGTCGCCCGACGACCTGGCGTACGTCATCTTCACCTCGGGCTCCACGGGTGAGCCGAAGGGCGTGGAGATCACCCACCGGGCGGCGGCGAACACCGTCACGGACGTCAACGAGCGCTTCGGCCTCGCCGCGCGGGACCGGACGCTCGCGGTGTCCGCGCTCGACTTCGACCTGTCGGTGTACGACGTGTTCGGCCCGCTGTCGGCGGGCGGGGCGGTCGTGCTGATCGGCGAGGAGGACCGGCGCGACGCCCGGCGGTGGCTGGAGCTGGTGCGCCGGCACGGGGTGACGGTGTGGAACACCGTGCCGGCCCTGCTGGACATGCTGCTGACGGTGGCCGAGGCCGCCGAGGCGCCCGAGCCGCTGCGCCTGGCGCTGGTCTCCGGCGACTGGGTCGGGCTGGACCTGCCCGTCCGACTGGCCGCGCTGCGCCCCGAGTGCCGGTTCGTGGCGCTCGGCGGGGCGACCGAGGCGGCGATCTGGTCCAACTGCTTCGAGGTGGCCGGGGTGGACCCGGCCTGGCGCTCCGTGCCGTACGGCCGTCCGCTGCGCGGCCAGCGTTTCCGGGTGGTGGACGCGCTCGGCCGGGACTGCCCGGACGGCGTGCCGGGCGAGTTCTGGATCGGCGGCGCGGGCGTGGCGCGCGGCTACCGGGGCGCCGTCGAGCTGACGGCGCGGCGCTTCGTCGCCCACGCGGGCGAGCGCTGGTACCGCACCGGGGATCTCGGGCGGTACTGGGCGGACGGCACGCTGGAGTTCCTCGGCCGGGCCGACCAGCAGGTGAAGCTGCGCGGCCACCGGATCGAACTGGGCGAGATCGAGTCCGCACTGCGCTCCGGCCCGGGGGTGGGCCGGGCGGTCGCCGCGGTGGTCGGTGAGGGGACGGGCCGCAGGCTGGTGGCGGGCGTGGTGCCCGTCCCGGCGGCCGTCCGCACCTGCGCGGCGCCCGGTGACGTCGGCGTGCCGACCGAGGTGGCCGTGGCCCGGGCGGGCGCGTGGGAGCTGGAGGCGGACGCCGCGAGCGCGGTGCTGGCCCGGCTGCTCGGCCTGGACGCCCTCGGGGAGGGGACGGCCTGGCGGTTCGAGGACCTGGTGGCGCGCCTGGACGCGGTGGACGAGCACCGTGCGGTGCTGCGGCTGTGGCTGGGGCTGCTGGTCGAGCGGAAGGTGCTGGCCGAGGAGGGGGGCCGCTACCTGGCCGGCCCCGAGCTGGCCTCCGCGCTGCTGCGCGAGGCTCCCCGGGCGGGGGCGGACGCGTACGGCGCACTGATCGCCCGGGCGCACCGCAGGCTGCTGGAACGGCTCGGCGACTACCGCGAGATCCTCGCGGGCCGGGTCGACCCGGCGGCGCTGCTGGACGACGACGTCCTCGCCCCGGCCTGCCTGGCCGACCACGATCCGGGGACGGCCCTGGCGCTCGACGAGATCGCCGCTCAACTCGCCGACCTGTCCGAGGCGTTGGGCCGACCCGTCGAGGTGGCCGAGCTCGCCGGGCGGGACGGCCGGACCGCCGAGCGGCTGCTCGGCCTGATCGGCCCGGACCAGGTGCGCTACACCCTGCTGGACGCCGCCCCCGGCCTGGTCGCCACGGCGGCCGGGCGGCTGGAGGCGCTGCCGCACGAGACCGTCTGCCTCCTGCTGCCCGGCACGACGGTCCCGGACGACCTGCGGTACGGCTTCGACGTGGTGCTGGCCGCCAACGTGCTGCACCGCCACCCGGAGCCCGGGCAGGGCCCGGCGCTGGCCGCGCTGCTGGCCCGGCCGGGCGGGCGGCTGCTCGCGGTGGAGCGCGCCGCGCTGACGCCGGTGGCCCTGCTGACGGCGGGCCTGCTCGACCGCGGCTACGACGGCTTCGACCGCGAGCGGCGCCTGGCCGGTTCGCCGATGCTCCCCGGGGAGCGCTGGGCGGAGCTCTTCGCGCGCGCCGGGCTGAGCGGGGCCGGTCACCGGCCGGTGGGCGGTTCGTTCATGGACCTGCTGTGGGCCGAACGCCCGCAGGACGCGGCGGTTCCCGACCCGGCGGCGCTGCGCGAGCACCTCGCGGGCCTGCTGCCGGGCCCGATGGTGCCCGAGCGGATCGAGGTGCTGCCGTGGCTGCCGCTGAGCGCCAACGGCAAGGTCGACCGCAGGGCGGTCGCGGCGGTGCTGGCCGACGGCGGCGGGGAACTCGGCCCCGACGAGCCGCCGGAGGGCGAAATGGAGTGCGAACTCGCCGCGATGTGGCGGGAGTTGCTGGGCATCCCGGAGGTCGGCCGACGGCGCGGCTTCTTCGAGCTGGGCGGCGACAGCCTGCTCGCCACCCGCTTCATCACCCGGGTACGGCAGCGCTTCGCCGTCGAGCTGCCGTTGCGCCGCATCTTCGCCGGCCCGGGCCTCGCCCAGGTCGCCGCCGTGGTGGCGGAGGAGCTCGCCCAGTTGGCGGACGTCGAAGAAGGCGCGCTGTGAACGGTACGGCCCTACTCAACGACCCGAGAGAGGAAGCTCTGTGATCGGCATCATCGGCGGCTACGGCGCCGTCGGGACCCAGGCCGCCCGGCTGCTGGCGGCCTGGGGAGCCGGGCCGCTGCGGATCGGCGCGCGGGACGGGGAACGCGCCGCCCTGCTGGCCGCCGACCTCGGCCCGGGGGCGGAGGCCGCCCGGGTGGACGTCGGGGACGATGCGTCGCTGGCGGCCTTCGTCGACGGGTGCGCGCTGGTCGTGCACTGCGCGGGACCGTCGCACCGCACCGCCGTCCGGGTGGCCCGGGCGGCCCTCGCGGCCGGGGCCCACCACGTGGACGCCGGGGCGGCCGAGGGCCTGGACACGCTCGCCGCGACCGGCCGCGCCGCCGTGTTCGCGGCCGGTGCGCTGCCCGGCCTGTCCGGGCTGCTGCCGCGCTGGCTGGCCCGGCAGGACTTCGCCGAGGTCCACCGACTCACCGCCCACGCGGCCGTGCTGGACGCGTTCACGGCGACCGGTGCCGAGGACTACCTGCACGGTGTCCTCGGCGACGACAGCGAGCCGTCGGCCGCCTGGGCCGACGGCGCCCGCCGCCCGGGCGCACTGGCCCGGGCCGCCGGGCAGCGCCTGCCGTACCTGCCGCGCCCGGTCACCGTGCTGCCGTACCTGGACGGCGAGGGCGAACGGGTGGCCCGCGACCTCGGGCTCGACCACGGCCGCTGGTTCACCGCGCTCGACGGCGAACACCTCACCGCCGCCCTCGACGCGGCCCGCACGCTCGACCGGGCGGACGCGGTCACGGCGCTGTGCCGGGCGACGGCGCTGGACCTCGCCGGGCGCAGCCCGTACGCCGTGCTGCTGGCCCAGCTCGACGGGGTGGCCTGGGGCCGCACGGTCAGCCGCACGGCGGTGCTGCGCGCACCGGGGATCTCCGAACTGACGGGCGCCGCAACGGCGGTGGCCGCCCTGGCGGTCCTGCGCGGCGAGGTGCCGCCCGGGGTGCACCGCGCGGACGCGGTGCTCGACCCGCTCATGGCCGTCGCGCGGCTGCGGCGGGTACCGGGGGTCGTACTGACGGTGGCCGACGGGACGGCGGCCGAGCTGGCCGTGGAAGAGGAGGGGGCACTGTGACCGGCCGTCGACTGCGGGTGGTGGTGTGCGGGACGACGTTCGGCCAGTTCTACCTGGCCGCACTCGCCGCGCTGCCGGAGGAGTTCGAGATCGCCGGGGTGCTGGCGCGCGGCGGTGAGCGCTCGGTGGAGTGCGCGCGCCGGTACGGGGTGCCGCTGTACACCGATCCGGACGGGCTGCCGGGCGACATCGACCTCGCCTGCGTGGTGGTGCGCTCGGGCGCGATGGGCGGCGTCGGCACGGTGCTGGCGCTGAAGCTGCTCGGCCGGGGCGTCCACGTCCTCCAGGAGCAGCCGGTGCACCACGACGACCTGGCCGCCTGCCTGCGCGAGGCCCACCGCCGGGGCGTGCGGTACCGGCTGGGCGACCTGTACGTCCGGCTGCCCGCCGTACGGCGGTTCACCACGGCGGCCCGGCGGCTGCTGGAGCGGCGGCCCGCGCTGTACCTGGACGCCGCCTGCTCGGTGCAGGTCGCGTTCCCGCTGGTGCACCTCCTCGGGGACGCGCTGGGCACGCTCCGCCCCTGGAAGCTGGAAGCGCTGCCCTCGCAGGGGCCGTTCGGGCTGCTCACCGGCACGGTCGGCGGCGTGCCCGCCACCCTGCGGGTGCAGAACGAGGTGGACCCGGCGGACCCCGACAACCACGTGCACCTCCTGCACCGGGTGACCCTGGGCACGGCGGCGGGCAGTCTCACCCTGACCGACCCGCACGGGCCGGTGCTGTGGAGCCCGCGCCTGCACATCCCCGGCGCGGTGAAGGAACGCTTCGACTTCGACGGGCCCGGCACCGGCCACCTGGCCGAGCCCACCACGACCGTCCTCGGCCCGGCCGAGCCGCCGCGCTACCGGGACGCGCTGGGCGCCGACTGGCCCGCCGCGATCGGGGCGGACCTGCTCGCGCTGCGGGCGGCGGTGCTCGGCGAGCCCGGCGCGGAGCGGCCGGAGCAGTACCACCTGGCGCTGACCCGGATGTGGCAGGACGTCACGGCCCGGCTCGGCTACCCCGCGCTCCGGCCCGGGCAGCGCCACGAGCCGCTGCCGGTGGGCGACCTGTGGCCGGTGGAGGACGCCGGAGCGCCGACGCTGGACGGCGTGGTCCGGGCCGCCGCCGACGCCGCCGATCCGCAAGCCCGGCACGTCGTGCCCGGCCAGGCCGAGGAGTTCGTCCGCCACCTCGACGAGGCGGTGCTCGCCGCGATGCTGCAGTCCTTCCAGGACCGGGGTCTGCTGCTGCCCGGCGGGCCCGGACACACCGCCGAGGACCTGCTCGACGGCGTCGCACCTGCCCACCACGTCCTCGTCGGGCGATGGCTGACCGTCCTGGCCGAGCGCGGGTGGCTCACCCGGGACGGCGGGCGCTTCACCGGGACCCGTACGGCCGAGGCGGCCGCCACCGCCCGCGCCTGGGACCGGGCCGCCGGGCTCTGGAAGGACGGGCTGGGCGGCGCCGGGTTCGTCGACTACCTGCGGCTGAACGCCGAACGGCTGCCCGCGCTGCTCACCGGCGCGCAGCAGGCGACGCTGCTGCTCTTCCCCGAGGGGCGGACCGAGCTCGCGGACGCCGTGTACCGCGACACCGTGACCGCCCGCTACCTCAACACCGCCGTGGCCACGGCCGTCCGGCGGATCGCCCTCGGCCACGGCAAGCCCCTGCGGGTGCTGGAGGTCGGCGCCGGGACGGGGGCGACCACCGAGGCGGTGGTGGCGGCGCTCTCCGGCGAGCCGGACGCCCGGGTGGACTACCTGTTCACCGACGTGTCCCGGTTCTTCCTGGAGCCGGCCCGTCGGCGGTTCGCCCGGCTGCCGTGGGTGCGCTACGGCACGTACGACATCGACCGGCCGCCGGGTGGACAGGATCTGGGCTCCTTCGACGTGGTGATCGCGGCCGGGGTGCTGAACAATGCCCGGAACACCGGCACGACCGTCCGCTCGCTGAACGAACTCCTCGTCCCCGGCGGCTGGTTGCTGATCACCGAACCGACCAGGGAGCACCTGGAGATCCTCGCCTCGCAGGCGTTCATGATGACCGCCGCGCAGGACGCCCGACTGGCCTCGGGCACCACCTTCCTCTCCCGCGAACAGTGGCTCGACGTCCTGGCGGGCGCCGGGATCCCGGAAGTCCGCACGCTCCCCGCCGAGGACCACCCGCTGGGCCCTCTCGGGCAGCGCCTGTTCGCGGCCAGAACCGCCCGGAGCCGCACACCATGACGCTCGATCTGAGGTGCAGTCACATTCTCTGCAAGGTAAGCGACATCCACTCCGCCGTCGCGGACTTCACCGCCGTCGGGTTCACCGTGACCTGGGGAAGCGCGCCGGACAAGGCCCACAACGCCCTCATCTGGTTCGAGTCCGGGCCGTTCATCGAGCTCTTCGAACTGCCGAGGCGCTTCGGTCTCCTGAGCCTGCCCTTCGGTCTCGTCAACGGCACCCCGGCCGGTCGGCGGCTGGCCCGCTGGGCAGCCGGAGGCGAGGGCTGGCGGGACGTCGCACTGGAGACCGACGGCGCCGAACTGACGGGCGCGCACCAGGCGTTGCGCGAGACCGGGATCCCCGGCTCGCGGGTGATGAAGGGTCGCCGCCGCACGCCGGACGGCTCCCGGGTGCGGTACCAGTTCCTCACCCCGGCCCCGGCCCGGCTCCCGTTCCTCGTCTCCCAGTACGACCCGCCGCAGCGGCCGCCCGCGGTCAGCCACCCCAACGGCGCCCTCGGCGTGGCCCGGGTGCGCTTCGGCGTCGCCCGGCAGGACCGCGAGGCGTTCGACGCGCTGGCCGGAACCGATACCCGGCTGGCCGCCGAACCGGCCGACCGCACCGGCGTCCTGGCGGTCCGGCTCACCGGCCTGCAGCACGAGATCCACCCCGCCGACGTCCACGGCGCGGTCTTCGAGCGGAGCCCCCGATGCACCTGACCACCCCCACCGACCCCGACTACGAGCAGGCCCGCCGGGTGCGCAACGCCCGCGCCGACCGGCGCCCGGCGGCCATCGCCCGCTGCGCCGACGCGGCCGACGTCCTGGTGGCACTGGAGCACGCCCGCCACCACGGCCTGCCGGTCGCGGTGCGCGGCGGCGGCGCCAACGTCGCCGGCTGGGGCACCTGCGACGGCGGGCTGGTCGTCGACCTCGGCGGCATGAAACGGATCGAGGTCGATCCCCGCACCCGCCTGGCCGCCGCCGAACCCGGCGTCACCTGGGGCGAGTTCGACGCCGCCACCCAGCGCCACGGCCTCGCCCTGCCCGGACCGCGCAACCCCGACGTCGGCATCGCCGGCCACACCCTCAACGGCGGCATCGGCGACCTCTCCCGCCGGTACGGGCTGACCAGCGACAACGCCGTCTTCTTCGACCTGGTCACCGCCGACGGCCGGCAACTGCGGGCGAGCGCGACCGAGCACCCGGAACTCTTCTGGGGCCTGCGCGGAGGCGGAGGCAACTTCGGCGTCGTCGTCCGGTTCGGCTTCCGGCTTCACCCGGTGGCCGGGGTGGTGGCCGGGCCGCTGGTCCACCCGGCCGCGCACGCCCCGGCCGCGCTGCGCACCGCCCGGGACTGGCTGGCCACCGCCCCCGACGACGCCTCACTGATCATGCTGCTCTGGACGGCCCCGCCGCTGCCGTTCGTCCCCGAGCACCTGCACTTCGAACGCTCGCTGGTGCTGATCCCGACCTGGTTCGGCGATCCCGCCCGAACCGACGAGGTGCTCGGCCCGCTGCGCCACGGCGACCCCGCACCGGTCGCGGACGGCATCCGCCCGATGACGTACACCGCCTACCAGCGCCTCCTGCCGTCCCCGCCCGATGTCACCCGTCAACAGGTCTACAACCGGGGCGAGTTGCTGACAGAGCTCTCCGATCACACCATCGACGACCTGCTCGCCCGCTGGGCCACCGCCGGGCCCAACTTCTCGGTGGTGCTCGGCGCCCTGGGCGGCGCCATCGGCCGCGCCCCCGCCGGACCGACCGCCTTCACCCACCGGGACGCCGCCTGGTTCGCCGAGATCTGCGCCCAGTGGTACGGCGACCCGGACAGCCCCGCCCACCTGCGCCCGGCCCGGGACGGCTGGCGAGCCCTGCAGCCGGTCACCCGGGGCCCGTACGTCAACCTGCTGCCCGACCCCGAGCCGGAGTGGGTGCGCGCCGCCTACGGGCCCGAGGCCCACGAGCGGCTGGTCCGGCTCAAGACCGCCCTTGACCCGGACAACGTGTTCCGGTTCAACGCCAACATCGCCCCGCGACCCGAAGAGGCCAAGCACGCATGAACGTCAACGAGCTGATCGCCGAACTCCAGCACGCTGGAGTGCAGTTGTGGGAGGATGCGGGCCAACTCCGGTACCGGGCACCCAAGGGCGCGCTCACCCCGGAGCTGCTGGCCCGACTCAGGGCCGGCAAGGAGGCCGTCCTCGCGCACCTGGCCGAGCAGCACGCCGCGCCCGCGATCGTCCCCGATCCGGATTCCCGTACCGAGCCGTTCCCGCTCACCGACGTGCAGGCCGCCTACCTGCTCGGCCGGGGCGACGCCTTCGGCCACGGGAAGGTCGCCTGCCACGTCTACCTGGAGGTCAACTACCCCGACCTCGAACCGCATCGCACCGAACGGGCCTGGAACCGGCTGGTCGAGCGGCACGGCATGCTGCGCGCCGTGGTCGAGGCCGAGGGCTACCAGCGGGTGTTGCCCGAGGTCCCGCACCTGACGGTGCCCGCCGCCGATCTGCGCGGCGCCGACCGCGACCTGGTCGAGGCGGAACTCGCGGCGGTGCGCGAGGACTTCGGCCACCGGGTGTACCGGACCGACCGGTGGCCGCTGTTCGACCTGCGGGTCACCCGCACCGACGAGCGGGCCGTCCTCCACGTGTCCATGGACTTCCTGATCACCGACTGGGCCGGCATCTGGCTGCTGCTCGCCGAGTTCGAGACCCTGCACGCCCGGCCGGGCGCCGAACTGCCCGCGCTGGAGCTGGAGTTCCGCGACTACCTGCTCGCCGAACGGGCCCTGCGCGAGTCGCCCCGCCACCAGCGCGACCGCGACTACTGGTGGGGGCGGATCGACGGGCTGCCGCCCGCCCCCGACCTGCCGGTGCTCGATCGCGACACCCCCGGCCGGTTCCGCCGCCGCTTCCTCCGACTGGACGCCGCCGCCTGGGACGCGCTGCGCGAGCGCTCCCGGCAGCGCGGGCTCACCCCCTCCTCGGCGGTGCTCGCCGCGTACGCCGCCGTGCTCGAACGGTGGAGCCGCACACCGGAGTTCACCCTCAACCTCACCGTGCTCAACCGGCTGCCGCTGCACCCGCAGGTGAACCGGGTCGTCGGCGACTTCACCTCCGTCAGCCTGCTCGCCGTCGACTGGACGCAGGGCGCGTCCTTCACCGAACGGGCCCGGGCACTCGGCGGCCGGCTCTTCGAGGACCTCGACCACCGGCTCTGCTCCGGCGTCGAGGTGCTGCGCGAACTCGCCCGCCGCCGCGGGCGCGAGGCCGCGCTGATGCCGGTGGTCTTCACCAGCGCCATCGGCCTCGGCGACGACGCCGCCGAGCGGCGCGCCGAGGGCCGGCTCGACGGCTTCGGCATCACCCAGACCCCGCAGGTGTTCATCGACTGCCAGGCCATGGACGACGCCGAGGGCCTCCAGGTCAACTGGGACATCCGCGAGGGCATCTTCCCCGAGGGCCTGGCGGACGACATGTTCGACGCCTTCGAGTCGCTGCTGCGCGAGCTCGCGGCCGGCGACCGACCCTGGGGCTCCGGGGACGTCGTCCCGCTTCCCACCCGGCAGGCCGAGGAGCGGCGGGCGGTCAACGACACCGCCGCGCCGCTGCCGGACGCCCCGCTGCACCACGCGGTGTTCGCCCAGGCCGCCCGCACCCCCGAGCGGCCCGCCGTGATCGGCCCGCGCGGCACCGTGAGCTACGGCGAGCTCGCCGGGCGCGCCGCCGCCGTCGCCGAGGCGCTGCGGGCGGCCGGCTGCACCCCGGGCGAGCGGGTGGCGATCGTCATGGACAAGGGCGTCGAGCAGGTCGCGGCCGTGCTCGGCACGCTCCTCGCGGGCGCGGTCTACCTGCCCGTGGACACCGTCCAGCCGGCGCTGCGCCGGGAGGCGATCCTGGCGGACGCGGGCGTACGGCACGTGCTCACCCAGTCCTGGACCGAGGCCGCGCCGGGCGCCATCGCGGTGGACGGCCTCACGGCCCTCGCGCCACCGCTGCCGGACGGCGGCGACCCGGACGCCCCGGCCTACGTGATCTACACCTCCGGCTCCACCGGCCGGCCCAAGGGCGTCGTGGTCAGCCACCGCGCCGCTGCCAACACCGTCACGGACATCAACCGGCGCTTCGCCGTCACCGCCCAGGACCGCGTCCTCGGCCTGGCCAACCTCGGCTTCGACCTGTCGGTCTACGACGTCTTCGGCCCGCTCTCGGCGGGCGGGGCGCTCGTCCTGCCGGAGCACGAGCGCCGCACCGACCCGTCGCACTGGGCCGCCCTGATCGCCGAACACGGCGTCACCGTCTGGGACTCGGTGCCCGCGATGATGCAGATGCTCGCCTCCTACCTGGACGCCGAGCCCGGCCTCGAGCTGCCCTCGCTGCGCCTCGCCCTGCTCTCCGGGGACTGGGTGCCGCTCACCCTCCCCGGCGAGATCACCGCCCGCCTGCCCGGCCTGGAGGTGGTCGCCCTCGGCGGCGCCACCGAGGCCGCCATCTGGTCCATCGCCCACCCCTACCGCGGCCTCGAACCCGGCCTGCGCAGCATCCCGTACGGCCGCCCGCTGGCCAACCAGGGCTTCCGGGTCCTGGACGCGGCCCTGCGGGACCGCCCGGTCTGGACGCCCGGCGAGCTGTACATCACCGGCGAGGGCCTCGCCCAGGGGTACCTCGGCGACCCGGACACCACCGCGCGCCACTTCCTCACCCACCCGGCGGGCGGCCAACGCCTCTACCGCACCGGCGACTTCGGACGCTACCTGCCCGGTGGGGAGATCGAGTTCCTGGGCCGCGAGGACACCCAGGTCAAGCTGCGCGGGCACCGGATCGAGCTCGGCGAGATCGAGGCCGCACTGCTCGCCCACCCGGCGGTCGCCGCGGCCGGGGTGGTCGTGGACGGCGAGGGCCTGCTCGGCGTCGTCGAAGCCGCCCGCACCGGGGCACCGCCGCCCGAGCGCATCGGGGAACCGCAGTCCGAGCGCACGGGCCTCCCGGCGGCGGTCTCGGCCGAGGCCGACGCGGCCGTCCCCGGGCTCGACCGGGCCGCCGTCACGAACGCCGTCGAACGGCTCGACCACGCGGTCCTGACCTCGATGGCGCTCGCCCTGGCCCGGGCCGGCGAGGACGTCGCCGAGAAGCACCGCTGGCTGGCGCGCCGCTGGGAGTCGGTCCTCGCCGACGCCGACCTCGGCCCGGTCGACGCGGCCACCGCCGCCGCCCGCTGGGAGCTCGCCGAGCGGGCATGGACGACCGACCTGGGCTCCCCGGAGTTCCCCGCCTACCTGCGCCGCAACGCCGAGCACCTCGTCGAGCTGCTGGCCGGCCGACATGACCCGCTCGAACTCCTCTACCCCGAGGGCGGGTTCGCCACCACCCGGGCGCTGTACCGGGAGAACGCGATGGCCCGCTACCTCAACCGGGCGGTGGCCACGCTGCTCCAGCGGATCGCCGAAGAAACCGCCGGGGCCGGACGGCCGCTGCGCGTCCTGGAGGCCGGCGCCGGCACCGGCGGCACCACCGAATCGGTCCTGGAGGCGCTGACCGACAGCGAGGTGGACTACCTGTTCACCGACGTGGCACCGTTCTTCCTGCCCGAGGCCCGCGCCCGGTTCGGCGAACGACCCGGAATACGGTTCGGCGTCCTCGACGTCGACCGGGACCACCGCGCGCAGGGCCTGGCCCCGAACTCCTTCGACGTGGTCCTGGCCGCCGGCGTGTTGGAGAACGCCCGGGACATCCCGGCCGCGCTCGCGCGGCTCGCCGAACTCGTGGCCCCCGGAGGCTGGCTGGTCCTCACCGAACCCACCAGGGAGCACCCCTGGATCCTCGCCTCGCAGGCGTTCCTGATGACCCCTCCGGCCGACGGCCTGCGCGAGGGCGGCCCCTCCTACGTCGACCGGGACCAGTGGCTGCGGCTCATCGAGGCCACGGGCGCCGAACGGGTGCTCACTCTGCCCGAGGACGGCCACGCCCTCGCCCCGCAGGCCGTCCACCTCTTCGCCGCCCGGCTGAAGACCGACCGCGCCCCGGTGACCGAGGCCGAGCTGCGCGAGCACCTCACCGAACGGCTCCCTGCCCATATGGTGCCCTCGCACCTCCAGGTGGTCGACGCCCTCCCGCTCACCGGCAACGCCAAGGTCGACCGCAAGGCCCTGCGCACCTGGCGCCCGGCCGCCGGCACCGCCGAGCCGAGCGCCACCGGCGACGCGCCCGCCGACGAACTGGAGTCCAGGCTGGCCGAGTTGTGGGCGGACACGCTCGCCATCGCCTCGATAGGCCGCAGCGAGAGCTTCTACGAACGCGGCGCAGACTCGCTGATCATGGCGCGGATGGCCGGCCGGCTCCGCGAGGAGCTGCCGCAGGCCGCCGACGTCCCCTTCGACACCCTGCTTCGCCGGTTGCTCAACCAGCCGACCGTCGAGGCGCTCGCCCGCTTCCTGCGCGGGCGCGACGGATCCGTCCACGAGAGCGGCGCCGGGCCCGAACCCGTGGGCCGCCGCAGCGAGTCGGGCAACGCCCTGCTGGTGCCGTTCGGCGACGGCGGCAGGGGAGGAAGCGGCGAGGGCCCGCTGCGCGTCCTGTTCCACGCGGGCCTGGGCACCATGGACTGCTACCGCCCGCTCGCCGAGCAGCTCGTCGCCCAGGACCTCGGCCCGGTGCTCGGCATCGTCATCGACGACACCGGGACGTACCTCGCGACCGACCCCGCCGAGGTGATCGAACGGGCCGCCGACGACTACGCCGAGCGGCTGATCGCCGAGGGCCGCACCCGCGTCCAGCTGGTCGGCTACTGCCTCGGCGGCCTGTACGCCACCGAGGTCGCCCGCCGGCTGGGCGAGCGCGGCGTCGTGGTCGAGGACCTGGTCCTGGCCAGCAGTCACCCGGTGGTCTTCGACGTCGACGACGACCTGATGATCGAGCTGCTGTTCCTGCCCAACCTGCACATCGAGCTCCCGCAGGCCGGCTTCGGCCCGATCGACCCGCAAGCCGTCCTCGACGCCTTCATGCAGGTCATCGAACGCCACGACGGCAAGGTGCCGGAGGGCTCCCTGCTGGAGGTGGGCGGCACTCCCGAACTCGACGCCGCCGCCGCGTACTTCCGCCTGCTCAGTGCCCACACCCGCGCCGACCGCTTCGCCCGCTACGTCCGTGCCGCCTCAGCCGGAAGCGGCCAGGAGCTTCACGCCGAGATGGCCGAGGGCATGTTCCGGGTCTTCGCCCACAGCTTCCGCTCGGCCCGCTTCACCCCTCCCCCGTACGCCGGCGACGTCCGCTTCCTGCGCCCGCGCGGCTCCTCCGGCTTCGCCCCCGGCATGGACGAGACCACGCTCGGCTTCTGGCGGGACGTCGTCCTCGGCGAGCTGGCCGTCACCGATATCGAGGGCAACCACTTCAGCTGCATCGAGGAGCAGAACGCCCGCGCCGTCGCCGAACTGATCGCCGCCCCGCTGCGGACCGTCGCGCCGCGCACCACCCCTGTGAGCACCACCCCGTGAGGAGCACCTCCGTGATCCAGCACTACCAGGAATCCACTGTCCGGGGCCCGTTCGACCCGCTCGCGGTCGTCGCCCAGCTGACCGGTTCGGGGCTGCTCGGCGAGTACGTGGTGTACGAGCGCGGCGGGCGCTGGCACGTCGCGGGCGACGCACTGGCCGAGGTCCGGGTCGACGCCCGGCACGTGCGCACCGGCGACGGCGAGGCCCGGGAGTGGTCCGGCACCCCGTGGCGCCGGGTCGCCGAAGCCCTGGACCGCACGCCGGTCGCCGGCTGGCGCGCCTATGGCTGGGCCTGCTTCGAACTGGCCGCCCCGGACCGGCCGGCCGACGGCCAGGTGCTCGCCCATCTCGTCGTGCCCCGCCTGGAGTTCGAGATCGCCGCGGACCAGGTACTGGTCCGGGCGGTGGACCCGGGAGAGCTGGACTCCGCGCTCAAGCTGCTCGCCGAACCCGCCGCCCGGCCCGAGCCCCGGCCCGTGCCGGTCGACGTGCGCGCCGACCCCACGACCTACCACTGCGGGGTCTCCCACGCGGTGGCCGAGATCGGGCGCGGCCGATTGGAGAAGGCCATCGTGTCCCGCCCGGTGCCCGTCCCGTTCCGGGTCGACGTGTGCGCCACCTACCTGGCCGGCCGCCGCCACAACACCCCGGCCCGGTCCTTCCTGCTGGACCTCGGCGGCTGGCAGGCCGCCGGGTTCAGCCCCGAGACCGTGGTCGAGACGGACGCCTCGGGCCGCGCCTCCACCCAGCCGCTGGCCGGCACCCGGGCGCTGACCGGCGACCCCGGCACCGACGAGGCGCTGCGCGCCGAGCTGCTGACCGACCCGAAGGAGGTCTACGAGCACGCCGCCTCGGTCCGCCTCGCGGTCGAGGAGCTGACCTCCGTCGGCCGGCCCGGGACCACCCACGTCACCGAGTTCATGGCGGTCAGACGGCGCGGCAGCGTCCAGCACCTGGCCTCCCGGGTCGCCACCACGCTGGCCGAGGGCAGCACCGGCTGGGACGCGCTCGGCGCGGTGTTCCCGCCCGTCACCGCCTCCGGCATCCCCAAGGCCGCCGCCTACCGCCTCATCGCCGAACTCGAGGACCAGCCGCGCGGCCTGTACGCCGGAACGGTGCTGATGGCCGACGCCGACGGCTCGCTCGACGCCGCGCTCGTGCTGCGCGCCGTCTACCAGCGCGACGGACGGGCCTGGCTGCGCGCCGGCGCGGGCGTCGTCGCCGGCTCGCGGCCGTCCCGGGAGTACGAGGAGACCTGCGAGAAGCTCGCCGCCGTCGCCCCGTACGTCGTGCCCGCCGCCCACTGACCCACCGATCCCCATCTGGAAGGGCCCCATGCTCGACGGATTCACCGCCTGGCCACCGGAGTTCGCGGACCGCTACCGCGCACTCGGCTACTGGCGGGGCCGCACCCTCGGCTCCCTGCTGCGCGAGCGGGCGCTCGCCACGCCCGAACACACCGCCGTGGTCGACGGCCGCCACCGCTGGACCTACCTCGAGGTCGACGACCGCGCCGACCGGCTGGCCACCGGACTGCACCGGCGCGGGATGCTCGCCCTGCCCGCGCACCGCGAGACCGAACTCGTCCACCTGGCCCGGCTGTCGGGCGCGCGGACCTACATCGCCCCTGACGTCCACCTCGGCCACGACCACCGGGCGCTCGCCCGCACCCTGCTGGCCGAGGCACCGCAGCTGCGCGAGGTGCTCGTGGCCGGTGAGCCGCAGGAGTTCACGGCGCTGGCCGGGGTGGACGCCGACCCGCTGCCGCTGGCCGGGCCCGACCCCTCGGACGTGGCGCTGCTGCTGCTGTCCGGCGGCACCACCGGCGCGCCCAAGCTCATCCCGCGCACCCACGACGACTACCTCTACAACGCCACCGCCAGTGCACAGTTGTGCGGCTTCGACGCCTCCACCCGCTACCTGGCCGCGCTGCCCGTCGCCCACAACTTCCCGCTGGCCTGCCCGGGCCTGCTGGGCACACTCGGCGTGGGCGGCACGGTCGTCCTCACCCCGACCCCGAGCCCCGACGACGCCTTCCCGCTGATCGAGCGGGAGCGGGTCACCGCCACCGCGCTGGTGCCACCGCTCGCCCTGCTCTGGCTGGAGGCCGCCGGGTGGACGCGCGCGGACCTCAGCAGCCTGGAACTGCTCCAGGTCGGCGGCGCCCGGCTCAAGCCCGAGACCGCCAAACGGGTCGGCCCCGAGCTCGGCTGCGCCCTCCAGCAGGTCTTCGGGATGGCCGAGGGCCTGCTCAACTACACCCGCCCGGACGACCCCGAGGACCTGCTGCTGGAGACCCAGGGCCGCCCGCTCGCCGAGCACGACGAGCTGAGGATCGTCGGCCCGGACGACCGCGAGGTCGCGCCGGGCGGGACCGGCGAGCTGCTGGTGCGCGGCCCGTACACGATCCGCGGCTACTACCGCGCGCCCGAGGCCGACCGGGGCGCCTTCACCCCGGACGGCTTCTACCGCAGCGGCGACCTGGTGCGCCGGCTGCCCAGCGGCCACCTGGTCGTCGAGGGCCGGGTCAAGGACGTGATCAACCGGGGCGGCGACAAGGTCCCGGTGGAGGAGGTGGAGAACCTGCTGCTCGCCCACCCGGCCGTGCACGACGCCGCGCTGGTCGGGGTGCCGGACGATGTGCTCGGTGAGCGCAACTGCGCCTGCGTGATCGCCCAGGGCGCCGCACCCACCCGGGCCGAGCTCAACGCCCACCTCACCGGCCGCGGCCTCGCCGCGTTCAAGCTGCCGGACCGCGTGGTGGTGCTGGACGCCTTTCCCCGGACCGCCCTCGGAAAGGTCAATCGGCGCGAACTCGCCGCCCTGGTACGGGAGTCGGAGCATGGCTGAGCGCACGGAAGGCGGCCTGCGCACGCTGTCCGCCCTGGTGGCCGCCGAGCCGGGCATCCGTGCCCGGCTGCGCTCGGCCGCCCTGCTCGGCGTGCTCGCCGGGGTCGGCGCGGTCATGGGCTTCGTCTGCGCCGCCTACGCCACGGGCGGGCTGTTCGACGCGGACCCGTCCTTCCCGGTCGGCTGGACGGTCGGCGCGCTCGCGGCGCTGCTGCTCTCCTTCGCCTCCCGTTGGCTGGCCGACCACCTGGCGCACGAGGCCAGCTACGCGTTCGAGGTCGCGCTGCGCCGCCGCCTGGCCGACGCGCTGGCCCGGATGCCGCTCGGCGAGGTGCAGCGACTGGGCTCCGGGCGGATCAAGAAGATCGTCCAGGACGACGTCAAGGCCCTGCACAACGCGGTGGCCGACGCCCTGCCGTTCGTCGGCTCCGGCATCGCCCAGCCGCTCGCCGCGCTGCTCGCCCTCGGCCTCGTCCAGTGGCGGCTGCTGCTCGCGGTGCTGGTGGTGGTCCCGGTGGCGGTCGTCTGCATGACGCTGCTGACCCGGGACCACTCCGAGCAGCGGGCCCGGTACAACGCCGCCAACGAGCGGGTCAACGCGGCCGTCGTGGAGTTCGTCCAGGGCATGCCGGTGGTGCGGACCTTCGACGACGGCCGGTCCTCGGTCGGCCGGTTCGCCACCTCGGTACGGGAGTTCACCGCCGCGGTGGCCGCGTGGATCGCCACCTCGCGGGCCTCCGGCGTCGTCAACCAGCTGTTCGTGGTACCACTGCCGACGCTGCTGGTGGTGGTCGCCGCCTCGGTGCCGATGTGCGCGGCCGGCTGGATCTCCACCACCGAGCTGCTGCTCGCCCTGATGGTCGGGGCGATGCCCGTCGAGGCGGTGGCGCCGCTGATGCACCTGGCCAACCACCTCAACGACGCCAAGGCGGGCGCGGTGCGCGTCGCCGAACTGCTGGCCGTCGAACCACTGCCGGAGCCCGCCGACCCCCGCGTGCCGGACGGCTCCGCGATCACCTTGGAGGGCGTCACCTTCCGCTACCCGGGGGCCGAACGGATCGAGCCCGTCCTGGACGGCATCGACCTGCACGTCCCGGCCGGGACGGTGTGCGCGCGACATCGCCGGGGACGTGCTGCTGCGGCACGTCGCCCTCGTCTTCCAGGAACCCTTCCTGGTCGCGGGAACGGTCGAGGAGAACATCCGGCTCGCCCGGCCCGAGGCCACCGACGCCGAGGTCCACGCCGCCGCCCGGGCCGCCGCCGCCCACGACTTCATCACAGGCGAACTGCCGGACGGCTACCGCACCCAGGTCGGCGAACGCGGCTGCCTGCTCTCCGGCGGACAGCGCCAGCGGATCACCATCGCCCGCGCGATCCTCTCCGACGCGCCGGTCGTCATCCTGGACGAGGCCACCGCCTTCGCCGACCCGGAGAGCGAGGCCGCCATCCAGGAGGCGGTGGCCCGGCTCACCCGCGGCCGGACCGTCCTGGTCATCGCCCACCGGCTCGCCACCATCGCCGACGCCGACCGGATCGCCGTCCTGGACCGCGGACGGATCGTCGAACGCGGCCGGCACGCCGAACTGCTCGCCGCCGGGGGCCGCTACGCCGGTCTCTGGGCCCGGCACGACCGGGCGGCCGGCTGGGGCCTGTCCGCCCGCGCCACCACCACCGAGGAGGCCGTCCGTTGAGGCGAATCCTGCGCCTGATGCTCACCGCGGCCGGCCCGTACGCGCCGCAGTTCCGCCGCACCCTGCGGATCTCGGTCGCGGCGAGCCTGGTCCAGGCGGCGGCGTACGCGAGCTTCGTGCCGCTGCTCGCCGAGCTCACCCACGAACCGGTGCACACCGGCCGCGCCTGGCTCTGGACCGGCGTGCTCGCGGCCCTGGTCGCGCTCGAAGGGGCGCTGCGGGTCCGGGAGTCGGGCTTCACCTACGGCTACTGGCACCTGGTCACCGAGGCCACCAGGATGAGGCTCGGCGAGCGACTGCGGGCCGTCCCGCAGCAGGAGCTGGCCCGCCGGGCGGCCGGCGACCTCACCTCGGTGGTCGGCGCCAACGCGACGGCCGCGGCCACCGCCGTGTCCACGCTGTCCACGCTCTTCGTCCAGCTGGTGACCGTCCCGGTGGTCCTCGGCCTGGTGGTCGCCCTGCTGGACTGGCGGCTCGGCCTGGTGCTCGCGGCGGCCGTGGGCGCCGCCCTGCCGCTGGTGCGCCGCGTCCAGCGCTCGTCCAACGCCGGTTTCCACGCGGTGGACGAGGCCGACGCACGGGCGGCGAGCCGGATCGTCGAGTACGTCCAGGGCCAGCCGGTGTTCCGCGCCACCGGGCGCTCCGGCGCCGACTCGCCCCGCCTGAAGGAGGTGCTGACCCACCAGCACCACGCCCAGTCGGCCGCGAACCGCTCGGCCGCCGTCCCGCTTGCCGCCGCCCAACTCCTCGTCCGGCTGGCCCTGGTGGCGCTGGTCGCGGTCGGCGCGGCGCTGGTCCTGGACGCCCGGCTCTCGCCCGGGCTGCTGGTCGCCGTCGTGGTCACCGCGGCCCGCTTCGCCGAGCCACTGAGCATGGCCGCCGTGATGACCAAACTCTTCGAGATGTCCGAGGCCGCACTGGCGCGGGTGGACGAGGTCCTGCGCCTGCCCTCCCTGCCGGTCGAACCGGGTGGCACCGAGCCCAAGGGCTTCGAGCTCCGCTTCGAGCAGGTCACCTTCGGCTACGACGGGCAGGACCGGCCCACCCTGCGGGAGTTCGACCTCACCGTGCCCGAGCGCAGTCTGACCGCGCTGGTCGGGCCGTCCGGCTCGGGCAAGACCACCGTCACCCGGCTCATGACCCGCTACGCCGACCCGCAGCAGGGCGCCGTCCGGCTCGGCGGAGCGGATCTGCGCACCCTCGACCCCGACGAACTGCTGCGCCACATCGCCGTCGTCTTCCAGGACGTCCACCTCTTCGACGACACCATCCGGGCCAACATCGCGATGGCCCGGCCGGACGCCACCGACGAGGAGGTCGAGGCGGCGGCCCGCGCGGCCAACGTCCACGAGTTCGTCGACCGGCTGCCACTGCGGTACGGGACCAGGGTCGGTGAGATCGGGTCGGCCCTCTCGGGCGGTGAGCGCCAGCGCATCTCGATCGCCCGGGCGATCCTCAAGGACGCACCCGTGGTCCTGCTCGACGAGCCCACCGCGGCGCTGGACAGCGAGTCGGAGCTGGTGGTCCAGCAGGCGGTGGAGCGCCTGGTGGCCGGGCGGACCGTGGTGGTCATCGCGCACCGGCTGTCCACGGTGGTCGGCGCGGACCAGATCGTGGTCGTCGACGGGGGCCGGATCACCCAGCGTGGCACGCACGCCGAACTGCTCGCCGCGCCCGGTGGCCGCTACGCCCGGATGTGGGCGGCCCAGCAGGCCGCCCGCCGCTGGCAGTTGCCGACGTCGTCCGTTCGTGCACGGGCAGTCAGCGGGCAAGTCGGCGGGCAGGCCGGAACCGAGCCTTCGGCCGCAGAGTACCGGTGAACCGTGCCGCCACGGAAGAACTAGATGAATATGATTATCACCGCTACTCTGTCCCCGCTCCCCCATGACGGTGAGCAGACAATCTCGCCGACGGATCGGCGGCGAGCGGGCTGAAGGGCGGTCACCTGTGGTGGAGACGAGTCTCGGCAGCGCCCGGCACCTCCAGGTGGCACCGGCGGAGACTCCGCCACGCCGGAGACCGGCACTGCTGATCGGAGGAGCGGCGGTCGTCACGGCCGCCGCTCTCGCATGGGTGTGGGACGCGGGCGGTGTGCAGACCTGGCGCACCGTCATGGTCGCCATCGTGGTGCAGGGCGTGCCGTTCCTCGTACTCGGCACGGTGGTGTCGGCCGCGATCGGGGCGTTCGTGCCGGAGCGGGTGTTCACCCGTGTGCTGCCGAGGAATCCGGCGCTCGCCGTACCGGTGGCCGGGGTGGCCGGCGCCGTCCTGCCGGGCTGCGAGTGCGCGTCCGTCCCGGTGGCGGGCAGTCTGATGCGGCGCGGGGTGGCTCCGGCGGCCGCCCTGGCGTTCCTGCTCTCCGCACCCGCGATCAATCCGGTGGTGCTGGTCGCCACCGCGATCGCCTTCCCGGGCAAGCCGGAGATGGTTCTGGCCCGGCTGGCGGCCTCGCTCGTCACGGCGGTCGTGATGGGCTGGCTGTGGGTGGCGTTCGGCCGGCCGGAGTGGCTGCGGCTGCCGAAGGCGCCGGCCGACCACGGCGGGGGCGCGCGCAACCCCCTCGAGGAGTTCCGGCGCGGCCTGCAGCACGACTTCCTGCAGGCGGGCGGCTTCCTGGTGGTCGGCGCGGCGGCGGCCGCCACCTTCAACGTGCTCGTGCCGCCCTCGGTGCTGCGGACCTTCTCCGACTCGCCCTGGCTGGGCGTGCCGGTGCTGGCCTGCCTCGCCGTCATCCTGGCGGTCTGCTCCGAGGCGGACGCCTTCGTGGCCGCCTCGCTCACCGGCTTCTCCCCCGTCGCCCGGCTGACCTTCATGGTGGTCGGCCCGATGGTCGACCTCAAGCTGATCGCCCTCCAGTCGGGCGCCTTCGGGCGGGCGTTCGCGCTCCGCTTCTCCGGTGCGACCTTCGTGGTCGCCGTCCTCGCCAGCGCCGTGATCGGAGGGGTGCTGCTTTGAAGGCCACCGTCCGGGGGCTCGCCCCCTCCCTGCTCGTCGCGCTGGTCGGCGTGGCCCTGCTGCGGATCACCGTCGGCAGCGACGTGTTCCTCCAGTACGTCAAGGAGGGCCTGCGGATCCCGCTGATCGCCTCGGGGATCGTCCTGCTCGGGCTGGGAGCCGCGGGCGTGGTGCGCCGCGCGACCGCCCGCCGGCAGGAGCCCGTGATGCGGTTCGGGCGGGACGCCGAGGGCAACGCGGTCTGGCTCCGCCCCGCCGAGGAGGACGGCGAGGGCCACAGCCACGACCACGGGCACGACCACGGCCCGCGCGTGGCCTGGCTGCTGGCCGTACCCGCCGTGCTGCTGCTCTGCCTCACCCCGCCCCCGCTGGGCTCGTTCACCGCGTCCCGGGACGGCTCGGACGCCGTCGTCGAACCGGTCTCCTACGGCGGCCTGTCCGACCGGCCGACCGGCCCGGGCGGCGCCGCCGGAGCCTCCGTCACGGTGGCGACGCCGATGTCCCTGAGCGAGTTCATCGGCCGCAGCCGCGACCCCCAGAAGAGCCTGGCGGACCGCAAGGTCCGGCTCACCGGGTTCGTCTCGCCCGGGGCGCAGCCCGGCGAGTGGTACCTCAACCGGCTGGTCGTCAGCTGCTGCGCGGCCGACGCCCGCCGGCTGCGCGTCCTGGTGCATACCACCGGCCCGGCGCCGGCCACGGACAGCTGGGTGGACCTCACCGGAACCTGGCGGCCCAGCCCGGGCGCCTCGGCCACCGCCGCGCCGCGGATCGAGGTCTCCGAGCAACACACCGTCCCCCAGCCCCGGGCCCCGTACCGGGACGAGCCGCCCTCGGACCAGTAGGGCGTGTCTTTCGGACCACGCCCAGGCGGGCCCCGCCGGGGGCAGCGCTCCTGCGCGGCCCCCGGGCCCGGCTCTGCTCCTCGGAAATTCACTGCCAAGGGGTGGTAAAGCCGTCGACCACCGCCTTGTCGTCCTAGACGACCCGTCAGTAGCCTCATGGCCTCACCAGTCGGCAAGTGTCCGGCTGTGATGTGGCTCCATCTGCGCGAATCCGCCTGTCATGAGCCTGACCCCACGCTCACGTGGGTCGTCCACCTGCCGTACAGCGCAAGCACCACGTCGGCCCGCGGCCACCGCCGGGGGCCGGTCAGCACATGCCACGATCCGTCAGCACGGGCCCGAGCCCGTACCGGTGAGCACCCCATGCCGGAACCGGCCGCGCCCCTCGTCCCCCCACGGAGGGTCGAACCTTGCGCTTCCACTCCCCCACCGCTGTGCGCTCCCGGGCGCGCAGACTCCTCGCGGCCCTGCCCGCCCTGGCCATGGCCGCCACCGGTCTGCTCGCGACCACCGCACCGAGCGCGGACGCCCAGACCGACGCGCCCACCACCGGCGCCGCCACCAAGCGGGTCTGTGCCGCCCCCAGCCACCCCGGCGAGATGGCCTGCCTGGCCCTCGTCCGCACCGACCTCGCCCAGCACCTGACGCTCGCCCCGGCCATCAACCCGTCCGGGTACGGGCCCAGCGACCTCGCCTCCGCCTACAACCTGCCCACGTCGGCGGGTTCCGGCGCCACCGTGGCCATCGTCGACGCCAACGACGACCCCAACGCGGAGTCCGACCTCGCCTCGTACCGCTCCCAGTACGGCCTGCCCGCCTGCACCACCGCCAACGGCTGCTTCAAGAAGGTCGACCAGCGCGGCGGCACCAGCTACCCGGCCGCCGACACCGGCTGGGCCGGCGAGATCTCCCTCGACGTCGACATGGTCAGCGCCGTCTGCCCCAACTGCCACATCCTGCTGGTCGAGGCCGACAGCGCGACCATGGACAACCTCGGCACGGCCGTCAACACCGCCGTGAGCATGGGCGCCAAGTACGTCTCCAACAGCTACGGCGGCTCCGAGGACTCCACCGACACGGCCTCCGACGCCAGTTACTTCAACCACCCCGGCGTCGCCATCACCGTCTCCTCCGGCGACTCCGGCTACGGCGTCGAGTACCCCGCCGCCTCCCAGTACGTCACCGCCGTCGGCGGCACCAGCCTCAACCGCGCCTCCACCGCGCGTGGTTGGAGCGAGAAGGTCTGGGGCAGCAGTGCCGGCGGCAACGGCGCCGGCTCCGGCTGCTCCGCCTACGACCCCAAGCCGAGCTGGCAGAAGGACACCGGCTGCGGCAAGCGCACCGTCGCCGACGTCTCCGCCGTCGCCGACCCGGCCACCGGCGTCGCCGTCTACCAGACCTACGGCGGTTCCGGCTGGAACGTCTACGGCGGCACCAGTGCCTCCGCCCCGATCATCGCCGCCGTCTACGCCCTCGCCGGCTCCCCGGCCGGCGGGACCACCCCGGCCTCGTACCCGTACGCCCACACCGGCTCGCTCTACGACGTGACCAGCGGCGCCAACGGCAGCTGCTCCCCGTCCTACCTCTGCACCGCCGCCACCGGCTACGACGGCCCGACCGGCCTCGGCACCCCCAACGGCACCGCCGCCTTCACCTCCGGCAGCACCGGCGGCAACACCGTCTCCGTCACCAACCCCGGCAGCCAGAGCACCGCCCAGGGCTCCGCCGTCAGCCTCCAGATCCACGCCACCGACTCCGCCTCCGGCCAGACCCTCACCTACAGCGCGAGCGGCCTGCCCGCCGGCCTGTCCATCAACACCTCCACCGGCCTGATCACCGGCACCGCGACCACCGCCGGCAACTCCACCGCGACGGTCACCGCCACCGACACCACCGGCGCCAGCGGCTCCACCACCTTCGGCTGGACCGTCACCGGCGCCGGCGGCACCTGCACCCCCGCCCAGCTGCTCGGCAACGCGGGCTTCGAGACCGGCAGCGCCGCCCCGTGGACGGCCAGCTCCGGCGTCATCGACAACTCCAGCAGCGAGGCCGCCCACGGCGGCAGCTGGAAGGCGTGGCTCGACGGCTACGGCACCAGCCACACCGACGCCCTCTCCCAGACGGTGACCATCCCGTCCGGCTGCAAGGCGACACTCAGCTTCTACCTGCACATCGACACCGCCGAAACCGGTAGCACCGCCTACGACAAGCTGACCGTCTCGGTGAACGGCACCACGCTGAAGACCTACTCCAACGTGGACGCCGCCGCCGGGTACCAGCTGCGCACCTTCGACGTCTCGTCCTACGCGGGCCAGAGCGTCACCGTGAAGTTCAACGGCGTCGAGGACGGCTCGCTGCAGACCAGCTTCGTGGTCGACGACACCTCGCTCGCCACCTCCTGACACCCCTGCGTATGCAAGGAGCCGCGGCGCCCACGCGCCGCGGCTCCCCGGGGCCTCCTGCGGCCGGTCGACCGCGAGCTCGGCCAGGTCATCGACGGCGATCCGGCATGGTGCGTCGCCGAGCTCCACAGCGACGGCTCCGGCGCCTGGGGGATGAGTCTGGGTACTTGGCCGCTGGAGACCGGCGAGACCAATCCGTGGGGCCAGGGTGTGCCGCCTCGCCGAAGCACCCCAGATCACGCGCGAGGGGACGATCAACGCGTCTACGTGGGCCACGGACGAGCGCGCCCGCATCCTGACCTGGGCCCGGCAGGCCGACGTCGCCCACTGATCCCTCGGACCGCCGAGGGTGGAGGCATGCCCACGGGCCACGACGGTCCGCTTCAGCACTCGTTATGTTCTCGTCACATGTAGCCGAGAGCATAGTGGCCCAGCTGGAGCACGGCCTATGCATCACTCCGGCCTGATGCCGATGAGAGACGAGCCACGTTGGAGCGGTTCGGGAAACGATCTACAGCGACGCGGGAAGCGATCTTCGCTAGATCACAGTCTTTCCTGGTCAGGGTCACTTGTGAACAGCCCGACCACCGTCGTGGTGACCGCACCGACTACTGTCGCTCTCTGAGTCGGCCAGTCGGTGGGACCCGATTCGCCATCGCCCCAACAGCCCGTATCTTCTCCACTACTGAGAGGTGACACCCGTGCCCCGAACGTTCAAGGACGCCACCTCCTGCACGGCGACGCCCGCGATAGGCGCGGACGTGACTGCGAATACAGCTGTCGCCTCGGCCGCCACCACCGCAGGCGTGGTCCCCGACGGCGTCTATCTGATCACCAATGTGCACAGCGGCTTGGCCCTGGACGTCATCAGTACCTCCACCGCGCCCGGGGCTGGCGTGCGGCAAGGGACCGTGCGCAAGGGAGCCAACCAGCAGTGGGCCCTCACCTCGCTCGGCTCCGGCGTCTACCGTGTGGTCAGCGTGAACAGCGGCATGTGTCTCGACACCGACGGCACCACCACCGCCGGCGTACAGCTCCGGCAGAACCCATGCACCGGGCAGACCCACCAGCAGTGGCGCATCACCGCCGACCCCGCCGGTGGCTACCAGCTGGTTAACGTCGCCTCCAACCAGGCCGCCGACGTCAGCGGCTCCTCCACCACCGCCGGCGCACCAGTAATCCAGTGGCCGGCGACGACCAATGACAACCAGCGCTGGCAACTGACCGCTCTGCCCCGCATCGGTGCCTGGGCCAACGCAGTGGTCGCCGGGGGACGCTCGTTCAGCAACCAGACCGTGCGCATGACGGTGCACGCCGACGCGGGCGGCACCGCACCGCAGATCAACCTCTCCAACCGCTACGGCACCACCCCCCTCACCATCGGCAAGGTCGACATCGCCGTACGGGACTCCGGCCCGACCGCCGTCAGTGGAACCCACCACGCCGTCACATTCGCCGGCGCCACCGGCACCACCATCCCCGCCGGCGCGGAGCTGCGCTCCGACCCGCTCACCATGCAGATCGCCCCCGGGCAGAACCTGCTGGTCAGCATCTACCTCTCCGGCACGACCGGTGCCTCGACCCAGCACGCCGCCGCCCACGAGACCACCTACATCTCCACGTCGGGCGACCACAGCGCCGAGGACGCGGGCACGAACTACACCACCACCGCGACCTCCTGGTTCTTCCTCTCCGGCCTGGATCTGGTGTCCACCACCGCGACCGGCACCGTCGTCGCCTTCGGCGACTCCATCACCGACGGCAGCAACATCGCCGACGGCAGCAACCAGCGCTGGCCCAACCTCCTCGGTGCCCGGCTCCGCAGCCAGCCCACCGGCCAGCTGCGCGGCGTCGTCGACCTCGGCATCGGCGGCAACCGGGTCCTTACCGACTCGCCGACCGCGTACCAAGGCGTCAGCGCCCTCAAGCGCTTCGACGCCGCACTCAGCCAGCCCGCGGTGAGCGCCGTGATCCTGCTCGAAGGGATCAACGACATCTGCAACAACGCCGGCCCGAACGGCACCGCCCTGACCGCGCAGGACCTGATCGACGGTTACCAGACGCTCATCGAGGCCGCCCACGCCAAGGGCGTCAAGATCTTCGGCGCCACCATCATGCCGTTCAAGGGCCATGCCCGCTACACGGCAGTGCTCGAATCCATCCGCCAGCAGGCCAACGACTGGATCCGCACCCCGGGCCACTTCGACGGCCACTTCGACACCGCAACCGCGCTCGCCAGCCCCACCGACCCCACCGCCCTGAACAGCACCTACGACTCCGGCGACCACCTGCACCCCAACGCCGCCGGCATGCAGGCCATCGCCAACACCATCGACCTGAACGCGATCACCGCCTGACCAGCTCCCCCGACGATCCGCAGCGACGGCAACGGCCGCGAGTCGAGCTGCAGGTTCTGCGTTCGGCGATCTTGGTGGACGGGGCGTCCTGGCGCGTGTTCATCTTGCACCGGACGACCCATGGGAGCGGGCGGCTCCGGCCGTCGTCGGCCTATAGGCCGTGTCTTTCGGATCACGTCGGATCAGCGGGCGTTGTTGGGGTGCGTGCATCGGCGGTGCCGAGGAGGGAGCCACTGCGGTGGGGGCACCTCCCAGCCGCCAGGCTGGGGGACAGGTGATGCCCGCCTCGACGAGGGGGTTCGGGGGCGGACGGGCCGGACGGCCGCCGGCAGGGCGCTTGGCCATGGCGGTTCCTCTCTCTGGTCAGGAGACGGGTTCGAGCAGGTCCCCGAAGGCGTCGGGCAGGGCCTTCCAGCCCGCCTCGCCCGCTGTCAGTTCGGCGTCGGTGAGCAGGCAGGAGTCGAGCAGTTCGGTGAGCCCGTCGACGTCCAATCCCTCGGCGGTGAAGACGAGTTGCTGGACGCGGTCGCCGTGTGCGGGGTGCCAGTCGAGGGCTGCGGCCGCCCTGCGGGAGGGCGGGTAGAACTCCCAGGCGGCGTCGGGCAGTCCGGCCAGCCAGGGCCCGCACTCCTCGACGGCCAGGTTCGCCCCGGCCGCGTCCCAGGCGAGCATCAGCTCGGGCCGGTTGGCCAGCCAGAACCGTCCGCGGCTGCGCTGGGCGGCCGGGACGAGCAGTTCCAGCGCCTCGTACAGCCGAACCGGGTGCAGCGGGCGGCGGCGCTCCCACACCAGGGTGGCCACCCCCGCCTCGTCGGCCTGTTGCGGCAGCAGCGCGAGGGCGGGGTTGACCCGGTCCCGGGCGGCCGCGACGTCGAAGCCGCCCAGTGCCGCCCGCAGCAGCTCGCCGGTGCCCAGCAGCACGCGCCGCGCCGTGGGGTGCAGCTGGCGCAGCATCGCGAGGCCCGTCTCCCCGCCACGGGCGACGGCGATCGTGGTGGCGTACTCGATCTGGTGGGCGAGCGCCTCCGCGCGGGTGCGGGTGTCCTCCAGGGAGGTGTGTTCGCCGTGCTCGGCGAGGTCGTCGGGGACGGAGAGTTCGCCGAGCAGCCGGTCCGGGTCGACCGCCACCACCACGCCCGCCAGTTCGACGAACTCCTCCAGCGGACGGCCGTCCACCTCCCCGGCGGCGATCACCTCGACGGCGGGGTGCGGGTCGCTGCCGCCCCACAGTTCGACGACGGCCAGGCCGTGTTGCCCGGCCTGCGCGATCCGCAGCAGTTCGGGCAGCAGGTCCTCGCGCAGGGCGCAGCAGGGGCAGTCGTTCGTCAGCGGGACGTCCGACGCGGCGATGGTGCCGCCGGCGTCGCGCAGTTCGCGGTGGACGGCGCCGTGCGAGGCGTCGCGCAGGTCGTGGTGGAGGACCACGCCGTTGACGCTGCCCTCCAGCAACTCCTGGACGGCGCGGCGGCGTTCGGCCCGGTGCAGACCGGCCACCACGACGACCGGGAGCCTGAGATGCTCGGGCACGGCGCTCACCAGCTCGACTTCCGTACGCCGGGCAGCTGTCCGGCGTGGGCCAGGCTGCGCAGGTTGATCCGGGACAGCCCGAAGGCCCGCTGGTAGCCGCGCGGCCGCCCGTCGACGGCATCGCGGTTACGGACCCGGGTGGCACTCGCGTCGCGCGGCTGCCGGGCCAGCTCGGCCTGCGCGGCGGCGCGCTCGGCGGGGGCCGTGCCCGGGTGGGCGATGATCCGCTTGAGCTCGGCGCGGCGCTCCGCGTACCGGGCGACGGTCGCGCGCCGCTTGTCGTTCTTGGCGATCTTGCTCTGCTTGGCCATCAGACCTTCTCCCCCCGGGCACGGATCCGGGCGACGGCGGCCTCGATGCCGATCACGTCCACGGTCTTCACGCCCTTGGCGCTGAGCGCGAGGCGCACGTACCGGCCCTCGCTGGGCAGCCAGTAGCGCTTGCGCTGGATGTTGGGGTCGAAGCGGCGGCGGGTGCGGCGGTGCGAGTGCGAGATCGCGTTCCCGAACCCCGGCCTGCGGCCGGTCAGTTGGCAGTGGGCGGACATGGGCTACTCCGATGGGCGAGTACGAGGACATGACAGCGGCCCGCCCCTGGCACTCCGTGGCCCGGGCGGCCAGCCCACAGTAGCCTAGATGAAAATGGATTTCATTTGCTATGGTCGCTCCCACCCCACGACCCACGACAAGGAGGTCCTCCACATGGCCCGCAACGAACTGCGCCCGATCATCAAGCTCCGCTCGACCGCCGGGACCGGCTACACGTACGTGACCCGCAAGAACCGCCGCAACGACCCCGACCGGCTGGTCCTGCGCAAGTACGACCCCGTCGTCCGGCAGCACGTCGACTTCCGCGAGGAACGCTGACCGCTCCGGGCACTCCGGGTGCTCCCGGTACTCCGGGTCAGGCGCCGTTGTCGATCACGACGGCGCCGTCCCGGATCACCCGGTCCACGGTGCCGATCGCCGTGATGTCCTCCAGCGGGTTGCCGCAGACGACTTCAGCGGGGGATCGAGGAGAGCCTGAACGTCATGTCGCTACCTTCGCCCTGCCCTGTGAGGCGTCCTCCTCGGAGTGCGGCGTCAGGACGCCCCGCCCACGCCCACGGTCCATCTCGCGCCATTCCGGCCGCAGTCCAGCCAGATTCGTGGTGAGGAAGTACGCGGCGCCGCAGGCGAGCAGCACCGGCACGAGTCCCACAGCGGTCACCACGGACCCGGCGATCAGCCCGCCGAGAGGGATGCCGGCCCAGGCCAGCGAGTCGCCGAGCGCGTTGACCCGGCCCAGCATCCGGCGGGGCACCCGCTCGACGAGGACGGCCCCCAGTACCGGGTTGATGAAGCCGGCACCGAAGCCGCTGACCGCGAAGACGGCCAGTACCACCCCCAGCGGGGCATCGCAGGCGAGGATCAGGAACCTCGGCGCCCCGGCCAGCAGGAACCCGGTGAGGACCACCACCCGCCGCCGCAGCCGGTGCGCGACCACCGCGGCGATCAGGCTCCCGCCGACCGCCGCGGCCCCCATCACGCTGCCCATCAGGCCGATCGCGGTCGGGCCGTCGCCGGACTGCCTGGCCCAGACGGGCACGAGCACCGAGGTGATCGCCGCGTCCAGCAGGTTGGTGATGCCGACCATGACGATGACGGTGAGCAGCAGCGGCTCGCCGCGCAGGAAGGTGAAGCCCTCCCCGAACCGCCGCCAGTAGCCCGGTCCCATCTCCCCGGCCTGCGAGGGAGCTTCCTCGGCCGCGTGCCCCGTGCCGCGAGGCAGCGCGAGTTTGATGATCACCGATCCGAGGGCGAAGCAGCCGGCGTTGACGGCGAGCCCGGTCAGGGGCCCCAGCAGTGCCACCAGGGATCCGCCGACCGCCAGGCCGACGGTGGAGGCGAGCCGCTCGATCACACCGGACAGACCGGTGGCTCGCTCCAGCGGCACCCGGCCGCGCTCGGCCGCCTCCGGGACCATCACCTCCTTGGCCAGGTCGCCGGGTCCCCGGGCGGCGCCGATCAGCGCGACCAGGGCCAGCAGGAGGGGATAGGAGAGCAGGTGCAGGGTGTGGAGCAGGGGAACCGCGGCGGCGGCGGTCGCGCTGGCCAGATCGGTGGTCCAGGAGACGGCCCGCGGGCCGATCCGGTCCACCAGTGGTCCGGTGAACGCCTTGACCACCACGTAGGGAGTCATCTCGCAGAAGGCGACCAGTCCGGTCCGGGTGGCGCTGCCGGTCGTGACGAGGACGAACCAGGGCAGTGCCACCACGGAGATCCGAGTGCCGGTCAGCGACACGGCCATGGCCGCCAGCACACCGCCCAGCGGCCGTAAGGACCTCCTGCCGGGTATGCCGCCGGCCTCCGAGGAGTCGTCCGTCATGACGTCGGGTCTCCTTCCTCCTGAGGACCGGAGGGGAGCGACGACGCGGCGGGCGCATCCAGTTCGGGCAGGATCTGCGTGATCACGGAGACCCGTTCGGCTCCCTCGGGGGCACTCGCCGCCGAATCCGGGTCGTCTCGCCGGTAGCGCGAGATGACCTCCGTCAACTCGCGTTCCAGGGCGGCGGCTTCCTCGGGCGTGAGCCGAAGGGCCCAGTCGCTCATGTCGAAGGTGTTCCGCCATGCGCGGGGCATCGTCTGAAGCCCGTTCAGGGTCTGCTGCGTACGCAGGGTGTAGATGGCGGCGACGGACTGCTGGTAGGCCAGCGCGGCCTCGGGCTCCCGCTCGGCCAGCTCCGGATCGTTGAACCAGGTCGTCCGGTGCACCGAACGCCACCAGCGCTCTCGCGCGTTGCCGCGTCCGGTGTCCTCCTCGACGAACCCGGCCGCACCGAGCTGGCGGAGGTGGTAGCTGGCCGTACCGGAGTTCACGCCCAGCCGCTCCGCGAGGCGGGTGGCCGTCGACGGGCCGTACTTCCGCAGCAGCCCGACCAGCTGCACGCGCACCGGATGCGCCAGGGCACGCAGCCCCTTGGCATCCAGGACAACCGAATCCTCTTCGACGTTCGGGCCGTCCGGCCTCTCCACTGCATCAGCCATGCGGCACACGGTAGTCCGCGAAGAGTTCTTCGCAAAGGGTTCTTCGCAAAGAACTCTTCGCGTTCAGGTCGCACCGGGGCAGGGTCCATCCGGATCATGACCGCCGCCCCCGTCGGTCCTACGCGATTCGGGTGGGTGAGTCCCGCAGGGTGTGGCCGGTGGTGGTGAGCAGGGCGGCCAAGGCGCCGGGGTCGAGGGAACGGGGGGTGCGGAGGAACAGTTCCTCCGTGCCGGGGTGCAGCGACATCAGGGTGATCTCGTGCTCGGCCAGGGTCACAGGGGTGTGGGCGAGCGGCACGGTGCGCACGCGCCACAGGGTGGTCGGGGGCGGGGCGTGCGGGGACCACCAGGCATGCAGGAGGGCTACGGCGAACAGGACGAGAGCTGAACCGGTGAGGACGATCGGGC
The DNA here is from genome assembly GCF_000720635.1 of Streptomyces sp. NRRL WC-3742. GTDB lineage: Bacteria > Actinomycetota > Actinomycetes > Streptomycetales > Streptomycetaceae > Kitasatospora. The sequence continues at coordinate 54,095 of NZ_JOCF01000056.1, read as the reverse complement.
CGTCGGTGCCGTGCAGGACGACCTTCGCGATCAGGTCGGCGGCGGTCACCGAGAGGAAGGCGGCGGCGAGCTCGACGGTCTGACGACGCCAGCGGCGGGAACGGTGGACGGAAGGCTTCGGCTGCTCCATGGCCTCCACAGTGCCGGGCCGGTGTTTCCTGACCACGAAACACCTGTGACCCGTCGGTTACGGTCCGTCCGGGCGCGTTACGGCCGCAGGTCGCGGGGCGATGAAGCAGCAGCTCGGCTACCAGGTGCTCCGAGCATCGACTGTTTCGATTCCTCTTTCGATCCCGGTCGATCGAGTGATACAACTTGACCTGAGTATCTGACCGCTCGATCCGGGCGTTTCACCACAGGAAGGGGCCCGCCATGTCCGCCACCGCCGAGGAACGCCGAGCGGAGATCCTCGAACTCGTCCGTGAACTCGGTACGGTCCGCGTGGTGGACCTCGCGGAGCGCCTGGGCCTCGCCGCCGTCACCGTCCGCCGGGACGTGGCGGCCCTGGGCGACAGCGGGCAGTTGCGCCGCTCGCACGGAGCCGTCTCGCTGCCCGGCAACGGACCCGTCACCGCCCCGCGCAGCCACGACCGGACGGTCGGCATGCTGGTGCCGACCACCGGCTCCTACTTCGACGAGGTCATCGACGGCGCCCGTTCCGCCGCCGGCGCCGTCGGCGCCCGGCTGATCCTGGGCATCGCGCCGTACGGGTCGCTGGACGACCGCGCCCATGTGGAGCAGCTCCTGGAATCCGGCGTGGACGGCCTGCTGATCACCCCGAACTGGACGCCGGACGGCCCGGTCGGCGGCAGCGCCTGGATCCGCGACCTCCCCGCGCCCACCGTCCTGGTCGAGCGCCGCGCGCCCGCCGACAGCGCCTGCGCCGAGCTGGACTCGGTCAGCTCCGACCACCACCACGGCGTGCTGCTGGCCCTGCGTCACCTGTCCGAGCTCGGCCACCGGTCGGTCATGCTGGCGGCCCGCACGGACACCTGGACGGCACTGCAGGTACGGGCCGGCTACGCCGAGGGCGCCCGGCTGCTCGGCCTGGAACCGCGCCCGCCGATCGACCTGGCCCATCCCGAGGCCGACACCGAGGCCGTCGCCGCGCGGATCGCCGAGGGTGTCGCCGACGGCGTGCGGGCCGTCCTGGTCCACACCGACCAGGACGCCATCCAGCTCGCCTCGATGCTGCGCGCTCGCGGCCTGCGGGTGCCCGACGACCTGGCGATGGTCTCGTACGACGACGTCTTCGCGGCCCTCGCCGCACCGCCGCTGACCGCCGTCGCCCCGCCGAAGCGGGCGGTGGGCGCGGTGGCACTGGAGCTACTGCTCCGCCGCATCGACGACGACAGGTCCGAGCTGCCCGTCCAGCACGTCGAGCTGCTGCCGAAGCTGAAGATCCGCACCTCCTGCGGGGGTACGGACCACAGCTGACGGTCGTCCGTCACGTGCGAAGCGGTCCGGCGCCGCAGCACCTGCGGTCCCGCCCCGGTCGGGCGAGCGGACGCAAACGGTGGCAGCAGGGTCGACGGGACGGAACGTCAGACCAGCCCGACGAGGTAGTCGGCGCCCTCGCCCAACAGCGGGGCCAGTGGGGCCGCGGCCGGGTGCCAGGGCGCCTCGTACTCCCAGGAGACCCAGCACCCGGCCGGCAGCAGGCGCAGGCACTCGGCGATTGGCAGCACACCCGCACCGAGCGGCAGCGGGGTGAGGTCGTGCGCCCCGCCGACGTCCTTGACCTGGACGTGGCCGAGATGCCGGCCGAGTGCCCCGGCCGTCTCCAGCGGGCTCTCACCGGCCAACCAGGTGTGCAGGAGGTCCCAGAGCGCCCCGACGGCCGGATGGCCCACCATGTCCAGGACACGCGCCACGTCGCGCCCGGCGCGGTGCGAGTCGTGGGTCTCCAGCAGGATCCGGACGCCCAGCTCGTGGGCCGTGTCGGCGGCGGCGGCCAGTCGGCGGGCGGCCCGCTCGTCGGCCTCGGCCCGCGGCCCGTCGCCGCCGCACGGGAAGACCCGGACGGAGCGGGCGCCCAGGTCGGCCGCCAGGCGCAGGTGTTCGTACAGGTCGGCGAGCACCGGGTCGTCGTCGCCGGGCGCGGCGACTCCGATGTAGCCGGCCACCGAGAGCGGTGTGATCCCGGCGGCGGCCAGGGCCCGCGCGGCGGCCTTCCGCTCGCCGGCGGTCATCGCGGGGTGCACCGCTTCGCCCGGAGCGCAGCGCAGTTCGAGCCCGCTCCAGCCGTTGTCGGCGGCGAGCCGCAGGACCTCGGCGAGCGGGACGCCCGGCAGGCCCAGGGTGGCGAACGCGAGTCGCACGATCATGCCTCCTCGTGGACGACCGTGACGGCGTCGGCCTCGAGTACGGCCTCGTGCCGGCTGCCGTCCGGCCAGCTCACCCGGACCCGGTTCTCCTCGACCCGCACGTCCGCCGTGGGGAAGGGCCCGGCCTCGGAGCCGGCGAGTCTCCCGGCGGCAAGTCTCGCGGCGGCGACGAGGAGCGCGGGCCCGCTGCCGGTGGCGCCACTCACCACCGGGACGGCGCCGACGGGGCCGAAGGCCGTACCGGTCGGCAGCTCCCGGGTCTCGGCGGCGCGGAAACCGCTGAGGCCCCGCAACACGGAACTCAGCCGCCCGCCGTCGGAGCGGGTGACCGCGGCTTCGGCCCGCAGGCCGGCCGCTTCGGCGGTGACGGCGTCCGCCGCGACCGCCCAACCGCTGTGGCGCAGCTCGGTCCCCGGCGCGGCGCCGGTCACCAGGTGGGCGTGGATCTCCTCCGTGCCGAGGGCGAGGACCAGCGAGGTGACGGTGGTGCCGGGCAGCTCGGCGCCGCCGATCCGGGGCCGGTGCGCGGAGGCGGCCCACCCCTCACCCGCGCCCAGCGGGCGGATCCTGCCGCGTTCACTGAGGCTGCCGTCGACCACCAGGCCGACGTGGTTGTCCGGTACGCCCTCGAAGGTCGGGCCGGTGGCGGTGGAGTGCGCGAGCCGTGCGTAGAGCGGGTTGTCGGGCAGCACCTCCCCGGCGGGCTGGTCGTCGCTGCCGTGGTTGTGCAGCCGGACGATGCCGTCGGCGGCCGTCGACTGGATCAGGAAGCCGGGCCGGGGCAGCGGGACGACCGCGTCGGCGCGTTCGACCGGGGCGGGTTCCTCGACCGACGTCCAGACCGGGTGGTCGGGGGGCAGCAGCAGACCGAGGAACCCCTTGGCGGCCCAGTACGGTGACGCCGGCCCGGAGTAGGGCTGCACGAGCGGGAGGTAGCTGCCGTGCCAGCCCAGGGTGAGCAGGCCGTCCTCGTCGAGCGCGCCGCGGTCGAGGAAGTACCGCAGTGCGCCGGAGGCGAGGCGGCGGGTGGTGCCGGGAGTCAGCGGGGTGTGGCCGGTGAGCGCCCCGGCCCACAGCGGCGCGGCCGCGGCGAACCGGTAGGTGAGGGAGCGGCCCTGGTGCATGGGCGAGCCGTCGGCGCCGAAGGTGCGCGCGTACGGGCCGAGGTGGGAGGCGAGGCGGGGGCCGTACAGGTCCATCAGCCGGGCGTCGCCGGTGAGGTGGGCGTGCAGGACGGGGTAGAGGTGGAAGGCCCAGCCGTTGTAGTGGTCGAAGGCGCGCGGGCGGCCGTCGGTGTACCAGCCGTCGCCGATGTACCACTGCTCGATCTTGGCCAGGCCGCGCTCCACGGCGGCCTGCGCCGAGCCGTCCACGTCCATGCCGGCCTCGACCAGGAATCCGCCGACGGTGAAGGGGAAGAGCCACCAGTTGTTGTCGACCGGGGTGTGGTCCAGGGCGCCGGCCAGCCAGCTGCGGACCTGCTCGCGGGCCCGGTCGTCGAGCCGGTCCCAGAGCCAGGGGCGGGTGAGGCGCAGCGCGAGGGCGATCGAGGCGGCCTCGACCATGGCCTGGCCGCGGTCGCCGATCACCGGCCAGGAGAGCGGGTCGCCGTCGGTCAGCTCGCGCTCGGCGGTGGGGGTACGGGTGCCGGCGAGGAGCCCCTCGGCGTACCGGGGCAGCAGTCCGGTGTGGTCCTCGCCCGCGGCGCCGGCGACGCGGAAGGCGGCCAGCAGGAAGGTGCGGGCATAGCCTTCCAGCCCGTCCGAGCGTGAGCCCGAGACGCTGGGGCGGGGTCCGGGCAGGTTGATCAGTGCGTGCCCGGGGCCCGCGTGGCGTCGGACGGCGTTCAGCATCCTGTCCGCGACCGCCTCCCAGTGGGATCTGGTCAGCCCGGTGTGCGGGCTGAGCGAGCGGTCTTCCTGCGGGCGGGGGATCGATGTCATGGCCGGCGCTCCTTGGTCAGAACGGTGGATCGAATCTAGGGATGACCAGATCAAACGTCAAGCCGATCAGATCAAATGATCTGATATTGCGCTCCACTGGCCCCTATCCAACCAGTTTGTCCAATTTAGCCACTCATTCAGGCCACATCACGGGATCGATATCGATTATTCGATCCCATTCTCTTGACTGTGATCGAAGGCGGTCGCAAGATGACGACATCCGGCCGCCGGTCAGCGAAACGCTCGGCGGTCCGCCTCCCCCTCTTGGACACATCGACCTCCCCCTCCCCCGTTCACCAGGAGCAGAGCCATGACCACTTCCCGTCGCAGCCGCAGAACCCTCCGCATCGCCGCCACCCTGACCGCCGCCGCGCTCTCAGCTCCGCTCCTCGCGGCCTGCGGCAGCAGCGGTGGGCCCGCGAGCAGCGGCCCGGTCTCCATCACCTTCTGGGGCTGGGCCAAGGGCACGCAGGACGTGGTGAACGCCTTCAACGCCTCGCACAAGGACGTCCACGTCGACTTCCAGCAGATCCCGTCCGGCGACGCGGGCGGCTACGCGAAGCTCTCGAACGCGGTCAAGGCCGGCAACGCCCCGGACGTCTTCAACGTCGAGTACAACGCGCTGCCGGACTTCGTCAGCCAGGGCGCGGTCCAGGACATCACCAAGCTGGTGCCGGACAGCCTCAAGGCGAAGTACCTGCCGCAGTGCGTGGAGCTGACCACCCTGGGCCACCGCTCCTGGGCCCTGCCGCAGGACGCCTCTCCGCAGGCGCTCTTCTACCGGAAGGACCTGTTCGCAAAGGCCGGCATCACCACCGCGCCGACGACTTGGGACGAGTACCGCGCGGACGCCCAGAAGCTCAAGCAGTCCAACCCGAACACCCGGATCGGCACCTTCTTCCCGGACGACCCGACCACCGTGGAGGCGCTGGCCTGGCAGAACGACGCACATTGGTTCACCGGGGTCGGCGACACCTGGAGCGTCGCCATCAGCAGCGGCCAGACCAAGCGGGTCACCGACTACTGGCAGCAGCTGGTCTCCGACGACCTGGTCCGCGTCCAGCCCTCCTTCAGCCAGGAGTGGACCGCCTCCCTGCAGAAGGGCGAGACCGCCACCTACCTCGGCGCCGCCTGGGGCGGCGGCGTACTCAAGTCCACCCTCGCCAGCACCCCCGACGCCGCCGGCAAGTGGGCCGTGGCCCCCATCCCGAGCTGGGACGGCAAGCCCGCCAGCGGCATGCTCGGCGGCTCCACCTTCGCCGTCTCCAAGGACAGCAAGAATGCCAAGGCCGCCGTGGAGTTCGCCAGCTGGGCGACCACCACCCCCGAGGGCATCCAGGCCCGCATCGCCTCCGGCACCTCCTCGGTATTCCCCTCCGACCCGGACCTGGTCCCCGGCGCCAAGGCCGCCTTCAACACCGACTTCTACGGCGGCCAGGACATCTACTCCGTCTTCGTCGACGCCGCCAAGTCCATCAAGCCGAACTGGCAGTGGGGCCCGACCATGAGCTCCACCGACAACACGATGAAGGACGCCTTCGGCAGGGTCGGCCAGGGCGGCACCCTCCAGGCGGCCGTCGACGCCGCCCAGCAGAGCACCGTCGCCGAGCTCAAGAACCGCGGGCTCAAGGTCGCCCAGTGACACGCACTCCAGCGACTTCGCCGCGGCACCGCACTACCGTCTCCTCCCGCTCCGCCACCGTCAGGCGGCGCGGGAGGTACGGGGCGCCAGTGGTGCTGCTCACCCCGTTCTTCGTCCTCTTCACCGCCGTCCTGCTGGCCCCGATCGGCTACGCGGTCTACCTGAGCCTGTTCACCGAGCACAGCTCCGGCCTCGGCTTCGGCGGCAGCGAGACCGTCTTCACCGGCCTCGGCAACTACGCGCGGGCCCTCGGCGACGCCGCCTACCGGGACGGGTTCCTCAACATCGCCGCGTACTGCCTGCTCTACATCCCGCTCCTGCTCGTCCTGTCGCTCCTGGTGGCCCTGCTGCTGGACTCGGTCCTCGCCCGGGCCAAGCGCTTCTTCCAGCTGGCCCTCTTCCTGCCGCACGCCGTGCCCGGCATCATCGCCGCGCTGATCTGGACGTACCTCTACACCCCCGGCATCAGCCCGGTGCTCGACGTGCTCGGCTCAGCCGGCGCCCATCTGGACATACTCGGCCATCCGCTGCCCGCCGTGGTCAACATGGCGGTGTGGGAAGCGACCGGCTACAACATGGTCATCCTTTACGCCGCCCTGCAGGCCATCCCCCGCGAGATCCTGGAGGCGGCCGTGGTCGACGGCGCGAGCCCGCTGCGCACCGCACTCAGCATCAAGATCCCGCTGATCCGCGCCTCGATCACGATGGTCGGACTGTTCACCGTCATCGGCTCGCTCCAGCTGTTCACCGAACCGACGATCCTCAGAGGCGCCTCGTCGGCAGTGGACAGCTCCTGGACCCCCAACATGTACGCCTACACCGCAGCGTTCACGCGCAACGACTACGGCCTCGCGGCAGCCTCCTCGGTGCTGCTCGCGCTGGTGGCGGCCGCACTGTCCTTCATCATCACCCGGGCCACCCGCGCCCGCTCCGAGCGCCGACCGGAGGCCCGCGCATGACCATGCCCTCTTCCCCGAAGCGGACCGCCGCGCGCACCAAGCCGCCAACTCCCGCGCCCGGCCACCGCGCGCGGCGGCCCTGGACCCTCTCCAAGGCCGCGGTCAACGGCGCGCTGGTCCTCACCACCCTCTACACCCTGCTGCCGCTCGGCTGGCTGCTCACCGCCGCCGCCAAGAACACCGCCGATCTGCTCGGCGGCAACAGCCTCACCGCGTCCAACTTCCACCTCGGGCAGAACCTCCACGACCTGGCAACCACCGACGGAGGCATCTACGTCCGCTGGTACCTCAACTCCCTGCTCTACGCCGGGATCGGCGCCGCGCTCTGCGCGTTCGTCTGCATCTGCGCCGGCTACGCGTTCGAGGTCTACGCCTTCCGCGGCAAGGAGAAACTGTTCGGCCTGGTGCTACTGGGCGTGCTGGTGCCCACCACCGCGCTCGCGCTGCCGATGTACCTGCTCGCCTCCAAGGTCGGCATCGTCAACACCTTCTGGTCCGTCTTCATCCCCAGCCTGGTCAACCCCTTCGGCGTCTACCTGGCCCGGGTCTTCTGCGCCGGGTACGTGCCCGGCGAGGTCCTGGAGGCCGCCCGCGTGGACGGCGCGAGCGAGCTGCGCACCTTCTGGTCGATCGGCCTGAAGATGGTGATGCCCGGGTTCGTCACGGTGTTCCTTTTCCAGTTCACCGCGATCTGGAACAGCTTCTTCCTGCCGCTGGTCATGCTCTCCAACAACAGGCTCTTCCCGGTCAGCCTCGGTCTGTACGCGTGGAACACGCAGACCCACGCCGAGCCCACCTTCTACCCGCTGGTGGTGACCGGCTCGCTGCTTGCGGTGATCCCGCTGGTCGTCGCCTTCGTCGTACTGCAGCGGCACTGGAAGGCCGGCCTCACCGCAGGCAGCGTCAAATGAGCACCCCTGCCGGACGCCGCCGCCCACGGGCCCTGCTGGCCATGCATCGCCAACTGGCGACCCAGCTGATCGACCAGGACACCCTGGACCGGCTCACCGAGCTCGCCGACCTCGATCCCGCGCTCGTCGTGGACGACTTCACCACCCCCGAAGCCGTCGCCGCCCTCGCTGACACCGAGGTCATCGTCAGCAGCTGGGGCTGCCCGCCGATCGACGAGGCCGTGCTCGCCGCCGCGCCCGGGCTGCGCGCCGTGCTGCACGCGGCGGGCTCGGTCAAGCACCACATCACCGACGCGTGCTGGGAACAGGGCATCCAGGTGACCTCCGCCGCCTGGGCCAACGCGCTGCCGGTGGCCGAGTACACCGTCGCCACCGTGCTGCTCGCCAACAAGCGGGTGCCGCAGATCAGCGCCGACTACCGCGTCCGGCGCAGCGGCTTCGACTGGCAGTCCGAGTACGGGACCATCGGCAACTACCACCGCACGATCGGCATCGTCGGGGCCTCCCAGATCGGCCGCCGGGTGATGGAACTGCTTCGCCCCTACGACCTCGCCCTCCTGCTGCACGACCCGTACATGGACACCGACGAGGCCGCGGCGCTCGGCGCACGGCTGGTCCCGCTCGACGAACTGTGCACGCTGAGCGACGTGGTGAGCGTCCACGCCCCCCAACTCTCCGAGACCCGTCACATGATCAACGGCCGGTTGCTCGCCCTGATGCGGGACGGAGCCACGCTGATCAACACCTCACGCGGCTCGCTGGTCGATCAGGACGCGCTCACCGAGGAGCTCGTCACCGGGCGACTCAACGCCGTCCTCGACGTCACCACGCCCGAGGTCCTGCCCGTCGACTCGCCGCTCTACGACCTGCCCAACGTGCTGCTCACCCCGCACGTCGCCGGCTCGCTCGGCAACGAGCTGCACCGGATGGCGGCGGCCGCGGCGGACGAACTCGCCCGCTACACCGCCGGGCAGCCCTTCGCGCACCCGGTGCTGCCGCGGCACATCCACCGCACCGCCTGACCGAATCGCCTGACCACACCGCCTGACCGCACCGCCAGGTCGGCGCCGCACCCGACCCCGTACCGCAAGAGGAGCCGCCACATGTCCCGCAGGGTGATCGGCATCGTGATGAACGGTGTCACCGGCCGGATGGGCTACCGCCAGCACCTGGTCCGCTCGATCCTGGCCATCCGCGAGCAGGGCGGCCTCGCCCTCGGCGACGGCCAGGTGCTCTGGCCCGAACCGATCCTGGTCGGCCGCAGCGCGCACAAACTCGAGGAACTGGCGCACCGCCACGGCCTGGAGCACTGGACCACCTCGCTCGACGAGGCGCTGGCCCACCCGCTCGCCGAGATCTACTTCGACGCCCAGCTGACCCAGGTCCGTGAGCCGGCCATCCGGCGGGCGATCGGAGCCGGCAAGCACATCTACACCGAGAAGCCCACCGCCGACTCCCTCGACGCGGCACTGGAGTTGGCACGGCTGGCGCGCGCGGCCGGGGTGTGCAACGGCGCGGTGCAGGACAAGCTCTTCCTGCCCGGCCTGCTGAAGCTCAAGCGGCTGGTGGACAGCGGCTTCTTCGGCCGGATCCTGTCGGTGCGCGGCGAGTTCGGCTACTGGGTCTTCGAGGGCGACCGGCAGTCCGCCCAGCGCCCGTCCTGGAACTACCGGGCCGAGGACGGCGGCGGCATGATCCTGGACATGTTCCCGCACTGGCAGTACGTGCTGGAGGGCATCATCGCCCCGATCCGCTCGGTCTACGCCCACACCGCCACCCACATCCCCGAGCGCGTCGACGAACAGGGCCGCGCCTACCCGGCGACGGCCGACGACGCCGCGTACGGCATCTTCGAGCTGGCGGGCGGCGTCATAGCCCAGATCAACTCCTCCTGGGCCGTGCGGGTCGACCGCGACGAGCTGGTCGAGTTCCAGGTGGACGGCACCGAGGGCAGCGCCGTGGCCGGCCTGCGCAACTGCCGCTTCCAGCACCGCGCCGCCACCCCCAAGCCGGTCTGGAACCCCGACCTCCCGGTCACCGAGTCCTTCCGTTCGCAGTGGCAGCAGGTGCCCGACAACGCCGAGTTCGACAACGGCTTCAAGGTGCAGTGGGAACTGTTCCTCAAGCACGTCGCCACCGGCTCGGACTACCGCTGGGACCTGCTGGAGGGCGCCCGGGGCGTCCAGCTCGCCGAGTTGGGCCTGCGCTCCGCCGCCGAGGGCCGCCGCCTCGACGTCCCCGAGCTGGAGATCTGAACCATGGCCACCGTCAACCTGCCCGGCAGCCGCGTCCACCGGATGAGCGAGCCCGAGCCGCTGCCCGTCCACCCGACCGCCCCGAACGCCCCGACCAGCCGGATCGCCTTCGCCGCCGCCCATGTCGTCGCCGACCCCCGGGGAGAGAACGCCCTCGGCGCACCCGCCGCCGTCGACTGGGACGCCACCCTCGCCTTCCGCCACCACCTCTGGGCGCTCGGCCTCGGCATCGCCGACGCCATGGACACCGCCCAGCGCGGCACGGGCCTGGACTGGGCCGCCACCAAGGAGCTGATCACCCGCTCCGGCGCCGAGGCCCGAGCCGTCGCGGGCCGCCTCGCCTGCGGCGTCGGCACCGACCAACTCACCCTGCCCTCACCATCGTTCGCCGACATCCTGGCCGCCTACGAGGAACAGCTCGCCGTCGTGGAGGAGGCCGGCGCGCAGCCGGTCCTGATGGCCAGCCGGGCCCTCGTGGCCACCACCACCGACCCCGAGGACTACCTGCAGCTCTACGGCCGGCTGATCACCCAGTCCCGCCGGCCCGTCATCCTGCACTGGCTGGGCGAGATGTTCGACCCGGCGCTGGCCGGCTACTGGGGCTCGGCCGACCTCGACCGGGCCACCGACACCGTCCTCGCGCTGATCGAGGAGCACGGCGGACGGATCGACGGCATCAAGGTCTCCCTGCTGGACGCCGACCGGGAGATCGCCCTGCGACGCGCCCTGCCCGAGGGCGTGCGTCTCTACACCGGGGACGACTTCAACTACCCCGAGCTGATCCGGGGCGACGAACTCGGCCACAGCCACGCCCTGCTGGGCATCTTCGACCCGATCGCCGCCCGGGCCGCCGCCGCCCTGCACGCCCTGGACGCCGGCGACCTGGACCGCTACGACGCGCTGCTGGCCCCGACCCTGCCGCTGGCGCGGCACCTGTTCGCCGCTCCGACCTACCACTACAAGACCGGCATCGTCCTCCTCGCCTGGCTGACCGGCCACCAGGACCACTTCATCATGGTGAACGGCGCCCAGACCGGACGCTCCGTCCCCCACCTGGTCGAACTGTTCAGGCTCGCCGACGCGGCGGGCGTCCTGCCCGACCCGGAGCTGGCCGCACACCGGATGCGGCAGCTCCTCGCCGTCGCGGGGGTGGAGCAGTGAACCGGCTGTCGCTCAACCAGATCACCACCAGGAACTGGAGCCTGCCCCAGGCCGTCCAGGGCTGCGTCGACGCCGCGATCCCGGCCATCGGCCTGTGGCGGGACAAGGTCGCCGAGACCGGTCTCACCCGAGCGGCGAAGCTGGTCCGCGACGCGGGACTCGCCGTCAGCTCGCTGTGCCGGGGCGGTTTCCTCACCGCCACCGGCGCCGAGGGTCACCGGGCCGCCCTCGCCGAGAACCTCCGTGCCTTGGAGGAGGCGGCCGAACTGGGCACCGACACACTGGTCATGGTGGTCGGCGGACTCCCCGAGGGCAGCCGCGACCTGACCGGTTCCCGCGCCCGGGTCGCCGAGCTCCTCGCCGAACTCGCACCGCACGCAGGAGACTTCCGCGTCCGGTTGGCGATCGAACCGCTGCACCCGATGTTCTGCGCCGACCGCGCCGTGGTCTCCACCCTCAGCCAGGCCCTGGACCTCGCCGAACAGCACCCCGTCGACCAGGTCGGCGTCGTCGTCGACAGCTACCACGTCTGGTGGGACCCGGACCTCGCCCGGCAGATCGCCCGGGCAGGTGACCGGATCGCCTCCTACCAGGTCTGCGACTGGACGCTCCCGCTGCCCGCCGACGCCCTGCTCGGACGCGGACACGTCGGCGACGGCCACATCGACTTCCGCACCCTGACCGAACAGGTCACGGCCGCCGGCTACACGGGCTTCGTCGAGGTCGAGATCTTCAACCAGCAGATCTGGGACACCCCGGGCGAGCAGACCCTGGCCACGTTGATCGAGCGTCATCGCGCCCACGTGGCCCAGCGGTGAGTGACCCGGCTGTGAGTGACCCGGCTGTGAGTGACCCAGCTGTGAGTGGCCCAGCTGTGAGTGGCCCAGCTGTGAGTGGCCCAGCTGTGAGTGGTCGACCAGCGAGTGGCAGACCAATGAGCGGCAGGCCGATGAGGGTCGTCATCGCGCCGGACTCCTTCAAGGGCACCGTCACCGCCTCCGGCGCGGCCCAGGCGCTGGCGGACGGCTGGCGCTCCGTCCGACCGGACGACCACCTGACGGTCCGTCCGATGGCCGACGGCGGAGAGGGCACCCTCTCCGCCGTCGCGGCCGCCCACCCGGGAGCCGCCCTGACGCGGGTCGGCGGCTGCACCGGCCCCGACGGCCGGACCGTCGAGGGGGCGTACGCGCTCCTGCCCGACGGCACCGCCGTGGTCGAACTCGCCACCGCCAGCGGCCTTCCGCTCATGGAGCGGCCCTCCCCGCTCACCGCCACCACGCGCGGCACCGGCGAAACCGTCGCCGCCGCACTCGACGGCGGCGCGCAGGGCCTGCTGATCGCCCTGGGCGGCTCCGCCTCCACCGACGGCGGCACGGGCCTGCTCCACGCGCTCGGCCTGCGACTGCTCGACGTCGACGGCGTACCCCTGCCGGACGGTGGCGGAGCGCTCGCCCGCGCCCACCGGATCGACCGCAGCCGCCTGAGGGCCGCACCGCCGAAGGGCGTCCGGCTGCTCACCGATGTCACCAACCCGCTGCTCGGCCCGTCCGGCGCCGCCGCCGTCTACGGACCGCAGAAGGGGGCGGGCCCCGAGGACATCGCGCTGCTCGAACGCGGTCTGACCCGGCTCAGTGAGCTGCTCCGGACTTCCCCCGACCAGCCCGGAGCCGGAGCGGCCGGCGGCGCCGCCTACGGCCTGATGGCCATCTGGGGTGCCACCGTCACCCCGGGCGCCCGGGCGGTCGCCGACCTGCTCGGCCTCGACGCCGCCCTCGCCCGAGCCGACCTGGTGATCACGGGCGAGGGCCGGTTCGACGCGACCAGCCTGCTCGGCAAGGTGGTCGGCGAGGTCATGACCCGCGCCAACCGAGCCGGCGTCCCCGTCCACGTCGTGGCCGGGGAATCCCCCGACCCTCGACCCCTCACGCTGGTGGGACTGGCCGGCGATCCGGGCGACGCCCGCGCCCGGGCCGCGCACTGGCTGCGCCAGGCCGGCGCGGAACTCGCCCGCAACCGGTAACCGCCTCACCGCGCAGCCACCCGCACCCTTGACACCTCGCCAGTTAAGGAATTTTACTATCTCTCCGAAGGTCCTCGCCGACCTGACCCCATTCCCATCCCCGTCGACGTCCGGGTCCGATACCCACGGATGCTCGACGCGCTGCGAGCCGCGCCGCCGACTGCTCCCCTCCCCCTACGGCTTCCTGGTGCGCGTCACGACGGAAGGAATGACATGGCGATCGGACGACGGCAACTCCTCACCTCCATCGCGCTCACCGCCCTCGCCACACCTGTCCTGGCCAGAGGTACCGCGACTCGCGCAGCCGCAGCCGCGAGTACGACTGCGGCCACCGACTCCGGGCCGCTGGTCATGCACGTCGTCGCGCACGAGGACGACGACATCCTGTTCATGAACCCGGACCTGTCCAACGCGATCGCCAACCGCACGCCGTCCGTCACGGTGTTCGTCACCGCGGGGAACGCGACCGGCGACCCGTGTGCCTCGACCTGCTGGGACACCGCCGGCGAGCCGCTTCGCACCTGGAACCGCCAGATGGGCGCCGTCAACGCCTACTCCCGGATGGCCGGGGTCGGCGACGACGACCCGGCGACCGACGAGATCGGGCACTGGACGGTCGAGGCGTGGACGGTCGCGGGCAAGCAGGTCGAGCGGTACGTCCTCAACGACCGGCCCGTGCACCTGGTCTTCCTCAACCTGCACGACGCCGGGCTCGCCGCCGTGCTGGCCGGCGGCACCGACACCACGGTCGTCCCGAAGGGCAGCCCGCTGTCCGGGCCGTCGACCTACACGGCCGCGGACGTCGTCGAGGTACTGCGGCAGATCATGGTGACCTACCGGCCGACCGTGCTCCGGGCCCAGGACGAACTCCCCGACAGCCGCTACTGGCCCGACCACCCGGACCACGTCGCCGCCGCGAAGTTCGCCGGCCAGGCGGCGAGCCAGTACGGCGACACGCTGATCCAGGTGAACCACCGGGACTACAACATCGGCGACTCCCCGGTGAACCTCGACCCCGGGACGGCCGACGCCAAGGGCGCGTACGTCTCCGAGTACGTCAGCCACGACCACACGGGGAACTTCCAGGCCGCCTGGTTCTCCCGAATGTACTACCGCTGGTCGCGCGGCACCTCCTGGGCCGGACTGAACCAGGACGGCCGGCCCCAGGTCTTCGTCGTCCGGGCCGGCGCCCTCCACACCTACTGGCGCCGGGCGAACGGCAGTTGGGGCGGCGCGACACGGCTGGCCGACCCGGGCGGGCGCCTCGCGCCGGGCATAGCCGTCGGCACCAACGCGGACGGCCGGCTGGAGGTCTTCGCCCGCCGCCTGACCGACCACCACATCGTCTCCGTCCCGCAGACCACGCCCAACGGCCTGTGGCGCGACAGCTGGGCCGACCTCGGCAACCCCAGCGCCGGGCTCGGCAACGCGGACCAGGTCGGCGTGCCCGTGGTGGCCGCCTCCCAGGACGGCCGGCTCGAACTCTTCGTCAAGAACGGCGGCGGCGGCCTCAGTACCATCCGGCAGACCATCCCGGGCGGCGCCTGGACGACCACCTGGGACGACCTGCACGGCACCGACCTCCAGGACCCGGTCGCCGCGATCCGCAACGGCGCCGGGAGGATCGAGGTCTTCGCCGCCACCCGCAACGAGATCCTCAACTGGTCGCAGACCGCGCCCGACGACGACGCCTACGGCGGACCGGCCCCGGTTCCCGACGCCCGCCCGGCGAGCCCGCCCAGGGCCGCACTCGACCAGGACGGGCGCATCGAACTCGCCTACCGCGAGGTCGGCACCGGCGCGATGCTCGTCAGCTACCAGACCCGGCCCGGCGGACCGTGGAGCCAGCCCCCGGCCAACCTCGGCGGCGACGCGGGCGTGGGCGAGCCGGCGACGACCACCCTCGGCGGACGGGTCGTCCTGTTCGAACGCAACCGCGGCGGCGGCGTGAGCACCACCGCCCAGACCGCCCCGAACTCCGCCTACGGCCCCTGGCAGGACCTCGGCGGCACCGTCCTCGACCACCCGGCCGCGATCGTCGACGGCGACGGCCTCCTCCACCTGTTCGCCATCGGCACGGACGGCCTCGTCCACTACCGCACGGGCACCACGCCCACCACCTTCGGCCCCTGGCAGGACCTGCCCCTGTGACCCTCCCCTGCGGCCGGCCGGGCGGCAGCCCTCCCGGCCGGCCGCAGGGGCATCGGGCGCTGCCGCCGGTACTTGTCGTAGGCGACGTGACCCCACTACCCGACTACCCGACTAATATCGCTGCGCGTACCAGGTCGGTGGCTCGCCGAACATGCGCTTGAAGTCGCGGATGAAATGGCCCTGGTCGGCGTAGCCGAGGTCCGCCGCCAGCGCGGCCCAGTCGATCGCGCCGCCGGCGGCCATGCGTGCGGTCACCTTGTGCAGGCGGTGGCGGCGGATCGCCCACTTGGGCCCGATGCCGACGTACTCCGCGAAAAGCCGTTGCAGCCCCCGGATGCTCATCCCCAGCTCGGCGGCGAGCTGTTCGGCCCTGGTCATGGCCTCGTCCTCGGCGATCAGCTCGACCGCGGCCACCGCCTGGCGCACCCGGGGGTCGTCGTCCGGCAGGTGCTTCAGCAGGAACGCTTCCACCGTCGGCACGTCGGGCGTCGTGGGCAGGTCCGGGCCGAACACCTCGGCTGCCGGGACGACGCGGTCGGTGATCGTCGAGACGGAGGCACCGAGAAACGGGCGGAAGCAGCCCGGCCGGAACGCGACGCCGAAGACGTGGTCGCGGCCTTCGAGGACCTTGATCCGGTAGCCGCCGCACACGCCGTGGACGTCCGCGCGGCCGCCGCCGAACGACAGGTGCACGTTCGGGTACGGCACGATCTTCTGCCGGTAGGGCTCGGCGTAGTCCCAGCGAGCCTCCCAGTAATGGTCCACCCATGGCGCGAGTGCCGACGACGGGCTGTGGATCGCGTGGCGCTGATACCTGCTCCACGCTCCCGCCAGCTCACGAACGTCTCGCCTCACACGGCAAAGTGTATGGCGCCTTTGTTCAATACTCTTCCGACCCGATGCACCTAGCGTGGCCGTCATGTCACACCTTTCCAACGCTGCCCAGGCCATGGCCGCAGTCGCCCGCACCATCACCGACGACCAGCTCGCCAATAAGACTCCGTGCACGGAGTACGACGTGCGGGCGCTGGTCAACCACCTCCTGTTCTGGGGCCCGTCGCTCGCCGGCGCCGGCCGCAAGGAGCCCGTTCCGCTGCCCGCGGCCACCGAGACCGAGGTGGACCTGGCGGACGGCCACTGGCGCGGCCGCCTGCTCGCCCTGCTGGACGACATCACGTCGTCGTGGGCGCCGCCGAGCGCCTGGGAATGCGAGACGAGCATGGGCACGCCGCAGACGCTGCCCGCGCCCGTCCTGGGCGACATGATCGTCGGCGAGCTGGCCGTGCACGGCTGGGACCTGGCGGTCGCGACCGGGCAGCGGCTGGAACTGCCCGCCGACCTGCTCGCGCATCTGCACGACGCGATGATCCACGGCGTGGAGCAGGGGCGGGAGATGGGCATGTACCGACCGGAAGTCGCGGTGTCGGCCGAAGCACCCACCCTGGACCGAGTCCTCGGCCTGACCGGACGCGATCCCGCCTGGGCGTAGTTCCGTCGTCCCGGTTCGAGGGCAACCGGGTGGCCTCCCCCATCACCCGCCCGGGCGGCACCCTGTCCACGACCTCATCCTTCGTCACGGAGGCCGGGAACCCCGGGCTGCACCCGGCCTGACGGCTGCTCGTTGCGCGAACTCCGGTGCGGCAGACGCCTCTTCGGGGGCCGCAGCGGCGCGGTAGCGGCCCGGGGTGGTGCCGAAGTGGCGGTGGAAGGCGTGGGAGAGGGCGTACGGGCTGCCGTAGCCGACCTGGCGGGCGACGGCCTCCAGCGGGTCGGTGCCGCGACGCAGCAGTCCGGCGGCGCGGGTCATCCGCCACCAGGCGAGGTAGGTCATCGGCGGCCGGCCGGTGAGGGTGGTGAAGCGGCGCACCAGAGTCGCGCGGGAGACTCCGGCGTGCTGGGCGAGGGTGTGGGCCGTCCACGGGTGGGCCGGGTCCTCGTGGAGGGCGGCGAGCGCGGCGGCCACCACCGGGTCGGCCAGGGCGGCGCCCCAGCCGTCCGCGCTGCGCCGGGTGGTCCAGGCGCGCACCAGGTAGACGAGCAGCAGGTCAACCAGGGCGGGTACGGCGAGCTCTCCCCCGGGCCGTACGGAGGCCACCTCGGCGCCCAACAGGTCGACGGCGGTGCGCAGTTCGGGGTGCTCACCGTCGCGGGTGGAGAAGTGGACGACCTCGGGGAGCTCGCTCATCAGCGGGTGGGAGACGGCGTGGTCGAGGCGGTACTTGCCGCAGAGGAGTTCGTCGGTCCTGTCCTGCGGGCCACGGTTCTGCGGGTCACGGTTCTGCGGGTCGAGGTTCTGCGAGTCGCGGCCGTTCGGGGGCAGGATGGTGTCCAACTCGGGTAGCCGCAGGGCCTGTTCGGGGGTGATCTCCCGATCGGCGAGGGCGTGTCCGCCGCCGCGAGGGAGCAGTGCGACGTCGCCCGCCGCGAGGGGTAGCGGGTCCGCGCCGTCCGGGTGCAGCCAGCAGCGGCCGGCGAGCACCACGTGGAAGCCGGCGCCGGCGTACGGGGGCAGGCGTGCGCCCCAACGGCCGCTGACCCGCAGGCGGTTGGAGAAGGGCCGACCGGTGCGTACGGCGGCGATGGCGTCACTGACCACGTCCATGGGGGCCATCGTAGCCGCCGGGCGTGAGCCGTACGCGTATCGGACGGAGCCGGTCGAGCATTGAGCGGCTCATCCGGCACTCCTAGGCTCGACGGCAGAGCAGGGACAACCGATCGATCGCCTGGGAGGCTGCTGTGGAACGGTTCGTGCTGGGGGACGTGGAGGTCGTACGGGTGCTGGAGTGGCAGGGGGCATTCGCCCCGGCCGCCGTCATGGTGCCCGAACTCGCCGAGCGGGCCTGGACGGAGGGCGACCGCCTGGTGCCCGACCACTACGAGGCGGGTGCGTTCCTGGGCGCGCTGCAGACCTGGGTGGTGCGCGACGGCGAGCGGACGGTGCTGGTGGACACCGGGGTCGGGGACGGCAGGGAGCGGCCCTGGACGCCGATGTTCCACCGTCGTGAGGGCGAGTTCCTCGAGCTGCTGGCGCAGGCGGGGGTTCGGCCGGAGGACGTGGACGTGGTGGTCAACACCCATCTGCACGCCGACCACGTGGGCTGGAACACCCAGCGGCGGGGCGAGGAGTGGGTGCCGACCTTCCCCAACGCCGCCTACTACCTGCCCGCCGCCGACCGGGAGTTCCTCGACCCGGCGGCCGCGCACCCGCTCCGCACGGCGGGAGTCATCGACCCCGGGCAGTGGGCGGAGTGGGACCTGGTGTTCGCGGACAGCGTCGCGCCCGTGCTCGCCTCCGGGCAGGAGGTGGAGTGGTCGGGGTCGGTGCGCCTGGGCGGTTCGCTGGCACTGGAACAGATGCCCGGGCACACGCCGGGCTCCTCGGTACTGCGGGTCGACTCCGGAGGTCAACGGGCCGTGTTCGTCGGGGACATGATGCACTCCCCCGTCCAGCTGGCGCACCCCTCCTGCTCCAGCTGCTTCTGCCTCGACCCGGTGCAGGCGGCCGAGAGCCGGCTGCGGGTGCTGGCGCGGGCGGCGGACGAGGGGGCGCTGGTGGTGCCCGCGCACTTCGCGGGGACGGGGGCGGCGCGGGTGCGGCGCGCGGGGGCGGGTTTCGCCGCCGACTGGGCGGTGCCCGCGCAGCAGTGACGCGGGTGCCCGCCGCCCCCCGCGCGACGGGCACCACACGTATACCCGACGGACCGTCAGGGGCGGTCGAGGGTGATCGAGTTGATCGGCCCGAGGTCGTACCAGACCCCGTTCTGCGCGGCGATGTCGTAGACGCAGTTGGTGCCGTTCGAGCCCCGGCACAGGTGCGCGTGGGCGCCGCCGGACTGGTTGTTGAGCACCCAGTGGTTGCCGTACTGGTTGCTCAGCGGGTGGGCGCCGTAGCTCCAGTAGACCTCGCTGGGGCTGGAGGCCGGGTCCTGGTTCTGCGGGTAGACGCAGACGGCGCCGTACGGGCAGCCGGCCCAGGAACCGTCCGCCGCGTCGGCGCTGCCGGCGGCGGCGGTGGTGAGGGCGGCCGAGGCGAGGGCCAGGGCGGCGAGGGCGTGGGTGATCCTGCGCATGTGAGGGTTCTCCCTTGCTGGTCAGGGCCCCTGACGGGTGTTCCCCGGGGCCTGTGCTCGCCAGCCTAGGAAGACGGGGGCGGCGGCGGTCCCTGACAGGTGTCAGGGGTCCGCCGCCGCCCCACGCCGTGCCGGCTTCCGCGTGCCATCCGCTCCGCGTGCCGTCCGCCCCTCATGCCGTCCGCCGCCGTCGTCGTCGCCGTCAGAGCTTGGCGGCGGAGAAGGTGTCGCACTGGGTGGGGTCGCCGCTGCGGTAGCCGGTGGTGAACCACGCCTTGCGCTGGTCGGAGGAGCCGTGCGTCCACGCCTCGGGGTTGATCCGGCCGGTGGCCTGCTTCTGGATGCGGTCGTCGCCGACCGCGGCGGCCGCGTCCAGGCCCTGGGCGATGTCCTGGTCGGTGAGCGCCTTGATCAGCGGGCGGCCGGTGGACGCCTGCGGGGTGGTGGTGGCGTGGTGCGCCCACACCCCGGCGTAGCAGTCGGCCTGCAGCTCGAGCCGGACGGAGGCGCTGGAGGCGCCCTGCCGGTCGTTGCCGACCTTCTGCATGGTGCCCAGCAGCGTCTGGATGTGGTGGCCGTACTCGTGGGCGACGACGTAGGACTCGGCGAACGGACCGCCCTTGGCGCCGAAGCGGGTGGAGAGTTCGTCGAAGAAGCCGAGGTCGAAGTACGCCTTCTGGTCGCCGGGGCAGTAGAACGGCCCGACGGCGGAGGTCGCGCCCCCGCAGGCGGTGTTGACCCGGTCGGTGAACAGCACCGTCTCGGCGGGCTTGTACGGCGACTTGGTCTGCTTGGGCAGTTCGGCGCGCCAGAAGTCCTGGAGGCTGTTGGTGACCGCCACGATCCGGCAGTCCTGGCGCTTGTTGGCGTCCGCGCCGGTCTTGCACGCCTGCTGCACCTCGCCGGCGCTGCGCGCCGTGGACGAGCCGGAGCTGTTGCCGCCACCGGAGGACAGGCCCAGCAGCTTGGGATCCACGCCGAGGAGGACCGCGAAGAGCACGGCGATCAGGCCCACCGCGCCGCCGCCGATGGCGACCTTGCCGCCCGGGATGCCCCGTCTGTCGTCCACCTGCGAGGTGTCGAGATCGCCCTGGTCGTCGAACTGCATCGCCGCCGCCTACCTGCCGTTTCCGTCGCTGCCCGCGTGCCCTGCGGCGCGCCGTCGCGCACCGGCCACCAGCCTACGGGCCGTCCCTCGCCGCCGGGTGCGCCGCTCGGCCCGGCGCGGCGGGGGGCCGGGGCGTGAGAGGCTCGGTGGTGTCGAGGAGAGGAGCGGGTCCGTGGAGTGGCAGGTGCACGGGCGGCGGCAGGTGTACGGGTCGCCGTGGGTCGAGCTGTGGCTGGACGACGTGGAGATCCCCGGCGTCGGCCGCGTCGACCACCACGCCGTGCGGATGCCCCGGGCCTGCGCGACGGCCGTGGTCGTCGACGAGCGCGGGTACGTGCTGCTGCTCCACCGCCACCGGTTCATCACCGGTCGCTGGGGCTGGGAGCTGCCCGCCGGATGGGTGGAGACGGACGAGGACCCGGCGGCGGCCATCGCCCGCGAGGTGGAGGAGGAGACGGGCTGGCGCCCGGCGGCCGTCGAGCCGCTGACGCAGTACTTCGCGCTGACCGGCATCTCGGACGCCCGCTTCCACGCGTTCCTCGCCACCGGCTCCACCCGGGTCGGCGAGCCGGTGGACGTGGCCGAGGCCGACCGGGTGGAGTGGCTGTCCGAGGCCGAGGTGCTGGACCTCCTCACGAACGGCGGCATCTCGGACGGCGCCACGATCGCCGCGCTGTCGTACTACTTCGGCCCGTACCGGCTCGCCCGGCGCGGCTGACACGCCCGGCAGAGCCGACTCGGGGATTCAGCGGCTCAGGAGTCAGAGACTCGGGGACTCAGGGGCACGGCCCGGTCAGGGGCTCAGGACGGGCCCCGACCAGCCGGTGTCCGGTACCCCCGCGTCCAGGGCGGCGGCGAGGGCGCGCTCCTCGTAGCGGAAGTGGGACTCCATGATGGCTGCCAGGCCGTCGAGTTCACGCCCGATCGCGGCGGGGTCCGCGTGCTGCCCGTCGGCCGCCCGCCCCTCGGCCGCCTGCCCGGCGAGTTCGACGACGCGGGCGAGGATGCCGGAGATCATCGTGTGGTCCTGGACGAGGTTCGCGATCGTCCCAGCCAAGTCGGGCCGCTCGCGCAGGAGTTCGGCGAACAGGCCCTCGTCCTCGCCGCGGTGGTGGGTGGTCAGGGCGCTGCAGAAGGCCAGGCAGTGGGTGCGCAGGGCTTCGTCGATGCCGCCGGCACGGCCGAGGCCGGCCTTGATGTCGCGGATGCGGCGGCGCAGTTCGTCATGGGTTCGGGTGAGCTGAAGGCTCAGGGCGAGGACGCGCTCGCCCTCGTTGCGGGAGGCCACGGAGGGGCCACTCCTTCGGTTCCGCACCTCCATGCCTGACGCGATCCGTCACCGGCACGCGATGCTCGCGCCATCGGATCACGGGCGGCCGGCGCCTGGCAAGGGTGTGCGCCAGGAGGGGGCGGGCCTCAGGAGAGGGCGGGCGCAGAGGCGAGCAGCGCGTCCAGGAGCCCGGGGAAGCGGGCGTCGAGGTCGGCGCGGCGCAGGCTGACGAAGCGGTTGCGGCCGGCGACGCGGGTGGTGGTGACGCCGGCCTCGCGCAGGACGCGCATGTGGTGGGAGACCGTCGACTTGTGCAGGTGCTCCAGGCCGAGGTCGTGGGGGGCGCAGGAGTGCTCGGCGCCGTCCGCGTAGTTGAGCAGGAGCC
This sequence comes from Streptomyces sp. NRRL WC-3742, assembly GCF_000720635.1. GTDB lineage: Bacteria > Actinomycetota > Actinomycetes > Streptomycetales > Streptomycetaceae > Kitasatospora. The sequence goes on along the minus strand of NZ_JOCF01000056.1, from coordinate 31,893 downwards.
GCATCCGGACCGGGTCGCCGAGCGCGTGGAGGACCGTGACGAGCTCGATGTCCCCGGCGGCGGGCTGGGGCAGGCGCTCGTCCTCGGCGGCGGGGGCGGCGGGGGTGGTGGTCGGGATCATGGCGGCGGATCGGTCCTCGGGTCGGCGGGCGGGAGCGCGGGATGGTTTGACAATTATCCACCAATCCCAGATTGTTTGGCGAGCGTCAAACTGTTGCCCAGACATCAAACAACCTCCGGGGGGACCGTCCCGTGCCCGTACGCCTGCTCCTGCTCGCCCTCGGCACCTTCGCCGTCGGCACCGACTCCATGGTCGTGGCCGGGATCCTCTCCCCCGTCGCGGCCGACCTCGGGGTGAGCGTGCCCACCGCCGGCCAGCTGGTGACGGTCTTCGCCCTCGCCTACGCCCTCCTCGCCCCGCCCCTGGCCGCGCTCACCGCCCGGCTGCCCCGGCGTCGGCTCCTGCTCGGCGCACTGGCCGTCTTCACCCTCGCCAACGCGCTCAGCGCCGTCGCCCCCACCTTCGGGCTCCTCCTCGCCACCCGCGTCCTCGCCGCCGCCGGCGCGGCGCTCTACACGCCCAACGCCAACGCCGTCGCCACCACACTCGTCGCGCCCGAACGACGCGGACGCGCCCTGGCCACCGTCCTCGGCGGCATGACCGTCGCCACCGCGCTCGGCGTCCCGCTCGGCACCTGGGTCGGGAGCAGCGACTGGCGGCTGACGATGTGGCTGGTCACCGCGCTCGGCCTGATCGCCTGGGCCGGCCTCGCCACCCTCCTGCGCGACCTGCCCGCCCCCGTCACCGCGCCGCCCACCCTGCGCGAGCGCCTCGCCCCGCTCGGGAAGGGCCCGGTGCTGGGCGCCGCGCTCACCACGCTCGTGTTCTTCCTCGCCTTCCAGAGCGTCTACATCTACCTCGCCACCGCCGTCCACGGAGCCACCGGCGGCGACGCCGGGCGCCTCAGCCTCGTCCTGCTCACCGCCGGCGTCGCCTCCGTCGCAGGCAGCTGGCTCGGCGGTCGCCTCGTCGACCGGGCCGGGGTGCGCCCCGTCCTGCTGATCGGCTCCGCCGTCGCGGCCACCATGTTCGCCGCCCTCCCCTGGCTGGGGCGCAGCATGCCCGGGGCGCTCGCCTACGCGGTGGTGGTCCCGCTGGCCGGCTGGTCGGTGTCGGTCGCCCTGCCGCACCGCCTCGCCTCGATCGACCCGGCCAACGCGCCGCTGCTCATCTCCCTCAACAGCAGCGCCCTCTACCTCGGCACCGCCGCCGGCGGCGCGGCCGGATCGGCGGCCATCACCGTCCTCGGCACCGACCGGTTCCCCCTCGCGGCCGCCGCCTGGGCCCTGGCCGCCTGCGCCACGGCGGCCGCGACCACCCGGCCCGCCCGTGTCGCGGCCGCGGGGGCGCCACGGCGCGAGGCCGCCCGGCAGGGGTAGGCGGCCCCCGGGACTACGGAAGTAGTGGCACTACTTCCGTAGTCCCGGGGCTCGTGCGTGCGGCCCTGATCCCGCTCCACCCGGGCCGGATGCGGGACGGTGTCAGTCCGTCACGCTGAGGACGATCTTGCCGACCTGGGCGCCCGCCTCCAGGTAGCGGTGCGCCTCGACCACCGCGTCCAGGCCGTCGAACACGCGGTCGATCACCGGTGCGAAGCCGCCGTCCGCCAGCCCCGCCGTCACGAACGTGTGGGCGCGGCGCAGGCGTTCGGCGTCGTGGGTCACCTCGTGCATGGAGTAGAAGCGGCTGAGCACCGAGGCGAAGGTGTCCTGGCCGGGGAGCGGGGTGTCGGTGGGGTCGAGGCGGCCGTAGACGATGAGGCGGCCGCCGGGGGTGACGGTGCGGGCGAGGGTGAGGACGCCGGGGCCGGCGACGGGGTCGAAGACGGTGCGTACGCCCCGGCCGTCGGTGGCGTCGAGGACGGATTGCACGAGGTCCTCCTCGCCGGTGACGACGACGTGGGCGGCGCCGGCGTCCAGCAGGTGCTGCTTCTTGGCGGCGGTGCGCGTCGTGGCGATCGGGACCGCCCCGAGGCGGCTCGCGGTGCGGATCGCGGCGAGGCCGACGCCGGAGGCCGCGGCCGTGATCAGCACGAAGTCGCCCGGGCGTAGATACCCGTCCTCGGCGAGGGCACCGTACGCGGTGAGGTACGGCATCCAGACGGCCGCGCCCTCGGCCGGGGTGAGCCCCGCCGGGTGGTGGACGACGGCGCCGGCCGGGACGAGCACGTGGGTGCCGTACGTGCCGTAGTCGTTCTGCGAGAACGCGGGGACGACGTCGACCCGGTCGCCGACCGCGAAGCCCGCGACGCCCTCGCCGACCGCCTCGACGGTGCCGGACGCCTCGTACCCGAGGGTGGCGGGCAGCTTCGGCTGCTCGAGGTAGAGCCCGGCACGGAACAACGCCTCGGCCCGGTTGAGGCCGATCGCCGCGACGCGCAGCCGCAGTTCGCCGGGGCCGGGTTCCGGGAGCCCGACGGGGCGGACGGTGAGGACCTCCGGCCCTCCGACGGTCTCGAAGACGACGCTCCTGGGCATGGCGCAACTCCCCTGCTGCGAACTGCTGCTGTCGGATCGGACGGGCACCACACAACCCCTCGCCCGGCGCTCTGTCAAATTTCGACGATCGTCGAAATACCCTGCCGTAGGGTGGCGCCCATGATCGACGACAACGGGGAGACCGCGCCGGAGTGGGGCGCCACGCGCCGCTGGGTGGAGGGCCTGCTCGCCCCCGGCGAGCGGATAGGCACCGTACGGACGCTGCGGGGCGGGTGGACCTCGGTGATGCGCCGCCTGGACGTGGAGAGCGAGGTCGGCGAGGGCCGCAGCCTGGTGCTGCGCTCCTTCGTCAAGCCGTTCTACCTGCGCCACGCCGAGGGCCTGCTCAACCGCGAGGCCGAGATCCTGCGCCTGCTCGCCCCCGGGCCCGTCCCGGCCGCGCGGGTGTACGCCGTCGACGCGACGGCCGAGCACTGCGACCACCCCTCGCTGGTGATGTCGCTGCTGCCGGGCACCGTCCGGCTGGCCGAGGACGGGGCGGGCGAAGGCGGCTCGGTTGAGGGTGGCTCAGCCAGGGGCGGCGAGGTCGAGCACCGGATCGGGCTGCTGGCACGGCAGTTGGCCACCGTGCACGCCGTGACGCCGCCGCAGGATCAGCGCCCCCGCGCCTGGCAGGCGTGGACGGCGCCCGAGCGCGTGGCGGTGCCCGGGCACACCGCGCGGCCCGAGCTGTGGGCGCGGGCCATCGCCGCGATCGACCGCGAGGCACCCGCGCACCGGCCCTGCTTCCTGCACCGCGACTTCCACCCGGGCAATGTGCTGTTCACCGGCTCGGGCGCGGACACCCGGATCAGCGGGGTCGTCGACTGGGTCGAGACCTCCTGGGGCCCGGCGGACCTGGACGTCGCCCACTGCTCCACCGCGCTGGCGCTGCTGCACGGCGTGGAGGCCGGGATGTCCCTGGCCGACCGCTACCGCGAGGCCGGCGGCCTGCTGAGCCCCGAACCCGGCGACCACCTGTACTGGCGCCTGCTGGACGCGCTCGCCTTCGCCCCGGACGCCGAGAAGGTCGCCGTCCCCTGGCGCGAACTCGGCCGCGAGGACCTGACGCCGGCCGTACTCACCGGCCGCCTGGAGGACTACCTCCAGGCGCTCTTCGACCGGTTCGACCGGTTCGGACGGTAGTTCAGCAGTTCAGCCCGCTCAGCCCGCTCAGCCCGCTCAGCCCGCTCAGCCCGCTCAGCCCGCTCAGCCCGCTCAGCCCGCCAGGATCACCGTACGCGGAACGGATGCCGCGCCCGCCTCCAGCGGACGGGCCGGGGCCTGCCCGGACGCCGCCAGGCGGCGGTGCTCCTGCGGACTGAGGCCGCGCACCCGCTTGAACGCGGCCGAGAGCGCGAAAGCGTTGCTGTAGCCGACCCTGCGGGCGGCGGAGGCGATGGTGCAGTCCGGCTCGCGCAGCAGGTCGGCGGCCAGCGCCAGTCGCCAGCCCGCGAGGTAGGCCATGGGCGGCTCGCCGACCAGGGCGGTGAAGCGCCGGGCGAGGCCCGCCCGGGAGACGCCGACCCGGTGGGCCAGGTCGGCGACCGTCCAGGCGGCGGCCGGGTCGTCGTGCATCAGCCGCAGGACGGGCCCGACCACCGGATCGTGCTGGGCGCGGTACCAGGCGGGGGCGCCGGAGTCGGGGGCGGCGAGCCAGGAGCGCAGGACGGAGACCACCAGCAGGTCCAGGATGCGGTCGAGGACGAGCTCCTGCGCCGGTTCGTCGCGGCCGAGTTCGGCGGCGAGCAGCCGCACCAGGGTGTCGTCCGCGCCGGTGCCGGCCGGGCGGACCAGCAGGGTCGGCAGGAAGCCGAGCAGCCGCTGGCCGATCTCGTGCTCGGCCTGGTAGGTGCCGGACAGGAGGACGGAAGCGTGCTCGTCGGCCTCGCTGCCGTCGCCCCAGGTGCGCACGCCGAGCGAGAGCGAGGCGGAGACGTCCTCGCCGTCGCGGCTGCAGACCTGCCCGGGGCCGACGACCACGTCGACCGGGGTGGCCGGGTCGTCGGCGACGGTGTACGGCTGCGGGCCGCGCACGATCGCCACGTCTCCGGGGCGCAGCAGCAGCGGGGATCCGTGCTCGGGCAGGATCCAGGTGTCGCCGCGCACGGGTGTGACCACCGACAGGGGCGCCCCGTCCTCGATCCGCAGGGCCCACGGCGGGGTCAGGACCGAGCGCAGCAGGAAGGCGCCGCGGGCCTTGGGGCCGTCGAGGAGTCCGGTGAGCGTGTCCACCGGCCCAGTGTAACGACGGTGATCGACGCCGATCGGCGGCAGTCGGCGGCGATCGGCGGTGATCGGGACAGACGTAAATGACGGAGCATCAGTTGACGGTCCGTCATTTGAGGGACTCTTGAGCGGCGGGGCTGGCCCGGCGGCCGCCGATGCCCGATGATCGACCGCGAACCGATCCGCGCGACCACCCGGGGGCACCCGATCATGGAACTGGCACGCACGCTCGCCCTGGTGGCGGCCACCGTCACCTGCGGCCTGTCCGCCGGACTGTTCTACGCCTACTCCTGCTCGGTGATGCCCGCCCTGGCCGGGGCCGGGGACCGGACGTTCGTCGAGGTCATGCAGCGGATCAACGTCGCGATCCTGAACGGCTGGTTCTTCCTCGGCTTCGTCGGCGCGCTGCTGACCACCGCCGTGGCCGTGGCCCTGCACCTGCCCTCCGAGGGCCACCGGGCGCTCGGGCCGACCGCCGCCGCCCTCGTCCTGTACGTCGCGGTGATCGGCGTGACCCGGGCCGTCAACATCCCCCTCAACGACGCGCTCGCCGCCGCGGGCGAACCGTCGCTGATCGCCGATCCGGCGCAGGTGCGGGCCGGGTTCGAGGCACGGTGGGTGCGCTCCAATCTGCTGCGCACCCTGCTCAGCACCGGCGCCCTGGCCTGCCTGGTGTGGGCGCTGGTGCTGAACGGGCAGAGCTGAGACCGGAGTTCAGCGGCAGAGGACGCCGAAGGTGTAGCCGCGCGCCTTGAGGGTGGAGATGATCGTCGGCAGCGCGTCCACGGTCTGGCCGCGGTTCCCGCCGCCGTCGTGCATCAGGATCACCGAGCCCGGTCGGACGTTGCGCAGCACCCGCGACTCGATCGCCCCCGTGCCGGGGCGGGCCCAGTCCTGCGGGTCCACCGACCAGAGCACGACCTGCTTGCCGAGGGCCGCCGCCCGCGAGCGCACGGTGGAGTTGAGGCTGCCGTAGGGCGGGCGCAGGCAGGAGGGGGTGCGGCCGGTCTGCGCGCGGATGGCCTTGTCGGTCCTGGTCACCTGGGAGGTGACGGCGGAGGCGGAGAGCCGGCTCAGGTCCGGGTGGGACCAGGAATGGTTCTGCACGCTGTGGCCCTGCCGGGCGACCTGGCTGGTGACGGAGGGGTGGGCACTGACCTCCTGCCCGACCTCGAAGAAGGTCGCCTGCACGCCGTAACGGGCCAGCACGTTCAGGACCTTGGGCGTGTAGGCGGTGCTCGGGCCGTCGTCGAAGGTGAGGTAGACCACCTTCGATCCCGCCGCGTCCGCCTCCGCGACGGGCACCGCGACGACGGCACCGGCGGTCAGGGCGACGACGAGTGCGCCGATCGCGGTGCGGAACCTGCCGGCCGCCCTGCGCCTGCCGATTCGTAAGGCCATGGCCAACCCCCTGTGGTCGGTGACTCCCGGCACCTCCCGGTTGTTCCGGGCATGTCCGGATACGGCCAGTGTGCGCGCCGAGGGCCCCGCGCGGCGAGGGACTGCGGGTCGGTTGGGCGTTGATTCGGCCAATCAGAACGGGAGTTGGCGGGAGCTGAAGGAACAGCGGGCCCCCGGCGTGCACCGGGAGCCCGACGGCGGTTCAGCGAGTGGTTCAGCGGGTGGCGCGGCCGTGCAGGACCAGCGCCCGGGCCAGCGCGCCCAGACCCGCCGTACACAGCGCCGTCCGCAGCATGTTCGTCGCCACCCACGTCCCCGCGAACTTCTCCCGCACGGCGGCGAGGTCGTGGATGTGAGCCGGATCTCCGGCCGCCGCAAGGTCGTTGTTCAGCGGCACGTTCACCCCCATCGTCACCAGCAGCGCCACCGCGTACAGCAGCGTCGCCGCCCCCGCCCACACGGTCGTCCCCCGCCGCCAACCCCGGCATCACCGACACGTCGAACGCGAAGAACAACCCCGCCATCAACCCCATCGCGATCGTCGCCCCCACCAGCACCGGACCGGCGGCCCGACTCCCCGAAGCGGCGGTGTCGGCTGCGGGGGCGGCCGGCGGCGGTGCGGTGCTGTGCGACCCCGGGGTCGCGCTCTGGTTCCAGGTCATCGGCGGTCCTTCGATTCTCCCCGGCCCGCGTCGGGCGCGGGCCCTGCGGTCAACTGGCCTGAACGGCAGGCCCCCTGGGCGGCGGCGGCCAGGGCAGGACGCACCCGGACACAGCGGCTCCGCCGACTACCACAGCACGGCCTCCACCGCGCGGGCCAGCGGCTTCGACCACCTCTCCAGCGGGCCTCCAGAGGCGAATCGGCCTGGCGGACGGGCCACGGTTGTGGTTATGCTCCCGGCGATGAAGACTCACGCTCTCCACAGATCGGAGGTCCCGTCCACGCAAGGTGAGTGCTGATGAGCACTCCCGCCCTGGACGGGTACACCTCCCACCTCTCCCTCTGGCGCCGGGTGCGCGACTACGCCGTACCGCCGGAGATGATCGAGACCGCCACCGCCCGCCGCCTCGTCGGCGACTGGGCCGGGGCGTGTTCCGCCTCCCGCGTCGACGTGGAGTTCCGGCTCCGGGACGTCGCACGCGCCCACGGCCGGGACCTCACCCACCGCGTACGGGACGACCTGCGCCGCCTGGCGCCGGACCTGCTGCGCTGGCACCTGCCCAGAACGGCCCCGGACGGGCTGCTGCGGGCGGGCCTGACCGTGCCGCTGGTCCGCTACCCGGGCGAACGGCCGCTCACCCTGGTGGTCCGAACTCCCCCCGCCTGGGCGGAGTTCGGCCAGCGGATCAGCCTGGCGCTCTGGGGCGGCTCGCCCTCCGGCGCACCCCCGCTCCCGCACCCGCTCCCGCATCCGCATCCGCACCCCAGTCGGCGCTTCCGCCTCGACCTGCACCGGCACCTGTGGGACGCCGGGCGCAGCGGGGAGCTGGCACTGCGGGCCGGGCGCGGGGACCCGGCGGCGGACTCCGACCCGGTCAACCTGCGCCCCGCCGTGGACCGTTGGGCCGCCGAGGCTTCGCTGCTGCTGCGTGCCGAGGGCAGGCCCGCCGGGCCGGTCGTGGTGCGACTCGGCGGGCACCGTCGGCTGCTGATCGACCCGGGCGGCGACGCCGAGCCGGTCGAGGCCACCGGTGACGTGAAGGCGCTGCCGCTGCTGCCGGAGGCCGCGACCTGGGTGCCGCCGGATCTGGACCTGCTGCGCTGCGGCGTGCTCGGTCCCGATCTCCTGCACCCGCTGGTGGCCGCCGCGCTGGCGCCGTCGGAACACCCCTCGGCCGGGCCGGTCGGGCCGGTCGGGCCGGTCGGGCCGCAACTCCCGCCCACCCACCGGCTGGTGGACTGCCGGGGAGCCGTGCACCGGATCGCCGTGGTCGACGGGGCGCTCACCCCGCTCGACCACGATCCGGTCCAACTGCGGCGCGAGCGGCTGCTGTCGGCGCTCTCCGGCACCCCGCTGCCCTGCCTGCGGGCCGTCGAACAGGCGCACCGGCGTCCCTCGGAGCTCACCGACATCCGCGAACGGCTCCGCCACGGCGACCACGCCGGGGCGCTCGTCCAGGTCGAAGCCCTGCTCGGCGCGCGGGCACGGCTGCCCGAGGGCCCACTGCGGGCGGAGCTGGACGCGATCGCGAATCGACGCGTCACGTACGGGCTCTACCGCAGCGGCCTGGTCGCTCCGGGGTGCCCCGGTTTCCCCTTCCGCCGGCGCCCGACGGGCCACCGCTCCCACCCGCGCGAGACCACCGGGCGCTGAGCCCGACACCTTCCCACTCCACACGACTTCACGAGGTGATGACGCATGCCCATGCCCATGCCCACGTCCACGCCCACGCCCACGTCCACTCCCCCCGCCGCCCGGCTCGACGTCGCCGCCCGGCTGCTCGGCCTCCTCGGTGACACCAGCACCGAGCCGCGCTCCGACGACCAGTTGGAGGCGCTGACCCTCGCCGTCGCCGCCGACCTGCCCGTCCTGCTCTGGGGCGAGCCCGGCATCGGCAAGACCGCCGCGCTCCACCAGCTCGCCGCCGCCCTGGAGTTGCCGCTGACGACGGTGATCGCGAGCGTCCACGAGCCCTCCGACTTCGCCGGACTGCCGATCATCGGCGACGACCCGGCGCAGCAGGGCGTCCCGCTGGCGCCACCGGACTGGGCGGTGCGCCTGGTCCGGGCCGGGCGGGGCCTGCTGTTCCTCGACGAGCTGTCCACCGCGCCGCCCGCCGTGCAGGCGGCGCTGCTGCGGCTCGTCCTGGAGCGACGCATCGGTGCGCTCCAACTGCCTCCGGGCGTACGGATCGTGGCCGCCGCCAACCCGCGCTCCTCGGCGGCCGACGGGTGGGAGCTGAGCCCGCCGCTGGCGAACCGGTTCGTGCACCTGCAATGGGCGCACGACCCCGAGGTGGTGGTGCGGGGCCTCGGCGGCGTCTGGCCGGTGGCGACGCTGCCTCGGCTGGACCCGCAGGCGCTGGAGCCGGCGGTGGCGCTGGCCCGGCGGGCGGTGTGCGGACTGCTGGCCGCCCGCCCGGAGCTGGTGCACCGGCTGCCCACCACCGAGACCCGGCGCGGCGGGGCCTGGCCCTCCCCGCGCAGCTGGGACATGACCCTGCGGCTGACGGCCTTCGCCACGGCCGCGGGCTCCTCCCGGGAGGTGCTGTCGCTGCTGGTCCGCGGCACGGTCGGGGACGGCCCGGGGCTGGAGCTGATGGCATACCTGGACCGGATGGACCTGCCCGACCCGGAGGACCTGCTCGCCGACCCCTGCGCCGCCGTCCTGCCCGAGCGCGGCGACCTGCGGCAGGTGGTGCTGGACGCGGTGGTGGCCGCCGTGCGCCACCGGCCGGAGCGGGAACGCTGGGACGCGGCCTGGGAGCTGCTGGCCCGGGCGCTGCGCACGGGCGCGCCCGACCTGCTGGTCGTCCCGGCGACCACGCTCGCCTCGCTGCGGCAGGAGGACTGGGAGGTGCCGGAGTCGATCGAGCACCTGGCCTCGACGCTGGCGATCTCCCGGCGGGCGGATGCCGTCACGGCGAAGGGGCGCGGATGACCACCGCCGCCGCCCCGTCCGGCCTGGACCTCGAGAAGCTGTACGCGGCCCGGCTGCACGCGACCCGCGCGCGGCCGTACCTGGCGACGGCCCTGTTCGCGCTGCACGTGGTCGAGTCGCGCCGGGTGCCGACCATGGCCGTCGACCCGTACTGGCGCTGCTACGCCTCCCCCGCCTTCGTCGCCCGCACCCCGATCGAGGAACTGGCTTCGGTGTGGGTGCACGAGGTGTCCCACCTGCTGCGTGACCACCACGGGCGCGGCGACCGCCTGGCGAAGCGCCTCGGCGAGGACGGCCCGGCCTGGCGACTGCGCGTCAACATCGCCGCCGACTGCGAGATCAACGACGACGCGTACGGCGACGGCCTGATCACCCCCGAGGGAGCGGTCGAAGCCGCCCTGCTGAACCTGCCGGCGGGCTGGCTCATGGAGGACTACGTGCGGAGCGTGCACGTCAACCCGCACGACCCGCGTGTGGCCTGGCTGGACTGCGGCGCCGGCGCCGACGGGCTCCCCCGCCCCTGGGAGCTCGGCCCGGACGGCGGCCACGGCCTGAGCCCGCAGGAGCGGGACGCCGTCCGCTTCCGCGTCGCCGAGGGCATCCGGGCCCGGCCCGGCGACACCCCGAAGGGCTGGCGCCGCTGGGCCGAGGACGCCCTGCACCCGCCGCAGCCGTGGCGCGAGCTGCTCGGCGCCGCGCTGCGCTCCGCGCTGGCCTCGGGCGGCGCGGGCGACGACTACAGCTACGGCCGCCCGGCGCGCCGCTCGGCCTCGCTGCCCGGAGTGGTCCTGCCGAGCCTGCGGCGGCGCCCGCCCCGGGTGGCGGTGGTGGTGGACACCTCGGGGTCGGTCTCGGACGCGGAGCTGGGCAGCGCCCTGCTGGAGGTGGCGGCGATCGGCAAGGCGGTGGGCGGGCGCCGCGACCAGGTGTCGGTGCTCTCCTGCGACGCTGCGGCGCAGGCCGTGCAGCAACTGTGCCGGGCCGAGGGCATCGAACTCGTCGGGGGCGGCGGCACCGACCTGCGGACGGGTTTCACGGCCGCCCTGCGAGCCCGGCCCGCGCCGGACGTCGTGGTCGTGCTGACGGACGGCCAGACGCGGTGGCCGACGGCGGCGCCGCCGTGCCGGACGGTGGTCGGCCTCTTCTCCCGGCACGCGCAGGTACGGGAGTGGGACCCGGACTACCGCCCGGACCAGCCACCGGGGTGGGCGCGGGTGGTCACCATCGGGTGATGGCGCAGCGCCTCACTGCACGACCCCCGCCACTACATCCGTAGTGCCACTACGTGCGTAGTGACACTACGGATGTAGTGGCGGGGGCAACCGGAGGGCTCGGGTCAGCTCACCATGGCGGCCAGGACGGCCCGCCAGTCCTCGCCCGGTTCGGGGTGCAGCAGGTCAGCGAGGGTTTCGGCACGGTAGTGCCAGGGGCGGCTCAACTCCGGGTCGGCGTCCGGGCCGAGGGTGACGGTGCTGGCGGAGCCGAGCAACTGGACGAGTTCGGCGGTGAACTCCGGCCAGGTGACGTGGCCGCCGACCGCGTTGACGACGCGCCCGGCGGAGGGGTGTCCCGCCGTGGCGCAGCCCGCGAGCGCGCGGGCGAGGGCGGCGGCGTGCACCCAGGCCGCCCAGGAGGGTGCCTCCGGGAGGATGATCGGTTCACCGGCGAGCGCGGCCTGGTAGAGCGCGCCGGTGGATCCCCAGCGCAGCTGGTCGCGCAGGCGGTGGTGCGGGCCCCAGACGATGGGCGCGCGCACGGCGGTGACCGGGCCCCGGCCGGCGGCTTCGAACAGCAGCCGTTCGCAGTCCAGCTTGGCCTGCCCGTACGGACTGACGGCCGCGCCGACGGGCCCGCCCTCGGGGACGTCGGTGGCGGCCGGGCGGCCGTAGGCGTCGATGCTGCTGACGAAGACGAACGGGCCCCGGCCGCGCCAGCCGTCGAGGAGGGCGCTCATGGCGGCACGGTCGGTGTCGTGGTCGGTGAAGGTGCAGGCGGCGTGGATCACGGCGTCGGCGCCCTCGACGGCGCGGCGCAGGCTGTCCGGGTCGGCGAGGTCGCCCTCGGCGAGGTCGGCGCCGTGCAGGGCGGGCAGGTGGGCGGATTCGGGGCGGACCAGGGCGCGGACGGGCCGGCCCTGGGCCATGAGTTCCTGGAGGACCGCCGCGCCGACCCCGCCGGTGGCGCCGGTCACCAGGACGGTGCCGGTGCGGCGCACGGACCCGACGCTGCGGGGCCGGGCGGCGCGGCGTTCCTCGGCGCGGGTGGCGAGGAGGGCGGCGAGGGCGCGCGGGGTGCGCTGTTCGAGGATGTCGAGGCCCGTCAGCGGGAGGCCGAGGGCCGTGCGCAGCCGTTCGGCGAGCTGGACGGCGACCAGGGAGTGGCCGCCGAGGACGAAGAAGTCGCCGTCGGCGGGCGGGGTGGCGCCGAGCAGGTCGCCGAAGGCCGTGCGGACGGCTTCGAGCAGGCCGGGGTCCGCCCGTTCCACGGCGGCCCCGGGGAGGTGTCCGTGGTCGAGGCCGCCGTCCGGGTGGCGCGGCAGGCGGTCCACCAGGGTGACGGCGTACGGGAGTTGATCGGCCGAGACGCGCCCGCGCAGCGCGGCCCGCAGGTCGGTGCCGCTGGGCGCGACGGGGCCGCGCACCACGACGTAGGCGAGGGGCGGCCCGTCGCCGGCCTCGACCACGGATGCCTCGGCCACCCTCGGATCGGCCAGCAGGGCTTCGACGACCGGGTCCCGGAGGGCCGTCGGGGCGAGGCGCTCGCCGGGCAGGTCGCTCAACCGCCGGTCCCCGTCCTCGGCCACGGCGGTCAGCAGCGCGGCGAAGCCCTCGAGCAGCCGGGCGGCCGTGGCTTCGTCCAGCGCGTCCCGGTCGCGCTGGAGCAGGCAGCGCGGCTGCGGCCCGTCCTCCAGCAGCAGCGCGATCCCGAACTTGGCGAGCCCCAGGTCGAGTTCGACGCTCTCGGCCGCGAGCCCAGGGAGGGTGAGCGGGGCCGGGGCCTGGACGAGGTCGCAGCTGACGGACAGCAGCGGGGTGCCGTCGGCGCCCCGGGCGGCGGTGCCGAGGCGCTCGACGACCAGGTCGAAGGGCACGTCGTGGTGCTGCTGGGCGTCCAGCAGGGCGGCCCTGGCCCGGCTCAGGACCTCGGTGAAGGCGGGGTCGCCCGCCAGGTCGGCCCGGACGGCGAGGGTGTTGACGGCCAGGCCGACCGTGCGGCGCAGTGCGGGCCGGGCCCGGTGGCCGCTGGCGCAGGCCAGGGTGAGGTCGTCCTCGCCGGTGGCGGTGCGCAGGGTGGCGAAGGCTGCGGCGAGGAGGACGGCGTAGAGGGTGGCGCCGTGCCGGGCGCCGAGGCGGCGCAGGCCCTCGACGGTGCCCGGGCCGAGCGGGGCGGTGTGCAGGGCGGCGCGGCGTTCGCGCGCCCCCGGCGGGACGGGACGCAGCAGCGGGAGCGGGCGGGCGCCGGCCAGGTGGCGGGCGCGGGCGTCGGCGGCGGCGGTGAGTTCGGCGTCGCGGGCGCGCTCCTCCCGGGCGTAGGTGGTGTACGGCAGTGCGGGCGCCGGGAGTTGGGGATCCGATCCGTCGCGGGCGGCGGCGTAGAGGGCGGCGAGGTCCTCGGCGAGAACGGGCAGCGAGCCGCCGTCGACGGCGATGTGATGGATCGTCAGGATCAGCGTGTGGTCCTCCTCCGCGTGCCGGAGCAGCAGCGTCCGCAGCACGGGCCCCGCCGTGAGGTCGAACGGCCGGGAAGCCTCCGCCTCGAGCCGGGCCGCCGACGCCTCGGCCGCGACCTCCTCGATCACCAGTTCCACCGGGGCCGCCGGGTCGACCTGCTGGTAGGGCTGTTCGCCCCGCTGCGGGTAGCGGGTCCGCAGGGCGGCGTGCCGTTCGGTGAGGGCGGTGAGCGCGACGGCGAGGGCGCCGGAGTCGAGCGGACCGCGCAGCCGGGTGGCGAGCGGCACGTTGTAGAGGGCGCCGCCCTGCCCGAGGCGGTCCATGAGCCACATCCGCTGCTGGGCGTGGGAGAGCGGCGCAGGGCCGCCGTCGCCGCCGGGGCGCGGCGCGGCGGGGCTGACGGGGCTGACGGGGCGGCTGCGGGCGCGGCGCAGCAGGTCGCTCTGGTCGACGATGCTCATCGGGCGGCCTCCTCTCCGGCCGAACCCGCGTCCGAACCGGCGCCCGAACCGGCGTCCGGCACAGCGCCGTGCGCGGCAAGCAGGGCCTGTTCGAGCAGGTCGGCCTGGGCGGCGACGGTGGGGTGGCCGAGGAAGTCGGCGAGGGAGAGTTCGGCGCCGAGGTCCTCGCGCAGGTCGTCGACGATCCACATGGCGAGCAGGGAGTGGCCGCCTTCGGTGAGGAAGTCGGCGGCCGGGTCGGTGACGGGTCGGCCGAGGGCGCGGGCCCAGGCGTCGGCGACGACCTGCTGGATCGGGGTGAGGTCGGCGGTGGCGCCCGCCTCCACGGGATCGGCCGTCGAGGCGGCGAGGGCCTTGCGGTCGACCTTGCCGCTGCCGTTGAGCGGCAGTTCGTCGAGAACCGCCCAAGCGGTGGGCACCAGGTGGGCGGGCAGCTGCGCGGCGAGCCGCTCGCGCAGGGTGGCGACCGAGGGGCGGTGGCCCTCGGCGAGGACGACGCAGGCGGTGAGGGCCGCGTCGGGTGCGCCGGGATGGCGGACGACCACGGCGGCCTCCGCGACCTCGGGGTGGCGCAGCAGCGCCTGTTCGACCTCACCGGGCTCGATCCGGAAGCCGCGCACCTTGACCTGGTCGTCGGTGCGGCCCTGGAACTCCAGTGCGCCGTCGGGCCGTTGGCGTACGACGTCGCCGCTGCGGTAGGCCCGGCCGGTGCCGGGCAGCTCACGGAAGCGTTCGGCGGTGAGCTCGGGCCGGTTGAGGTAGCCCTGCGCGACGCGGGCGCCGGCGATCCACAGTTCGCCGTTCTCCCCGGGGGCCACGGGCTCCTGGCGCTCGTCGAGAACGAGGGCGCGGGCGCCGCCGAAGGGCCGGCCGATGGGGACGGGCGTCTCGCCGGTGCAGTCGGCGGCGGTGATGCGGTGCAGGGTGGTGAAGGTGGTGGCCTCGGTGGGGCCGTAGACGTTGTACAGCTCCAGCCAGGGGAACGCCCGCAGCACGGCCCCGGCGTATTCGGGCGAGAGGGCTTCGCCGCCGACGGCGAGGGTGCGCAGCACGCCGAAGACGCGGGACTGCCGGGCGGCGAGGTGGTGGAAGAGGGCGGTGGTGAGGAACAGGGTGGTGACGCCGTACCGTTCGACGTCGCGGACCAGGTCCTCGGCGGTGGGCCGGTCGGCCGAGGCGACGGCGACGGCGGCGCCGTGGGCGAGCGGGGCCCACAGTTCGAAGGTGGTGGCGTCGAAGCCGAGGGCGGAGTGGCACAGCACCCGGTCGCGGGGGCCGAGGGCGAGGGCGTCGGGGGCGGTGACCAGGTCGGTGACGGCGCTGTGCGGGACGAGGACGCCCTTGGGTCGGCCGGTGGAGCCGGAGGTGTAGAAGACGAGCGCGGGCCCGTCGGCACGGGCGGCGTCGGGGGCGGCTCCCCAGGCGGAGTCGCCGTCGTGCTCGCCGAGGACGAGGGTGCGTTCGGCGGGCAGGCCCGTCTCGGCGAGCAGGGCCTTGTCACCGAGGACGAGCCGCGCTCCGGCGTCCTCGACGGTCTCGGCGAGGCGCGGGCGCGGGTAGGCCGGGTCGAGCGGGACGACGTGGCCGCCGGCGCGCCAGACGGCGAGCTGGGCGACGGCCAGGCGGGCGGCGCGGGCGCACAGCAGGCCGACGGCGTGGCCGGGGCCGACGCCCCGGGCGGCGAGGACGGAGGCCAACCGGCCTGCGGACTCGTGGAGTTCGCGGTAGGTGACGGCGGTGGTGCCGTCGAGGAGGGCGAGGGCGTCCGGGGTCCGCTCGGCGTGGCGGGCGATCAGTTCGGGGACGGTCAGGACGGGCTGAGCGGGCTGAGCGGGCTGAGCGGGCTCAACGGGCTGAGCGGTCAGGACGGGCTCAACGGTCTGGACTGGCTGGACGGTCTGGGCGGTGGTGGGCGCGGGCAGGGCGCTCATCGGGGGTTCCCTTCCGGGCGCCCCGGCCGCGCGGGCCGGGGCGCCTGCTCGAAGTGGTCAGGCGGTGGCGGCGGGCGCCAGCCGTTCCTCGACCAGTCGCGCGACCGCGCGCAGGTCGGGCTGGCGCAGCAGGAGCGAGGCCCGCAGCCGCAGGCCGTACTCGCTCTCCAGCGCCTCCAGGAGCCGGGCGGCGGCGAGCGAATTGCCGCCCACTGCGAGGAAGTTGTCCTCGGGGCCGAGTTCGGCGCGGCCGATCAGCTCGCGGCAGAGCTTGAGCACGGTCCGTTCGACCGGGGTCTCGCCCTCCACCGGAACGGACTCCGGCGCCACGGACTCGGCCGCCACGGCGGCGAGCAGCGCGGCCCGGTCGACCTTGCCGTTGGCGTCCAGCGGGTACCGCTCGACGAGCCGGACGGCGGAGGGCACCGCCTGCTCGGGCAGCCAGGGCCGTACGGCCTCGACCAGGTCGGCGGGCTCGACACCGGCGGCAGCGGGCTGGACGAAGGCGAGCAGCCGTACGCCCCCGGCGGCGGCCGGTTCGGCGGCGACGACGGCGCGGCGCACCCGGTCGTCGCGCTCGAACGCGGCCTCGACCTCGGCGGGTTCGAGGCGCACGCCGCTGACCTTCACCTGGTCGTCGAGGCGCCCGTGGAACTCGAGGACGCCGTCGGGTCGCATGACCACCCGGTCGCCGCTGCGGTAGACCCGGTCGGTGCCCAGGACGCCTTCGGGCACGCCGACGAAGCGGCGGGCGGTGAGTTCGGGGTCGAGGTACCCGGCGGCCAGGCCGATGCCGCCGATGCGCAGTTCGCCGGCCTCGCCGCGCGGCACGGGCACGCCGTCCTCGTCGGTGACGAGCAGGACGGCGCCGGGGACGGGCAGGCCGATCGGCGGGGCGCCCTCGCCGTGGTCGGCGCCGGGGGCCATGGTGTGCACGGTGGTGGTGACGGTGGCCTCGGCGGGGCCGTAGGCGTTGTGCACGGCGGCGGTGACGTCGGGCCCGGGGGCGCGGCGCAGCCGGTCGCCTCCGATGGTGAGGTGGCGCAGTGCGAGGCCCGGGGGCCAGGGCCGGTCGAGGACGGGTTCGGCGAGCGGGGTGGGCAGGACGGCGACGGTGATCCCGGCGTCCCGCCACCAGTCGGTGAGGGCGCCGGAGTCCCAGCGGACGGCCTCGGGGGCGACGACGAGGGCGGCGCCGGAGGTGAGGCCGGCCCACAGTTCCATGACGTGCGGGTCGAAGGCGACGCCGATCAGCAGGCTGTGCCGCTCGCCGGGGCCGAGTCCGGTCAGTTCCCGGTACCACTGGAGGAGGGCGCCGAGGGCCGGTTCGGTGACCGCGACGGCCTTGGGGGTGCCGGTGGAGCCGGAGGTGAGGACGGCGTAGTGGGTGCCGCGCGGGACGGCGACCTGCCCGCCGGGGGCGAGGGACGCCTCGACGGCGCCGGGCAGGCCCGGCGACAGGCCCAGCGGCAGGCGCTCGCCGCCGTCCGGCAGTACGCCGGGTTCGCCCACGAGGCAGGCGGGACGCAGCTGTTCGGCGACGGCCCGCAGTCTGCGCTCGCCGGGGCGGGGGCCGAGCGGCAGGTGGACGGCGCCGAGCTTGGCGGCGGCGAGGGTGACGGCCACCAGGGCCGCCGAGTGGCCGAGGCAGACGCCGACCAGGTCGCCGGGGCCGACCCTGCCGCGCAGGGCGTCGGCCACGGTGTCGGCGAGGCGGTCGAGTTCGGCGTAGCCGTAGGTGCGCCCGCCGTCGATCAGGGCGGGTGCGTCGGGGGTGCGCTGCACCCAGGTGGCGAAGAGGTCGAGGACCGCGCCGTCCTGGTGCGGACGGCCGTACCCGATGCTGTTCAGGGGTTCCATCGGAGTCTCCAGACAACGTGACGTGACGGACGTGGCAGACATGACGAATCGTCAGTTCAGGCCCATGGAACGGGCGATGATCACCTTCTGGACCTCGGAGGTCCCTTCGATGATCGTGGTCATCCGGACGTAGCGGTACAGGAACTCCAGCGGGTGGCCGCGCACCCAGCCGGTGGCGCCGTGCACCTGGAGCGAGCGGTCCACGGCGCGCACGGCCGTCTCGGAGGCGGTGAGCTTGGCAAGGGCGGCGTTCTCCGGGGACTCGGTGCCCTCGTCGACGAGCCGGGCGCAGGCGAGGGTGAGCAGCTTGGACGCCTCCACCTCGGCACGGGTGGTGACCAGGTGCTCCTGGACGTGCTGGTAGTCGCCGATCACCCGGCCGAAGGCGCGCCGCTCGCGGGCGTACTCGACCCCGAGGCGCAGCGCGTGCTCGGCGATGCCGTTGCACATCGCGGCGACGACGAGGCGTCCGCGCGAGAGGCTGTCGATGGCGAGGGCGGTGGCGGCGCCGACGGCGTCCTCGCCGCCGATGACGGCCTCCGGGCCGAGGCGCACGCCGTCGAGGAGCAGCTCGAACAGCGGCTCGCCGGACATGCCCTCGTAGCGCTGGCCGATGCGCAGGCCGGGCTGGTCCATGGGCATGACGAAGGCGGTGGCCCCGCTGGTGGGGCCGGCGCCGTCGCCGAGGTCGGTGGCGGCGACGACCAGGGCCAGGCCCGCGTGTTCGGCGTTGCTGACGAAGGTCTTGCGCCCGTTGACCACCCACTGGTCGCCGGTGCGCACGGCGGTGGTGGTGAGGTGGAAGGCGTCGGAGCCGGCCTGCGGTTCGGTCAGGGCCAGGCAGCGGGTCTGTTCGCCGCGCACCAGCGGGACGAGGTGGCGCTCGACCTGTTCGGGGGTGCCGTTGCGCAGCAGCGGGCTGGGCCCGTCGGAGCCCGCGAGGGCGTAGGGGGCGAGGACGCAGCCGCTGCGCCCGGCGGCGTGGTGCAGCAGGACGACGGCGGTGAAGGGCATGCCGGAGCCGCCGAGTTCCTCGGGGTAGTCGCCGGCGTAGAAGCCGAGGGCGGCGGAGCGCTTGCGCACGTACGCCCTCAGGTCGTACGGCACCTGGTCCTCGGTCTCGGGCAACTCGGCGGCGAGCGGGGCGAGTTCGCGGCGGACGAAGGTCTCGAACGCCTCGACGATCTCGCGGTGGCCGTCCTCGAGGACGGCGGAGGGGGCGCTCATGCGGCCACCTCGCCGCGCTCGGCAGGGGCGTTCGCCCACACGCGCCTGTCGATGATGCGCTCGCTCATGCGGCACCTCCGGTCAGCGCGCGGGCCTGGTCGGCGAGGACGGCGTGGCGGAAGAGGGTGCGCAGCGGGGGGCGGGTGCCCAGGCGCGGTTCCAGCCAGGCGGCGAGTTGGGCGGCGAGCAGGGAGTGGCCGCCGACCTCGAAGAAGTGGGAGTCGGCGGTGAAGCGGTCGTGGCCGAGGACCTCGCGCCAGGCGTCGGCGATGAGCTGCTCGCCGGGGTCGGTGAAGGCTCCGGGCTCGCTCTGCTCCGTCTCCTGCGGGGCCTCGGCGGCGAGCCGGGCGAGGGCGGCGCGGTCGGGCTTGCCGCCGGGCAGGGTGGGCATGGCGGGCAGGGCCGTCCAGCTCGCGGGGACGAGCCCGCCGGGCAGGCGCCGGCCGAGGGCCTGGTGCAGGGCGGCCTGGTCGGGCTGTTCGGCGCCCTCCAGGAACCCGACGAGGCGGGGGCCGGTCCGGATGTCGCCGTGCGGGTCACCGTGGGGGTCGCTGTGCAGGACCACGGCGCAGGAGCGGCCGCCGAGTTCGGCCGAGGCGGCGGCCTCGATCTCCTCGAGTTCGATGCGGTGGCCGCGCAGCTTGACCTGGTGGTCGGAGCGGCCGAGGAAGCGAAGCCGCCCGTCGAGGCCCCGGTAGGCGCGGTCGCCGGTGCGGTAGACGCGGGCGCCGTCGAGGGCGGGGGCGCAGACGAAGCGGGCGGCGGTCGGCTCGGGCAGGCCCGGGTAGCCGTCGGCCAACAGGCGTCCGCCGATGGCGAGTTCGCCGACGCAGCCGTCGGGCAGCGGGCGCAGGGTGTCGTCCAGGACGTGGACGCGGGCGCCGGGGATCTCGGTGCCGAGGGGGATCTCCGCGCCCTCCGCCAGGTCGTCCTCCCCGACCTGGTGGACGGTGGAGGTGACGGTGGCCTCGGTGACGCCGTAGGCGTTGAGGACGGTGGTGTGCCCGGTGAGCCCGGCCAGGGCCCTGGCGGGGAGGCGTTCGCCGCCGAGGACGAGCAGCCTGGGCTTCCAGCGTCCGTCCTCGAGGGCCTCGCGCAGGTCCTCGCGGACGGCGAGCAGGTAGCTGGTGGGCAGGTTGGCGACGGTGACGGCCCGGGCGGCGAGCACGGCCACCAGCTCGGGCCCGGTGGGCACCTCGCGCTGCGGCAGGACGAGGCCCGCGCCGACGGCGAGCGCAGGCAGCACCTCCTCCAGGGCCACGTCGAAGGAGGGCCGGGCGAAGAGCAGCACCCGGTCCTCGGCGGTGAGTTCGTACCGTCCGGCGATCGCTCCGACGTACCCGGCCAGCGCCGCCCGGGAGACCTGGACGGGCTTGGGCACACCGGTGGAGCCGGAGGTGTGGATCAGGTAGGCGGCGCCGTCCAGGGCGGCGGCCGGCGCGGCCTCGGGGAAGGCGGGCCCGTCGAGCAGGGCGGGCCTGACGCCCTCGGCGGGCAGGGCGAGGGCGCTGGTGCGGGTGGCGAGGACCAGGGCGGGGGCGAGGCGCTCGAGCAGCAGGCCCAGGCGGGCGGCCGGGTCCTCGGTGGACAGCGGCGCGTAGACGGCGCCGAGGCGCAGGCAGGCGAGCAGGGCGACGACGCTGTCCGTGCCGCGCGGCAGCACGGCGGCCACCGGCTGGCCGGGGGTGACGCCGGCGGCGGCGAGCCGGGCGGCGAGTTCGCCGACGCGCCGGTCGAGTTCGCCGTAGGTGATCCGCTCGGCGCCGGCGAGCAGGGCGAGGGCGGTCGGGTCGTGGGCGGCGGCCGGGTCGAGCGCGGCCGGCAGGTCGGGGGCGGGCTCGGCCGGCGCGTCGGCGGGCGTCGGGACCACGGCCGTCGGGGCGAGCGCGGCGAGCGGGGCCTCGGGCCGGTCGAGGTGGTCGCGCAGCAGGTCCAGCATCCGGTCGGCGAGGAGCTGGGCCTGCGGCTCGCCGAACAGGTCGGCGTCGTAGTCCCAGACGAGGGTCATGCCGGCGGCGCCGTGCTTCTCGCCGACCACCCGGCGGTCGTCGGGCAGCAGCACCAGGTCCAGGTCGAAGCGGGTGGTGCCGGTGTTGAACCCCTCGTACAGCGAGACCTCGAGGCCCGGGGCCTGGACGTCGGGCAAGGAGGCGTCGTGGGCGCTGAACATGACGTTGAACAGCGGGTTGTCGGCGCCGCTGGTGTGCAGGCCCAGGCGCCGGGTGAGCTCCTGGACGGGCAGGTCCTGGTGCGGCAGGGCGCGCATCAGGACGTCGGTGACCTCGTCCACGGCCTCGGTGCCGGGGGCGTCCGGGTCGAGGCGCAGGCGCAGCGGGACGGTGTTGACGAACATCCCGACGGTGCCCTCGAAGCCCTGCGGGCGGTTGCCGACGGCGGTGCCGACGACGAGCTCGCGGTGGCCGCCGTGGCGGCGCAGCAGTTCGGCGAAGAGGGCGAGCAGGGTGGTGAAGGGGGTGTGGCCGTCGGCCCGGCTGCGGTCGCGCAGCCGCACGGCCAGGTCGGCGCCGATGGACTGGCGCAACTGGCCGCCGTGGTGGCGGCGTTCGGCGCCGGGGCGGGCCAGGCCCGGGAGCGTGATCTCGCGCGGGGCGTCGGCCAACTCCCGCTCCCAGAAGGCGAGTGCGCGCTCGACGGGGGTGTCGGCGGCGGCGCGGGCGTGGTCCTCGTAGGAGGGGGCGGCGGGCAGGCGGTGGCCCTCGCCGAGCACCTGGGCGCGGTAGACGGTGAACAGGTCGCGCAGCAGGATCGCGAAGGAGTGGCCGTCGTGGATCAGGTGGTGCTCGACGTGGATCAGCCGGTGGTGGTCCTCGCCGAGGCGGACGAGGTGGTGGCGCAGCAGCGGGGCGCGGGTGGTGTCCAGCGGCTCCTCGGCCTCGGCGGCGAGCAGGGCACGGAAGGACGCCTCCGGGTCGGCCTCGGTGGTGAAGTCGCTCTCACGCAGGAGGGGTTGGACGTTCTCGGCGACGCGCTGGGCGGGCAGCCCCTCGGCGCGGTGCACCAACTCCAGGCGCAGGCCAGGGTGGTGGCCGAGCAGGGCGCCGAGCGCGGCGTGCAGCGCCTCGCGGTCCAGAGTGCCCCAGAGGTCGAGGACGGCGGTGAAGTTGTAGGCGCGGCTTCCGGGCAGCATCTGTTCGTGGAGCCAGACGATCTGCTGGGACGGGGAGAGATCGAACATGGGCGACTCCCTTGTGTGGTGGGTGTGTTGGCATGTCGGTGGTACGGGTGGCCGGTGCGGGCACGGGTGGGCCCGCACCGGGCCGGTGGGGCCGGGCGGCGTGACGGGGTGGGGGCGCTGCCCGGAGGTTCGTGGGCGGTCGGCTGAGGTGGCCGGTCGGGTGGGGTGGCCGCTCAGGCGAGGTGACCGCTCAGGGTGGCGAGCAGGTGGTCGAAGGCGCCCCGGGCGGCGGCGGCCGGGAAGCGGCCCTCGTCCCAGGCGAACTTGACGAGCAGCTCGGCGCCGTGGGAGGCGGAGACGGCGAGCGGCGCGGCCAGGGGCCGGCCCGCCAGGTGGGTCTCGCGGCCCGCGACGCCGTCGAAGGCGAGCGGCGGGCGGCGGTGGAGGTCCTCGAGGGTGAGCATGGCGTCCAGGGAGCCGGTCCACCCGGCTCCGGCGGCGCGGGCGGCCCGGACCACCTCGTCGAAGGGGGTGCCGGCGTGGTCGAGGTCGTCCCACCAGTGGTCGGCGAGGGCTTCGAGGTCGGCCGTCTCCCGGGTGGCGGGGTGGACCAGGGTGTTGAGGAAGCAGCCGAGCGCGGCGGGCGCCCCGGGCGGACGGCCGCCCCAGGGGTAGCCGAGCGCGAGCGGCCCGTCCGCCCCGACCGCCTCGTCCGTCGTGCCAGCCTCATCCGCCTTGCCCGCCTCGCCCGTCGTGCCCGCCTCGCCCGTCGTGCCCGCCTCGCCCGTCCCGTACAGGCGGTGGGCGGCGCTGCCGACGGCGGCCAGCAGGGCGGGGAAGACGGCGCTGCGGGCCGCGCCCACGGGGGCGGGCAGGCGGGCGCTGAGCATGGCGGTGGCGGTGGCCGCTCCCCCGCCGGCGCCGGTGAGCGCGGCGAGCCTGCGGCCCCAGTGGGCCTGCGCGGCGGGGGTGGCGGCGGCGTCCTCGGCGGCCAGTTGAAGATGGACGGCCTCGCGGTAGGCGTCCAGGGCCTGCGCGTCGGGGCCGCCGGCGGGCCGCTGGTCGGTGGCGTACGCCTCGGTCAGCTCGGCGGTGAGCACGCCGAGGGACTGCTCGTCGCAGGCGGCGTGGTCGAGGGCGAGGGCGAGGAGTTCCTCCTCCTCGTCGGCCCCGGCGGCGAGCAGCAGACGCAGCGCCGGTCCGTCCTCGGGCCAGTCGCGCAGGGCGGCAAGCAGCGCCTGCCGGGCGGTGGTGCCGGGGGCGACGTGCACCCGGGCGGCTTCGGCCGAGGGGCCGCCGACGCGCAGGACGGGCGTGCCTCGGACGGTGGCGAAGGCGCCGCACAGGGCGGGGTGGCGGGCGGCGACGGCGGTGGCGGCGCGGGCGAGGCGCTCGGGGTCGACGGTGCCGCGCGGGTAGGCGAAGAACAGCGGGACGAGGTCGGCGCGGGCGCCCTGCGGGGCGAGGCGTCGGGTGATCAGGAAGCGCCGCTGGGCGCCGGTCAGCGGGAGGAACTCCGTCGGGGAGTCGGCGGCGAGGGCGCAGTACCGGGCGAGGTAGGCGGCGGTGATGCTGGCGGACACGGGGGGCACGGGGCTGGTCTCCGATTTCCGTTCTGGGCGTTCGTCGTATCGTCCGGTCAGGTGGTCGTCGGGCCGGCGGCGCTCGCCTCCCTCTCCTCGACGACGTCCTCGGCGCCTTCCCCTGCGACCTCCTCGGCGACGGTCCCAACAGCGGCCCCGACCCCGGGCCCGGCCTCCGGCAGGTCGCGCATCCCCCGCAGCGGCGAGAGCAGCAGCGGCAGCGGCACCAGCGCGAAGCCCGCCGCACAGAGCCACAGCGCGGCGCGCGGCCCGGCCGCGTCGGCGACCACGCCACCGAGCAGCCCGCCGAGCGGCAGGGTGCCCCAGACCAGGAAGCGCATGGTGGCGTTCATCCGGCCGAGCAGTTCGGGCGGGCAGACGCTCTGGCGGAAGCTCACCTGGGCGACGTTGTAGGCCACCGCGCCGAACAGCACCACCGCCGAGGCGAGGCCGAAGAGCACGACCCCGGCGCCGCGCCCGGCCAGCGGCCACAGCAGCGCGAACGGCGCGGTGACGACGGTGGCGAGCCAGATCAGCCGGGCCTGGCCGAGCCGGCGGGCCAGCCACCCCGCGCAGAGCGCGCCCGCCAGCCCGCCGAGGGCGGAGACGGAGAGCAGCACGCCGATGGCGCCGGGCGCCAGGTCCAGCACCCGTACCCAGAACACCGTCTGCACGGCGGTCAGGACGGCGGCGAACAGGTTGGAGACGGCGGTCGCGGCGGCGATCACCCGCAGCAGCGGATGGCCGAGGACGAAGCGCAGGCCCTCGGCCATCTCGGCGCGCAGCGACCGGCCCGGCCGGGCCTGCGGCACCGTCTCCTCGGCCTTGATGCGGGAGAGCAGAAGGGCGGAGGCGAGGTAGCCGCAGGCGTCGGCGACGATCGCGGCGGCCGCGCCGAGCAGTTGGACGAGCCCGCCGCCGAGGCCGGGCCCGACGATCTGCGCGGAGGAGCGGACGGTCTCGATCGCCCCGTTGCCCGCGACCAGGTGCTCGCGCGGCAGGACGGCGGGCAGGAAGGACTGGTGGGCGACGTCGAAGAAGACCGTCGCCACGCCGGTGACCAGCGCGACCAGGTAGAGCTGCGGCATGCCCAGCACCCCGAGCGCCGCCGCCGGCGGGATGGAGCCCACGGCGAGGCAGCGCACCAGGTCGGCGCGGATCAGGACGGGCAGTTTGCGCATCCGGTCGAGCCAGGCGCCGGCCGGCAGGCCGACCAGCAGGAAGGCGGCGGTCTCGGCGGCGGTCAGCAGGCCGACCTCGAACGCGGAGGCGTCGAGCACCACCACCGCCACCAGCGGCAGGGCGACGAGGGTGACCTGACTGCCCGTCTGGGCCGCCGCGGCTCCGCTCAGCAGGAGCCGGAAGTCGCGGTGACCGAACAGACGGGCCGGGCGAGGGTGAGGCGTCGTCTCGTTCATCGGTGCGACTCTCGGTCACGGATTCGACACGGGCAACCGACGGGCTCCGATTCCGGACGACCCGCGCCTCGGCCGGATCGCGCCACCGGCCCGCCCGTCCTCACGCGCCCCTGACGACCCCGCGCGGCCCCGAAGGCCCCGGCAGAGCTGCCGCCTTCCCCGTCGCCGCAGGCCCGGGGCCGCCTCGGGCCGGTCCACGCGCGTCACGTCCATTTCGACGTCCGCTATCCGGACATCCCTATTCCGGCCACCGGACGGCCGCCGTCAACTTGGCCGGATTCGATGGAGCACTGACAGTGCGTCACCCAACCGTGATACCGGGCCGGCCGAGGCGGCACGTCATGGCCGCACGCAGTAGCCCCCGAGGCCGTGCTCCAACTGGGCGAACGCCCGCTCCGCCGCCGCCACCGCGTCGGCGTGGACGACCTCGGCTTCCTCACCCTCCGCGAGCCGGCGGACGTTCTCCCGCACCAACTCCGTCCGAACGGCGCACAGTTGCGCCGCCGCCGTCCGCGCCGCGAAGCCACCGGCCCCGCCGGACTCCTCCCCGGATTCCTCGCGGGCCTCCTCCCGGGCCTCTTCCGCCAGGACGGCCGCGAGCGCGTCCACGCTGCGCATCGCCTGGTCCAGCACCCGCAGCCGCAGCCCCGGCGCGGCCAGCACCATCCGCTGGAAGGCGAGGACGTGCGGACGCCCGTCGAGCCCGGCGAGGGCGTCGCGCCGCTCCAGCCCGTCCAGGAAGTGCCGCCGCACCGCCGCCACGGCCGATTCCCCGGAGCGGCGACCGCGCACGACCGCCACCAGGTCGTCCACGTGGTCCTCGAACCGGTGGAGGACGAGGTCCTCCTTGGTCGGGAAGTAGTTGAACACCGTGACCGTCGAGACGTCGGCGACCGCCGCGACGTCGGCGACGGAGACCTTGTCGAAGCCGCGCTCCAGGAAGAGGGCGATCGCCGCCTCGGAGATGGCACGCCGCGTCTGCTGCTTCTTCCGCTCCCGCAGGCCGATCCGTTCGCTCATGGGCACACCCTACCCCGCTCGCTTTGGCTGCTACAAACTTTTATTGACACAAGAGTTTTCCTCACTATAGAAATCTGCCCGAGGGGTGCCCACCTGGGCCTCCGGACCTCGACCCACCGAAGGACAGGTTTGTGATGACCGAGACCGGGACCGCCGCACCGGGCGTGCGCTCCGGCGGGGCCGCGCCGCCGATGCCGCGCCGGCACGTGGTGATCGCCGCCACCGGCTGCTTCGCCACGCTGCTGCTGGGGCTGCTCGACCAGAACATCGTCAGCGCGGTGTCGTGGACGATGGTCAGGGACCTCGACCCCGCCCACGGAGTCGCCCGCCTGCCCTGGCTGCTGACGGCCTACACGCTCGCGGACTGCGTCGTGCTCCCGCTGTACGGCAAGCTCGCCGACGTGTACGGCGCCAAGCGCGTCTACCTGGCCGCCCTCGGGATCTTCCTCGCGGGCTCCGCGCTGTGCGGCCTGGCCCGGACGATGCCCGAGCTGATCGCCTTCCGCGCCCTCCAGGGCCTCGGCGGCGGCGGGCTGATGTCGGTGACCATGGTCGTCCTGGGGCTGCTGTTCCGGCCGAGCGGCGACGGCGGCGATGGGGGTGAGAACGGCGATGAGGGCCAGGGCAAGGCCGGGCTCGGCGGCGTCATGGTCGGGATCGGCATCGTCCTCGGCCCGGCCGTGGGCGGCCTGGTGTCCACCCACCTGAACTGGCGGTGGGTCTTCTACCTCAACCTCCCGCTGGGGATCGCCGCGTTCCTCACCTCGCTCGCCCTGGTCCGGCTGCCCGTGACCCCCGTCCGGCGCCGCGTCGACTACCTCGGCGCCGCGCTCGTGGCCGCCGCCGCGAGCGCCCTGCTGATGGTCTCCCAGTGGGGCGGCAAGGAGTACGCCTGGGGATCGCCGACGATCCTCGGCCTGACGCTCGCCGCCACCGTCCTGCTCGCCGCCTTCCTGTGGCGCCAGGCCACCGCCGCCGAACCGGTCTTCACCCTCGCACTGCTGCGCAACCCGACCTTCCGGGTCATGGTGCCGCTCGGCTTCTTCGGCGGCATCGGGCTGGCCGGCTCGGTGGCGTACCTGGTGGGCTACTTCCAGGAGGTCCGCGGGATGAACCCGACGGACGCCGGACTGCTCCTCCTCCCCATGGCCGTCGGCATGACCGCCGTCGGCCTGCTCTCCGGCCGGGCCGCGGCCGCGACGGCGGGCCGCCACCGCTACCAGCTCCTCGCGGGCCACCTGCTGGTCGCCGGGGCGATGCTGATGTTCAGCCGGCTCGGCGTCGACACCCCGCTCTGGTACCTGAGCCTCGGCCTGTTCCTGCTGGGCCTGGGCCTCGGGCTCTGCCTGGGCGTCGGCCTGGCGATCACCCAGAACGCGGTGGGCGCCGGGGACCTGGGCGTCGCCACCACCTCCGTCCGCTTCGTCCAACAGCTCGGCGCCTCGGCCGGACTCGCCCTGTTCGGCACCGTCCTGAACCGCCAACTCGCCGACCGCCTCGGCGAGTCCACGGGCGCGGCGGTGCTCGGATCACCCTCGGCCTCCCCCGCCCACCGGGCCGCGCTGGAGGCCATAGCCTCCTCGACGGACACGGTGTTCGCCATCGCCGCATGCGTCATGGTGGTCCCGGCCCTGCTGTCGCTGCTGCTCAGGGAACGGCCGACGGACCGCTAGGGCGTGTCACCGCCCTCGCGCACAGAACCGCACGTCCCGTTTCCTAGACCGTGTCGTTCGGCTCGCGCCGGACCTGCGCCAGTTCGGCGGCCACGCGTTCGCCCCGGTCCTCGCCGAGGTCGAGGGCGGCCAGGACTCCGGGGACGGCGATGCTCGGCATCAGGTGGCGGTAGAGCCCGGCGACCCGGTGTTCCAGGTCGGAGCGGTCGGCGGTCTTGTGGGACTGGATCTGCACGCCCGTCCAGGCGCCGGTCATCAGCCAGGCCGTCTCGGCCGGCACGACGTGCGGCAGCAGTTCGCCCGCCTCGTCGGCCACCTCGAGCAGCGCCTCGACGCGCTTGATCCACCCGGGGGCCGCGCCGCCCTCGGGCCCGCCGAAGGCGTGGCGGCCGAGGGAGAGCCGCGCGCCCGCGCTCAGCATCGGGTCGCGCGGCATCAGGTGGGCGACGACCATCCCGAGGTCGACGAACTCCTGGAGTCGGCAGTGCCGCCGGGGGACGTCGGTGCGGCCGAACTGCTCCGCCAGCACGCCCCGGGCGAGCTCCCGCTTGGACGTGAAGTGGAAGTACAGCGCCCCGCGCGTCACCCCCGCCCGGGCGACGACCAGGTTGATGGTCGCGCCCTCGTAGCCGTGCTCGTCGAAGACGGAGGCCGCCGCTTCCAGGATCAGCCGCCGCGTCCGGACCGCCCGTTCCTGCCGCACCACCGCAATCGTCCCCCGTCCAGGCGCTCGGCACTGAAAAAAACCAAACACCCCGTATCTTATGGGCCCCCACCTCGGCGCCCCCGGCTCTCCAGCCCGATTGGAGCCGATCTTGAGCGGAGCCCCCAGCCGGGGGTCCGGACGTATGACGGGCACCAACGATACCCCACCATCAGGCATGAACATGGCAAACCTGTCCGAACCCACCCCCTCCGTCGGACGAAAAGGGGCGGACGGGAGCGCCCCGGCCGGGAATCATGGGCCGGTGACCATCGACCTGCTCCCCGGACGCGGCATCCGACCGCCCGCACCGCTGCCCGAACTGGCCTTCGGCCTCGGCAAGGCGGAGCTGATCCGGCTCCTCGCCCCACACGGGGACGCGCTGCCGGACGGGCTGAGCGACACCTTCGTCTGCGGCACGGCCTGGGCCCTGTCCTTCACCCTCCCCGGGCTCACCGTCACCCTCTGCGCCAGGGCCCCCGGCCGCTTCGAGGAACCGGAGGAGGCGGAGGAGCCGGAGGAGGCGTACGGCCTTGAGGTCGTCTTCGTCTCCCGCAACCCTCACGACGACCGCCCGCCCTGCCCGGTCGGCCTGCACCGCGTCGACGTCTTCGGCTGGCCGGCCCACGAGGTGGTCGAAGCCCTGCGCGCCGAGGGGCTGGCCCTGCCCGACCCCGACGGCGGCACCGTCCGACACGGCCCGCTCCACCTCTGCCGCCAGGGCCCGGCCCCGCGCCCACCCGCACCCGCACCCGCACCCGGACGGAAGGCCCGATCGGCCTCGAAGGCGCGCCACGAGCCACCGTTCACCTTCGGCTCAGTCTCTCTGAGCGCCACCGACCACTCGGAACCGGACACCCGCTGAGGCCACATCGCCCCACCGTGACCGGAATCTGACGTCGCGTCAAATAAGGGGAGGCTTCACCGATCATTCACCCGCCCCACAGGAACCGCCTTACCCCGCAAGGGCGTTGGTGACATCGGGAGGGATACAGACATGACAAGGAAGCCTTACCGGTTGGCCGCCGCCGCGCTGGTGCTGCTCGCGGCCGCCCCGTTGTTCACCGCCTGCAAGAACGCCGACGACGCCCTCGACTGCGGGAAGCGGGCCATCAGCCTCACCGGCGACGTCCAGGACCTCATGGACTCGGCCATCAACGTCGGCCAGATCACCGACGCCGACCGCCGTCAGCACACGCTCGCCGCGCTGCGGAAGATCGCCGACGACGTGAAGAAGCTCCACCACGACGGCGACGGGAAGCTCAACTCCGCCACCGACAAGCTGTCCAAGGCGCTCGACTCCGCCGTGAGCAAGGTCTCCAAGGGCGAGACCCCCGACTACGGGGCGATCCGCGACGCCTCCGGAGACGTCACCAAGGCGTGCGCCGGCTGACCCGTACCGACCCGCTCCCGGACGTGCCCGATGCACGGCCGGGAGCCCCGTCCGACGCACGGACGGCCTGTCGCCGCCATCCACCGGCCCGGAGGCGGTAGGAATGGGCTCCGGACCGACCCGCACCCCGGAGGCACCGGTGAACCACCCGATCCTCGACCAGATCCAGGCCCTGCGCGCCGAGTTGGCGCCCGGCGACGCCGAGCCAGCCCTGGTCACCGCATTCGCCGCCGGCCGGGCCCCGAGCTCGGCCCTGGCCGAACTCGCCGCCCAGCAGCACCGGATCATCACCTCGGACCGCCGCAGCCTCCTCTACCTCGCCGCCCGCTGCGCCGACCAACCCCTCGGCTCCTGGTTCGCGACCCTGGCCGACGGC
This sequence comes from Streptomyces sp. NRRL WC-3742, assembly GCF_000720635.1. Lineage (GTDB taxonomy): Bacteria > Actinomycetota > Actinomycetes > Streptomycetales > Streptomycetaceae > Kitasatospora. The sequence goes on along the minus strand of NZ_JOCF01000056.1, from coordinate 1,671 downwards.
GAGAGCGCCGCCCTGCGCACCCTGCCCGCCCTCGCCGACGCCACGGGCCTCGACCCCGACACCTTCGGCGAGCGCCCGCCGCTGCCCGGCTGCCAGGCGTACCCGGCCCAGCTCGCCTGGCTCGCCCTCAACGGCCGACCCGCCTCGGCCGCCGCCGCGCTCGTCGCCAACTTCGCCGCGTGGGGCGGCTACTGTGCCACCGTCGGCCAGGCCCTGCGCACGCACTACGGCTTCCCGGCCGAAGCCTGCGCCTTCTTCGACTTCTTCGCCCAGCCCGCCACCGAGCTGGAGCAACAGGCTTCCGACGCCCTCGGCCCCGAACCCCTGGACCCGGCCACAGTGGCCACGGCGCGGGAGTACGGACTGCTGCTCCAGGCGTACGAGCACCTGTTCTGGGACACCCTCGAGGCGACGGCCCGCTGACTCTCCCGCCCGGGAAACGGAGCCCGACCCGACCCGCCACGGGTTCGGACCCGACCGCCGTGAGCCGATCGCCGTCTGGGGCACTGGTGAGAGCGACTTCGCCGCCCCATCGCCGTCCTTCCCGCCAGCGCGAACGCCTCCGCCCTCCTGAGTCTTTCCCGCGCCCGCACCCAGCTGTCCGACGCCGCGTGGCGCACGTACACCCACCCCGCCAGTGCCGCCAGCTCGTTGGAGCCAAACACCGAGGGTTGGGGACATGCCCGCAGGTCCTCGCCCCGCACTGGTCCGACGTACACCTCATGGACCGCCAGCTCTACGTCCGCTGGACCCTGACCGCCGTGAACAACGGGAAGATCCACCTCAGCGAGCCCAAAACCGAAGCCAGCCGCGCCTGGATCAGCCTCTCCCCCAGAGTCATGACGGCCCTCCACCGCCAGGCCGCCCTCCAGATGGACGCCCACCCCGACGGCCGACTCGAGGACCTCGTCCTGCGGAGCTGTTTGAGGACCCACTGCGGGCGCAGGGGCTCGCCGTCCGGGACCGCTGGGGTGTGGTTCGGGTCGATGGTGGCCCGCCCGCTGCCCGTCCAGGTGCTCTTGTCGCGCATTGCATGGTGAGTGGTGCGGATCCGGGATCGGTGGATCTTCAACGGGCGGCCGTCCTGCGCGAGTATCTGGTGGCGCACCACCCACCGCTGGATGGCCGCCCGTGCACCGGAGCCCGTGACGACGGTGAACTGCCCCGGGCGGCTGAGAGCCAGCCACAGACGCCGCCGGTCCTCGGGCCCGGCGAAACTCCGCAGCAGAGCCGAGTGCGCCAGCCACTGCTCCAGCAGGCGCACGGCCCGGCGAGGCAGGATCAGGCTCTCCGCCGTCGTGCGGCCCTTGATATAGGAGAGAAGGACTGTCGAGTCCCCCGCCCAGTCGATGTCGTCGGTAACCAGGTCGTCAATGCCGTCGGGGACGATGCCGGAGTAGATGCCGAACAGCAGCCGGCGCTCACGGCCACGCGCTCCTTGGCGACGAGCGGACCGCCCAGCACGCCTTCGACCGTGCACTCGCGATGCTCGCCTCGCCGTCCGAAGCGCCGACGGCACGAGGTCGGTGGCTCGACGCCGCGTACGTGGAGGCCCAGCGGGCGAACGGATTCACGAGGAGGCGTCGCAGGGGAAATCGCAGCGGAAGATCACGCTGGGACTGACCGCTGACGGATGGACGGGCGCACGCGGGGGCCCCGTGCGAGTCAGCA
>NZ_JOCF01000055.1 GCF_000720635.1 Streptomyces sp. NRRL WC-3742 | reverse complement strand
CCCCCGTCCCACCCCCGTCCCACTCCCGTCCCACTCCCCGAGCACCCGCACGCACCACCCCCGCGAACCAGGTACCCTAGACGCTCGTCGTGCGCCCACCGGCCCACGACGGGGGGCGCGTAGCTCAGCGGTAGAGCGCTGCTCTTACAAAGCAGATGTCGGCGGTTCGAAACCGTCCGCGCCCACAGCAGAGAAGGGCCAGTTCGGAGGAGTGATCCTCCCGAACTGGCCCTAGATCGTTTCCGCGGTCTTACTCGTCCCGTGCCACCCGCGTGCCAGATGCAGGCGCGGGGTACCTCTTGGCTAGCCATTCCTCGACCGCAGTCTTGGACGTGTATCCGTGCTGGCGGAGGAGTTCGACGATGTCGCGGCCGCAGATCAGGACTACCGGGTGCTCATCGTCACGGATCTCCTTCTGCATCTGCTGGTTGAAGTAGGACGTCGTGACGAGGACCCCGAAGTTTCGGTGCCGCAGCCGTGAGATCAGTCGGCTTCCCTCTTTCACGCCGACCGCCTGGTCGGGCGACTTGCACTTGGCTTCCAGGGCGAAGTCGATGGCGATCCGGTCGGCCGGAGGGCCCAAGTAGTACTGCCCCACGGCGTCGCGCCCTCCATCGCGGCTACGGCGGGTCACCTCAACCTGGCCGGTCGCCGGTGCGAGAAGGCGCCACAGCTCCACCGCGCACGGCTCGAAGTCGTGTTCCCGGTCGCGGAAGTGCTCGCGGATTGTTGCCAGGATCTCCCGGGAGTTCGGGTCAGAAGGCAGCTGCTCCGCCTGGCTGCGGATGACGGTCGTCGCCGGGGCAGTGAGTGGAAGATAGGAGCGGGTTTCGACCCAGGTGCGCCACGCGTTGGGGCAGCCGCCCTCCAGAGAGTTCCCACCGTGGATGAGGTGCTGGATCCACTTGCGTGGAATGACGGCCTGGTCCAGCACGGTGAACCGGGCCCGGTAGTTCTGGAAGCGCTCACCGCCGGTTGTGCGCCAGATGGCGGCGAGTTCGTCATCGGAGGTGAGAGCCGGGCCTCCCGGCGCGAGCAGTCCGCGGAACCGGACGCCGCGGCCGGTGGCGCCAGCCTTCTCGAAGAGCAGGAACGGAGGTATTCGGCGCCGCTCCTCCGGACCCGCATGGGAGGCGGCGAAGACATTTCGGAGAAGGAGGTTGCCGCCGGGATTCGTCCCGTGCAGCTCGTGTCCGGGCTTCTTGTTGTCTCCGTAGTAGGTGAACGTTCCGGTCTGCGGATCGAGAGCGTCCGGCCAGTCGCGCTCCCGGCCGGTCGTGTAGAGGACGGCCAGGCGGACGTCCTGATTCCAGGGCGAACCGGCGAGCCGGAAGCCGCCCTGGTTGCCCACCTTCGGGACCAGCTTGTTGATTGGATCGTCCGAGATATTGCCTTTGGTGCCACCCGGATAGAACGCGTCGAGGTGGAGATCGACATCGGTCAGCTCGTCGAACGCTGCTGCGGGCTGCTCGGTCTGCGGGGAGGGTGTGCTGGAGGCGGGCACGTGCGCGGGCTCCGTTCTGGGCGGCGGGCAGTACGTGTGTGCGAATAGGGAGTTTCTCGCGGGCACGATCACCGGCTGATACCGGGGCGGGATCGCGGGGGACAAAGAAGCGCAGCCGGTCGGGAGAGAGCCGAACCGGCTGCGCTGAGTGAGATGGCTACTGACCGGCTTCCGTAGCCGGGTCGTCGCGCCGGAGCGCCTGGCGGACGGCTTCGCCCATGCGGTCGGCAATGGCGCGGTCCCGGTCGCTGGTCATGTGCTGGTAGATCAGCGCGGCCCGGGTGCTGCTGTGGCCCATCCTGGTCATGAGTTCCCGGGTGCTGGCCCCGTTCTGCGATGCGAGGGTGTTCCCGGTGTGGCGGAGGTCGTGGAAGTGGGCGTCCGCACTGACCCCGGCGGCCGTCCGGGCCCGGATCCAGTCGTCCCGGAAGTTGTTCCGCCGGAGCTTGCCGCCGCGGGGCCCGATGAACAGGTGCCCGTCCGGGCCGGGGCCGGCGTACCGGTCGAGATGGTGGGCCAGGTCATCGACGATCTCGGCGGGGAAGGCCACCGGCCGGAAGCCCGCCCGGCTCTTGGGCGCCTTGTCGTAGAGGCGCCCGCTGTTGAGCTCCGCCTGATTGCGCTGCACCCGGACGAGCCGGTTCGCCAGGTCGACGTCCCGCCGGCGGAGCGCGGCCAACTCACCGAACCGGCGCGTGGTGAACGCGGTCAGCAGCACCAGCGCCCGCCAGCGCGGCCCGATCGCGTCGGCGACGGCGAACACCTCGGTGACGGAGGGAACGGGCCGCTCCGGCACGTCGTAGGTGTCGGCGCCCTTGATCCGGCACGGGTTGCGCTGGATCACCTCGTCATCCACGGCGGTGTTCATGATGGCCCGCAGCAGTTGATAGGCATTGACCACCGACGGCTCGCGCTCCGTTCTCCAGGAGCGCGGACCGCCAGGAGCGCACCCGGGCCGGAGTGATCTCGGCGAGCGACCGATGCCCCAACCCGGGCTCGATGTACTGGCGGAGCGTGATGGCGTACCGCTCGCGCGTGCTCTCCTCCAGCTTGCGATCCCGCAGACAGGCGGCGGCGAAGTCGCCGAGCTTGACCCTTCCGGCGTCCGGGTCGGCCCACCGGTCGCGCTTGATGTCGGCTTCGATGAGCGTGAGCGCGACATCGGCGTCCGTCTTGGTGGGGTAGGTCTGCTCACCAGGCCGCATCAGGCCAGTGACCGGGTCGGGATAGCGGATCTGCCACCGACCGGAGGCGAGTTGGCGGACTGAGCCGAAGCGCCGGCGGTTTCCCCTGGAGTTGGCCATCACGCCACCTTCCGGAGTGGCCGACGGCGGGCGGTCACCGGTTGCACGGTCCGTTCGGTAATGAATGCGTCGATGGCCGAGGCGGGTATGCGTACGTGGTGGCCGACCTTGACGTAAGCGATGCGTCGTTCGGCGATCAGCCGGCGAGGGAACCGTTCCCCGCTGGTCTCCCAGGTGCCGAGCAGTTCGGCGGCCTGTGCGGCGGTCAACAGGCGGTCAGTCATGGGTCGGTTCTCCTTCCGTGCCGGGTGCGGGTTGTAGTGCTTGGGTGAGCCAGGCTTCGCCGCGGGTGAGGCCGAGGCCGGCGAAGACCCAGTGGGCGAGGACGAGCGTGTTCTCCTCGGCGACCGGGGTGTCGGGGCCGTGGAGGTGTTCGAGGGTCTGGGCGCGGCGCCAGGCAGTACGGGCGTCACGGAGGGCGCCGAGGGTGGTCGAGTATCTGCGGGTCTTGGTGGAGAAGTGGCCCCGGAAGCCGAGCATGTGGGCCCAGGCCCGAAGACGGAGTTCTGCGAGTTCGGGGCGGACTCCGAGGTTCCAGCAGGTGCGGATGAGTCGGCGGGCGTGTTCGGGGATGTCGTGCTGGGCGATCTCGGCGAGCAGCCGTACGGGCCGGTCCAACGTGCCGGTGGCGGTCTCGGCCCCCTTGGTCGCGTACTTGGCGATGTAGGCGGCGACGGCCCGTTCGGTGATCTGGACTGGGCCGGTGAAGTCGGCGTTGCGGATCGTCCGGATGTCGAGCTGCCGGCCAAAGGCGAAGCGGTGCTGTCGACCGTCGACCAGCGGACCGGGGATATCGGCCCGGCGGGCGGCGACGCGGATAGCGTCGGTCAGAAGGTCGGCGGTCGCCCAGGTTGGCGGGGGGGCGTGTCGCCGCCTTCGGGGCCGTCGAGGCGGATGACGGCGTGGAAGTGGATCGCGCCGCGCTTCTGGTACTCGGCGACCTTGCCGAACGAGACTCGGGCGACGTCCTTGAAGGCGCGCTGGGAGAGTCCGGCGAGCTTGGCGATCTCTCGGCGCAGGTGGATCGTGAACCGGGCCCATAGCTTGCCCGCGTGGGCGTTCCACAGGACGGCGCCCTCGTAGTCGTACCTCTCAGGGTCGAGAGGTGAACCGAGCAGTGGGTCGTCGGCCGGATGGGTGCTGCCGCAGCGGCAGGTGCCGGAGCCGGGCCGGTTGTGGATTGGGCCGAAGCCGGGCCGGTTGTGGATTGGGCCGAAGCCGGGCGCGGTGAAGGTGGCGAACACCCGGGGGTGGGCGGACACGGTCTCCGGAGTGCCTTTGCCGCCGACGAGTCCGGCGGTGATCAGGTGGTAGGTGTCGCGGCGATACGGTTTCGGCGCACGACGGGCAGCGGGTGACACGGCGGTTGCTCGTCCCCGGCGAGCAGCATGATCCGCTCGAACGCCATTGCCTGGGCGCCGCCGGCCTCGGTCAGCTCCATTGACAACTCATGCTCTGTGCGGGGCATTTGCCGAATCTCCTCCCGCACCTCGTACAGGAGTACTGCGATGTGGATCGAGGTCCGGACCCGCCCGACGTAGTCCGCGTACGCGTCGAGCTTCTTCTCATCCCAGCGAAGCCGCAGGCCGTCCTTGCGCTTGCTCCGCTCTATCAGGTGGTTCGTCACGTAGGTGGTCAACCCACCGAGCACGACAGCGGCGGTGGTCACTAGCTGGGTGATCGTATCCATGGCCCCCGCACCGGCGATGTGAACAGCAGTCAGATCTGAACCTGCCGATGATAGATGGCCGACGGGCCCGGAGGCAGGTGGGCGGTGAGAAGAGGCGGGGTGGGGTGAGGGGTGGAGGAGTGGGGAGTGAGTAAAAATCTTCTCTACGGGTTCAAGGGCGCGCACAGCGCGCCAGCGCGCGGCCCAGCCGCTCGCCGTCGCTCCTGTCTTACGCCCCGCTCCGTCGGCGGCCGGCCGCGCACGTCGAACGTGCGGCCGGGAGAGTAGCCGAGGTTAGAGCCCGTCGTGGCTGGGGTCGGGCGGCTCCACGGTTTTACCCACCTCCCAGGCTCGGGACCCGAGTCGAGCAAGAACGGGGGGCCACTCGGCCAAATTGCGGTCAGGCCCAAAAGCCCTGACCGAGTCGCAACAGCTTACGGCCCCCCGATCATGCTCGATCCCAAACCAGGCAGGACACCGGCCAAAACCGCTCCACCGCCCGCGTGCCCAGAGGGTCCTACCGCACTTCCCCGCTTATATGGGAGATCTGCATCAGCCGATACTTCGTTCTGCGCTCGCCAACGGTCTCATCAATTACTGTCGTGCCGACGATGAGTACGTCATAGTGCTCTTGTACGGTCGCGTGGGAGGCTTGAGGCCAAGCGAGATCGTCGATCTTTCCTTCATAGTCATCCGCAGGGTTCGATGACTCGTCCCGGAATCCGAAGGTCCTGCGTTCGGTGTCGATCTTGTAGAGCACCATTCGGCGCCGGATCTCAATTGATTGGTCTTCGGGAACGAGCCGGTTCAGGGTCTTGGCGAACTCATGCAGCTTCTCTGAGGTGAGCTCCCTTTTCGAGTAAGGAATGTGTGCGCCAGCTGCGGCGACTGTGACATCGCCACCTGTTTCTACAAACTTCTCGACCAGGAGCCTGAAGCTCTTTGCGGCGCGAGGCTTAATCTCTGCAAGCTTGCTTGCAAGTTCTGAGTACTCCAGGTTCATGTCCAGGAGTTCGATTAGCTTTTCCGTCACTTGGACGAATAGGGACTCTCCCAGGAGATCATCGAGTTCATTGGATGCCATCTCAAGCATGAAGCTGGCTGCAGAGGCACCGACCATGGAGATGGCGGTTTGGCCTGTGACATCGGCAGGGATCTTCCCTCGCTGAGATGGGGTGATCTCGCGCAGGGCGTAGCCGAGGTTGTCGTATACGGCCTGGGTCTGTAGGAGTAGTGCCCCGATGGCGCGGGCGGGAGCCTCGCTGCGGGAGAACTTTGGCAACTTGACGCGGAGTCTTAGCCGGGTGCGGCTCTCTTGCCGAGCCTTCGTCTCGATGACGCTCTCAGGATCAGCGAGGGGCAGGGTGTGGGTTGCGAGATCTAGGCAGTACCCCTCCTCTGGGAGCCACTCTTCCGGGATCTCTGAAGAGGAAATTGGCTCCACCGAGTCTAGACTGCCCGGGCGATGGGGGAGGAATACTCGGAATGTGAATCCCTCTGGCCATTCGACAGCGGCCCTCAGGGCGATACCGCCAGATCTGACCATTTCTAGCCGTGATTTAGAGATGGGAAGGTACAGCCAGTCATCGCCGTCGGCTCCCTCGGCGGCCCATAGGGCGAGATAGATTTGATCGGTCAGAGAGATGCAGCTGAAGACGCGAGGGCCATCGTAGAAGACGTAAGTTTCTAGGATTTTGAGATCGCCAAGAATTGTCTTCTCTGGCACCCAATTCATGGTGCTACCTCGAACCCTTCCCACGACGCATCATTCAGAGTGCGCCACCACGTGTGGTGAGTGCACTTCGGATGCCGCGGCGTGTGCTTTAGTCTTCCCGACCCGGTGATGTCTCCAATTGCGATCTTCTTCTTCCTGAGTGGCCCTACGGCTGCCCGGGTGCTCGCCGCGTCTGCCGCGTCAGCGAAGACGCTCAGTCCAGCGGCTGCACAGTCGTCCGTCCAGAAGCGAGACCGTACGCGGCCGGCTGTGAGCATCTCATGATGGTTGAGGAAGTCCTCCCTGGCTGGTGGGTCTTGATCCACCAGCCGATAGAACTGCCCTGTTGCCGGGACAGCGTCGACTGGGGGGCAGGCTTCAGGGAAGTTGTCGGGCCAAGTCTCCAAGAAGAACCCCCTACGGCTGACACGGGCAAGTGTGGCCGACCGCACTGACATCGTGGTCTGGTCTGATCTTGGGTCAGGACGAGGGAAGCGGGAAGTTGTCTGATCCAAACGTTCCTCAATAGTGACCAGGGGGCATGCGTTCGATTACTCGGTGCGACCGCACTGGTCGACGGGTGATCGGAAGATAGTCCGAGTTGGTGGCGATTGGTCTCCAAGGGGAAATATGTCACCTAATCTAGTGATTTCTGTATGATGTGGAGCCTTGTCACGCTGCCGCATGTCGGGCGGCTGAGGGGTAGTGCCCTAGGGATGCCTGACACCGTGCCACAGGCGTGCCAGATCGGGCGGTACGTGGCGGTCAGTTGCGGGCGCCGGCGGCGCGGTGGCCGGGGAACGGGCAGGCTGGGCGCGGTGCAGGTCAGCGCAGGGGGCGCACGCCAAGCCTTACAAAGCAGATGTCGGCGGTTCGAAACCGTCCGCGCCCACGTGGAACGAATGCCCCGGACCGAGGTCGGTCCGGGGCATTCGTCATGTGTGGTCCCGTCGCTCGGGTGCTTCAGGCGCCGATGTCCTCGTGCCAGAGGTCGGGGCGGGCCGTGATGAAGGCGGTCATCAGGGAGACGCATTCCTCGTCGTCGAGGAGGACGATCTCCACGCCGTGTTCGGCGAGCCAGTCGTGGCCGCCCCGGAAGGTTCTGGCCTCGCCGATGACGACGCGGGAGATGCCGAACTGGCGGACCAGGCCGCTGCAGTACCAGCAGGGCGACAGTGTGGTGACCATGGTCGTGCCCCGGTAGGAGCGCAGGCGGCCGGCCGCGCGGAAGGCGGCGGTTTCCGCGTGCGTGGAGGGGTCGTCGTCTTGGACCCGGCGGTTGTGGCCGCGCCCGAGCAGGGCCTGTCCGTCGGGGCCGTACAGGGCGGCTCCGATGGGGATCCCGCCTTCGGCGAGGCCCGCGCGGGCCTCCTCGATCGCGGTGTGCAGCAGTTGGCGATCCGTGTCCCGGGGCATGTCCTCATTCTGCCCGGGAGACGGATCGGGCGGGGGTGAGGGTGAGGACGCGCAGGCCGGAGGGAAGGGGGGTGGTGGCGGTGTGGGTGAGGGTGGCGGTGGTGGCGAGGGAGCGGTAGGCGGGGATGGTGCTGTGGGGGCCGGCGGCCTGGGCACAGCGGCGGAGGATGCGCAGGATGTCGGCGTCGTTCCAGTTGTGGAGGACGTTGACCAGGGTGTGGACGTCGGCGCCCGGTGGCAGGGGGTCGAAGAAGCTGCCGGCGACGGTGGTGAAGCGGTCGCCGTGGCCGGCGGCGGTGAGGCGGTCGTTCGCGGCGTGGGCGGCGTCGGGGAGGTCGACCAGGGTGGTGCGCAGGTGGGGGCGGGCTCGCATCAGGGCGTCGAGGAGGGCGGCGGAGAGGCCCGTCAGCCCGTACTCGCCGGGGTGGGGCTCGGCGAAGACCTCGCGGCAGACGAGGAAGCGCAGGAGGCATTCCAGGAGGTCGGGGTCGGTGCCGGTGCGTTCGGCGAGGGCGGGGAGGCGGTCGTGGCCGGCGTCGATGTGGTCGGCGAGGCGGCGGGTCGCGGCGGCGCGCAGGGCGGCGGGGGCGAGTCCGCTGACGGCTTCGGCGAACTGGTGGGTGGCGAGGTCGTCGGTCACGGTTGGGCTGCTCCGGGAGGGCTGGAGAGGCCGGCGTCGATCTGGTCGCCGAGCAGCAGGCGGTAGCGCGGGCTGGTGCGGACGAGTTCCTCGTGGTCGCCGCAGGCCGCGATCCGGCCCTCGTCCAGGACGAGGATGCGGTCGGCGTCGCGGACGGTGGAGAGCCGGTGGGCGACGACGAGGACGGCGGTGTGCTCGGGGAGGTGGCGCAGCCCGGCCATGACGGCGGTCTCGTTCTCGCTGTCCAGGCTGGCGGTGGGCTCGTCGAGCAGCAGCAGGGCGGGGCGGCTCAGGAGGGCGCGGGCAGGGTGTCGACGGTGGCCTCCGGCACCGGCACCAGGCCGCACCGGGCGTCGCCCCACAGCATCCAGTACGAGAACACGGACTCCATGGCCAGGTACTCCACCGCCCGGTCGGTGGTGGTGAACGTCCGGGTGAAGGTGAACGACCGGGCCTTCGCCCAGGCGTCCAGGCGTCCAGGCGGGACGCCAACTCGTCCCGGTGCTGCAGTAATTGGCGGCTCACCCGATCCACGCCCGCCCGGCACACCGGCTCGTCGACGGTGGCCGGGAACCGGTCGTAGGCGCCGTTGTCGGAGGGGTCCAGGTCGTGCGGCGCCACGTAGGCGACCGTGCCGGCCACGTCCTGCGGGTAGAAGCGCCGGTGGTAGGCGGAGGCCATGCCGTCCTTGCTCCAGCCGGTGCCGATCCACGGGCCCCGGTACAGGCGCTTCAGCGCGGACACCGCGGCGTGGTAGTCGTCCGCCGACTGCCGGACGGTGAGCGTGCCCCAGTCGGGCGGGGACGGCGTCGAGGAGGCGAAGAACCGGTGCACCAGGTTGAGCCGCTGCTGGAACGTCCCCTTCGCGTGGTCGGCGTGGTCGACCCGCTGCCGGAACTCCATCAGGTACTGCCGGCCTCCGCCGTCCACGACTTCGTGTCACCTTGAGTCCGAGGAATTCGAATCGGTCGGGAACGGAGAATTCAGCCGGGCCGGGATTCTCAGACGGGCTGGGATTCGAGGTCGCGGTCGATCGGGCGGTGGGCGCGGGCGGTGAGGGTGTCGGGGTGGTCGGGGCCAAGGCGCCGGGTGAGGTCCGCGAGCGCGCGGGTGTGCAGCGCGGCCGCGTCGTCGGGGTGGCCGAGGGCGTGGAGGGTGAGGGAGAGGTTGGCGGTGCAGACGAGGACGTCGGGGTGGTCGGGGCCGTAGCGGGCGTGCAGGGCGGTGGTGGCCTGGCGTTGCAGGGCGAGGGCGTCGCTGTGGCGGCCTACGTCGTTGTGGGCGTTGGCGAGGTTGATCACCGCCTTGAGGGTGAGCGGGTGTCCGGCGCCGACGCGTTCGCGCAGCGCGGCGACCACCTCCTCGCCGCGTTCGACGGCCTCCCGGGCCTCGCCGCTGGTGCGCAGGTAGAGGGCGAGGTTGGCCGCGCACAGTAGGGAGAAGGGGTGGTCGGGGCCGAAGAGGCGGTGGTGGGCCGCCTGTACCCGGACGGTGAGGGCGCGGGCGGCCTCGTTGTCCCCGGCGGCGCTGTGGTCGGCGGCGAGGTTGATCGCGCAGATCAGGGTGTCGGGCGCGTGGTCGCCGTAGCGGCGCAGGAGCCGCTCGTACGTGACGGCGTTGGCGGCGCGGGCCTCCTCCAGCCGGCCGACGCGGCGCAGGGAGACGGCGAGGGAGGAGGTGTTGCGCAGGTTCTCGGGCAGTTCCGGGTCCTGGATGCCGGCGAAGCCCTCGCCGGACTCCCGCAGGAGCTGGATCGAGGTCGGGAAGTCGCCGAGGTCCCTGAGGTCCCTGGCCACGCAGTACTTGGTGACGAGCGTCCACGGGTGCAGCGGGCCGAGGACGGCGATGCGGCCCTCCAGGGTGGTCCGGTCGAGGTCGAGGGCGGCCTGGCTGTCCCCGACGAGCCGGTAGTCGATGGCCAGGTTGTGGCCCATGGCGAGGGTGCGGTCGTTGCGGACGCCGAAGAGCCGCAGGAACTGGCCGTACGTGTCGAGGTCGAGGGTGAGCGCGTCCTCGAAGCGGCCGAGGCAGCGGAGGTCGGCGGCGAGGGAGCCGGCCGTCATCAGGGTGTGCCGGTGCTGCTCGCCGAGGACGGCCCGCTGGCCGACGAGGACGGCCTCGTCCAGGGCGAGGGCCTCGCCGTGACGGCCCAGGGAGCGCAGGACGTTGGCGCGCTGGAAGCGCAGCCGCAGGTGCTGCGGGTCGTCCTCGCCGAGCCGTCCGGCCCAGAGGGACAGCAGTGCGGAGCTGAGCTCGTCGGCGTGGCGGTGGTCGCCGCGGCGCCACAGGTAGCGCACCCGGTCGATCATCAGCTGGCGGGGCGCGGGGAGGTCGCAGGTCTCGACGCCGGAGGCGCCCAGGTGCGGCCAGATCTCCTCGATGACGGGCCACTGGGCGGGGCCGGCGTCGTCGCCGTCGGCAGGCCGGGCCCCGGCCAGGACGAGGTGGACGTCGTGCCGGGCGGCGCGCTGCTCGTCCTCCGTCATCTCGGAGCGGATGACGGCCTGGACGAGCCGGTGCAGCTGGACGGTCCGGCGGGCGGCGTCGACCCGGGCGAGCGAGTAGCGGCCGATCGCCCGGATCGCCTCGGCGACGGCGAGCAGGCCGTCGATGCGCTCGTCGTAGCGGGCGAGCGCCTCGATCATCTGCTCGTTGTAGAGCAGCCCCATTGCGATGGGCTCGGGGGCGAAGAACGCGCACAGCTGCAGCAGCCTGGCCGCTGCCGGGGCCTCGGTGCGCAGCCGGGTGATGGAGACGCTCCAGGTGGTGGCGACGGAGGCCGGGTGTCCGATGGGGCGGTCCAGGAGGAGGACCCGGGAGGCGGCGATGCGCAATTGCACCAGGTAGTCGTCGACGGGCATGCCGGTGGCGTTCAGCCAGGCCGCGGCGACCTCGACGGCGAGCGGGAGGTCGCCGAGCTCGTCCGCGACCCGGTCGGCGTCCCGGGCGGTCAGGCTCGGGGCGCGCCGGCACAGGTGCTCGACGCTCTCCCGGCGGGTGAACACGTCCACCGCGAAGGCTTCGGCCATCGAGGTCCAGCCGGGGTTGCGGGAGGTGACCAGGACGTGCCCGGAGCCGCCGGGCAGGAAGGGCTCGATGTCGGCGGGCGCGTCGGCGTTGTCGAACACCAGCAGCCAGCGCTCGGCCGGGTCCCCGCGCCGCAGGGCCGCGAGGGCGGCGTCGGACGCCTCCGTGACGGAGTCCCCGACGGGCAGCCGCAGTTCGCGGGCGACGTTGGCCAGCGCGGCGGGGATCAGCTCGGGCTGCTCGGCGTCGATCCACCAGATCAGGTCGTACTCGGCCTTGAACCGGTGCGCGTACTCCAGCGCGATCTGGGTCTTGCCGATCCCGCCGAGCCCGACGAGGCTCTGCGAGCTGGGCAGCACGGCGGCCACCCCGCCGCCGAGCCGGCGGTGCAGGCGGTCCAGGACCTCGCGCCGGCCGGTGAAGGCGGGGTAGCGCAGCGGGACCTTGAAGTGCGCGGCGCCCGAGCCGGGCCAGCGCAGCCCGGTGAGGTCGGGCGGGTGCGGGGCGCCGCCGAGGGCGTCGAGCAGCGCGGCGGCGGCGCGGGCGCCGTCCGGACCGCTCAGGGGGACACCCGGGTGCTCGCGGTGGGCGGCGAGCGGGGAGACGCCGTCGATCCTCGCCACCACCACGTGGCCGGTGGCAGGGGCGGGCGCGGGCCTGGGCGAGCGGAGCGAGGCGGGGGAGACGAGCAGGACGGTACGGTCCGGGGCCCCGCTGCGGGGGCCGCCGGTGCTGGTTTCGGGTGCGTCGGAGGGCTCGGCGACGGTGCGGAGCCCCGCCCGGGTCAGGACGGCGTCGACCCAGCGGGCCCAGACCACGTCCTCGGGCGCGTACCGCAGCGCGATGGCGGTACCGGCCGCGCCGGGCGGCGCGCACAGCGGGCAGTCGGCAGCAGAGCGGTTGTGGACCGGGCCCGCCGGGCCGGGGCGCAGCCCGTACGGGTGCGGCGGCGGCGCGGCGGCCAGGTCGACCAGCCGGTCGGCGAGCGCGCTCAGCCGCCCGGGGTGGCCCTCCTCGCCCTCGGCGAGGGTGCCCAACTCCGCTGCGGGAGCGTGGAGATCGTGGACGGCGAGGCGGTCGCCCAGGAAGCCGAGGGCCTCGGCGGCGGTGAAGTGGCCCACCGGCACGTGGCTCTGGCGGCGCATGCGCAGCCGCTGGGAGCTGCTGCGGGTGGTGACCAGTACCCGGCCGGTGGCGGAGGGGGCCGGGCGCAGTTCGGCGAGGTCCCCGGCGGAGGCCAGGCCGTCGAGGACCACCATCCAGCGGCGGTCGGTGGTGTTGAGCCAGGCCAGCAGGCGGTCGGGCGCCTCCTCGGCGGGGGCGTTCTCGCCCAGGCGCCCGGCCGCGAGGGCGTAGGCGCGCAGGATGGCGGCCCGGCTGGAGGCGTCGATCCACAGGACGAGGTCCAACTCGCCCGCCTGCAGGGCAAGATGGACGTGGTGGGCGGCCGCCTGCGTCTTGCCGGTGCCGGCCGGGCCGCTCAGCAGGGCCGAACCGCCCTGCGCCAGGCGGCCGTCCACGGACGGGCGGTGGCGGTAGCAGTCGGCGGGCGCGGGGACGGTGCCGAGCTGGACGGGACGGCCGGAGGCCGCGGGCGCGGCGAGTCCGTGCAGGTGGAGGCTGCCGACGCTGCCCGCGACCACGCCGCCGTCGACGGAGATGTCCCCGCCGGGGCTGACGGTGTGGCCGGGGGAGGTGCCGGGGTGCGCCTGGCCCGCCGGTCCGGCGGGGTCGTGCTCGTCTCCGGAGCCGGTCAGCGTGGGGCCGGCCCCGGCGGGGTAGGGCGGTCGGTGCCCGCGTGCTCGTTGCCCCCGATCGTGACGTCGCCCTCGATGCTCCCGGCGATCACACCGCGCTCGTTGTGGATGTTCCCCCCGGCGGCCACACCGCCGTGGTCGGCCCGTACCCCGGGGGAGGGCTGCGCGCCCGTCTCCGCGAGCATCGCCTGCAACTCGCGGACGGCGGCCTCCTGTTCCTCCACCGGGAGGTCCTCGAGGAAGTCCTGCAGCCTGGTCCTCCACCGGTCCTGCCAGTGCCCGTCGGCGGCGGCCCGGTCCTCGGCGGCGGCAAGCTCCCGGCCGGTCTCCTCCAGCCGCTCCCGCGTGGCCCGCTCGGCCCGGTCCTCCTGCTCCGCCCCCGACCGCCCCCGGCGCCACAGCCGGGCCACCCGCTCCCGTACGGCCGACCACAGGTCCGTCCCGGCGGCCTGGACGATCCCCGTGGCCGTGGCCGCAGCCAGCGCGCTCAGCTCCTCGGGCAGCATTCCCGGCTCCCTCCTGTCATGTTCGGTGGGTCCTCGCCCCCGGAGTGACGGTTCATCAACTGCCATGGTTCCCGCGGCGACTGCCGTCTCGAACATCCGCCCGCGACCCCGCCGCCGCGCGGACCCGGCGGTGGTGGTACGAAGGGGCGGTGACCAGGGGATTCGATGCGGTGCTGTGCGATGTGGACGGCGTGATCCGGTTCTTCGACGGGGCCGGGGTGGCGGAGCTGGAGCGGGAGGCGGGCCTGCCGGAGGGCAGCACGGCGGCGGTCGGGTTCGCGCCCGGGGTCGACCTGCCGCTGTTGCTGGGGCGGATCACCAAGGCGCAGTGGGTGGAGGCGATCGCGCGCGGCCTGGAGCCGGGCGTGGACGGTGGGCGGGCGCGGCGGCTGGCCCGGGCGTTCGCGGACTCGCCGTTCCGGGCGGACCCGGCGGTGGTGGAAGTGCTGCGCCGGGCGCGGAAGCACGGCCCGGTGGTGCTGGTCACCAACGCGACGCGCTGGCTGGACGAGGACCTGGCGCTGATGGGCCTCACCGACCTCGCGGACGCCGTGGTGAACAGCTCGGAGGTGGGCTGCGCCAAGCCCGACCGGCGGATCTACGAGCTCGCCGCCGAACGCGCGGGCGTCCCGGCGCACCGCTGCCTGTTCGTCGACGACCGCGAGGAGAACGTCGAGGCCGCCCGCGCCCTCGGCATGACCGGGGTCCTGTACCGGGAGCCCGAGGACCTGAGGCGGGCGCTCGGGGCGGCCGGTTGGGCCGATGGGGTGCGCCGCCCCTCAGCTGGCGGCCGGGAGGCCGCCGGGTGAGGATCGGGACGATCCGGCCGACCCCGAGGAGCGCGCGATGGCCGAGCGGACGGGGGAGTCGCGGGCGCAGCTGGCGTCACGGCTGAACTGGCTGCGCGCGGCGGTGCTGGGCGCCAACGACGGCGTGGTGTCGACCGCCGGCATCGTGACGGGCGTGGCCGGCGCCGCGGGCTCGCGCACCGCGCTGCTGGCGGCCGGGGTGGCGGGGCTGCTGGCCGGGGCGATGTCGATGGCCGCGGGCGAGTACGTCTCCGTCAGCACCCAGCGCGACACCGAGCGGGCCGCGCTGGCCAAGGAGCGGCGCGAGCTGGCGGAGGACCCGGAGGGCGAGCTCGACGAGCTGACCGACTACTACCGGGGCAGTGGCCTGGGCGACCCGCTGGCCCGGGAGGTCGCCGTGGCGCTCACCGAGCGGGACGCGCTCGCCGCCCACGCGCAGAGCGAACTCGGCATCGACCCGCAGGCGTTGACCAACCCCTGGGAGGCGGCCCTGGCCAGCGCCGCCGCGTTCACCCTGGGCGCGGTGGTGCCCCTGCTGGCGGTGCTGCTGCCGCCCGAGTCGTGGCGGCTGCCCGCGACGGTGGCCGCCGTGGTCGCCGCGCTGACCCTCTCCGGCTGGGCCAGCGCCCGCCTCGGCGGCGCGGGCGCGGGGCGGGCGGTGCTGCGCAACGTCCTGGGCGGGCTGCTGGCGATGGCCGTGACGTACAGCGGCGGCGTGCTGCTGGACAGCCTCACGGGGTGAGCCCGGGGTGAGCACGGGGTGAGCACTGGGGGTGAGCCCGGGGCCTGCTCGACAGGCGGCCGCTGCGGCCCTGTGTTTGTGTGGCAGCAAACCGCTTGGGAGAGGTGAAACGCCGTGACCATGCCCCCGTTCGGATCGAACGATCCGTTCTCCGACCTGCTCAGCCGGTTCTTCGGGATGAGCCCGCTGGCCTCCCCGCCCGCCGTGCAGAGGGTGCCGATCGGGCGGCTGCTCAGCGAGTCCTCGCAGGAACTGCTGGCGCTGGCCGCGCAGCGCGCCGCGGAGGACGGCACCAACGACCTGGACACCGCCCACCTGGCCTGGGCGGCCACCCGGGTGGAGCCCTCGCGCCGGATGCTGGAGCGCGCGGGCATCGACCCGGACCAGCTCGGCGGCGACCTCGAGCACGCCCTGCCCACCGGCCCGGGCGAGGTGGACGGGCAGCCCGCCCTCACCCCCGCGGCCAAGCGCGCCCTGCTGTCCGCCCACGCCCGCTCCCAGGCGGCCGGCGCCTCGTACATCGGCCCCGAGCACCTCCTCGGCGCGCTGCTGGACCAGGAGCGCTCCGGCGGCGGCGCGGCGCTGCGCAACGCGGCGCCCTCCCAGGAGGCGCTGAAGACGGTGCTGGACGGCCGGGGCGTCGGCGGGGAGCGCAGCAGCACGGGCGCGAACCCGAGCGAGACCCCGACCCTGGACGAGTACGGCCGCGACCTCACCGAGGAGGCGCGCTCGGGCCGGCTGGACCCGGTGGTCGGCCGGGCCGAGGAGATCGAGCAGACCGTCGAGATCCTCTCCCGCCGGACCAAGAACAACCCGGTGCTGATCGGCGAGCCCGGCGTCGGCAAGACCGCGATCGTCGAGGGCCTGGCGCAGCGCATCGTCTCCGGGGACGTGCCGCGGAGCCTCGCGGACAAGCGCGTCGTCTCCCTCGACCTCACCGCGCTGGTCGCCGGCTCCAAGTACCGGGGCGAGTTCGAGGAGCGGCTCAAGAACGTGATCGACGAGGTCACCGCCGCCGAGAAGAGCGTGATCCTCTTCCTGGACGAGCTGCACACCGTGGTCGGCGCGGGCGGTGGCGGCGAGGGCTCGATGGACGCCGGGAACATCCTCAAACCCGCCCTGGCGCGGGGCGAGTTGAGCGTGGTCGGCGCGACCACCCTGGACGAGTACCGCAGGCACGTGGAGAAGGACGCCGCGCTGGAGCGCCGCTTCCAGCCGGTGCTGGTGCCCGAGCCGAGCGTGGAGGAGACGATCGAGATCCTCCAGGGCCTGCGCGACGCGTACGAGGCGCACCACCAGGTGCGCTTCAGCGACGAGGCGCTGGACGCCGCCGCAACCCTCTCCGACCGCTACGTCAGCGACCGCTTCCTGCCCGACAAGGCGATCGACCTGCTCGACCAGGCCGGCGCCCGGGTGCGGCTGCGCAGCCTGAGCGGCTCCACCGAGGCGAGCGGCGTCCACGACCGCATCACCAAGCTCAAGCGCGAGCTGGACGAGGCCGTCGCCGACGAGGAGTTCGTCCGCGCAGCCAATCTCAAGACCGAACTGCGCCAGACCGAGGACGAGTTGGCGGCGATCGCCGAGTCCCGCGAGGAGGTGGTGGACGTCACCGCGGACGACATCGCCCAGGTGCTCTCCTCCCGGACGGGCATCCCCGTCGCGGAGCTGAACGCGACGGAGAAGGAGCGGCTGCTCAGGCTGGAGGACCACCTGCACGAGAAGGTGATCGGCCAGGACGAGGCCGTCACCGCCGTCGCCCAGGCCGTGCGCCGGGGCCGGGCCGGCATGGGGGACCCGGACCGTCCGACCGGCTCCTTCCTCTTCCTCGGCCCGACCGGCGTCGGCAAGACCGAACTCGCCAAGGCCCTGGCCGCGTTGCTCTTCGGCGACCCGGACCGGATGATCCGCTTCGACATGAGCGAGTTCCAGGAGAAGCACACCGTCTCCCGGCTGGTCGGCTCCCCGCCCGGGTACGTCGGCTACGAGGAGGCCGGGCAGCTGACCGAGGCCGTGCGCCGCAAGCCGTACAGCGTGCTGCTCTTCGACGAGGTGGAGAAGGCACACCCGGACGTCTTCAACCTGCTGCTCCAGGTGCTGGACGACGGCCGGCTGACCGACTCCCAGGGGCGCACGGTCGACTTCCGCAACACCGTGGTGATCATGACCAGCAACATCGGCTCGCAGCGCATCCTCGACCACTCCGGGAACGTCGACGAGATCAGGGACGACCTGATGCGGGACCTGCGCGGGCAGTTCAGGCCCGAGTTCCTCAACCGGATCGACGAGGTGATCGTCTTCCACGCCCTCACCCGCAAGGACCTGCTCTCCGTCGTCGACCTGCTGCTGGAGCGCAGCCGGCGCCGCCTGCGGGCCCAGGACATCGGGCTGGACGTCACCGAGGCGGCCAAGGAGTTCCTCGTCAACCGCGGCTACCAGCCGGAGTTCGGCGCCCGGCCGCTGCGCCGCACGATCCAGTCGGAGCTGGACAACCGGATCTCCAACCTGCTGCTGGACGGCACCGTCCGCGAGGGGGACACCCTGATCGCGGACGTGAGCGACGGCGAGCTGACCGTCACCCTGGCCCGGCCGGAGCCCTCGGCGGCCTTCGAGGAGGCGAACGCCTGATCCCCCGAGGTCGCACCCCCCGCCGTCGCGGGGGGTGCGTCCGGGTCAGGCCCCCGGGAAGACCTCGCGCAGCAGCGGATCGGGCAGCCCCCGCTTGCGCCACTCGCGCGGGTAGCCGAGCGAGACCTCCTCGAAGGGCACCCCGTCGTAGACCGTCCGGCGCGGGATGTGCAGATGGCCGTAGATCATCGTGGCGACGGGGAAGCGCAGGTGCCAGTCGGCGGTCAGCTCGGTGCCGCACCACTGGGCGAACTCCGGGTACCAGAGGATCTCGGTGGGGGTGCGCACCAGCGGGTAGTGGTTGACCAGCACCAGCGGGACGGACGGGTCGCAGGCCGCGAGGCGCTCCTCGGTGAGGCGGACACGGTCGCGGCACCAGGAGTCCCGGTCGGGGTACGGGTCGGGGTGGAGCATCCGCTCGTCCGCGCAGACGATGCCGCTCTCGTACGCGGCGGCCAGCGACTCCTCCTTGGTGGTGGTGCCGGGCGCGCGGAAGGAGTAGTCGTACAGCAGGAACAGCGGCGCGACGCGCACGGGCCCGCCGGCGCCGGTCCACACCGGGTACGGGTCCTCCGGGGTGAGGACGCCCAGGCGGCGGCAGAGCTCCACCAGGTGCTCGTAGCGGGCGACCCCGCGCAGCTGCACGGCGTCCTCGGGGTGGGTCCACAGCTCGTGGTTGCCGGGCGCCCAGATGACGCGGGCGAAGCGCTCGGCGAGCAGGCCCAGGGCCCACTCGATGCTGGCGGAGTGCTCGGCGACGTCCCCGGCGACGATCAGCCAGTCCTCGGGGTGGCCGGGCTGGAGCTTCTCGACCAGGTCGCGGTTCTCCTGGTACGAGATGTGCAGGTCGCTCACCGCGAGCAGCCGCCCGCCGCCGTCCGCCGGCGTCGCGTCTCTGTGGTCCTCGGTCGTCACTGCCGCCCCCTGTGGTCACCAGGCCGTCTCCCCGCCACCCTACGACGCGTACGGTTCGCGGGCGTGAACTCCGGTGAAGGAGTAGGGCCTTAGGAGTGGAAGTCCATCAGCACGCCGTGCGAGGTGAGGGTGGTGACGGCCAGGATCGCCAGGGAGGCGACGCCGAGCGCCAGCCCGAGCACGGCCCGGGCGCGTCGGCGGGTGCCGCGGACGAGGGCGAGGGTGCCCAGGGTGATGGCGAGCGGGCCCAGGACGATGTTGAAGAGGAGCAGCCCGGGCAGGCCGAGCAGGAAGGAGGCGACGGCCAGGCCGTCGGCCTCGGCGGAGTCGGGGCGGGTCCGGGGCGCGGCGACGGTGCTCATGGTGGGGTCCTCTCAGTGGCGGCGCAGGCGGGCGATGCCCTCGCGGGCGCCGAAGGCGAGCAGCCAGGCGGTGATGGCGGCGGAGGCGGTGAGGAAGACCGGGAGCGAGGTGTGCGCGGCGGTGCCGATCAGGACGCCCATGGCGACGAGGGCGGAGAGCAGGATCACGGCTGACTCCTCCAGGGGTGCCGGTGCCGAAGCGGCGGTCGGTGGCCGCCGGTTTCGGTTGACAAGTGTTCACTGAGTTCGGCCCTCACTGTACGCCCGCTGGCCAATTTCGGCAAACGACTGTTTACTGAATGGCGTGAGTCACACCGTGGGGCCCAGGCAGGCCCAGAAGCAGCAGAGCCGGCGCGCCCTGATGGACGCGGGCCTGCACCTGCTGGCCGATCAGAACCTGGCGAGCCTGGGCGTGCGCGAGGTCACCCGCGAGGCCGGGCTCTCCCCGGCCGCCTTCTACCGCCACTTCCCCGACCTGGCCGCGCTCGGCGTCGCCCTGGTCGAGGAGTCGCTGGCCAGCCTGCACGTGATGATCCGCTCGGTGCTCGCCGAGGCCGGTGGCGCCGAGGAGATGATCGACCGCGCGGTGGCGGTCATCGAGCTGCACGTGCGTGAACACCGTTCGCACGTACGGTTCCTGGCGCGTGAGCGGCACGGCGGCGTGCGGCGGGTGCGCGAGGCCATCGACGCCGAACTCGGCCGGTTCGCCACCGAGGTCGGCGAGGCGCTGGCGCTGCAGCCGGCGCTGCCGGGCTGGGGTCCGCAGGAGTTGAGGATGCTCGCCGAGCTGTACGTGGACCACATGGTGTCCACGGCCGCCGCCTTCCTGGAGGGGCTGGAGGCGTCGGAGTCCGATCCGGGGCGGGTCGATCGGATCGCCGCCACCGCCCGGATGCAGTTGCGCCTGATCAGCCTCGGTCGGCGCCACTGGCAGGGGAGTTGAGGCATTCCGGTTCGTGCCGGAAGGGGTGTGAGCGGCTCGGTGGGGACGGCGTCCGGGGCGCGTATTGACTCTTGACAGTGGGTCATGTCCGCGACAAGTTTGGTGGACCCCCACACCGAGAGGTCTCTCATGAAGAAGCCGCTCATCGGCACGCTCGCCGCGCTCGCCCTCGCCGGAGGAACCGCCCTGGCGGGCGCCGCCCCCGCTCACGCCGACCCCGTCGACGCCGTCTCCTTCGCCGGGACGGTGGCCCTGAGCAACTGCTCCGGCTCGGTCGTCCGGATGCCGAACTCGGCCCCGACCGACCCGGCCCTGGTGCTCTCCAACGGCCACTGCCTGGAGTCCGGCATGCCCGGCCCCGGGCAGGTCGTCACCAACCAGCCGTCCAGCCGGACCTTCACCCTGCTCAACCCGGACGGCAGCGACCTCGCGACCCTGACGGCGACCCAGGTCGTCTACAGCGCGATGACCGACACCGACGTGACGATCTACCAGCTCGACACCGACTACGCCACGATCCAGGCGCAGTACGGGATCGCGCCGCTGACCGTCGCCGACACCCACCCCGCCCAGGGCGCCGACATCCGCGTCGTCTCCGGGTACTGGAAGAAGATCTACTCCTGCTCGGTCGACGGCTTCGCCTACCAACTCAACGAGGCGGACTGGACGTTCAAGGACTCCGTCCGTTACACCTCCGGCTGCAACGTCATCGGCGGCACCTCCGGCTCCCCGGTGGTCGACGCCTCGACGGGCCTGCTCGTCGCCGTGAACAACACGATCAACGAGAGCGGCGAGAGCTGCACCCTCAACAACCCGTGCGAGGTCGACCGGTCCGGCAACGTGACGGTGCACCCGGGCATCGGCTACGCCCAGGAGACGTACCTCATCCCGGCCTGCTTCGGCCCGGGCAACCAGCTGGACCTGACGCTGCCCAACTGCGCCCTGCCCCGCCCGTGAACCCGAAGGCGCCGGTCGGCGGCAGAGGTGTGCCGCTGACCGGCGCCTTCACTCCGACGGGCCACCCGCCGTCCGGCGGGGGCGGCGTCCAGGTCACGTGGTGACTCTTGACAGCGGGTCATGTCCGCGCCAGGTTTGGCGGACCCCCACATCACCGAGAGGTCTCTCATGAAGAAGCCGCTCATAGGCACGCTCGCCGCGCTCGCCCTCGCCGGAGGCACCGCCCTGGCAGGAGCCGCCCCCGCCCAGGCCGCCCCGGCCGGCGCCGCCCAGGTCGACGCCGCCCCGCTCAGTGCCGACCAGGTCAGCGCCGCCCCGCTCAGTGCCGTCTCCTTCGCCGGGACGGTGGCCCTGAGCAACTGCTCCGGCTCGGTCGTCCGGATGCCGAACTCGGCCCCGACCGACCCGGCGCTGGTGCTCTCCAACGGCCACTGCCTGGAGTCCGGCATGCCCGGCCCCGGGCAGGTCGTCACCAACCAGCCCTCCAGCCGGACCTTCAGCCTCCTCAGTGCCGGCGGTGGCAAGCTCGCCACGCTGCGGGCCACCAAGGTGGTCTACGGCGCCATGACCGACACCGACGTGTCGATCTACCAGCTGAGCACCACCTACGCCGCGATCAAGTCCAAGTACGGCATCTCCGCGCTGACCGTCGCCGACACCCACCCCGTCCGGGGCGCCGACATCCGCGTCGTCTCCGGGTACTGGAAGAAGATCTACTCCTGCTCGGTCGACGGCTTCGCCTACCGGCTCAAGGAAGCGGACTGGACCTTCAAGGACTCCGTCCGCTACACCTCCGGCTGCAACGTCATCGGCGGCACCTCCGGCTCCCCGGTGGTCGACGCCTCGACGGGCCTGCTCGTCGCGGTCAACAACACGATCAACGAGAGCGGCGAGAGCTGCACCCTCAACAACCCGTGCGAGGTCGACCAGTCCGGCAACGTGACGGTGCACCAGGGCATCGGCTACGCCCAGGAGACCTACGGCATCCCCGCCTGCTTCGGCCCCGGCAACCGGCTCGACCTGACGAGGGCCGGCTGCGCCCTGCCCCGCCCGTAGCACACCTGTCATGTCCGTTGATCAGATGGAGAGTTGATGAGCACCAAGTCGATAGCCAGGTTCAGAGGTCTGCTGGTCGCCGCCGCGCTGACCCCGGTCCTGGTGATGGGCGGCGGTCTGGCGGGCCCCGCGCTGGCGGCGGACGGCGGTGCGGCCGCGGCCGCCCACGGCCACAGCCCCGCCGACGACCCGAACGCCGACATCAAGGACCGCCTCGCGGCGATCCCCGGCGTCACCGTCACGGAGGAGAAGCCGACCACCACCGGCCACCGCTACTTCGTCGCCACGTACACCCAGCCGATCGACCACTTCCGCCCCTGGCTGGGCAGCTTCCAGCAGCGGTTCACCCTCCTGCACCGCGGCTACGACCGCCCGACCGTCTTCTACACCAACGGCTACACCCTGGGCACCAACCCCTCCCGCACCGAGCCCACCCGGCTGGTGGACGGCAACCAGGTCTCCATCGAGTACCGCTTCTTCACCCCCTCGCGCCCCGAGCCCGCCGACTGGACCAAGGCCGGCATCCGCCAGCAGGCCGCCGACTCCCACAAGCTGGTGACCGCCCTCAAGCGGATCTACGACCAGGAGTGGCTCTCCACCGGCGCCAGCAAGGGCGGCATGTCCTCCACCTACTACCGCCGGTTCTACCCGGACGACATGGCCGGCACGGTCGCCTACGTCGCGCCGAACAACACCGACGTGGACGACTACTCCGCCTACAGCAAGTTCTTCCAGACCGTCGGCACCCCCGAGTGCCGCAACCGCCTCTCGGCCGCCCAGCGCGAGCTGCTGGTGCGCCGCGACCGCATGGAGACCCGCTTCGACGCGGCGAACAAGGCGGCCGGCTCCACCTTCACCACCGTCGGCAGCGCGGACCGCGCCTACGAGGGCGGCGTGCTGGACACCGTCTGGTCGTTCTGGCAGTACAGCCTGGAGGCCGACTGCGCCAAGGTCCCGGTCGCGGCCACCGCGACCGACGACGAGCTGTTCGCCTGGTACGACGCCCAGGTGGGCGCCACCGGCAACAGCGACCAGGGCCTGGCGAAGTACACCGCGTACTACTACCAGGCGGCCACCGAGCTGGGGCAGCCGTTCTTCGACGTCTCGAACATCAAGGACCTGCTGCACTGCGACTACAAGGAGCTGTACTCCGCCCGCTCCTACATCTCCAAGGACGTCAACGTCCCCGGCTTCAACCCGTACGCGATGCGTGACATCGACCGCTGGGTGAAGCGCGACGCCGAGCGGATCATCTACGTCTACGGCGGCAACGACCCGTGGGGCGCCAAGCCGTTCCGCCCCGACGAGGAGAACGACAGCTACGTCTACACCGTGCCCGGCGGCAACCACGGCTCCAACATCGGCAAGCTGCCCGCCGCGCAGTCGGCCGAGGCGACCGCCAAGGTGCTGGAGTGGGCCGGCCTCGGCGAGCAGGCCCCCGCGGCCCGCTCGCTGACCAAGTCCCCGCAGCTGATCCCGGCGTTCGGCCCGCTCGATGTCGAGGGCCAGAAGCTGGATGAGGAGCGCCGCCCGCTGTAGGGCGCCGCGTTCTCGCACAGGAGGCCACCCCCGGGCGAGGGGGTGGCCTCCTCGTGTTCCCGGGTCGTTTCCGAGGTGTGCCCTTCCTGGAGCGCGTCCTTCCTGAAGTGCGTCTTCCTGAAGCGTTGAATCGGTGCTTCAATGCTTTCCATGGCCTACCGACGCACCCCCGCCGTCCAAGCCCGCCTGGACGCCCAGCGCGAGACCGTGCTGCAGTCGGCCGTACTCCTGCTCGCCGACCGCGGCTACGGCGGCTGCACCATGGCCGCCGTCGCCGACCGCGCCGGGATCGCCACCGGCAGCCTCTACCAGCACTTCGCCAACAAGGCCGAGCTCTCCGTCGAGCTGTTCCGCCGTGTCGTGAACCGGGAGATCGCCGCCGTCCACGAGGCCCTCGCCCGCCAGGACACCCCGCAACGCCGCGTCGCCGCCGTCGTCGAGACCTTCGCCGCCCGCGCCCTGCGCGTCCCCCGCCTCGCGTACGCCCTGCTCGTCGAACCCGCCGACGCCGTGGTCGACGGCGAACGCCTCGTCTTCCGGCGGGCCTTCCGCGACGTGATCGCCACCGAGATCGCCGCCGCCCTCGCCGCCGGCGAACTCCCCGAGCAGGACCCGGTGCTGACCGCCGCCGCCCTCGTCGGCGCCGTCGGCGAAGCCCTCGCCGGACCGCTCGCCGACCCCACCGACCGGGCCGCCTCCGAGGTGGTCCCCGCCCTGGTCTCCTTCACCCTTCGTGCCCTGGGAGGACGCGATGACAGCGACGCATGAGGTCACCAACCAGGTGCCCCTGCCGTACGGACACGACACCGCCGCCGACCCGACCCTGCTCGACGCCCTGCACCGCGCCGGCGCCGACTGGGCCGAACCCGAACTGCGCGAACTCGGCCGCCTCGCCGGCTCCGAGGAGGCCGCCGAACACGGCCGCCTGGCCAACGAGCACCCGCCCGTGCTGCGCACCCACGACCGCTTCGGCCACCGCATCGACGAGGTCGAGTTCCACCCCTCCTGGCACGAGCTGATGCGCACCGCCGTCTCCCACGGCCTGCACGCCGCGCCCTGGCGCGAGGAACGGCCGGGCGCGCACTCCGCCCGCGCCGCGAAGTTCTACGTCTGGGGCCAGGTCGAGGCCGGCCACACCTGCCCCGTCTCCATGACCTACGCCGCCGTCCCCGCCCTGCGCGCCAATCCGTCCCTGGCCGCCGAGTTGGAGCCGCTGCTGGCCTCGAAGGAGTACGACTTCGGGCTACGCGAGCCGCGCACCAAGCGCGGGCTGATCGCCGGCATGTCGATGACCGAGAAGCAGGGCGGCTCGGACGTCCGCACCAACACCACCGTCGCCGCCCCCCAGCCCGACGGCACCTACCGCCTCACCGGGCACAAGTGGTTCACCTCCGCGCCCATGTCCGACCTCTTCCTCACCCTGGCCCAGGCCCCCGGCGGGCTCAGCTGCTTCGCGCTGCCGCGCGTCCTGCCCGACGGCAGCCGCAACCGGCTCCAGCTGATGCGGCTCAAGGACAAGCTCGGCAACAAGTCCAACGCCTCCGCCGAGCTGGAGTACGACGGCGCCGTCGGATGGCTCGTCGGCGAGGAGGGCCGGGGCGTGCCGACCATCATCGAGATGGTCAACATGACCCGCCTCGACTGCACCATCGGCGCCGCCTCCGGCATGCGCCAGGCCACCACCCGGGCCGTCCACCACGCCCTGCACCGGCGGGCGTTCGGCAAGGCGCTGGTCGAGCAGCCGCTGATGGCCAACGTCCTCGCCGACCTGGTCGTGGAGTCCGAGGCCGCCACGATCGTCGCCATGCGCCTGGCCCGGGCCACCGACCTCGCCCTCGCCGGGGACGAAACCGAGGCGCTGGTACGGCGGTTGGGCCTGGCCGCCGCCAAGTACTGGGTCTGCAAGCGCGGCCCCGCCCACGCCGCCGAAGCCCTGGAGTGCCTGGGCGGCAACGGCTACGTCGAGGAGTCCGGCATGCCCCGGCTCTACCGCGAGGCGCCCCTGGTCTCGATCTGGGAGGGCTCCGGCAACGTCGCCGCCCTGGACGTGCTGCGCGCCATGGCCCGGCGCCCCGAGGCGGTGCAAGCCTTCCTCGGCGAACTCGACGCCGCCGCCGGAGCCGACCGCCGACTGGACGCGGCCGTCGCCGAACTGCGCGCGCAGCTCGGTGACCTGACGGACATCGAGTACCGCACCCGGCGGCTCGTCGAGGCGATGGCCCTGGCCTTCCAGGGCTCCCTGCTCGTCCGGTACGGCCACCCGGCCGTCGCCGACGCCTTCTGCGCCACCCGCCTCGCCGGCGACCGGGGCTCCGCCTTCGGCACCCTGCCGACCGGCGTCGACACCGCCGCCGTCATCGACCGCGCCCGGCCGGTGCCCGCGTGAGCACTCAGGAATCGGCGGCCGTACGGGAGTTCTGGCAGGGCCTCGGCCTGCCCGGGCTGATCGACGTGCACACCCACTTCATGCCCAAGAACGTCCTCGACAAGGTGTGGGCCTACTTCGACGCGGCCGGCCCGCTCATCGGCCGCCCCTGGCCCATCGCCTACCGCGAGGCCGAGGCCGAACGGGTCCAGCGGCTGCGGGAGTTCGGCGTCCGGGCGTTCACCTCGATGCTCTACCCGCACAAGCCCGGCATGGCCGCCTGGCTCAACGCCTGGGCCGCCGACTTCGCCGCCCGCACCCCCGACTGCCTCCACACCGCCACCTTCTTCCCCGAACCCGGGGCGGGGGCCTACGTGGCCCGGGCCGTCGAGGACGGCGCCCGGGTGTTCAAGGCCCACCTCCAGGTCGGCGGCTACGACCCGGCCGCGCGCGAACTCGACGAGGTGTGGGGCCTGTTGGCCGACAGCGGCACCCCCGTGGTCACCCACTGCGGCTCCGGGCCGGTGGCGGGCCGGTTCACCGGCCCCGGCCCGATCGGCGAGGTGCTCAAGCGCCACCCCCGCCTGGTGCTCGTCGTCGCCCACCTCGGCATGTCCGAGTACGGCGAGTTCCTCGACCTCGCCGAACGCCACCCCGCCGTGCGGCTGGACACCACCATGGCCTTCACCGACTTCGTCGAGGCCGAGCAGCCCTTCCCCCGCGAGGAACTGCCCCGGCTGCGCGCCCTGCGCGAACGGGTGCTTCTCGGCAGCGACTTCCCCAACATCCCCTACCGGTACGTCCACCAGCTGGAGGCGCTGGCCGGGCTGGGGCTGGGGGAGGAGTGGCTGCGGGCCGTCTGCCACGACAACGCGGCCGAGCTGTTCGGCCTCGGGGTCAACCTCGGGGTCAACCTCGGCCCCGGCCTCAGCTGACCGCCCGCAGGACCTCCACCGCCCGCGCGTGCAGCCCGGGCGCGGCGGCGAGGAAGCTGTCGGAACCGGCCGTCCAGGCCGCCCCGGCGGCGTCCGTCACCGCCGCGCCCGCCTCGCGCGCGATCAGGGCCCCGGGCAGCAGGTTGCCCGCGTCCACGCCGTACTGCCAGAACAGTGGCAGGTGCCCGGAGCCGACCTGCGCCACCTGGAGGGCCGTCGGGCCGAGGTTGCGCACCGCCAGCACCGCGCCCGCCATCGCGGACAGGGACTCCCCGGCGCGGCGCAGGGCGGCCGGGTCCTTCGCGACCAGCGGCGGCTGGCTGGTCGCGGCGACGGTGATCGCCAACTCCCGCTCCACCGGCGCGATCGGCCGCCCGTCCAGCTGGGCGCCGCCGCCCAGCACCGCCCGGTAGGTGCGGCCCCGGCCGAACAGCTCCGGGGCGTGGACGACGGCCAGCACCGCCCGGCCGTCGCGCACCAGCGTGGCCGTCACCGCCCAGTGCGGCTGCCCGAGCAGGTACTGCACCGCGCCGTCCGTCGCGTCGCACATCCACCACTCGCCCTCGGCGGGCACCGAGCCGTCCAGTTCCTCGGGCAGCCAACCGGCCGTCGGGTACAGCGCGGTGAGCAGCTCCCGCAACTCGGCGGCGGCCGGGCCGTCCACCGCCGCGAAGGCCGCGGCCGCCTCCTCGGCCGTCCGCGCCTGAACGGGCTCGACGGGCCGACGCGCCGCCAGCCCCGCGCCGACCGCGCGCACCGCCGCCTCCACGCCCTCCGCCATCGTCCACAGGTCCATCGCCGTCTCCTTCGCTCCGCTACTCACAGGACAAGGAGTACCGTTCCCCCTGCCGATCAGGACGTCAGATGCCGCCGATGCGACGGAGAACGGACACCATGGACCTTTCAGTGACCGATCCGGACAGCATCCTGGACACCCTCGACCGCCGCCTGGTCTGCGCCCTCCAGCTCGACGGACGGGCCGAACCCGGCCGCCTCGCCGAGGTGCTCGGCGTCTCCGCCCGGACGGTCACCCGCCGCCTCGGCCGGATGCGGCAGACGGGCGTGCTGCGGGTGGTCCGCCTCCCGGACGTCGAGGACGACGCCGTCGGCGCCCTGCTGCTGCGCGTACGGGTGCTGAGCGGCACCGTCGACGCCGTCGCCCGCGCCCTGGCCGACCGGCCCGACGTGCCCTTCGTCGACATCCTCCTCGGCGGCCAGGAGATCGGCGCCGTCATGCTCACCGACGCCGGATCCCGCGACCGCCTCCTGTACGGGCAGCTGCCCGCGACCAGCGCCGTCACCGAGACCACCGCCCACGCGGTGCTCCACGCCTTCGCGGACGCCTCCCAGTGGCAGGCCGGGTACCTGACCGAGCAGGAGGCCGCCGCCCTCGCCCGCCCCCGGCCGCCGCGCCCCGCCGTCCGGCCACCCGTCGACGACCTGGACCGCGCCCTGCTCGACCGCCTCGGCGAGGACGCCCGGCAGTCCCACGCCGCTCTGGCCGCCGCGACCGGCGCGCCCGAGTCGACCGTCCGCCGCCGCCTGAACCGGCTGGACGGGCTGGGGCTGCTGCGCACCCACGTCACCGTCGAGCCCCGCCTGCTCGGCATGGCCGTGGACGCCAACCTCTGGCTGGACGTCCCACCCGGCCGCCTCGCGGAGGTCGGCGAAGCCCTCGCCGGCCACCCCCAGGTCCACGGCGTCTTCGCCACCAGCGGCCCGACCAACCTCCTGGCCACGCTCTTCTGCCCGGACCACCCGGCCCTCTACCGCTTCCTCACCGACACCCTCGGCCCCCTCGGCGTCACCCGCGCCGAGACCACCATCACCGCCCGCGCGGTGAAGCGGGCGGGGGTGCTGCTCAGGGGGCGGCCGTGAACCGGGAGGATCCCGCCCTTACCCGCGAGGTAATCGACGCCCGCCCCGGACCTCGGCAGGGTGGGGGCACTACGGAAGTAGTGCCACTACTTCCGTAGTGCCGCCGCGGCGGCGGCACTACGCGAGTAGTGCGACTACATCCGTAGTGCCGTTGCCGAGGCAGCCCCCAGCCGAACCCGTGTCAGGAGGCGATCCGCCATGTCCGCGAACGCGACCACCCGCAGCACCTCCCCGTCCCCCGCCCCCACCTCAGCCTTCTCGCCGTGGACCGTCCGCGGCACCCTCGCCCTGGACGCCGTGGTGACCGGCGGCAACGGCCTGGCCTACCTGGCCCTCTCCGGCCCCCTCGGCGACCTGCTCGGCATCGGCCGCTCCACCCTCCTCGGCCTCGGACTCTTCCTCACCGCCTACGCCCTGCTGGTCGCCGCCCTGGCCACCCGCCCGCGACCCCACCGGCTCGCCGTCCTGACGGTGGTCGACCTCAACGCCGCCTGGACGGTCCTCAGCCTGGTCGCCCTCGCCACCCGGCTGGAGCCGACCACCGCCGGCGCCGTCTGGATCCCCGCCCAGGCCGCCGTGGTCGCCCTCTTCGTCGCCCTCCAACTCACCGCCCTGCGGCGCCGCGACGCCGACTAGTGCCGCGTCAGGCAACCTTTGCCCTCCCCGAAGGTTGCCTGACGCGGCACTAGGGCTGACTTGCCGAGCGGAGGTAGGCGGCTGTCGGCTCGTCCGCCGGCAGGAAGGTCTCCATGGCCAGCTCCGAGACCGTCACGTCCAGCGGCGTGTTGAAGGTCGCGATGGTCGACAGGAAGGACAGCACCCGCCCGTCGTGCCGAAGCCGCAGCGGCAGCGCGAACGGGGACCCCGCGTCCTGCGCCGGATCGTCGCCGGGCGGCTCGGGGTAGCCGAGCGCCTCCTCGTACAGCCGCCGCAGCGGCTCGGAGCGGACCAGCTCGAGCTGCCGTTCCATCCGCTCCAGCAGGTGCCGCCGCCACTGCCGGTGGTTGACGATCCGTGGCGCCAGCCCGTCCGGGTGCAGGGCGAGCCGGACCGCGTTGAACGGCGGCTCCAGCAGGTGCGGGGCGACACCGTCCAGCAGCAGGGCGCTCGCCCGGTTCGCCGCTAGCACCCGGAACGACCCGTCGACCACCACCGCCGGGTACGGGTCGTGGGCGGCGAGCAGCCGCTCGATGCCCTCGCGCAGCGCGTCCATCGACGGGTCGCCGAGCGGCGTCTCGGCGTAGTACGGGGCGTAACCGGCCGCGAGCAGCAGGGCGTTGCGCTCGCGCACCGGGACGTCCAGATGCCCGGCCAGGCGCAGCAGCAGCTCCCGGCTCGGCCGGGAGCGCCCGTTCTCGACGAAGCTGAGGTGCCGGGCGGAGGAGTCCGCCCGCAGGGCCAGCTCCAGCTGGCTGAGGTGCCGTCGCTCGCGCCAGCCGCGCAGCAGCGGGCCGACGCCCGTCCCCGTCGGGCCGCCCATGCCCACCGTGATCGTCATGGTCGAGGACGGTACTCGAACGGGCCCGGTGCCGGGGAGGGTGCCTCCGCGGAGGGTGCCTCCGGGGTCAGACGCCGGTGGTGGAGCCCGGGCGGATGATCATCAGCACCACGACCACGGCCCACAGCAGGTTGAACACCCCGGCCGTCATCGGCAGCAGCCGCAGGCCCTTCACGGCCTTGCCGTGCTGCTCGTCCTCGGGAGCGAGCCCGAGCGCGTCGACGGCGGCCTGTTGGCCGGGCAGGACGAAGAGGAGCAGCGAGAGGCCCGCGACGGCGGTGAGCACCATCGAGACGATCAGCCAGGACTGGCCGAGCACGTCCATGACCTGCGCGAGGCCGATGCCCAGCATCGGGACGGAGACGCCCAGCAGCGCGTAGACCTGGGTGATCCGGTGCAGGACGCGTAGCACGCCCGCCTCCCCGGCGGCGTCCGGCCCGCCCGCGAGCGCGGCCTTCGCCCGGCGCGGGAACATGCTGACGGCGACGGCGACCGGGCCTATGAACAGGACCGACACGAGGACGTGCAGGCTCAGCAGGAACTTGGCCACGGCGGGGCACCTTCGATCGATCCGGGGTCCGGGGGAGAGGAGCGGGCGCGCCCGCGACCAGGCACGCTAACACCTGCTTATCCGCCGTCCCCGAGCCGCCTAGGGCCGCTCGCCCCGCAGGGCCAGGCGGATCCGCCGGGCGACCGCCCGCAGCACGGCGAGGTCGTGGGTGCCGGGCAGGGGAGGGGCCGGTTCGCCCTGCCGGGCGGCGCGGTGGCTGTCGAGGAGGTGCTGCTGCAGTGCGTTCATGCCGCTCAGCCTGGGCCCGCCGCGCCCCGCCCGTCCCGTCGATTGACGGCCCTGGTCAAACGTGGTGACAGCGCCCCCGCTCGACCCGGCACCATAGTGGGGTGAGCGTGACCATCGACATCACCGGACTGCCGCCCGAGCGGATCGTCTTCAGCCCCTCGCCGCTGGCCGAACTCGGCAACGCCCTGCACGCGTTGGCCGAGCCCGCTCACCACCCCCGGCTGCACGCCTGGACGACGGCGACCGCCGCCGCCCTGGACCCGGAGCTCGCCGACCGCCTGGTCGAGGCCGACTTCATGTGGCGCTCCACCCGTTCCGACGTCCTGATGCCCGCCCACCCCCGGGAGACCCTCGCCGAAGAGCTGGACGACCTCGACCGCCTGGACGACGAGACCTTCGTCGGCTCGGCCATGGAGATCTCCTGCAGCAGCAGCCTCTACGGCAGGGGCCTGCCCTCCCCGCTGACCGACGACCGGGCACGGCGCCGCGCGCTGGACCTGGCGGCCGCCCGGGGACCGCGCCAGGCGGCCTTCGGCGAACGGATGCTGGCCGATCCCACCGGCACCCGCGTGTGGATCCGGCGCCTCCTGGAGGACTGCGACCGGGCGTTCTTCGCCGACGCCTGGCGCCGCGTCCACGTGCAACTCGCCGCCGACGCCCGGCACAAGACCGACCTGCTGCGCCGCAAGGGCCTCGCGGAGGCGCTCGCCGCGGCCTCCCCGGTGCTGAGCCTGGAGGAGGACGGGCAGGTCAGCCGCATCGTCGTCGACAAGCTGGTGCACGGCCGCACCGAGGCCCGGGGCAGCGGCGTCACCCTGCTGCCGACCGTCTTCGGCTGGCCGCACTTCTTCGCCCTGTACGCGCCCGGCTGGCAGCCGGTGATCCAGTACCCGGCCGCCGCCCACGAGGTCGGCGGCACCGAGTCGGTGGAGGCGGTGAAGCTGCGCCTGGAGGCGCTGACCCATCCGATGCGGATGAACCTCTGCCGCCACCTGGCGCGCGGCGCCTGCTCGACGAGCGAGCTGGCCGACGCCTGCGCCATCACCGCCCCCGAGGTCTCCCGCCACCTCGCCGTGCTGCGCAGGGCCGGGCTGCTCACCACCCGTCGCCGGGGCCGCTACGTCCTCCACCAGCTGGACCTCTCGGTGGTGGTCCGGATCGGCAGCGACTTCCTGGAGTCGGTGCTCCGCTAGACCTTCGACTCTCAGACCTTCGCGAGGTCCACGACCTGCGGGGCCGCCGTGGAGACGGCGGCGACGGCGGCGCCGTGCCCGGGGTCCGTCCAGTCGAGCAGGTGGAGGTCCTCGTAGCGGCTGCGGAGCGGCTCGCCCGGCGGAACGTCCAGGGGGAGGGCGGCGAGGTCGATCTCGCCGAGGGTGTCGAGGCGGGCCCGGCCGATCTTGATCAGGGACTCCTTGCGCACCCACTGCCGCAGGAAGGCGAGGTCCGGCTCCGGGGCGGCCTCGACGGCGGCGAGTTCGCCGGCGGTGAGCACCCGGCGGGCGACCGCGCGCAACGAGCCGCCGCGCACCGCCAGTTCGACGTCCACGCCGACGGGCTGGAAGCCCGCCCCGGCCGCGACCACGCCCTTGGTGTGGGAGAGCGTCACCTCCACCCCGGGGTGGTCCGGCAGGTAGGGCTTGCCGTGGTCGGCGAGGCCGCAGTCCGGGCACTGCTGGGCGAGCACGACCGCCGTCACCGGGACGTCGAGCAGCCGGGCGGCGCAGAGCCGGACGAGGACGTGCCCGGCGGTGTAGTCGGCCCGCCCGGACTCGTGCCGGAACCGGGCGGCGCGCTCCTGCTCCATGGCGGTGAACAGGTGTTCCCCCGCCTCGGGGTGGCGCAGTACGGCGTCGGTGGACGCGACGGCGACGAGTGGGGCGCTCCGGTCCTGGGCCTCGGTGGTCATGCCCCCAACCTAGCCGGACGCGTCCTCGGGCGGGGATTCCGTCCCGAGGTCGTCCCGGGGCCGTCCCGGGCTCGGCCCGGGCCCGGGACCCGGCTGCGCCGGTCGAATGACTTTCGTCTTCGACCTGAGGGTCTGTAGGGTGTGATTCGTCCGTTTTGAGGTTGGATGCACCGAATCTGTGGGATCGACAGCAGATCACACAGAATGCGGCAGGTCTTCGGCGCCTGCCCTTTTCTATGCGCGGAGGAAGTGTCGATGGGTCAGGGCCGCACCGGTACGCCGGGTCACAGAAGCACCGCTACGAGAAGGGCGCCCGCCACCGGGCGCCGCCGGGCCGTCCGCGTCGCCGTGGCCACCGCCGTCGCGGCACTGCCGATGGCCGCCGTGCTGTCCGTCGGTACGGCCGCGCCGCTGGCCCCGCCGCTGGGCGCCTGCACCGGCCCGAACTGCCCGGCCACCTGGCCGGGGCCCAACAACGGCGACTTCACCGGCCGCGACGCCAGCATCAACGTCTTCACCGGCGGCAACTACACCGTCAACGGCCGCGCGGCCGAGGCCGAGGGAAAGATCGTCACCCTGGGGAAGCTGACCGTCGACAAGAACGGCGGTGGCGTCTACAACATGGGCGTCGTCGGCGTCGGCTCGCGCGTCGTCCCGCCGAACGGCAGCGACTTCGTCACCACCGGCGGCAACGTCGACGTCGTGACCGGCAACTCCATCCTCATCGGCGGCAGCGACTCGCACGGCCCGGCCTTCGGCAACCTGCGCCACGCGGGCAGCGTCACCGGCACCGTCAGCATCGACCCCACCGGCGAGTCCATCCAGGACCCGAACGCCGCCGCGCCCTACCAGACCGTGCTCACCCAGATCGAGGAGGTCTCCGACTGCGTCGGGCGGGCCGCCGCGACCGGCACCGTCGACGTCTCCTCCAGCCAGGCGACCTTCACCGGTGACGGGACCAGCATGAAGCAGGTCTTCAACGTCTCCCAGAACCTCGCCTCGCCCACCGGCGGGCAGATCGGCCTGGTCTTCAACAACATCCCGGCCGGCGCCACCGTCGTGGTGAACATGCTCGGGGACAGCCCGATCATCAACACCTACACGGGCTCCGGCCTGGCCGGGGACCAGACCACCGACATGCGCTCGAAGCTGATGTACAACTTCCCGACCGCGACCAACGCCCAGATCCTCGGCAGCGCCCAGTTCCAGGGGTCGGTGCTCGCGGGCAACCCGGGCGGCACGATGACCCTCGCCCAGCCGGGCGTGAACGGGCGGGTGTACCTCGCGGGCAACCTGATCCACACGGGGACGGGCGGGTACGAGATCCACAGCTACCCGTTCGACGGGGACCTGCCGGAGTGCAAGGTGTCGCCGAGCCCGTCGCCGTCCTCCTCGCCGTCGGAGTCGCCGAGCCCGTCGTCCTCGCCCTCGCCGAGCCCGTCCTCCTCGCCGAGCCCTTCGCCTTCGTCGAGCCCGTCGTCCTCCCCGTCGCCGAGCCCGTCCTCGTCGCCGTCCTCCTCTCCGAGCCCGTCGTCGAGCCCCTCCTCCTCCCCGAGCCCGTCGCCGAGCCCGTCGACCTCGCCGTCCTCCTCGCCGAGCGCGAGTGAGAGCACGAGCACGAGCACGAGCTCGGCCCCGGCCCCAGGTCCGAGCAGCCACCACCACGGTGGCGGCGGTGAGCTGCCGTCCACCGGTGCGGGCAACACGCCGATGATCTTCGGCCTGGCGGGCGCGGGTCTGCTCGCCCTCGGTGGTCTGGCCGTGCTGGCTGCCCGCCGCCGTGGTCGCCACAGCTGACCGGCCGTAACAGCCGACCGGCCGTAACACGCTGAACGCACAGGCCGCCCGGGTCCTCACCGACCCGGGCGGCCTGCGCCGTTGCGTACGGTCAGCGCCGCGCCGGCGGGTAGTCGGCGAGGCCCTCGCCGAGGAGGGCGAAGGCCCGTTCCACCGCCGCCTCGATCCGGGGGCGCAGCGTGGCGGGCGCCTCGCCGCCGACCACGGCGCGGCGGATCTCCGCGAGCGCCGCCCGGTGGGCGCCGGCGAGGGCGCCGGCGGTGAGGCGGGGGAGGGGGTCGGCGGGGTCGGTGCCGGTCTCCTCGGCGAGGGCTTCGGCGAGGGCGGCTTCGGCTCGTTCGCCGAGGTCCAGCAGCCGGGCGCGCAGGGCGGGGCTGTCGGCGACGATCCGCCAGAACGTGGCGATCCCCGGGTTGAGCCCCACCGTGGGCTCGCCGCTCGCGATGGCCGCCAGCAGGTCGTCCCGGACGGCCCGGGCGGCGGAGCTGCCCGGCGGTCGGTGGCGGACGGCCTCGGCGAGCCGGGCGACCACCTCGTCCTCCCGGTCGAAGAAGAGGTCCTCCTTCGTCGGGAAGTAGTTGAAGACGGTGGTGGGTGCGACTCCGGCGGCCCGGGCGATCTCGGTGACGGTGACCTTGTCGAAGCCGCGTTCGGCGAACAGGCCCATGGCCGTGTCGGCCAGCAGGAGCCGGGTCTGCTGCTTCTTGGTCTCGCGAAGTCCCATGCCCGGAGTCTATCCGCCATCCATGGTGTCACTCCAAACTTGCAGTGACACCAAAAATCTGGAGTACGGTGTCGCCATGACCTACTTCGGCGACGGCTTCACCTTCGGCGTCTACCCCGGCGGCCGGCTCGGCAGCGAGACCGGCCTGATCGACCCCGTCAGCCCCGACGACCCCGCGCGGATCACCGATGCGCTGCGCGAACTCCAGGGCGGTGCACCGCGGTTCACCGTCCGTGCCTACCGCTCCTACCCGGCCGACGACCCGACCCCGGCCCGCCCCGAGCAGTACCTCGGCGACGGCCGCAAGCTCGACCTCGTCCTCCAGTACCGCGGCCCCGGCGGCCCCGGCGGCGAGCTGGACGGCTGGCTGGACTTCATCCGGACCGTCGTCCGGTCCGAGGGCGCCCGGATCGCCGCCCTGCAGATCTGCGAGGAGCCCAACGCGGACCTCCCCGTCCTGGACGGCAGCGTGCCGGGGGTGCGCCGGGCCCTGGTGGAGGGGGTGGTCGCGGCCAAGGACGCGGCGCTGGCCTGCGGATTCACCGACCTGGCGGTCGGGTTCAACGCGGTGCCGGCCTTCGACCCGGCCGACACCTTCTGGCCCGAGATCGGCGAACTCGCCGACGAGCGCTTCCACCGGGCGCTGGACTACGTCGGCCTGGACTTCTTCCCCGACGTGTTCCGGCCGGTGTCGGGCGAGCAACTCGCGGGCGCCGTCCGGTGGTTGGTGGAGAGCTTCCGCAACGACGCGCTCCCGAAGGCGGGCATCGCACCGAACGTCCCGGTGCGGATCTGCGAGAACGGCTGGCCCACCGGCCCCGGCCCCGGGCGCAGTGAGGCGCGACAGGCCGAGGTCGTCGAGCTGGTGGTCCGGACGGTGGCCGGGCTCGCCGCCGAACTCGGCGTCACCGGTTACGGGTTCTTCGGTCTGCGGGACGCGGACAGCGCGGGCGCGGACCTGTTCCACCACTTCGGGCTGCTGCGCGACGACTACTCCCGCAAGCCGGCCTTCGACGTGCTGAAGGGCCTGGTCGGCGAACTGACCAGGCCCTCCACTGCGACGTGACGAGCGGCGCGGCCTCAGCGGTCCGCGAAGAAGCGGTCCACCGTACGGCGCTCGATGGCCACCGCGTGCACCGGCTCGCCGACCACCCGGCCGGCCAGGGTGACGGCCAACTCGCCGACGTCCTCCCGCAGTCGGGCGTTCGCCTGGACACGGTCCGCGTCGAGCGCGGCGTGCGTGGCGGCGAGCAGCGCCTCCCGGTCGCGCAGGGCCTCCGCGCGGGCCGCCGCGATCGAGGCGGCGCCCTGCTCGGCGTAGTCCTGGCGGATGCGGGCGGCCTCGTGCCGGGCGGCCACGAGCTCCTCGAGCCGGGCCTGCCGGACGGACTCCGCCTCGGCGAGCAGCTCCTCCGCGCGCTCGACCCGGCCCTCGGTGGCGTCCCAGCGCTCGGCCCGCAGGCGCTCGATGCGCGGCAGGAGGCGCAGGCCCAGGAAGGCCATCATCGTGAAGAGCAGGATCAGCCCGAGGATCTGTTCGGAGGGCTTCGGGCCGAGCGGTCCGAGTTCGATCTTCATGGTGAAACCTCCCCTGTGGCCGACGAACGGTCAGAAGGGAGGTTTCCCAAGGGTGATGGGCGT
Organism: Streptomyces sp. NRRL WC-3742; assembly: GCF_000720635.1. Classification (GTDB taxonomy): domain Bacteria; phylum Actinomycetota; class Actinomycetes; order Streptomycetales; family Streptomycetaceae; genus Kitasatospora. The sequence continues at coordinate 17,178 of NZ_JOCF01000055.1, read as the reverse complement.
CGAACTACCGTACGGCCATGACCTCCGTCACGTCACCTGCCGGACGGGACCGGGCGGCTCCGGTCATGTCACCTCGCCCCGGCGGGAGAACCGTTCCTCGCGCCACTCGCCGCTCTCCAGCACCTCGGCCAGGTGCCGCGCCGCGTCCCAGACCTCGGTGTACGAGAGGTAGAGCGGCGTGAAGCCGAAGCGCATCAGGTCCGGCGCGCGGAAGTCCCCGATCACCCCGCGCGCGATCAGCGCCTGCACCACCGGGTAGCCGTCCGCGTGCCGCAGCGCGACCTGGCTGCCGCGCCGGGCGTGCTCGCGCGGGGTGACCACCTCCACGCCGTCCAGGTCCTCGACCAGCGAGACGAACAGGTCGGTCAGCGCCAGGCTCTTGGCCCGGATGGCCGCGAGGTCGGCCCGCTCCCACACGTCCAGGCTGACGCCCAGGGCGGCCTGGCCGAGGAGGGAGGGCGAGCTGGTCAGGAACCGGCCGATGCCGGGCTTGGCCTCGTAGCCGGGCTCGAAGGCGAACGGGCGGGCGTGGCCGAACCATCCGCTCAGCGGCTGGGTGGGCCCGGCGGCCAGGTGCCGCTCGGCGACGTACAGGAAGGCCGGGGCGCCGGGGCCGGAGTTGAGGTACTTGTAGGTGCAGCCGACCGCGAAGTCCGCGCCCGCGGCGCCGAGTTCGACGGGCAGCGCGCCCGCGGAGTGGCACACGTCCCAGATCATCAGCGCGCCCGCGGCCTGCACCCGGGCGGTGATGCCGGGCATGTCCAGCAGTTCGCCGGTGCGGTAGTCCACGTGCGAGAGCACGACGACGGCCACGTCGGCGTCCAGGTGGGCGTCCAGCTCCTCGGGGCGTACGAGCACCTGGCGCGCGCCCTCGACCAGGCCCGTCACGCCCTCGGCGATGTACAGGTCGGTCGGGAACGCCTCGCCGTCGCCCAGCACCGTGCGCCGGCCGGGGCGCAGCGCGAGCGCGGCCGACAGCACCTTGAACAGGTTCACGGAGGTGGTGTCGCAGACCACCACCTCCTGCGGGCCGGCGCCGATCAGCGGCGCGAGCCGGCGGCCCAGCCGGTAGGGCTGCTCGAACCAGCCGGCGTCGTTCCAGCTGCGGATGAGGTCGTGGCCCCACTCCTGCTCGACCACCTGCGCCACCCGCTGGGGGGTGCGCACCGGCAGGGCGCCCAGCGAGTTGCCGTCCAGGTAGATCACCCCGGGCGGCAGGGCGAACTCCTCCCGGAACGCCGCCAGCGGGTCGGCGGCGTCCAGTGCGGCGCACTCCTCGCGCGTGGTCCGCGTCGTCAACGTCATGGTCCCGTTCCCCTCGCTCACAGCTCGTCCCGGATGGCCCACAGTTCCGGGAACACGTCCTGCTCGGCGGACTTGCGCAGCCAGGCCAGCCCGCTGGAGCCGCCCGAACCGGGCTTGCCGCCCATCGTCCGCTTCACCGAGGACAGGTGGCGCTGGCGCCAGCGGGTCACCCGCTCGGCCACGTCCAGCAGCGCCTCGCCCAGCGGCCGCAGGTCGGCGAACTCCGGCTCGGTGTACACCCGGCGCCAGGCCGCGGCGACCTCCTCGGACGGGCGGTGGCGCTCGGCGGAGGCCGTCGCGGGCACGTCCAGGCCGTGCCGGGCGAGCAGGGCCAGCGCCTCGTCGTACAGGCCCGGGGAGCGCAGCGCCTCCTCCAGGCCGGCCTGCGTCTCCGGCATGGAGGCGTACATCGCCAGCAGCGCGGCGTTCTTGTTGCCGAGCATGAACTCCAGGTGCAGGAACGCGGCCGACTGGAAGCCGGAGGCTTCGCCGAACAGCGAGCGGAAGGAGTTGAACTCCTGCGGCGTCATGGTCGCCAGCAGGTCCCAGGACTCCACCAGCACGTTCTGCGCGTGGGTGCCCCGGCGCAGTGCGGCCAGTGCGGAGGGCAGGTCGTCCTCGCGCAGCGCCTGCCGGGCGATCGTCCACTCGTGCCGCAGCAGGTCGAAGAGCAGCTCCATCACCTGGGTGGTGACGATGAAGGACAGCTCGGCCGGCTCCTTGCTGCGCGGGTGCTGGAGGTTGTGCAGCTCCTCCAGTCGCACGTACTGGGCGTACGGGGTGCCCCGACCCGGCTCGCCGCCCCGACCGAATGACAGGCTGGGTGTCTCCACCGTGTCGTGCCCCATCCCGATCCCTCCTGATCCGTCCGGGCGCCATGGCCCGGCGTCGGCGGACCGGACGGACGGCCCGGTTCCCACCGAGGCCCATTGTGCGGCGGTCCCACCCCCCGGTTGAATGGTCGACGGGCACCGCAACCGCTCTCGGGGCTGCCGTTCACGAGGCGTTTCGCGGATTCCCTTTACGAACGGAAAAACCGCTGGTCCGCACCCTCAGGGAGCCCCTCATGGACGCCGTCGACCGCCGCCTGCTGGCCGAGCTGCAGGGCGACGCCCGGCTCTCGTACAACGAACTCTCCCGCCGGGTGAGCCTGTCCGCACCCGCGGTGGCCGAACGGGTCCGCCGGCTGGAGGCGGACGGCGTGATCAGCGGCTACCACGCCCACGTGGACCTCACCCGGGCCGGGCTGCCGATCACCGCGCTGGTGCAGATCCAGTGCTACGGGCCGCGCTGCGTCCTGCGCGACCCGGACGTGGCCACCTGGCCGGAGGTGCTGCAGCTGCACCGGGTCACGGGCGGTGCCTGCTGCGTGCTGCTGGTCGCGGTGCCGACGATGGCGGACTTCGAGGCGCTGTGCGACCGGCTCGGCGGCTACGGGCAGCCGTCCAGCTCGATGATCCTCTCCAGCCCGGTGCCCTGGCGCCCCGTCGTCGCCCCCTGAGAAGGCCCTGAGAAGCCCCCTGAGGAAGCCCCTTGGGCGGGGCGGGGCGGGGGCGGGCGGTCCATTCCCGTGCGGCGGCGGATTCGCCCGGATGGCGGCCCCAGGTCGAACGCGTGGGCGTGCTCGGGTGCCATGGAGGCAGGACGACTCCGGTACGGAAGCACGGACGCACGGAAACGAGGACGCGACATGTGCCTGAACCGTAAGGACCTGGGCCTGCTGGCCCTGCGCGGCGCGGTCGGCGGGGTGCTGATCGCCCACGGCGCCCAGAAGCTGTTCGGCTGGTTCGGCGGCGGCGGCCTCGAGGGCACCACCGCCGCGATGGAGCACATGGGCTTCCACCCCGCCCGGGAGAGCGCCATCGCGGCGGGCCTGGGCGAGGCGGGCGGCGGTGCGCTGCTGGTGGCCGGGCTGGCCACGCCCGCGGCCGGGGCGGTGGTGGCCGGGACGATGGCCGGCGCGGTGGCGGTGCACGCCCCGGCGGGCTTCTTCGCCATGGGCGGCGGCTACGAGTACCCGGCCTTCCTCGGTGCGACCGGGCTCGCGATCGGCCTGGCCGGCCCGGGCCGCTACTCCCTGGACCACCTGACCGGCCACGTCTTCGACCGGCCCTGGGTCGGCCTGGCGGCCTTCCTGGCCAGCGCCGCCGGTGCGTACGGCGTGGTGGCCCGCCGCCGGCACGTGGTGCGGCTGCGCGAGGAGCGGGCCGCCGTGGAGGCGGACGAGCAGGAGGGCTCGGGGCTCTCGTAGCTCCGGGCTCTTGCAGCACCGGGCTCTCGTAGCGCCGGGCTTTCTCAGCCCCGGCCGACTCCCTTTCGCCACCCGTGCGTTCAACCAGTCTCCGAAGGAACGAGGACCACATGGACCGCCAGCCGCCCACCCGGGCCCGCCTTCCGCGCGTCACCCAACGGCCGCCGGACGCACCGGTGTTGCGCCGCCGAAGGGCCGTCGCCGGGGTGCTGGCCACGGCGGTGCTCGGTGCGGCGGTGCTGGCGGGCTGCTCCTCGGGCAAGACGGCGAGCAGTACCGCCTCCTCGGCGATCGGCGAGATCGAGAAGGGCGTGAGCGCCGCCGCCTCCGCCGCCTCCGCGCTGGCCTCGGCGGCGGGCGGGGCGGGGGCGCTGATCTCCTCGGCCCAGGCGGAGGCTTCGGCGGCGGTGTCGGCCGCCTCCTCGGCGATCGAGGGCATCAAGGGCGGCCTGGACGCCAAGGGGGACGTGGCCGTCGGGGCGGTGAGCACCGGCTCGGACGGCAAGGCGCAGGCGGCGCTGACCGTCACCAACCACGGGCAGCAGTCGTACCGGTACGTGATCCAGGTGAACTTCACCGACGAGTCCGGCAAGGTGCTCGACGCGGCGGCGGTGACCGTCAACGACGTGGCGGCGGGCCAGAGCGCGCAGGCCACCGCCCGCAGCAACCGGGACCTGTCGGGCACGGTGAAGGCCGAGGTCGTGAACGCCGTCCGCTACTGAGACCGGCCGGGACCGGCCGGCACTTGGCCCTGTCCGGGCGCAGGTGGGCGCAGGTGGGGGCGGGGATGGGGCCGGGGGCGGGGCCGGGGCGGAACCTTAAGCCCGGCTCAAGGCCCAACGGCACCTCTTGACGGGGGAGTTGGTCTAGTCCATTTTTATGCCCAGGTGCAGGGAGCCCCTGAACCGGCGTCAACGGCCTCACGGCCGGGGGCGCCGGTTCGGCACATCCCGATGTCCGTCCGTCAAGACCTGATCGCTCTCCACTCCCCACCCCTGATCTGTCATGCCCCTGTCGTCCGGCCCCACCCCGGACGCGCGCCCCCGGGGCGACGGCACCCCCACAACCAGGAGTCACGCACCCATGCTGCGCTCACGCATCGAAAGGGCCGGGACGCCGGCTCCCCAGGACGGCCGCCGGCGCCGTCCCAAGAGCCTGGCCGCCATCGCGGCCGGCACCGCCGCCTCCCTGCTGCTCGGCGCGGGCCTCGCGCTGACCGGCGGTGGCTCGGCCAACGCCGCCACCACCAACTCCACCGGCGCGCCGGCCACTTCGGGCGGCCTCAAGGTCGCCTACTTCGACCAGTGGTCGATCTACCTGAACGCGTACTACCCGAAGACCATCCAGGACACCGGCGTCGCCGGCCAGCTGGACTACATGCAGTACTCGTTCGCCAACATCCACCCGACCGACCTGGGCTGTTTCGAGGCCAACAAGGCCGCCGACGGGAACGACAACAACCCCAACGCGGGTGACGGCGCCGGCGACTCGTTCGCCGACTACCAGAAGAGCTTCGGCGCGGACATCTCCGTCGACGGCGTGGGCGACGTCTGGAACCAGCCGGTCGCGGGCAACTTCAACCAGCTCAAGAAGCTGAAGGCGAAGAACCCCAAGCTCAAGGTCCTGATGTCGATCGGCGGCTGGACCTACTCCAAGTACTTCTCCGCGGCCGCCGCCACCGACGCGTCGCGCAAGCACCTGGTGTCCTCCTGCATCGACATGTTCATCAAGGGCAACATCCCCTCCGAGGGCGGCTTCGGCGGCCCCGGCACGGCGGCCGGCATCTTCGACGGCTTCGACCTCGACTGGGAGTACCCGGGCGGCGGCGGCCACACCGGCAACCTCTCCAGCCCGGCCGACAAGCAGAACTTCACCCTGCTGCTGGCGGAGTTCCGCAAGCAGCTCGACGCCCAGGGCCAGACGGACCACAAGACCTACGACCTGACCGCGGCCGTCGGCGCGGGCCAGGACAAGATCATGAACGTCGAGACCGACAAGATCGGTCAGTACCTCACGTTCATGGACGTCATGACCTACGACCTGCACGGCGGCTGGGACGCCCAGGGGCCGACCAACCACCAGTCCGCCCTGTACTCGGGCCCGAACGACCCGTCCACCCCGGCCAAGCCGGGCCACGGCAAGTACTCGATCGACAACGCCATCAAGGCGTGGACGGTCGGCGACCCGGACTACGGCATCCCCGGCGGCTTCCCGGCCAAGAAGATCAACATGGGTGTCCCGTTCTACTACCGCGGCTGGACCGGCGTCCAGAACAACGGCAAGAACGGCCTCTTCCAGCCCGCCGCCAGCCCCGCGACCGGTGCCGCGAACTCGGGCAACGTCGCCGGCATCCAGATGTACAAGGAGCTCGCGGGCTTCGTCGACAACCCGTCCAAGACCTTCTGGGACGACGACGCCAAGGCCACGTACTTCTACGACGGCACCACGTTCTGGAGCGGTGAGGACAGCCGCTCGATCCAGGCCAAGATCGACTACGCCCACTGCAACGGCCTCGGCGGCGCCTTCGCCTTCTCGCTGTACGACCTGGGGACCAGGACCACCCTCTTCGACAAGATGGTGACCGCCGTCAACGGCTCCGCCAGTGGCTGCCCGGCCCCGCCGACCGGCACCCCGACCGCGACGCCGACCGACACCCCGACCGGCACGCCCACCGGGACCCCGACCGGCACGCCCACGGGCACCCCGACCGGGACGCCGACCGGCACCCCGACCGGGACCCCCACCGGCAACCCGACCTGCACGGCCGCCCCGGCCTGGAACTCCGCGACCGTCTACGCGGCCGGCGGCACCAAGGTCTCGTGGAAGGGCCACTACTACACCAACAAGTGGTGGACCCAGGGCGAGGACCCGAGCCTGAGCGGCCAGTGGGGCGTCTGGACCGACAACGGTCCCTGCTGACCCACCGGAGCCGAGGGCTGACGGACCCTCGCACCGCACCTGAGCAGTGAACGGTCCGGCCCGCCGGGGGATCACCCCCGGCGGGCCGGACCCTTTTCCGTTCGTCTTCCGTTCGTCAGAGGTTCGCCGAGCGCCCCGGCGCCTCGGGCCCGCTCTCCTCGATCCGCAGCAGCATCCGGGCCAGCAGGCCCGAGAGCACCGCGCGCTCCTCGCCGGCGATGTCCTGGAGCAGCTCCTCCTCGAAGACCGCCGCCATCCGCATCGACTCCAGCCACTTGTCGCGGCCGAGCTCGGTCAGCTCGATGATCACGCGCACCCGGTTGGACTCGTCCCGCTCCCGGGTGACCAGGCCCTCCGCCACCATCCGGTCGATCCGGTGGGTCATCGCCGCCGGGGTGAGCGCGAGCCGCTTGGCGAGCTCGCCGGGGCCCAGCCGGTACGGGCTGCCGGAGACCACGAGCGCCTTGAGCACCTCCCACTCGGCGGAGGTGATCCCCAGCACAGTCAGCTGCCGGTCGTAGGCCACGCCCATCCGCCGCGAGACCCGGTTGAGGGTCTGCACGATCGTCTCGACCTGCGGGTCCACCATCGGGAACTCCCGCTGGTAGAGCGCCACCTGCTCCGCGATGCCGAACTCCAGGGGGGTGACCGGCGCGGGCTTGTCGGCCGTCGTCGCCGGCTTGTCCGTAGTCATGCGGACCAGTGTCGCACGAGCGTGCACCCCTTAAGCCTTTGACTCCGCACTCTTCCGGTGCTAAGACTTTATCTCGTCACAGTTTAGGTCTGAAATCTTCTGGGGTTAAGAGTTCCAGGGGAAACACCGGACGAACCAGGAAGGGATGTGCACGGTGATCGGCACGGTGAAGCAGCAGAGGCGGCAGCGTGGAGCGGGCGGCCCGCTGCGCCGCGTCCAGATCGGAAACGCGCTCAGCGCGTTCGGCGGCGGGTTCACGATGCCGTACATGTTCGTGTACGTGGACCAGGTGCGCGGGCTCGGATCGCTGGCGGCGGGGATGGTCTTCACCGTCTTCGCGCTCGCGGCGCTCGCCGTGCTGCCGATCACCGGCCGGGGCATCGACAGGTACGGCCCCCGCCCGGTGCTGCTCGCGGGAGCGGGCGTGGCCGCCGTCGGCGCGTTCGCCTTCGGTCACGCCACCGGCACCCCGGCGCTGCTGGTCTCCTCCTTCCTGTTCGGCGCGGGTGTCACCACCTGCCAGCCGGCGCTCGCCACGATGATCGTCCGCAGCTCGACGGCGGCCACGCGCTCGCACGCCTTCGCGCTGCAGTTCACCCTCGTCAACCTGGGCATGGGCATCGGCGCCCTGGTCGGCGGCCAGATCGTGAACGTCGACGACCCGGCCAGCCTCACCCGGCTGTTCACCATCGAGGCGGCGACGTTCCTCGGCCTCGCCCTGATCACCGGCACCACCCGGATGCCCCGGGCGCAGCTGTCCGCCGTCCAGGAGAACAAGGGCGGCCCGACGGGCCTGCGCGCCCTGCTCGCCGACAAGGCGATGGTGCGGCTCAGCATCCTCGCCGGGCTGATCTTCTTCACCTGCTACGGCCAGTTCGAGTCCGGCGTCGCGGCCTTCGCCACCGACACCGTCGGCACCGCCCCGTCCACCCTGGGCCTCGCGATCGGCGCCAACGCGCTGACCATCGTGATCCTGCAGATGTTCATGGTGCGCATCACCGCGCGCCGCCGCCGCACCACCGCGATGGCCGCCGCCGCCGTGGTCTGGCTCGGCGCCTGGGCGATGGCCCTGGTCGCCGGACTGATCCGCACGGAGACCATGGCCGCCACCGTCGCCGTCGTCTCGGTCTACGCCCTGTTCGGCGTCGGCGAGTCGCTGCTCGCGCCCACCATGGGCCCGATGGTCGCCGACCTCGCCCCGTCCCGGCTGCTCGGCACCTACAACGCCGGGTACGCCCTGGTGAAGCAGATCGCCGTAGCGGTCGGCCCGGCCGTCGGCGTGCTGATGGTCGGCTCCGGCACCTGGCCGCTCTACCTCGCGGCCATGGCGGGCAGCACCCTGCTGATCGTCTGGCTGGCGCTGCGCCTGCGCACCCACCTGACGCCGGAGCAGGACAACGCGGCCCCGGCCGTGGTCCGCACGGCGGTCGAGGTCCGCGAGCTGCAGACGGCCGCGTGACCGCCGAGTGACCGCCGCCTGACCGCACCCCGCGCAAGGGTGTTCGAGACGGGCTCCGACCAGGTCACCTGGTCGGAGCCCGTCGCGCTTGGTTTCCCGGGCACCGGCACATAGTGTCGGTGCCTGTCGCCCGTCCGGCCCTGGCACGGACCGGCGTGACCCGGCGAAGACAGGCGAATCGGCGAGGCAATGACCCAAGCGGCGCTCACGCACCCCCCGGTGGCCCCGGCCGCCGAAGCACCGGCCCCGGCCCCGCGCCGACTGCCCCCGTGGATGACCCGGCACGCCGACTGGACCGGCCCGATCGCCGTCGCCCTCTTCGCGGGCCTGCTGCGCTTCTGGCACCTCGGGAAGCCCGACTCCTTCGTCTTCGACGAGACGTACTACCCCAAGGACGCCTGGTCGCTGCTCCAGCAGGGCTACGAGGGCACCTGGCCCGACCACGCCAACACCGACATCCTGGCCGTCCCGCAGAGCATCCCCCTGAACTCCGCACCCGAGTTCGTCGCCCACCCGCCACTCGGCAAATGGGTGATGTCGGTCGGCGAGCAGCTGTTCGGCCTCAACCCCTTCGGCTGGCGGTTCGTCACCGCCCTGCTCGGCACCCTCACCGTGCTGATGCTCGCCCGCATCGGCCGCCGCCTCTTCGGCTCCACCCTCATCGGCTGCACCGCCGCGCTGCTGCTCTCCGTCGACGGCCTCCAGCTGGTCATGAGCCGGATCGGCCTGCTCGACGGCATCCAGATGTTCTTCGTGCTCGCCGCCTTCGGCAGCCTCCTGATCGACCGCGACCACGCCCGCGCCCGGCTCGCCCTGGCCGCCGACGGCGACACCGACGGCGACACCGTCCGCCTCGGCCTGCGCCCCTGGCGCATCACCGCCGGACTGCTCCTCGGCGCCGCCTGCGCCGTCAAGTGGAACGGCGCCCCCATCCTCGCCGCCTTCGGCGTCCTGACCGTCCTGTGGGACCAGTCCGGCCGCAGGGGAGCCGGCGCCCGCCGCCCCTGGCGCTCCATGCTGCGCCGGGACGCCGGACCCGCCCTCCTCGCCATGGTCGGCTCCGCCCTCATGGTGTACGTCGGCTCCTGGAGCGGCTGGCTCGCCAGCGGTTCGGGAGGGGCCGACGGCGGCTACGACCGGCACTGGGCGGACGGCCGCGACGGACTCTCCCCGGACAGCCTCCTCGGCATCCCGCTGCCGCAGGTCCCGATGGGCTGGGTGCCCGCGCCGCTGCGCAGCCTCTGGCACTACCACGCGCAGATGTTCGACTTCAACACGGGCCTGGTCCAGCCCCACACCTACCAGTCCAACCCCTTCGCCTGGCTGGTCGACGGCCGCCCCGTCTCCATGTACTGGGAGCAGGTGCCCCAGGGCCAGCGCGGCTGCACCGCCTCCGGCGGCTGCGCCTCGCAGATCCTGGGCCTGGGCACCCCGTTCCTGTGGTGGGCGGCCTGCTTCGCGCTGGCCTACCTGCTGTGGCGCTGGTTCTTCCGCCGCGACTGGCGCTCGGGCGCCGTGCTCTGCGCCGTCGCCGGGATCTACCTGCCCTGGTTCAAGTACCAGGAGCGGACGATCTTCTCCTTCTACATGGTCGTGCTGGTGCCGTTCCTGTGCCTCGCCGTCGCCCAGCTGCTCGGCGCGATCCTCGGCCCGCCCGGGTGCAGCCGTGAGCGCCGTCGGTACGGGGCGATCGGCGCCGGGCTGATCGTGTTCGCGATCGTCGGCTGCTTCGCGTTCTTCTACCCGCTGTACACGGCGGAGGTGATCCCGATGTCGTCCTGGCAGGACCGGATGTGGTTCACCAGCTGGATCTGATGCGCCTTTCGGCTTCCCCGGCTTCCGGGGGCGGGCAGCTGCTGCCCGTCACCCCGCTGCTCGGCGTCGTCACCGCGCTGCTGCTGCTGGCCGCCGTGGCCGTCGCCGGGTGGGGCCTGCTCGGCCACGGCCACGCCGTCCTGCGGGCCGGGCTGCGGGCGGTGGTGCAGCTGGCCGGCGTCGCGGCGGTCATCACCTGGGTGGTCGGCTCGCTCTGGTGGTCGGCGCTGTTCGTGCTGCTGATGTTCTCCGTCGCGGTGCGCACCGCCGGGCGGCGGATGACCCATGGCCCAGGCTGGGTCTGGGCGGCCGCCCCGATCGGCGCCGGAGTGCTGCCGGTGCTCGCCCTGCTGCTCGGCGCGGGCCTGCTGCCGCTCAAGGGCCTGTCCGTCATCCCCGTCGCGGGCATCCTCATCGGCGGGGCGCTCACCGCCACCTCGCTGGCCGGCCGCCGCGCCCTCGACGAGCTGCGGCAGCGGCGCGGCGAGGTGGAGGCGGCGCTGGCGCTCGGCTTCGAGGGGCGCGACGCCCGGCTGGAGATCTGCCGTACGGCGGCGGCGACCTCGCTCGTCCCCGCGCTGGACCAGACCCGCACCGTCGGCCTGGTCACCCTGCCCGGCGCCTTCGTCGGCATGCTGATCGGCGGCGCCTCGCCCGTACAGGCCGGGGCGGTGCAGCTGTTCGTGCTGATCGGGCTGCTGGCCGTGGAGGCGGTGGCGATCGTGGTGGTGCTGGAGCTGGTCGGGCGGGGACTGGTACAGGCGGGGGAGCCCGGCACCGTCCGGTAGGCTGGTTCGCGTTGAAGGGGAGTAGCCCTCCACCGGACCGTCGACATACTGGCCCCCCGGGGCCCGGCGCCCGGGGCACCTGCATCCGTACGGGCGGTGTCGGCGAGACCTTCGGCCGCAGTGCTGTGACCATTTCCAGTGCTGTCGGGCCGAAGCGTCCCCCGAGGGAGCCGCCGGAGCCCGGCAGCCCGACCGAGGACCCCATTCATGAGCCTGACCGTTGCCGCTCTCACCTTCGGCCTCATCTTCCTGGCCGAACTGCCGGACAAGACCGCGCTGGCCAGCCTGGTGCTCGGCACCAAGTACCGCGCCCGATACGTGTTCGCGGGCGTCGCCGCCGCCTTCCTCGTCCAGGTGGTCATCGCCCTCGCCGCCGGGCACCTGCTCTCACTGCTGCCGCACCGCTGGGTGCAGGGCGTCACCGGCGCGCTGTTCCTCGTGGGCGCGGCGATGCTGCTCTTCCACGGCGGGGGTGACGAGGAGGACGGGCACGGGGCCAAGGAGCCGTCCTCGAACAGCTTCTGGAAGGTGGCCGGGACGAGCTTCGTCGTGGTCGCGATCGCCGAGTTCGGCGACCTGACGCAGATCATGACCGCCAACCTGGCCGCCAAGTACGGCGACCTGCTCGCGGTGGGCCTCGGCTCGTGGCTGGGCCTGTGCGCGGTCGGCGGGATCGCGATCGTGGGCGGTCAGAAGCTGCTGAAGGTCGTGCCGATGAAGTGGATCGTGCGGGTGGCCGCGGCGATCATGGTCGGGCTCGCGGGCTTCAGCCTCGTGGGGGCGATCACGGGCTGACGGGGGTCCGTCAGCAGGCGGCGGGGCGGCCGTCCAACGCGGCGCGGGTGTTGGGGCCGAAGACGCCCTGCTTGTCGCCACGGACGCCCTGAATGTCCTGGAAATAGGCGACGGTGTTCACGGTGGTGTCGTCGTACGTGCCGTTCACCGGCACGTAGGCCCAGCAGATGACCTTGGCGAGCTTCTGCTGCATGGCGGTGACGTCGGGGCCGCTCATCCCGTACTTCAGCACGCGTGGCGGGGTGGGCGCGGGCTCGGGCGTCGGGGTGGTGGTGGTGAGCGTCGGGGTCGGGGTCGGCGTGGGAGTCGGGGCGGGGGTCGGCGTTGAAACCGGGGCCGGGGCCTGGGTGACTGTCTTGGTCGGGCTCGGCTTGTGTGTCGTCGGGGTGGCCGACGGGCTCGGCGCCTCGCCGGTGGGCTGCGCCGAGGGGGTCGGCGCCGCCAGAGTGGGCGGGTCGGAGGGGGCGGGCGCCAGGGTGGTGGTCGGCAGCGGCTCCGCCTGGCGCGTCGGCGCGGAGGAGGGCGTCACCGCGTAGGCGACGCCGATGGTCAGCGCCACCAGGCCCGCCCCGACCCCGGCGAGCAGTACCTTGCGCTGGGCGAGGGGGCGCTGCTCGGCCGCCCGTCTCGCGGCCCGGCCGCCGCCCTCCGGGGCGGTCGGGACGGTCGGGGCGTTGTCGAAGGGGAAGAAGCCGAGCTCCTCCCCGCCTCCCGGACCGGCCGGGCCTGCGGGCGGCCCCGGGGGGACCGGCGGCAGCACGCTGGTCGCGAACGGGTCGACGACCGGGGCGGCGTCCGCCGCGGGCTCCTCGGCGACCTGTCCGAAGACCTCCGGCACGTACGGCCGGACCAGCGGCGGCCCCTCCAGGTGCGGCAGGACGGCGGTCTCGTCGAGGCCCGGGTCAGGGTGGACGCCGCCTTGGACGCCCTGGACGCCCTGGACGCCTTGGACACCGTCGGCGTCGTGGGCGCCGTGGCCGGGGACACCGTGGCCGGGGACGCAGCCGCACCCGGTGGAGCGTGCGGCGCCGCACGTCGGGCAGTGCTGGTCCGGCATCGGCCGGTCCTCCTCGGAGCTCGGGTGGTTTCCGCGGCGCCCCGGGCGGTTCCCGGCGCGCGAACGCGCCCTGATTATGCAGGACGCTCCCGGGGCGGGACAGGGGCGTCCGGTACCGGGCGGGGGTGTTGTGCCGGTTGGTGGCGTTTGGCCCCGAGTGAATCGCCGGTGATCGTCCGACGCCCGGTTCGCTTACGTTCGGCTCAATCGGGCGGCGCATAACGGGACATATCTGCCAGCATGGTGAGCTGGGAGTGATCATCCGCCCGTGCCGTGTGACCCGTGACCTGTGACCCGCCGGAGACGCCATGACGGACTCGCTCGCCGCCTCCGACCGCGGCCCGGCCCCCGACCCCGGCCCGCCGGACACGGTCACCCCCGGGCTCTGGGTGCCGATCGGCGCCCTGCTGCTGGCGATGCTGCTCGCCGCCCTCGACCAGACCATCGTCTCCACCGCCCTGCCCACCATCGTCAGCGACCTCGGCGGCCTGGAGCACCTCTCCTGGGTGGTCACCGCCTACCTGCTGGCCTCCACCGCCGCCACCCCGCTGTGGGGCAAGCTCGGCGACATGTACGGCCGGAAGCGCTTCTTCCAGGCGTCCATCGTGATCTTCCTGCTCGGCTCGGTGCTGTGCGGAATCGCCCAGAACATGGGGGAGTTGATCGCCTTCCGTGCTCTCCAGGGCCTCGGCGGCGGCGGGCTGATGGTGCTCTCCCAGGCCATCGTCGGCGACCTCGTCCCGCCCCGGGACCGCGGCCGCTACCAGGGTCTCTTCGGCGCCGTGTTCGGCGTGACCAGCGTGCTCGGGCCACTGCTCGGGGGGCTCTTCGTCGACCACCTCAGCTGGCGCTGGGTGTTCTACGTCAACCTGCCGATCGGGGCCGTCGCCCTGGTGGTGATCGCCGCCGTGCTGCACGGCACGGAGGTGCGGCGCGAGCACCGGATCGACTACCTCGGCACCGCGCTGATCGCCGGCGTCGCGACCTGCCTGGTGCTGATGACCTCCCTCGGCGGCACCACCTGGGCCTGGAGCTCCTGGCAGATCGTGGGCCTCGGGGTGCTCGGGCTGGTGCTCCTGCTCGCCTTCGTCCTCGTCGAGCGCACGGCCGTCGAGCCCGTCCTGCCGCTGCGGCTGTTCCGGTCGCGGACGTTCAGCCTGGTCGCGGTGATCTCCTTCGTCATCGGCTTCGCGATGTTCGGCGCGCTCACCTACCTGCCGACCTTCCTCCAGGTGGTCCAGCAGGTCTCGCCCACCCTGTCCGGCATCCACATGCTGCCCATGGTGCTCGGCATGCTGCTCACCTCGATCGGCTCCGGCCAGATCGTCGCCCGCACGGGGCACTACCGGGTCTTCCCGATCGCCGGGACGGCCGTGACGACGGTCGGCCTGCTGCTGCTCTCCCGGCTCGACGAGCACAGCGGCACGGGCGAGATGAGCCTCTACTTCCTGGTGTTCGGCCTCGGGCTGGGCCTGGTGATGCAGGTGCTGGTGCTGATCGTGCAGAACTCGGTGGGCTACGAGGACCTCGGGGTCGCCACCGCCGGCGCCACCTTCTTCCGCTCCATCGGCGCCTCCTTCGGCGTCTCCATCTTCGGGACGGTCTTCGCGAGCGGCCTGCGCTCCCGGATGGCCGACGCCCTCGCCGGGCTGCCGCTGCCGCCAGGGTTCTCGCCGGAGGCCGTCGCCGCCGACCCCCGCGTGATCGCGGGCCTGCCGGCCGCCGCGCAGGCGGGCGTCCACCACGCGTACGCCGAGTCCATCACCCGGGTGTTCCTGTACGCGGTGCCCGTCGCGGTGGTCGCCTTCGTGCTGTCGCTGTTCCTGCGGGAGCAGAAGCTGCGCACCACCGTCACCGCGCCCGACCTGAGCGAGTCCATCGCCGTCAACCCGGTGGAGCGCTCCTCCCTGGACGAGATCGCCCGCGCCCTGTCGGTGCTCAGCACCCGCGAGGCCCGCCGCGACCTCTTCCGCCGGATCACCGCCACCGCCGGGCTCGACCTGCTGCCCGCCTCCAGCTGGCTGCTGCTCCAGATCCACCACCAGGGGTCCGTCGAACCGGCGGAACTGGCCGAGCGTCGGGTCGTCCCCGTCGCGGTGGTGGAGGAGGCCGTACGGGAGGTGGAGGGCCGCGGCCTGGCCGCTCGCACCGGTGGACTGCCGCTGCGGCTCACCGAACCGGGCGAGCAGGCGGCGCTGCGGCTGCTCGCCGCGCGGCGCGAACAGCTGGCCGAGCTGCTCGGCGACTGGGACGAGCGCCGGCACGCCGAACTCGCCGACCTGCTCACCCGGCTCAGCGGCGCCCTCTGCGCCGACCGGCGGGACCGGCCGGACCGCCCCGCCTTCGAACCGCCGTACCGCGGCGAGGGCCGCTCGTTCTGACCGCCTCAGCCGCCGAACCACCTGGGCGTGTCCAGCCGGAACGGGTCACCGGGGGCGAGGCGCCGCAGGCCGTCCTCCACCTGGCGCAGCTGCTCCTCGCCCAGCGTGGCGACCCACTCGGCGCGCAGCTCGTCGAAGATCCGCGCCGAGCGCGCCAGGCAGTCCACCCCGCGCTCGGTGAGGCGGACCACCTTGCGCCGGGTGTCGGCGGGGTCGCTGCCGCGCTCGACGTACCCGAGTTTCTCCAGGGCCTCGACCGTCTTGCCCGCCGCCTGCTTGGAGACCCCGAGCGTGCGGCCCAGGTCGGCGGCGGTGGTGCCGTGCGGGCCGATCGCCTGGAAGACGAACCCGTGCATCGGCCTCAGGTCCGGATGGCCTTCCCGGGCGATGCGTTCGTGCAGCTCGTCGATGATCGTGCGGAAGGCGAGGAGCAGGCGCAGCGGCAGCTCGAAGCCGGGCGGGGTGGGATCGGGTGTTGACACGATGGACAACCTCATTGACTATATAGACAACGACATTGACCATCTTAGGGGGAGCCAAGCCATGACCGTCATCCGCGACAACGACGCCCGCCGCACCGAGACCCCGAACGGCGTCATGACCACCTACGCCTCGCCCACCCAGGGCGCCACCGCCCTCGCCCTCTGGCGGGTCGAGATGCTCGCCGACCGCAAGGGCCCGGTCCACGCCATGGACACCGAGCAGATCTGGACCTTCCTCGCCGGCACCGCCACCGTCGACCTGGACGGCGAGACCCTCACCGTCGGCGCCGGCGACACCCTCGTCCTGCCCGCCGACGTCCGCCGCCAGATCATCACCGCCGAGGGCTTCACCGCCGTCGTCACCTCCCCGTCCCCCTCCTACGCCTACAACCCCGACGCCGTCACCCCGCCCGGCGCCTGCGACCTCGCCCCCCGCGACGACCAGCGCGTCCTCCCGGCCTGGATCGCCTGACCGCGCCGCTGTTCGGTGGGGCAGGATGGAGCCCATGAGCGTAGTCAAGATCAACGTCCTCACCGTCCCCGCCGAGCAGCGCGAGGTGCTGGAGCAGCGCTTCGCCTCCCGCGCCGGCTCCGTCGAGAACTCCGACGGCTTCGAGTGGTTCGAACTCCTCCGCCCCGTCGAGGGCACCGACCAGTACCTCGTCTACACCCGCTGGCGCGACGAGGCGTCCTTCCAGGCGTGGATGGAGGGCCCCATGAAGGCCGCCCACCAGCACGGCGGTGACGCCGAGGCCCCCAAGCGCCCCGCCGCCTCCGGCTCCACCCTCTGGTCCTTCGACGTCGTCCAGTCCACCGGCCCGAAGGGCTGACGGCGGGGCGGGGCGAAACGGCGCGTCCCGCGGTTGCGGGGCGCGCCGTTCGTCTACCCGGCCCGGGCCGGGGTGGTCGGGCGTCAGTCGTCGGGCCACTCGATGCCGTCGGGGCCGATCGAGGCGGCCGTTGCGGTGGTTCGCGGGTTCTCGTGGACGAGCTCGCCGTGGCTCGAGGCGATGGCGGGTCCGGCGAGCAGGATCGTGCCCAGCGTCGCGAGCACGGCGGTAGTGAGCGTCCTGCCGATGGTGCGGTTCACCGTGGTTCTCCTTCCCCCGTTGGTCGTCCGTCCAGCCTGTCATCCGGGGCCGGGAGGCGGAAGGGGCGAACGGGACTGTGGCGCAAAGGAGTTCACGCGCGGCGGACGAGGCGGAGGTGGAGCGGCGGGGGGTGGTGGGGGA
>NZ_JOCF01000054.1 GCF_000720635.1 Streptomyces sp. NRRL WC-3742 | reverse complement strand
CCCGCCGGCATCGATCATGCCCGCACCGGTCCAGGTGCCGTCCGTGTTCCGCTGGTTGTCCCACACATTGCCCGCCACCACCGTGTCAAGCCGCATCAGCGAGGAGTTTTGCAGGCCGACCGGCCGGGCGTAGCCCTGGATGACCACGTCGCCGCCGCCGCTGGACCACGCCTTGGTGCCGACGCGGCCCGACAGGTGGGTGCGCTCGACCTGGTTGTGCTGGTTCCCGCCGACCCAGTCGATCGTGCCGTCGGAGTTGACCGAGGTGACGATGGCGACGTGGTCGTACGTGAAGCCGCTGTAGTTGTTCGGGTGCAGGAACACCGCGTCACCGACGTGGGGCGTCGAGGACAGCCCGCCGTCGTAATTGTTGGCATAGGTCTCGAAGCTGTTGGCGAGGTCGTTGAGGCCGCCCAGGTTCTTTACACCGTTCTGAGCCCACACCCATCCGGCGAAGTCGGCGCACCACGCGTGGTAGCTGGAGCACGGGTTGGTCTGGTTGCTGCCCGGGGCGTAGTAGCCGCCGTTGCCGCAGGGGCCGTTGCCGAGCTGACTGGTCGCCAGCTTCGATATGCCGTCCGAGGTGGCAGCTTCGGCCGCGCCAGCCGTGAAGAGGCTGAGACTCGCCGCGGCCAGCGCGGCGGTGACGCCCATGGAACCGAGGCGCTTGAAGTTGAATCGCATTTCATTCCCCTTCGGGGCAAGAGAAGTGGAAGCCCGGCAACTGGTGTGGGCATGACATGGATCGGGAGCGTGAGGCCCCTCGAAGCCGGTGACGGTACGGGCCGGTACGGTGATGCGCAGCCATATGCGCCCCCCGGCCGGGAAGTTGCTTTCCCCGCCCGTTCCGGCGATCACCATCCTGCCGACGCGGCCGCGCCCCGGGGACCGGTCTCGGCTGTCACCAATGGGCCAGGCCACTTGCTGCCGCACCCTGGCCAACGGCTGGCAGCCCGGCGAACTGGATGGTGACGGACACGCCACCAGCCATGCCTTGCCTCCGCTACGCCACGACCTCGTCCAGACTCGTTATCCGCGCGACTTCCACGGTGCCGGCCTCGCCCGGGTCGAGTGCCTGCCAGGTACGTCCGACTGTGCCCGCCGTCGCCGACGCCGCCGCGGTCAGTGCCACGAGGTCGTCGCGTTGTGGGATCGCTGTGGACAACGGGGTGACAAGCCCGTGCCGAGACGCGTTGTCGTCGAGCCGGGGGCTACAGACCAGTTGCTCGAGGGCGGCGAGTCCGTGGGCAGAGAGCACCGCCCCGCTTCCTTTCCAGAGCAGCGTGACCGGAACAGATCCCACCAACCCGGTCTCGACGTGCAGCTGGGCGGTCCCAGTCGGCCTGCCGATCCGTTCCTGGTCGACCATCGCCGACGGGCGGACCGCATCGAGGTCAAGCCGGCTTGGGTGGCATGCTCAGGCTCGACCTTCTCGATCCGCATCCACGTCGTCCGCAGCACCGCTGTGGCGCCATTCTCGCCGGGATCGAGAGCCTTGAAGGTGCGGCCGACTGAGGCTGGGTCCTTGCTCTTGAGGATGGTGACCTGGTTGCCTTCGGCCGCGACCGGCGCGGGCAGCGGGGTGAACAGGATATACCTGCCATCGCCGTCATCCTTGTACGACTGGCCCTCCAACGGGAGTACGATCCCCAGCCCGCCGGAGGCCCGGTGCAGTCCGGGGCCTCCGTACCTCACGACGATGGGGCAAGTACCGGTGGTGAGATGGATTGACGACGTTGAACTCGGACCCTCACCGCCCACCCGGTCGGGTCGCGTGCGCGGGTGCCCGCCGCCCGGGCCTCCGCGCCGTCGCAACGCATCCATGCCAGATTGTGCGCTAAGGCCGGGCTGGTCACCGGAGGCCGTTGGCCAGGGCTGATCGCAGGTTCGAATCTTCACGGTCGATGTTGTCGATCTTCGGAGGGCCGCAGTGGCGGTGGAGTTCTTCGGTGCTCCGACGCGGGCGGAGCTGGAGCGGCTCGTCTTCCTGGACGACGCGGACCGGGAGAAGGTGCAGGAGCGGGAGACGGCGAAGGAGAAGTCGAAGACCCTGCCGAAGGTGGAGCGGGCCGGCGCGAAGCTCGCGGCCACACTGCAGGTGATTCTGGAGGAGACCGCCGAGCAGGTGGACACCTCCACCGGCGCGATTACCGGGCCGAAGCTGCTCGACGGCGAGGCGGGGGGAACGGGTCGGGACCGCGAGGGCGCCCGGGGCGGACCAGGTGTCCAGCGGCTCGGCGAGGGTGAGGAGGAACAGGGCGGTGGCGTGGATGTCGTTCCGAACTGGCGCGCCGGGCAGTCACACGCGAGGGTGACAGAGATGGACGTCGCTCCCGCGATGTCGAATGGTGTCTGCGCCAAAGAGTGCTCCCGGAGGCCCTGTTGCCGCAGTTCTACGGCACCCTGTTGGGAGGGCAGCGCTGGGCCTGCCTGACACCAACGTGCCTGTCCCGTTGGTGCCAGGGCGAACCAGTTCCGCCCGGGCCGCCGCGTCAGCAAGATGGTGATCGCCGGAACAGGGCGGGAAAACTCCCTGTGGCCGGCTCCGGGGTCGCGTCGGCGGCCCACCCGCCAACCGCTTCCCTGGGGGACCGCCATGCTCCGCACCATTTCGTCGATCGCCACCGCCGGCCTCACCGCTCTGCTCCTGTGCGCCGCAGCCCCGGCCGCCTGTGCCGCGGCTGACACCGGCTATCGCGTTGGCACGGGTGTCTCCTCGCAGGTCATTGGCTGGGACTGAGCCGGAGTCGGGCCTCTGCGGCTAACGCGTACCGCTCCTGCGGCACCGTCACCGGTAGCCCCGACCAACTCGGCCGCGGCCGTCCGCCGGCGACCCGCCCGGCAGGCCCGCCGTGCGCACAGTCCGGCGACTCGACCGCCGACGCAGCCCCTCGCCCACTTCTTCACCAGCTGCACCCGCAGCCACTGCCTCGGCTTCGCCGGCAGGGTCTTCGTCAAGGAATACCGCTTGCCTGCAGGGAAGTCGGGCCGATCCTCGCGGCGAAAAATCGGGCCCGGCTCCCATCTGGCCCATGCCTCCACGGCTTTCGCTAATTTGGCAGCCGGATTCCGCGGCATTCGCGCTGCCGGTCGCGGTGGCGCCCGTCACCTCGTCGTGACGGTCGGCCCCGCCGCCTCATACCGATCCGTTCGCTTTCACCCCGGCATGCGTGCCGTCGTGCCTTCCACGATCTCCAAACTCACCCGTCTCGCCCCGGCTGCCGCCCTCGCCGCCTCGGGCAGCGTCGCCACGGCGGCCCTGGCCACCACCACGAACTCCAGCGGCCGCAACTTACCGCACCCAATGCTCCAGTTACGTCTCCATGGCCTGGCACCTGGGCGCCGACACCCGGCTCATCGCGGACTCCTGCACCATCCCGATCTCGCGTGCCGACCTCAAGCCCGGAGACGCCCTCAACAGCTACCACCACCCCGTCCTGCTCCTCGAGAGGTGCCCGGTGGTGCCGACGACGCCACCGCCCTGACCGTCTCCGCCGCCAGCTGACACCTCTTCGCGTGTCCGCCCCGGTGAGCGATCTGCTCTCACCTCGGCACCGTGTCCGCCGAGGACGAGTGGTTCGAGGGCACGGACCGTGCGCAAGCGGGTGACGGACATCCCCGTGCGTCATAGTTTCGGTCGTCGGCTGCGTGGTGTCCGGTATTGTGGTGGGTCTCGGGAGGGGAATCGGGTGGGGGAGCAGTGACCGGCGGATCTGACCAGCCGACTGGCCGCGCCTCGGCAATCGCCGCCCGGCTGGATCGGTTGATGACCCGGGAGGCGGCCAGGTCAGGTGGACGGACTCCGGCCTACCGGGAACTCGCCGAGCGGATCAACCGCCTGGCAGGCCGGGACGTCATCTCGCGCGACACCATCCGCAACCTGCACCTCGGCCTGAACCAGAAGGGTCTGGCTTCCAACCCCACGGTGGAGACACTTGACTGGCTGGGCCGTGGGTTCGGCATCAATGCCGGTGCGAGCTACTTCCTGGACGACGCCAAGGCCGCCGTGGTGGACGAGCAACTGGAGCAGCTGGAGAAGATCGGCGAGCTGCGGCAGGCACTGGGCAACGACGGAGTTGTCAGCCTGCTGCAACGAGCCTCCACCCTCTCCAACGGCAGCCTGCGGGTACTCCTGGCCCTCGCCGACAGCCTTGGCCAGGTCGAGGAACGCGCCGCCGAACGCAACCCCCGCCCGGCCGATGAGACCTGAAGGGGCCCATGGCATCCGGCTCCTGATCCCTGTCGCATGTTCCCAGTCGCCTTCGGAAGAACCTTCCACCCCATGGCTTTCCCCCGCGGTCTGCGTCGGCGCTGCGAACGCCGACTCGCCGGCGTGCACCTGCCCGACCCCTTCACCCTGGAGGGGTTCCGTACCTCCCTGGAGCACAGCCGTGGCCGGCCGATCGTCCTCGAACCCCTTCCCGTCCTCGGCGCCGATCTGCCCTGCGGCCTGTGGATCGCGCTGCCCGACATCGACCTCATCTATTTCGAGGCGCGCACCAGCCCGGCCCATCAGGATCTGATCAAGCTTCACGAACTCAGCCACGTCCTGTGCGGGCACAGCGGGTCCCTGGAACTGTCCCGGCTGGGCACGCTGCTGCCCGACTTGGCCCCGGAGCTGGTGGCCGAGATCCTGGGCGCGGGCCGCACCGGCTACGAGACGGCCGACGAACAGGAAGCGGAGATGACCGCCCTGCTGCTGACCGCACTGGTCGCTCCGGCGGCCGGTCTCGACCCCGTCTCCGACCGTCTCACCGCGAGCCTGGCCTACCCAGATCGCCCCCGCAGGTGGAGGAAGAACCCCTGATGCGTCCGCTGGTCACCTGGCTGATTCCCCTGCTCTCCTGGAGCGTCGTGCTCTGGCGCGCCCGCTCGGCCCTAACCGGCGGGGCGAACCGTTCCCTCTGGGGTGCATTCGCCGCGATCTCCGTCGGGGTCAGCCTGCGTCCAGCCGCCGTCGAGACCGCGTTGGCGGACCTGACGGGTATCCGGGACGTGACACTGCTGCTCAAACACCTGGCCGGGGTCCTCGCCGGTTACTTCCTGCTGGAGTACGTCGAGGCAGTGCGCGGCCGCTACCAGCAGGCCGGCGCCGCCCGTACGCGGCTGCTGTTCGCCACCGCGTCCGCCCTCGCGCTCTGCCTGCTGTTCTTCCTCGCCCTCCCGCACGACTACGACGGCGCGTTCGGCATCGACGCACACTACGGCGACCCCGGAGTCCAGTTCTACCTGGGAGTCTTCAACACCGTCTTCGCCGTCGCGACCGCACGAGCGGCCGTCCTGTTCTGGTCCAACCGCGCGAGCGTGCCGCCCGGCTCACCGCGCGCAGGGGTCACCTGCCTGGCTCTGGCGTCCACCGCCGGGCTGGCCTACATGCTCTACCGGGTCTACTTCGTCCTGAGCAGCGGAGACGCCACCCGGCTCGACGCCGACGGCAAGCCGATCGCCCTGACCGACCCGGTCTGTGAACTGCTGCCCGCCGCCATGATCGTCCTGTTCGTGCTCGGTGTCGCCATCGCGCCCGCCCACGTGCTGGCCGGCTACGTGCGGGACCAGTACGCCCTTTGGCGCCTGCATCCGCTCTGGTCGGACGTCACCGCCGCCGTGCCGCAGGTGGTACTCGGCACCCCGAGCGGGCCGCTGCGCGACCTGCTGACCCCCGGTGACCGGTCCCTCGACCTCACACACCGAGCCTTCGCCCTTCGCGACGCGACCCTGATCCTGCAGGAGGACCCGCCCGGCACCGGCCCGTGCACGGCTGCCGACCCGAATCCGGACACCGGAACGGACGAGGACCTCCCCGGGGCCGAAGCCCGCTGGCTGCACACCGCCCTGCGACACCGGGCACAGGACCTGCCCGCACCCACACCGCCCGCCGCTCTCGGATCCGGCACCGGAGGCCGTTCCCCGCGCGAGGAGATCGCCTGGATCCTCACCGTCGCGGACGCTTACCGAAGGCTGAAGAAGACGGACCGTCGCACGGCGCAGCCGACCCGAAAAGAGCCGTGAGCGGCCCAGTGCGGCGGGCCGGTGTCACAACCAGCCGCGCTGCGCAGCCTTCAGGCCCGCTTCGAACCTGCTGGTCGCCTGGAGCCGTTCCATCAGGGCCGCCATCTGCCGGCGCACCGTGCGCATGGAGACCCCTAGGCGCTTTCCCGCGGCCTCGTCCGTCATGCCCGATGCCAACAGCTTCAGCAACTCCCGCTCCCCCTGGCTGATTCCCTCCTCCGCAGCCCCGCGCCGCACCGCACCCAGTGGAGCGGCCGCATCCCAGGTCTGTTCGAAGAGCGCGACGAGAGTTGCCACGATGCCTGGGGAAGTGGTGCACAAGGCGCCCGCACGTGAGTTGCCCGGATCGATCGGGACGAGCGCGGTGGCCCGGTCGAAGATCAGCAGACGGGTCGGCAGCACCGGACTCGTGCGCACCTCTCCGCCGCGCTCGGTGGTCCACTGCGCGTACGCGAGCGTCGGGGGATCATTGCGGACGCTCTCCTGATAGAGGGCCCGCATTCGCACCATACGGTTCAGGGCCTGCTCGTCCAGGGGCCGTGACGCCTCAAGACTCGCCTCGGACTGGGCGCCACCCGGGATGATCGAGAGGCATTCGCTTCTGAGCTGGCGGGTGAGGATTTCGAGCCGGGCCTGGATGGCATCTAGGCCGAGGAGTCGCTCGTTGCCCTCTACGTCGGTGTCCGGCTGTAGGGCCGAGTACTGCGCGATGGCGCGGGCAGCAGCGGCCTTGCCTGCCGCCAGGTCGTGGTGACGCTTGGCCAGTTCCTCCTCCTGCCGGTGCAGCAGATGCGCCAGACCGGCCTCCAGACTGACGGCGCGAAGGCCGCCGACGGCCTCCCGAGACGGAGTCAGCAGGTTCAGCTCGACCAGCCGGTCGAGCGCCTTGCGCACCGTCGCCTCGGTGGCGCCGACCCGGACGGCAAGCTCCACGACGCCACCGGAAATCCCCTCCAGCATCTCCCGGTAGACCGCCTCGGTATCGGTGTCCAGCCCGAAAACTTCCAGCACTGTTGCCCCCCGGCATCCACGGCAGGTAGTCCCGCCCGCGACGATTCTAATCGCCACCCAGGTCGTGGCATCAAGTGGCCTGGCCCGTTGGTGACGGCCCCGACCCGTTTCCCGAGGCCGCAACAACGGACATGATGGGAATTACGGGACGACGGACGGAGGAGTCCGAGGCCCGGTCACCACACGGCCCACTCGGGCCCATACCGTTCCTGACGCCTTTGCGCCCCAGAGGTACCCGTGCCCCGTACGACCTCCCCGCCCGCCGCCCGCCTGCTTGCCGACACGCTTGTGACACCCGGCGCCCCTGCTGGCCCAGACGTGGCCGTCACAGGCGTCGAAGCCCGCCGCGCGGCTTCCAAGCGGATCACGACCTCAGGGGCGCCCGTACAGGCCGTCGCATGGGACTGAATGCCGTGCAGGTCGTTTTCGCGCGGCTGAAAGGACCGCGCCCCGGCTCTGCGGTCGTCTCGCTCATCGAGGACCTGATCTGGGCCCACGCCATGCCCCGCGACGGACTCGAGCACCTCACCGGCCGGCCCGTCGCCGAGGGGCTGGAACTCTACCTCTTCGTTCTGGCCGACTCCGAGTCGGATGCCTTCAACCAGGTGCGGGCCCTGCTGGAGCGCGTGCACCCGCGATTGGCCCGGCACGGCTTCGTCCTCGGCCGGAGATGATCCCTCTCTGAAGTCCTGTCAACCTGCGGCTTCCGGCGACTGCAGTGGAGCAGTGCCGCGTGGCTGCGGCCCCCAGCGGCGCCGGGGCAGGCATTGATCCGTGCGAGGTCGGCCTCACGGTTGATCCGGGGCGCGACCTTCCCTGACAAGATCGCGACGGCAATGGTCAGGACGACCCCCGGCCCGGCGGAGAGGCTGAGGATCGTCAACGAGATCGCGGCGTCCCGCAGGTGGGTGCAGACAGGGCCGGGCCCCAGCAGGGCGGTGAGGGTCCCGGGTCGCGTGCAGGGCGAGCGCCCCGAACGCGCCGCTGGCGACTTCGCAAAGCAGGAGCAAGCGGCGGGTGGCGTTCTTGCCGAGTTGTCCGCCGAGCAGGCCAGGTGCTCGGTCCGCCAGAGGTCCAGGACGTGGGCGGGAAAGCAGGTGGCGAAGATGCGGTCGACCTCGCGCAGCGCGGGCTGCCATGGGTCGTTCGGTGGAACGGTTGAGAGGACGGCGTCGGCCACGCCCGCGATTCGTGCGGTCCAGGCGTCGTCGTCCCGGACATAGTCGTCGAGGCAGAACCCCCAGGCGAAGTAGGCACCTTGGGCGAGGACGAAAGCGTCCGGGGCGTGCGGCAGTGCATCGGCGATGCACAGCCCGACATTGATATGGGTCATCGGATCACCGGGCTCGCACAGTCCGGCGGCGATCGCGCCTTGTACTCCTGGTCGGTGGCCACACGGTCGGCGGTGCCGTGCTCGCCGTCGACGACGACCAGGACCTTGGGCTGCGCGACGTCGAGATCGTCGCGGATCTCCGCTCGCAGGAGCACGAAGAGGGCGAACAGGCCGGTCAGCTCGCGGGTCTTGTCGCGGGAGAAGATCGGGGTGGGGAAGCCGGAGGTTCCGGCCCACAGAAGATTTGACTCGTCTACGAGCAGCAACGGTCGCAAGGGCATTGGGGTTTCGGGCATCACGACACCGCCTCTAGGAGGAAGTCAGCGATTCGGCGCGGCTCGAACTCGGCGGCTCTCCGATAAACGGTCTGTGTACTCGAGGTGTACAGTAGGTCGTCTTCCAGGATGGTCTGTGCTGCCTTGTGAAGCGCGGCCGGCCCCTCGTCGAAGCCGACGAACAGGTGGTCGCCACCTGGTGTCCGAACCGCGGCGCTGACATGGTCGCGGCTTCGTGACTGAGCGGGGGGAGCGGCGGTTCACGATGCGATCAACGGTGCTGTTGTGGCAGGGTCTTGTGGGTGTTCTTGGACTACAGGGTTGTCCGTGACAACCCCACCTACGCGCATGTGACTGCTGAGGGCCTGCGTGAGCTGGCCGACTCCGGGTCGTACGACGAGCAGGCGGCGGCGTTCGCGTCGATCGCGTTGCGGAACGGGTCGGTTCGGGCGGTGTTGGAGCGCCTGGCCGGGCTGGAGGGTTTGCCGCCGTGGTACCTGACAGCCGGATCGCTGTTCCAGACGGTGTGGAACGCGGCGGCCGGTCGAGAGGACCTCCGGGCAGGGATCCGGGACCACGACCTGTTCTTCTTCGACGAGGACACCTCCTGGGAGGCGGAGGACGTGGTGATCAAGCGGTGCCTGGCGGCGGTTGAGGACCTGGGCGTCGAGCTGGAGCCGCGGAACCAGGCCCGGGTGCACCTGTGGTACCCGGAGAAGTGGGGCAAGGAGATCGCCCCGTACCGGGATCTGCCGCACGCGATCAGCTCGTTCGCCGCGACGAGCTGCTGCGTGGGGCTGAGCCTGGATGCCGGCGGGAAGCTGGATGTGCACTCGACGCACGGCTTCGCGGACTTGTTCCGTCTGGTGCTGCGGCCGAACCCGCTGACCGTGGCGCCGCAGGCGGTGTACGACGCCAAAGCGGAGCGGTGGATGGCGGAGTGGCCGCAGCTGACGAAGCTGCCCTGGGCGGAGCCGGCCGACCCCGCCCGGTAGCAGCGGTATTGGTCAGATCAGGGCGGCGACCAGCGCGGAGTGGTCGCTGATCTTCGCCGTGCGGACGTCGTGCTGGAAGCCAACCGCCCGGACCCGGGTGAACGCCGCCGGGGAGATGAAGATGTGGTCGAGGCGCTGGCCTCCCTGGGGTCCGTACCAGGTGAGGTCGGCGCCTTCCGGGTGGATCTGGCGGTAGGTGTCGATCAGGCCGAGATCGGCGAGGGAGCGGTAGAACGCGTAGTCGTGGTCGGCGAAGAGCGCGCGGCTGGCCGGCGGGTCGCGGTCGGGTTCGAGGACGTTGAAGTCGCCGGTGATCAGCAGCGGCACCTCGGGCTGGGCGGCGATGCGGGCCCGGAGGGCGTCGAGCACCTGCTCCTGGAACGCCTTGCGGTTGCGGCTGCTCTCCTCGGTCATGCCGTTGGTGAGGGCGTAGAGCCCGAGGACGTCGAAGTCGCCGAAGTGCGTGGCGAGGCGGGCGCCGACGAAGCGGGTGCTGTCCATGGCGAGGGGGAGTGCAGCGGTGCGGTAGCCCTTGGTGGCGATGACCGTGAGGTACTTGTCGTCGGGGCCGGCGGGGCGGCGGGTGATGGTGAAGCCGGAGCTCTCCAGGTCCTTGAGGATCAGGTCGGCGGCTTCCCCGGCCTTCACCTCGGTGAGGACGAGGACGTTGCTCTGACTGCGGTAGAGCCAGTCGAGCACGTCGCGGGCGCGGTTGGTGGAGGGGCTCTGGATGTTGAGGGCTGCCAGTCGCAGTTCGACGCGGGCCACGTCGTCGCCGACGACGTCGGGGTTGCCGAACAGGAAGCCCTGGGTGAGGTCGTCCATGGGGTGAGGTCCTTTGCGGGTCAGGCGGGGCGGGCCGTGAGGATGTCGGCGATCGTGCCGGTGAGGCGGTCGGGCGTCATGCGCTTGTCGGCGCGCTGCTGCGGGGTCTCGTCCCTGCTGCCGAGGGCGGTGAAGCTCTCGCCGGTGGGCGCGTCGATGACGCGGAAGGAGTCCTTGGCGGCCGGGCCGCGCAGGACGAGCGAGAGGGTGCCGGCTTCGGCGGTGACCGAGTGGACGGCGGTGTGGTGGAGGACGTACCAGTCGTCGGCGCGTTCGGTGCGGATCTGCAGGGGCTGGAGGTCGGCGGGGTCGGCGGTGGTGAAGCCGGTGTCGGCGCCGTAGAGCGTGTGCTGGTAGGAGCCCGCGAGGATCTTGGAGGCGAAGGTCCAGCGGTGGTTGTGCGGCCGGTCGAAGTAGCCGGGCCGGAAGCGGTGGAGCCGGATGCGGAACCGGCCGGGGGCGTCGTGGAGGACGAGCTTGTCGAGGAAGTCGTAGCTCTCGCACATCTCGACCAGCTGCGGGTCACCTGGGAGGTCGCCGAGGAGCTTCGCGAGCGGCGCCCAGTTGTCGCTGGTGAGTTCGCTGAACGCGACGTGGGCGGCCCGGCTGAGGCCGGCCAGGTCGTTCCAGTCGAGGTCGTCCAGGTAGGGCAGGAAGGTCGGGTTCACAGGGCGGCTCCGATCGCGTCGATGGTGGAGTCGAGGTGGCGTCGCAGGGCGGGGTGCATCCGGTAGAAGCGACGCGGGTGGCCGGTCTGCGGTCGGGTGGTGGGCAGCGTGCCGGTGCTGGTGACGGCCTGGCAAACCTCGGTGAGGAGGTTGATCTGGGTGTTCTTGACGGCCTGGCGGAGGTCGGACGTGTCGCTGGGGACGGTGCGCTGGGCGAAGACGCCGCCGGCGTCGACCTGCTCGGTGACCTCGTGGACGCTGCAGGCCACTGGGTCGCCGGCGAGCATGGCCCAGGCGACCGCGTCCATGCCGCGGTAGTGCGGAAGGGCGCCGTTGTGGGCGTTGACGGTGCCGAGTCGGGGCACCGCCAGGACCGTGCGCGGGACGACGTCCATGCCGACGAGGACGAGCAGGTCACAGCGCCACTGCCCCAGCGCGGTTGCCGCGGTCGACCAGTCGCGGTGCCCGATGACCTGGTGTTGACCGGCGACGGGGCTACCCGGGCCGGGATCGGGTGCGGCCCGGTTCCCGTTCCGGGCGTCGGGTTGCGGGTACCAGGCGGAGGTGTACGAGCTGGCTTCCGGGATGGTGCTGGGCGTCGGCTCGTGGTGCAGGACGCCGACGATCGGCACACGGGCAGCCTGGGCCGAGGCCAGGAACCTGGGGAGCCCTCGGGAGTCGGCTCCGGCGAGGACCGCCACGCGTGCGCGCGGCGACGTCGGGGCTGCCGGGATCGGGCTGAGCACCGGAAGGTCGGCGCCGGTGGAGCCGGCCTGCGGCCGAACGTGGGTGTCGATGCTCTCCAGGGCCTCGGCGAGCGCCTTCGCGGCCAGTTCGGTCGGCGGCACCGGAGCGAGCAGGCAGACGCCGAGCACCTTGAGCGCGGCGTTCACGTACCTCAGGTCCGTCGTGGCACGGCTCAGCGCGCACCAGTGGCGGCACAGCCAGAGGTACACCTCGACGAGATCGGCGTCGAGCCGCTGGGCGGTCCGATGGGCCGGCGGACGTACGAGCGCCGAGGTCTCGAAGGCGTGGAGAAGAGACTCCTCGGCCGGGTCACTGGCCCGGTGGTAGCCGGTGCGGCCCGCGAGCCAGGTTCTGGCGTACGTACGGACAGCGGCGTCTGCGTGGCCGGGGCGGGCGACCAGCAGCGGGGCGGCGGAGGAGAGGGCGAACCGGGCGGCGGGCAGTTGCGGACTCGGCCTCAGCCCACGGTCGCGCAGGAGCCGGAGGACGGCCGGGGTGATCAGGTCGCCGTCGAGTGCGGCCTGCTGGCTGATCCCGCCGGTTCCGATCACCGCTGGACCGCCTTCGTCATCTCGACGAGCATGCTGACGTGGTGGTCGATGGCGGCCGCGTCGCCGGGGTAGCCCCACAGCGGGGTCTTGAAGAACGAGCGGATGAACCTCTGCGCTCCGGGGTAGTCGGTGTGCCCCACCTCGGGAACGTCCTCCCACGACTGCTGGCGCGACGAGCGGTGGAACAGCGGTTCGTTGGCGATCACGTTCGTGGAGCCGGGAACGTCGAAGTCGGCCTGCTTCTGGTTGAGCCGGTCGACGAATTCGTGCAGCGTGACGGTCGCCGTCTCGTATCGGTACCGCAGCCCGACCACGTACAGACCGTTCTCGCCGCGCTCCGGATCGACCAGGACGGGCGAGACGACGGGGTTGCCCTCCAGCGCCTCGGCGTAGGACGCGAGGACCTCCCGCCGTCGCGACTCGATCAGCTCGGCCTTGCCCAGCTGGTCGAGGCCGATCGCGGCGCCGAGCGTGGTTGCCCGCGACTTGAGCCCCATCCCGGTGAGCGCGTAGGCGGAGTACGGGGCGGACTCGTCGATCTCCTGGAAGCACCGCTTGTTGTAGTGCCCGTGCAGCAGCGCGAGTTCGCGCAGGCGGTCGTCGTCGGTGACCAGGACGCCGCCCTCGCCGGTGGTGATCGGCTTCTGATTGGTGGAGAAGACGGCCATCGCACCGAAGGTGCCGACCGGCTGCCCGGCCCAGGACGCGAAGTGGGCGTGGGAACAGTCCTCCAGGAGCATGAGGCGGTTCTCGCGGCAGAACGCCGCGATGGCCGTCATGTCGCAGGGGTTTCCCCACATGTGGGTGACGATCACGGCCCTCGTGCGCTCGGTGAGGCGGTTCGGCAGGTCGGCCGGGTCGAGGTTGCCGAACCCGTCGGCGTCGGCGAAGACCACCCTCACGCCCTCGTAGGCGAAGGGCGTCGCCGTGGCGAAGAACGTGTAGGTGGGGGCGACGATCTCGTCGCCCGGGCCGAGCCCGGCGGCCACGCACATGGCGTGCAGCGCTGCAGTGCCCGAGGAGAAGGCGATGGCGTACCGGCTGCCGACGAACTGGGCGAACTCTGCCTCGAAGCCGCCGATCACGCCCCGACCGTCGCGGTCGGAGAGGGAGACTCCCAGCTGGCGGTCGACGGCGCGGCGCAGGCTGTCGTCGACGTGCGGCCAGGTGTATCGGTCGATGGTGGAACTCACAGTGCGTTCTCCTCGGGCGAGTTGGTGGTGATGAGGGTGGGATGGTCGAGCAGGCCGCGGATCAGGTGGGCGAGTCGGGCGCAGGTCTCCTCAACGGTCTCGGCGCCGTCGACCGGGAGGACGTGCCAGCCGTCGGCGGACGCCCTGGCGCGGAGGTGGTCGAGACCGGCCTGCTGGTAGGCGAGGAAGGAGGAACGGCCGAGTTCGCCGTAGTCGCCGTGCATGCCGAGCTCCGCCGGGCGCAGCCGGGTCGCCTTCCGTTGCCACAGCAAATCCGGGGCGACGTCGAGCAGGATGACGTGGTCGGGCGCGCGGACGCGGGCGAAGAGCATCGTCAGCTCGTCCGGGCTCCAGCCCTGCCCGGCGAGCTTGGACGAGAGCTTGTGGAACCACCCGTCGACGATCACCGGGCCGCGCAGCAGGGCCGGTGTCACGACCTGCTCCCCGTGGGCGGTGAACCAGCTCGCCTGCAGGTGGGCCCAGAAGTTGTCGGACAGGTCCCGGGCGTCGCCGCTGTGCCACAGCATCCGGGCCAGGGGTTCCATCAGCATCGCCGCGTACGCCGATTCGGTGGAGACCTGCCGCCGGTCGATGTGCACCAGGCCCGTGTCGGCGAGGTCGGCCGCGAGCGCTTGCGCCAGGGTGGTCTTCCCGGCACCGTCCGGTCCCTCCAGCACGAAGAACGGGGCAGCTACGGGAGTCATGCGCGGACCTCCCCGATCGCCGCGGACTCGTCCGTGAAGACCTTGCCGGTGCTGCTCAGCGCCTGCTGGGCGCGGCTGCCGACGTCGGCGAGGAACAGCAGGTCCTCGACGGCCAGAGAGTTGCCCGGGCAGGCGAGGTTCTGCTGGACCTGCTCCACGGTGGTGAATCCGACGAGGACGCCGGCCCCGGGCCAGGTCTGGAGGCAGTAGCCGAGCGCCGCGTGCACGAGGGCGTCGGACGTACGCCCGAAACGGACCCTGATCTCGTCGAGGTACGGGGCGAGGATCTTAAGCGCGGGCGCGGTGAACCAGCGCTTGCGCGATCGGTGGTCCCCGTCCCCGAACGTGGGTGGGCGGAGCGGCGTGTGCTTGCCGGTTAGCAGTCCCTGGCCGAGCGGCTTGTTGACCAGGACGGTGACGCCGTACGCGGCGGCGAACTCGTGGATGCCGCCGGTGGACGACCGGGGGGTGAGCAGGTTGTCGCGTACGGCGAGGACGTCGGGCTGCACCAGCTGGAAGTGGCGGCGGAAGCGCTGGTGCTTGTCCTCCTGGCTGCTGGGTGCGACCCCCACCCGCTCGGGTGCGTACCGGTGCGGCCCCCGCATGCCAACCGCCCGGATCAGCCCCTCGGCCTGGAAGCTGCGAAGAGCCTCGACGGCCGCCGACAGATAGGCGTCGTCGGGACCGAAGTTCGCGTTGTGCAGCGAGTACACGTCCAGGTAGTCGGTGCCCAGGTTGGTGAGGGTGTGCTCCAGCCGGCGGCGCATGTGGCGGGGCTCGTAGGCGTGGGCGGCGTTCGGCTCGGTGAAGTAGCCGACCTTGCTGGTGAGGGCGTACTTCCTGCGCGGAATCCCGCCGAGGGCGAGGCAGATGAGCCGCTCCGAGTGGCCGAGACCGTAGACGTCGGCCGTGTCGAAGAGGTTCGCGCCCAGGGCGAAGGCACGCTCCAGCCCGGCGACGGCCTGCTTGTCGTCGGCGCTGCTCCAGCCCATCGGCAGATCCAGGTTGTGGGCCGGCCCGCCGATCGGCCAGCAGCCGACCCCCAACCGGGACACGACCGTTCCGCCGGGCAGCGTCATGCTCCCCCCAGGACGCTGGATGTCGTCCATCGTGTGCTCTCCTCTCTCGAACAGCGGGATTAAGTCCCGCAGGGGTCAGCGGCGTTGATGAGTTCCCAGCCCGTGGCACCGGCCCAGCGCTCGTGCTGCGTCCGGAGGATCTCCGTCTTGTCGGGAGACAGGACGGAGGTGAC
The DNA here is from genome assembly GCF_000720635.1 of Streptomyces sp. NRRL WC-3742. GTDB lineage: Bacteria > Actinomycetota > Actinomycetes > Streptomycetales > Streptomycetaceae > Kitasatospora. The sequence continues at coordinate 40,131 of NZ_JOCF01000054.1, read as the reverse complement.
TTCGTGCAGTTCGGGAGCCATGCGCTCCAGCAGCGAAGCGATCTCGGCGTCGAGCGCCGCTCGAAGACGGATGGCCATGGCGGCGGTGTCCCGCCGGTCCGGGTCAGCGGCGTCGATCTCGGCCAGCATCCGGCCCAGCACTGTGTAGGCGGCGTCCTTGAGGACCGAGCGGGCGGAGCGAACGGCGTGCCGGGGCGCTCCGTCGAGGGTCTTCTCCAACGACTTGAGCGTGTAGTCCAGCGGGAACGACCGGTCTATCCACCGCTGGGCCCAGTCACTGGCGACCCCGATGCGCCAGTCGAGGAACCTGGCGTCCACCCGGCCCATCGAGGGCCGTACCTCACCGGTCAGCCCCTCGGCCTCCGCCATCTTGGTGTAGGCGGCGCCGATCAGGCACTCCATGCTGACGAGCATGTAGGAGATCCCGCTGTGCAAGGGGCGGCCCGCTGCGTGCTCGGCGACGAAGTCCGGGTCGCGTACGCCTGCGACGATCTCCTCGACCGGCAGGTGCGGAAGAGGACGGAGAAGTAAGTCCGTCCGGCCCTGGAACTCGTAGGTCTGCCGGAGTTCGGCAGCGCTCATGAGCTGGTCGAAGGTGATGTACGTCAGCCGGGTCGGCACGCCGAGTGCCGACAGGGTGGGGATCGCGAGCGCGTTCTGCTCGGCGGTGGTGTCCTTGTTGAACCGCGTGAGGATCGAGTCCACCCCGGACTCGACGCCGAACAGGCAGCGCCGCAGGCCGAGTTCGACGAGCTTGCGCCACATCGCGGCCCGCTCCAGGTGCCAGCCTGTGTTCTGCTCGGGGTGGACGACCTGCTCGATCCGGCAGCTCGTCTCCCACTGGAAGCCGGCATCGCGGAAGGTGTGCGCCAGGTCGAGGGCTCTGGAGACGACGCCCGGTCCGCCTCCGATGAACTCCTCGTCGACGCAGTAGATGGTGCGGGACACGTCGGGGAACCGGTCGAAGACCTGGCTCATCTCGCCGAGGACCCAGGGGAAGGCGGTGGCCTGGGCACCGGACCACTGGCCCTTGTGCCCGCGCGGACAGAACGAGCAGGCGCTCTTGCAGCCCCGGGAGTTCTCCAACTGGGCGACGCCGCCCGCCGCGAACGTGGCAGGCAGGAGGTCGAGCTCCGGCAGGATGTCGGTCTGGGCGCGGTTGGGAAGGGTCGCCGTTCGGTGGCGGCGGATCCCGAGGGCGTTGCCGCGGGCGCTTCCGGTGTAGCCGATCCCGCGGATCTCCTCCATTCGGATCTCGCCGTGCCAGTGCGCCAGGACGTCCTGGATGGTTGCCTCGCCGGCACCGCGGGCGATCAGCAGCTCCGGGTAGCGGTGAAGGAGGAGTGCTTCGTTGCGGATGGTCAGGCTGCCTCCGGCCACCACCAAGGGCGGAGTGGGCAATTGGTAGACGGCGTCCAACAGGTCGATCATGAGGTCGTGCTGCCCGAAGGTGGCCGAGATGCCGAGGATGTCCGGCTTCCGTTCCCCGGTGACGTCGTCGATGAGGTTCGGCAAGGTGACGCCCAACTGCATGTCGAGCAGGCGGACTTCACCGGCTAGGGTCGAACGTGCGGCGCGCGCCACGTCAGAGATGCCCAAAGGGAAGCGGGGGAGGGGAAAGATCTCTGGGCGATAGAGCGCGGCCAGGGTGAGAGCGGGCCTGGCGAAGTGGTGTGCGGCGACATCGTCGAGGTCCGCGAGCGTCAGCCAGGACGAGACGTCGTCCAGCCTGAGGTGACCGTCGAGCCGGGTCGGCCACGTGCGGCTGCTGTGTGGTTGGCCGGAGAGGTCGGCAACGACCCATCGGCCGTCCCGCCTCTCGATGAGGACGAGGCGACGGTCGAGTGTCCCGGCCACGCGAACTTGGCCGACGTCGTCGTGGAGATGGGTCTTGAGGTGGTCGCGGAGCGCGGGCGGCTCGATGAGGAGGAGGTCCGTCTCGTCGGCGACGAAGTCGTCGATGCCCGGAACGGCGAGGCGAAGTGCCTGGCGGAGCCCTTCCAGCGCAATCGGGTGCGACGGCCCGGTACGGGACCTGACGTTCATGTGCGCCTTCCTTCGGGCGGAGCGAAGTGTGTCTTCGCGAACGGTTGGCAGGTCGGAGAGGGGATGGAGTGAAGGCAGACGTGATCGCAGGTAGGCTCGGCATGCAGTGAGACCCCGGCGATGGGAAGCGGCCTGGTCAGGTGGTCGCGCGGGCGAACGAGGCGTCGGGCACGCTTGAAGTGAGGAGCGGAGCGTGATCCTCCGCCCTGTTCAGCTGCTGGTCGACGAGCAGGCCCAGCAGGGTCAGGACCAGGAGGTTCCCGGCCAGCCAGCCCGCTTCGAGGACGGCGTCCACGCGGTCGGCGCGGGCTCCGCGGTGGCGCGGTCCGCGTCCCTCGTCCTGGTCCCGGATCGTCGTGCGGTCGTTACGCCGAACGGCGGCGGTGGCGCTGAGAGAAGGCAGGTTCATGGTGAGTCTCCGCAGATGAGCGGGCGATTCCAGCTCGGCCGGTGCTACCGGGGAACTGGCGGGAACTCAGAATGCCTCGGCGGTAGGGGACATGATCAGACCTGAGCTGGACGTCTCGGGACGTCCTCGGTACCGTCAAGAGGCTCCAGTACGTCCCAAGACGTCCCACCCGGGAGCTCGTGCATGGCGAACGAACGCCTCCGGTCGGCCCTCGTCATTCGTGGGGTCACCGAGCAGGATCTGGCAGAGCACTGCGGAGTGGACGCCAAGACGGTGGAGCGCTGGATCCTCAAGAACCGTGAGCCGTACCGGCGACACCGGCAGGCGGCTGCGGCCAAGCTGCAGATAGACGAGGACTACCTCTGGCCGGACGCGAAGTCCGAGACCCAACGCGTGGACGAGGCCGACGCCGAGATCGTCCACATCTACCCGCACCGCTCCTCCGTGCCGCCGGAGTTGTGGCTGCAGTTCGCCGAGCGGGCCACGACCGAGATCGGGGTCCTCGTCCACGCCGGCGTCCATCTTGCCGAGAACCCGCGATGGCACCGGACAATCACCGAACGGGCCCGCTCGGGAGTCCGCATCCGCATGCTGCTCGGGGATCCGGACAGTCCCGAGATCGCGCGCCGAGGCGAGGAGGAGGAGATCGGCGAGGGCGTCGCGTACAAGGTACGCGAGGTGATGAAGCTCTACCGTCCGCTCTACGGCACACCCGGCATCGAGTTCCGCTCGCACACGTCCACGCTGCACAACTCCCTCTACAGGTTCGACGACGACATGCTCGTCAACACGCAGATCTACGGCGTCAGCGCTCCGCTCACACCGGTGCTCCACCTGAAGCGAGTCGCCGGCGCCCAGCTCGTCTTGACCTACCAGCACAGCTTCGAGAAGGTCTGGGCGAGCGCTGTTCCCCTACCGAGGCAGGCATCGTGAGCCGTAACGACTACTTCGACGACCCTGGCGCCCCGAAGGCCCAGCGGATCGTCCCCGCCGTCACCGCCTTCGTGGTGAACGACCAAGGAGAACTCCTCCTCGAAAGGCGCTCCGACAACGGCCGCTGGGGGATGCCCGGAGGAGTCCTGGAGATCGGTGAGAACCTCCCGGGAGCCGTCGTGCGCGAGGTCCTGGAGGAGACGGGGATCGAGGTCGAGGTCACCGGCCTCGTCGGTACCTACAGCGACCCCGGTCACGTGATCGAGTTTTCGGACGGGGAGGTCCGGCAGGAGTTCTCCCTGTGCTTCCGGGCGACACCGGTAGGCGGCGAACTGACCGCGAGTTCTGAGTCCTTCGCGGTCCGCTGGGTTCCGCGTGAGGAACTGGAGACGTTGGACATCGCCCCGACGACCAGGCTCCGCCTCGCTCACGGCTTCCGGAACGAGGCGGCCCCCTACATCGGCTGATCAGGGGCTACCGACCTCGGCGAGTCGCTTCGCCACGTGGTCGGCCATCGTCAGCAGTGCGGGCCTGGCCGCTGACACGGCACGATGAACGACGTGCTCCGTGCCGTAGCGCCGAAGCACCTCGTCGAGCCTCGAGACGGGGTCGACCACGGTGCCGTTGGGGCTGCTGGTGAGATCGCAGTAGGTGATCGCCTCCAGCAATTCCGCCTGCGGTCGGCGGAACTCCGCAAGCTCGGCGGTCAGACCCAGCTCGGCTGCCTCCCATTCCGATGAGGAGTGATAGGCGACGAGGGAGCAGACCATCGGATCGAGGCCGACGCGGCTCAGGTACCGTGCGCCGTCGATCATGTGCTGCCCGGTGTCGACGACGGAGGCTGCGTAGCCGACATCGTGAAGGACCGCAGCGACCGCGACCAGGTCGGCGTCCGTGCCGAGTATCGGCGCCAGAACTCGGGCCTGCTCAAGGACTTGGCGGGAGTGCGCCCAACGAAGCGGGATGCCCGCGAGCAGCGATTCGGCGGTCCGGTACGCGAGCCTCAGATCCATCGCCTCAGGCTAATCGATCGGGGCGAAGGGCCATCACCGCCGCTGCGGTCACGGGGAGCGTGGCTGTGTTGTGTGTCGGACCGCGTGGTGGGTGTTCTGGTCGGCCTCCGAACCCATGGTGACTCCATACCGGTCAGGGACCTGCGTGAGTTCGCACAGGCGGTGCGGCCGGAAGCCGACAGGCGGCGCTCACGGTGTCGGGCGGTTCATGATGTGCTGGCAGAAGTCGAGTTCCGGTGCGAAGCGCCTGCTTCCCGGGCACCGGGTGACGACCAGGTAGTGATCACCTCCCTCTCGAAGGAGGGCCGCATGGTCGATGCCCAGGGACGCCAGCGCCTGGACGAAGCTCTCGGCGTCCGTGGCAGCGTCACTCAGCAGCGATACGGGTGGGCTACCGCAGCAGGACGAAGGTCAGGGCAGCGGTGCCGCCCAGAGCTGTTCCGGCGAGGATCTGTGCGATGGTGTGCGCCTTGAGGATGATCCGGGACCAGCCGATGGCGATAGCACCGAGAGCGGCGGGGAGCGCCCACGGGCCGAAGACCAGCAGAAGGATCATGACTGTGCCACCCGCCACGGAGTTGTGGATCGAGATCTGCCAGCCGATGGTGACCAGCAGCGAGCACACCAGGCCGACAAGCATCGCGACGACGAGTGCCGAGACGTCAGCCGGAGCGTGCAGGGCGTAGAGCAGGGCGATCCCGGTGGCCACCGAGATGAGGCTGAGAGCCATCGGGACCACTCGCTGACGTCGGACCCGGATGTGCTTGTCGGTGAGCTCTCCGCGCTTGACGCCGAAGAGCACGATGCTGATCGGGATGACGCCGCAGAAGGCCGCGGCCAGCAGGCCCCAGCTGATGCCGGCCCAGGAGTGGGTGCTGTGCCAGCCGACGAGGAGGAGCAGGGCGATGACCAAGTTGGCCGGAGCGAGGACATCCGTGGTGACCTTCGCGGCTTTCTGGGCCGGGGTGCAGTCCGAGAAGGCCGGAGGGGCGGGCGGGGCGAAGGTCACGGGGTGGCTCCTGAGTGGGTGGAACGGGAGTTGCTGAGCCGCTCGACGTGCTGCCGAGCGAAGGTGACGGAGAGGTCCGAGAAGTAGGCGTCGGACAGCTCCATGAGAAGGCGGGCCTCGCTGTCGAGGTCGTTGCCGGCCTGAGCGGGTGCTTCCGGGCTGCTTGCTCGGGCGAGTCCTGCGGTGTGGGCCTCGCGGGAGGCTCGTAGCCAGCATGCCTCAGCGGCGGCGGTGGCCACGTGACCGCTGAGTCCGGCGTCCTCCACGTGGTCGGCTGCCCGAAGTCGGACGGACATGGGCGCGGTGCCGTTCAGAATGAGCATGGCGTCGCGGATCTCGATGGTGCGCCGGTAGAGACGACCGCGGACGTCGCGGAGGTCGAGGGCATCGAGGACCCGATTGTGCTTGCGTCCGTACCGGATCTGAGGGGCGGCCTCGCTGAGGTGGGCCCACAGCGGGTAGAGGCTGACCAGACCGCGGTACTGGAGAGCGGCGGTCCGAAACTTCGGGTACGCCGGCATGGTGCTTCCGACGGAGATCAAAAGCAACGGGACAAGCGCCAAGAGGCCGTTCAGCACGATGTCCGCGTCCGCCGGTACCGGATGTACGTCGAACCGGGCGAAGAACAGCATGGAGGCGCGGTGCACCGTGTAGATGATGCCGATGCTCGTGCCGATACAGATCAAGCGCAGACCTCGGCGGAGGAGGTCCGGCCCTGGTCGGCAGGACCACTGCCACGAGAGCCTGGAGGCTGTCAGCATGGCCCACCCGAAGTACGTGGTCCAGACCAGTGCGTACGTGAGCACCAGCGGGTCATGGGGATAGGCAGTCAGCAGATCAATGGTCTCGTGGGGGCGCTCGGCTGCGGCGAACAATGCGATCATCGCCGTGAGTGTTACCGCAGGGACGACAATCCCGAGGCGTACGGGTCGTGGGCCGCTCTTGCCTTTGTCCGGCCGCGAGCGGGCCGAAGCGCTGGCCAGGAATTCCAAGACGAAAGCCGCCGCGGTTACCGCAGAGATGTGTTTCAGCAACGCCGAGCAGCTATTGACGCCGAGGGTTGCGTCGAGCCACCGGGCAGCGTGGTCCGTCGAGAAGCACATCTCTAAGGCGAGCACGAAGAAGGCACACCACAGAGGGCGCTTTCCTCTGTTCTTCCAGGCCCCGGGTGCCCTCCAGGCTGTAATAGCCCACAAGGCGATGCAGACGCTCAGATTGATTGCGATCATTTTCGTCTACTCGGTCAGGGCATTCAAGAGATGGCTCGACAAGGGGTCATTGGGCTGGCTGGCCGCCTCCTCTGATTGGCGAATGCGACGAGCGAGCACGCCAGCGAGTCCTTCGGCCTCCTGCTCGTCTGCATGCGTATAGCTCGTGCGGCCGAGGAGGCTGACGATCCGATTGATCGGGAAGCCTGCCCACTCTTCAACTGACAGGGCCTCCGCGAGAGTTCGACGCTGGCCAGCAGTGACGGTCGGCGTCTCGTGCTCATCTGTCGGCAGGCACGAGTGGCCGAGCAGCATGTGGCACAGCTCGTGAAGAATGATGTGCGATCGGTGCAGCGGGCTAGTCGCGCTCTCGACGAATATGTGATCCGAATTCTCAAGCGCGATCCAGGCGCCGCAAGGGGTCCTGTTGGACGTTTCCCCGTGCTCTATCGCGTGTATGTGAATGGGTCGCCCGCGCCTTGAAGCGATGCTTTCGCACAGCTTCTCAATGGTGAACGGGATGGGTATGTCTAGGCTTGCCGCAACAGTAGAGAAATCGCCGCCTTCCCCGCTGTTCTGGCCGCCTTTCCTGCGCCAGTTACGCATGATCCTTTTCCCGCTCTAATTCCTCTGTGCTCTCCTTGTTTCAGGAGCTTAATACTCCAGTCGTAGATCGTGATCAGCGCGTCAGCGGCTGCCGTTATCCGGGGCTCTGAGGCCCGTGTGTACCGCTCCCCAGGGATCCAGGCCCAGGTGAGGTGACCCACCGCGCGGTCACTCCGACTGGCGCGCGCCGCGGCCGAGCGCTTCGCCGTCGCCCTCGGGGAGTCGGCGGCAGCTCTGACTGGACGTCCCATGCCGGGCCCGCGATCATTCCGACATGTCGATCACCGTCTCCGTGCCGTGCCCGGGGTGCTCGCACTTCGCCCGACCCGCCTGGTCGGCGAGTCCGGCGCCTCGCTGGGCCACGCTGGCAGGCACAGCGTGTGTGGAGTGGGCGGACGGCTCTCCTCCCGGCCTGCCGTTGGGAGTGAGTGAGCCATTCCTCAGGTCCGAGTCGCTGCCGCTGCCCGGCGAGGAGCGGGTGGTCAGGATACGCGGCCCCTTTCTCACCGACGGACGAGCCCCGTTCTGGGCTTTCTTCGCGCCTGCTCTTGCGGCGCTGAACGGGCTGGACGACTATCCGGAGCTGATGCCCGACTGCGCGATGGCCGCCTGCACGCCCCTTGCCGTGCTCGCCCACGAAGGTGGGTACGCCTGGCTGCGGGTCCGGGTGGAGGAGGTCACCAAGATGGTCGAGGCCACTGACAGGCTCCCGCCCTCGAGCGCCGGGTCCTTGGAAGACCTGCTCCCTCCCGACAGAATCGGGGTGACATCCAGTCAGGCCGCTTGGGGTAGCCTGCGCTACTACGACTGGTCTTTCCAGGGCAACACCGGGCGCTGGGCGGTGTGCACCGACGACGAGCGCGGCATGGCGGTCCTACTCCACGGGGCGTGGACCTTCGATCAGGACGATGTCGCTCTCGGCCATCGTCCGCTCTCCCCGTCCGAGACCGCCCAGCTGCGGGCCGCATGGCCCGACCCCGGCCACAGCGGGTGATCCACTGCCCGAGGGCAAGGAGCGGCAGCCGGCAGCCCGTTACTGCTCCCGGCCGTGCCGGACAGCGGGCTGGCGGGAACGCAGAGCTTGATCTTCATGGTTGTTGGGCTGCTTGTCGCTGGTAGTGGCTGATGCGGGCGCGTGCTTGGTGCCGACGCCGCCATTCCGACCAGCGGAGCCAGTGGGCGGGGTCGCGAACGGGTTGCGCGAAGAGGGCTGCGAAGAGGCGTCGGATCTCGTTACAGGGCAGCGGGCTGAGTTCGGCCGCCGCGACGTTCGTGGCCCGTTCGATGGCGGCGGTGACGGCAAGGAAGGCGTGCGCGAGCATGGCGAGGGTGGTCCAGCGGTGCCAGGAGATCCAGCGGCGGGCCTGGTGCTCGTCGAGTCCGGCCAGGCCCTTGGCGGCTTGGAAGGTCTCCTCGACGGTCCAGCGGCGCCCGGCCACCTTGACCAAAGTGGTGAGCGGGATCGGGCGGGGCAAGTAGCAGCGGTAGAAGGCGAGTTCACCAGTGCGTCGGTTGCGCCGGACGAGCAGCCACCGGTGGCCGGAGCGCTCGGGCGCGCTGTCGATGTCGACCTGGGCCCAGTCGTAGAAGCGGTGGCCCTTGGCCCCGGCTCCTGCGGACAGCCGCTGCCAGGCATGTTTCGGTAGGCCGTGGGCCAGCACTCCGGCGCGGAAGACGCCCGCACGGGTGGCGATCGGCCGCTTGCGTGAGACGGCGAGGACGTAGCCAATCTGACGCCTTTCCAGCTCGGCGCTCAGGTGCGGGTCGCCGCCGTAGACCTCGTCGCCGGTTACCCATGCGGCCTGGACGCCGGCGTCCAGGGCCTGGGCGATCATCTCGGTGGCCAGGGCGGGCTTGGTGGCGAACTTCAGGCTGTCGGGTATGCCGGCCGTGCGGCACCGGTCGGGGTCCTGGGTCCAGGAGCGAGGAATGTAGAGGCGCCGGTCGATGGCGGCGTGCCCGGCCGGGACGGAGTAAACCAGGTAGACGGCCACTTGGGAATTCTCGATCCTGCCCGCGGTGCCCGTGTACTGGCGCTGAACCCCGACGCTCGCGGTGCCCTTCTTCAGGTCCCCGGTCTCGTCGACGACCAGCACAGCGTCCTCGTCGCGGAGGTGGTCGACCACGAAGTCCCGTATGTCGTCGCGGACCTGGTCAGCATCCCAGGACGCCCGGCTGAGCAGATGCTGCATGCCGGCCGGACTCGTGTCGCCAGCGTGCTCGGCGATCGTCCAGCAGTTCTTCCGCGGCAGGTCCGCGAGCAGCCCCAGCACAAACGCCCGCGCCCGGCGACGAGGCTCCACTCGCGTGAACCGGCCCGCGACCTCGGCCATCAGATCCTCGAACACCGAGTGCCACCGGGCAGGGTCTACGCTGTGGCCCACGGCCACCGGCTGATCTTCGTTTGTCGACACAACTCACGATGATCAACGGTGGCCGTCTCCGTCTCTAGGCGACCCAGCAGTACAGGCTGCTGCCCCGCCCGCCGACGCTTCGAGCCAGCCCGGCCAGATCGCCGAGGATCTTGGTCGCGACCTCCCGATCGAAGACCTCGCCCTTCGCTGCCCGCTCCTGGACCCATAGCTCGCTGACCTCAACAAGCCTCGGCAGGTCGGCAGCGGCGAGCGCGTCCTGCAAGGCTTTGGAAGCGGCCAGGACCATGGGGCCCTCTCCGTCGCTGGGGTCGGCGACGACCGCCGGTTCATCGGCTTCGACGAGCTCTTCAAAGCTCCGACCGGTGAGGATGCTCTCCCACTCGATCATCGCCTCTTCAATATCGAAGTTGCCGAACACCAGCGACTCGAAGGCCTCGTCGGGCCCGCGATCCACGACTGCGGCCGCAGCCTCGTCGTCCGACGCCACGAAGAACTTGATGATGAGGCTCACTGGGGCATGCTGCCTGCTCAGCCGACCCTCGTTCACCCCGTCAGCCACCACGCCGGCAGTGAGCCGAACCGCCGTCATCACCAGTCAAGTAACCATGATCGCGATCTACAGCTGGAGTACTAACCGCTGAGAGCACCCCAATCCAGCGGGTGCATCCTGAAGACCAGTGTGAGGGCGGTGTTGCCTCTTCTACCAATCGCTCCGAGCAATCCTCTGTCGATGCAGGCTGACCACTGTTGGTTCTACCCATTGAACCTGCAGGTGGGCGGCTGTACGGCAGGGCGCGAGCTTGCCGGAGGAGCGGTGCTGGACAGGCCGAAGTACGCCCGATCGAGGGACGGAGGGTCAATGAGGTGACCGGTTGCGAGCTCTGAGATCGGTCCTAATTGCGTATCATCGGACCGGTTGAGCGCGGCCGACAGGTTATGCAGGCCAGTGGAGGCGTGTGCCGCCACTGGCTTTTAAGCCCTAAAGGGCTGATGAATGCCGTCACTCATTGCACGACCAACCGCTCTTTGCAAGCCCTCCAGGGCTGGTTAGGGCTGGACACGGTGCGCCCCAAGGCGCAGGCGCCCTAGTTACCCCACGGGTTGGTTTCGGCTGGTCTCGCGGTCATCACCCGCCGGCTCCATCCCCAGTTGCAAGCCCTCAAGGGCCGATAGAGACCTTACCGGGAAAACATGCCCCTCGCGGTGGCGTACTACATCTTGTTGCAAGTCTTCCAAGGGTTTCGCGGTTCAGGACGGGCGGCGTGAGATAGCATCGACCGTCGACGACATGTGGCAGCCGGACACCATGGTCGTGTTGCAAGCCCTACAGAGCCGGTTACGACCCTTGGCCGACCGGGAGCACGGCGCCCGCCCAAGTGTGTTGCGAGCCCTCCAGGGCTGGTTGCGACCCCCTAGGAGCTGTCCGGCCGATCATGTGACCGTCGCTTGATCTGCTCGTTGTTCCGGGCATGGGGCGGGGAGAACGCGGTGATCTGTCGGATGCGGAGTGGGAACGGCTACGGCCGTTCCTGCCTGTGAGCAACGGCCGGTGCGGGCGGTGGCGTGATCACCGGCAGGTGATCGACGGGATTCTGCACCGGGTGCGGACCGGTGTGCACTGGCGTGACCTGCCGGAGCGGTTCGGTCCGTGGAAGACGGTCTACGAGCGCCACCGATTGTGGTCGGCGGACGGCACCTGGGAACGGCTGCTGCAGCAGGTCCAGGCCGCGGCCGACGCGGCGGGCGAGATTGACTGGAACGTCTCGGTGGACTCCACCATCGTGCGCGCGCACCAGCACGCCGCAGGCGCCCGGACCGACCCGCCGCCGGCGCTGGGCGCGTCAAAGGGGGACGGCGAGGTAGAACACCAGGGCGAGAGGCCGTGGCAGAGTCTCGCCGACCGCCTGGTGGAGGTGGTGAGCGAGGTGAGGGCCTGGGCCGCTCGCGCGGCGGCTTCACCAGCAAGATCCACCTGAGTGCCGACGGTCGCTGCCGCCCGCTGTCCCTGATTGTCACCGCAGGGCAGCGGGCGGACTGCACTCAGTTCATCCCGGTGCTGGAGAAGATCCGAGTTCCCCGTCTCGGGCCCGGTCGGCCCCGTAAGAAGCCCGCCAGCGTCGCTGCGGACAAGGGCTACAGCAACAGCCCTTGCCGCGAGTACCTGCGGCGGCGGGGCATCCGGCACACCATCCCGGAGAAGACCGACAGCCAGGCCGCCCGCCTGCGCAGAGGATCACGAGGCGGACGGCCCCCGGGCTTCGACGAGGAGCGGTACAAGAAGCGCAACACCGTGGAACGGGCCTTCAACAGACTCAAGAACTCCCGCGCGGTGGCCACTCGGTATGACAAGCGCGGCTACGTCTTCCTCGGCACCGTCACCGCGGCAGCAGTTGTCATCTGGCTGCGAGCTTGATGCCCTCTCACAACGCGAAGGGGCGGTACTCCAGAGCCCGATCGACCACGTCAGCGGCTGTCGGCCCCGGCCCCGTCGGCCAGAAGATCAAGTCGCTGACATGGCCGCTAGGACAGCCGAGGGCTCTGCCCAACGCCTCCAGCATGTGGGCGGCCTCCGTATCGTCGGCGTAGTCCGCATCCATGATCTTCTGCACCATTGCAACGGCAACCTCACGAGCCATCACCACTGCAACCACCCCTTCCAGGCGACTGGCAGCCTACCGAGTCTCATGATCGGCCGGACAGCTCCTAGGAGATGGACGGAGGCTCGGGCGGGTTGCCCAAGGGCGCAGGCTTGGGGCACGGCTCGTACGTGCACGGCGGTTGCGGCGTGACTGGCGGGCAGCAGCTCCCGATCTCCTGGCGCAGCTGGTCAAGTCGTTCGAGTTCGAGTGCGGCAGCCGAATTGACGGACTGTGAGATGAGCAGGAGGGTGTGTGTGTCGGCGGCAGCCGATGCGAGGTCGAGGGTCTGGGCATGCACCTCGTTGAGCAACTCGCAACCGTGTTGCGAGATCTTCTCCAGCTCACAGATCATCGTGTCGTCCTGCTTGCTGATGTGAGCCAGGGCAGTATCGGCGTACTGCACGAGGGATTCCAGCTGCTTACAGTTGGCAGAGATATCCTTGAACCCCGAAACCAGGGTCGAGTTGACCGCCTGGAGGTTCACGTTGATCTTCTGCAGCTCGTTGAATACGTCATCAATTGACGGCATGGCGGGACCCCATGTCTATAGAGGGAAGACGCGCTCCGCAACCTTTGCGAACGCCAAAATTCGCTTGATCTTCTGCTTGGCCACTTCTTTTGGTTTCTCGGCCGGGGCGTTGTCCCGGTATCCCATACGAATTTTGATCGAGCGCGCGTCCAGAACATCGAAAGTGGACGGTGGCCCACCAGGCGCAACGATGGTGGGATTTCTCGGGATGCTGACGGTCACCACTTCCTCACGGTTCGGGCCCAGTGGCCGCACGATCCCTGGACTGGCACAAGCCAGATGCTCGTCGGTCGGCACCGCCTGCCAGCCGAGGCTGAGATCGAGAGTCCGAGTGTCCTCGTGGTAGTTCAGAAAATGCGGCCGAACCATGAGATGGCGTTCGGAATCCGCATGATTGGCCAAGGTGATGGCGACGTCGATCCACTGCGGAACCGGCTCCACATAGTTCTCGGGATGTTCTGGACCACGAGGCGCGCTCAGGGCCAGCGCGAGAATCTCAATATCGGTCATCGTGAGAAGTGGGCTCCGTTTTCTTCCCGAGGAACTCCGCTGAGCGAAGCAGCTCAGCGAGATCGTAATCCACGTGGTTTCCGTATTCGGCCACCAGTCCCTCGCTGATCGACTGCCGGGTGGCAGATGCGGTCAGGAACGTCTCGCCGAGTGCGCGCAATTCGCCGGCCACTGCAACCTGGCTCGCCTTGCCGAGCAGGGAGAACGTGGGAGCGTGGACGAGCCAGGCGGTTATCCGTCGCGCGAGCTGTTCAGCGATGGAATCGACGGTGTCCTCGGCTGCGGCCAGGGCGACCAGCGCCGAGAGCCAGATCTCCAGCGGTTCGCAGATCGCCCACGCGATGTGGTCGCGGGGCTCTCGAACCGCGCACAGGCAGGCGAGGAAGTAGTCGACGCCGGAACCGACGTCGATCGACGCCGACCCCCAGGGAGCTGGCGGAAGTCCACGCGCATGCGGGCTCTGCAGCGCATTCGTCCGGAGGGCTCGCAGCTTCTCCAGGACGATCGAGTCGGCTTCCGGCCCCAGGCCCGCCTTCAGGAGTTCCGCGCGATGCTGGTCTGCGGTCTTCTGGACGAGTGCTGCCCACCCAGTGTTCGACGACTCTTGCTGCACATGGCTTTCCAGCAACTGGATAACGTCCAGGACCGGGGACACCAGCGCGGCCTTCAGAACTCCGTGAAGCGCGGGCGACAGGCGCATGGCTGCTGCGACGAGCGGACTGAAGCGATAATACTCCGCCTCGAACGACTCGAAGAACATCGCCCCCAGAGTGGATTTCTCGACGAGGCTGTCACGCATCTCACGAAGACGGCGGACTCGTGGTTCCTCTGCAGATCCCAGAGCCGCGGTCACGATGAGACAGCTGCCCTTGCCTTTGGTGCGGTAGCTCGGGGGAAGGCAGGTAGTCGGCGCCGCACCGCAGCCGCCGATGTGGTTGTACTGATTGCGCACCGTGCAGCCGTAGTCAGCCCGGGCGACATTCTCATCCTGCTCTGCCTGGAGTTCCGGATTGTTAGAGATCGTCCCGGTGGCATAATGGTAGCCGTGGGACAGCTCGTGGAACAGGCAGATCCACGGCTCGAAATCTACCTTGATTCCGCCCAGATCGACGACGTAGTAGTCCGATCCGCCGCAGCCGGTGACGTCGTAGAAGATATTGATGGTGGAACTCTGCGGCGGGTACGTGACACCGGCCAGAGAGGTGATCGCAACCTGCCCGCTGGAGGTCGGAATCAATGCCGTGTTGTCGAGCCCGTAGACCACGACGGAGTCATTGGGAGTCCCGTTCACCACACGGTCGAAGTACTGGCGGGTGGGGGTTAGAGTCGTCGCCTTGTAGGTGACTTGGAGCAAGCCGGGATCCCCGGTCGATGACGTTCCAAGCCCTCCGTCCCCGTCGACAATCTTGAGCATGTCGGCGAGGACCTGACTGGCGTATCCGGTAAATCCGACATAGAGCGGCATCAAGACGCGAGGCGTCATGGATGTTGACGCCTCTCCTCCTTCAAGCCGACGATATTCCGATATGCGAATGATCATCAATCGCCCGCTAGAGTGAGGAACCGCGACAGCACCGCCCACTCGGCATTGGAAAGCTCACGACGGCGCACAATCCGACCAGGCGACCGTCACATGATCGGCCGGACAGCTCCTAGCCGCCGCTCACGCTCGTCCGCAGCACCGCGTTGCAAGCCCTCCGGGGCAAGTTACGACTCCGGCGGCCGTGCTGGATGTTCCACCCAACGTGCTGTTGCAAGCTTTCCAGGGCTGGTCACGACCGGAGGGCGGCGCCGTCCATGTGAGTGCTGGCCGCGGTTGCAAGCCCTCCGGGGCTGATCACGACCGGTGTTCCGGACGTGTGGCCGATGGGCAAGCCCGTGTTGCAAGCCCTCCGGGGCTGATCACGACCGGCGGGGCGGGGGTCACGACCGTGACCCGACTCCTGTTGCAAGCCCTCCGGGGCTGATCACGACCGGCACTTACTCCACCCCGTCCGGCGCCGAGGAATGGGTTGCAAGCCCTCCGGGGCTGATCACGACTCCGCCGGTACGAGACCCGGGCCGGTCACGAGTGGGGTTGCAAGCCCTCCGGGGCTGATCACGACCGGAGGTACCCGGTGAAGACCTGCAAGCACATCCTGAGTTGCAAGCCCTCCGGGGCTGATCACGACGCCAGGAGGGCAGCTCGACCACCCGAGAGGAGACCAGTTGCAAGCCCTCCGGGGCTGATCACGACCAGGGCGGCCCGGGTCGGACCGCGCCGACCCAGCACGTTGCAAGCCCTCCGGGGCTGATCACGACCCGAGGGTAAAGCACCAGGTCCGCCGGCGTGGGCGATTGGCTTGCCAAGGTCGAGCTGCGGCGACTCGACGGTAGTGCATCGCCGCAGGTCAGAGTGTTTTGGGGTAGAGCCGCGCCCGGGGAGACGCTGTTGTTGTGCAGGGGCGGCGGCGCTGCCGGAGCTCATAGCACAAACATGTGGCAATCGGTGCAAGTTGTGAGGAATGGAACGTCAATCGTTTGCATCCAACTACCTTGCTGCGTGGCCAGGTTGCTGAAAAGTCGTCGGGAGAGTGCAGTGCGGGTGAGGGTTGATGTGGTGCCGGATGCGCCTCGTGTGCGGTGGGAGGAGGTGCACGGGGCGGCGCGGGGTGTGGTGTACCGGCTGCTGAGCAGTCAGGACGAGGCGTTGGCGAACACGTTGCACAACGACGGGTGGCGGGGGAAGCCGCTGAAGCCGGTGGGGGTGGCCGGTCCGCGGTTTCTGGGGGCGCCGCGCAAGAAGGGCGTGTACTCCACGTCGCAGGATGGCTCGGTGTGGTTCGGGTCGCCGGTTCCGGAGATCGCGTCGGTGCTGGTGCGTGCGCTGGCTGGAGTCGAGGAACTGGTGTGGGGCTCCGTGCGGTTGAGGGTGCGCGGGGTGGCGTTGGACATGGACGGTGTGCTCCCGGCCGGTGACGGTCCCGTGGAGCTGGAGACGGTGACGCCGGTCGTCCTCAAGCACGAGGACCGGAACCTGCTGCCGGGCGACGAGCACTACCTTGACCGCCTCCAGCACAACCTGGCGCACAAGGCGGACGTCCTCGGCCTGCCCGCCCCGTGCGGCGTGCGGGTTCTGGAGGCGGGCCCGCGGCAGCGGTTCGCGGTGCGTGGGGCGCCGAGGATCGGGGCGCGGGTGCGGGTCGTGATGGAGGCCGATGGCCGGTTCGTGAACGCGATCCGTTCCTGGGGGCTGGGCCTGGACACGATCCAGGGGTTCGGGTGGGTGAGGTGACCGCGCTCGTCGCGACCGGCCATCCGTTGCAGCGGGCGGGGGCCTGGGCCGTGGCGGTCATCGCGGAGCGCGACGCCCCGGGCCAGGTGAGCCCGGCTGATCTGGATGCGGTGGCCTCCGTGCTGGTGGCGGACGTGCTCGCGGCCGCGACGGCGCCCAAGGACAGCAGCCGGTACGACTGGTGGAAGGTGCTGTTCGCCCTCTACCCGAACTCCAAGGCCACCCACAGCAAGAGGCCCTCCGATCGAGACGTCCTCAGGCCGGACATCGAACAGCTCTTCGCCTGGGACTCCCCGCAGGCCGCCCCGGTGAGGCCGTGCACCTTCTGCAGTACCGCCACGGCCACCGTCTGGGCGAAGACCAACCTGCCGCTGTTCGACACCAACAAGGCCCTGAACACCCTGCCCCCCGGCGTTCCCGGCTGGCCGGTCTGCCGGGGGTGCCGGATCGCGATGTGGGCGCTGCCCTACGGCGCCTGGGTGACGGCAGGCTCGGCCACCGTTCTCTCCTGCGAAGAACCGTCCGCCGAGCGGCAGTTCGCCCGCCGCAACGTACGACGTGCCCGCCGCGTGATGCAGGCCGGATTCAGCGGACTGCCCGCCGGGAGCAGGCCCGAACGCGTCGTGCTCACCGCACTGCGGGACGCGGGCAACGGTCTGTGCGCGACCACCCTGTGGTCCTTCAAGAACGACAACCAGGATCCCTGGCTGCGCGTCACCCGCACCCGGCGCGCCGTACCGGTCTTCCTCGCCACCGTCGACGGTAACGCGCCCCTGCGGCGCGGCTGGTACCTGCTGTGCCGTGCCCTGGCCCGCCCGGACGCGGGGAGGAGCGGGGCGGGGGAGGCGGCGCGGCTGCTGTTCGAGGCCGAGGACGGGCGCAGCCGCCCGCTGCTCGGACAGCTGCACCGCCTCCTCGCGGATGTCGACGACTCCTGGAACGCCGCCGACCGCGAGGCCCTGGTCCGGCTCGCCTTCACCTACGCCGAGGAGGTCTTCGGAATGGAAACGGATCTGACACCGGTGGCGACGCTGATCGCCGACTGGATCACCCGGGGCAGCAGCCCGCGCGGGCTGCTGGCCGAGTACCGCAAGGCCGCGCTGAGCGACTACGAACTCGGCGCGCTCCTGGTCAAGGCGTACACCCGCCTGCAACTGGACGGCAACGAGACCCCGCTGGCAGGACCCGAACTGTGGAAGCCCCTGATCCAGCGCCGGCCGCGAGCCTGGGAGCAGCGGATGCTCCTGTTCGCGCAGGTGTCGGTCATCCTCCAGCAACGGGGCGTCGCGGTCAGCGGCAAGGAAGCCGACCCGCGAGAAGAACGCGAGATCGAGGAGCTGGCCGAACAGCCGGCCTTCGCACACGGCCGTGACGACGACAAGTATGACGGCCACCACGACTACGAGATGGAGCGAGCGTAAATGGCTTACCTGGCTGGGACGATGGTGCTCTCCGTACAGGCGGGCGCCCCCAACAACGGGCGCGGCGAAGAAACCATGTCGCGCGTCAAGTACGCGCGGATCAGGGGCCGCAAGCACCCGTACGTGTCCGCGCAGGCGGCGCGCCGCTGGATCCGGGAGACGATGGTCGAGCGCGGCTCGGTGCCGTCGCCCGTCACCCGGGTGGGCAAGGCCCAGGGCAAGGCACAGAAGGCCAACACGCAGGCCGATCCGGTCCGTTACGCGGACGACGACCTGTTCGGCTACATGCGGGCCGGTGCGAAGAAGGACGACGAGGCGACCACCCTGCGCGACAGCCCGTTCATGCTCGGCACGCTGATGTCAGTCGAACCCGTCCACCCCACCGAGGACTTCGGCGTCATGTCCCGCGGGGTGACCGAACCCGTCCTGCACGGCCACGAGTTCTACACGGCCGACCTCGCCGCGCCCTTCCTGATCGACCTGCCGAGGATCGGTACGTTCACCCTGCCGGGGGCGGACGGGGTCGGCCGGCCGAACTACCTCACGCAGGAGCAGGCCCTGCAGGTGGCGGAGGCCGCCGCGCTCGGCGCCACCACCGAGGTCTTCCGCGACCAGCCCGCCGTACGGCTGCCGCTGGAGGAACGGCGCCGCCGCGCCGCGCTGCTGCCCGACGCGCTCGCCCACCTCAGCGGCGGAGCGAAGCAGGCCCTGCACTACGGCGACCGGGTGCCCGCACTGATGGTCCTGGTCCCCTTCAAGGGCGGCGTCAACCCGCTGGGCAACGTGATCGACAGCGACCCCGACACCGGGGTGCGCGTGCGCGGAGACGTCCTCTCCAAGGAGCTCGAGGCATGGGCGGGGGAGTGGGAGGCGCCCGTACGGATCGGCTGGCGCCCCGGCTTCCGCGACCAGGCGCGCGAGGACTTCGAGAAGCAGTGCGCGCGCGAACTGGCCGAGGGCCTCATCGTTATCGACCACCCCCGCACCGTCCTGCTCCAGCTGGCGGCCGACCTGCGCGAGGGCAAGCTCGACGACTGGTTCGACGACCCGGCCCCTCAGGGGACGCCGAGTTGAGCCCGACACCGCCGCCGCATGAACCCGTCCCGGCTCTCCGAGCGAGGTTCTACGCCCCGGTCGCCTCGTTCAGGGACCCGCTCTTCCCCGGCATCACCCGCATCCTCCCGGTGCCGCCCCCCTCCACCGTCCGCGGACTGCTCGCCGCCGCCACCGGCTCGTACACCGAACCCTTCGTCTTCGGCATGGCGGCCTGGTCGGAGGGCCACGGCATCGATACCGAGACCTACCACCCGATCGCCGTCAACGGCTCCAACCCCGCCGTCGGCGGCCGGGTCAGGGCCGTCAAGGGCGGCACCACGGCCAAGGACCGGCCCTTCCTCGCGGGTGTCCACCTCACCGTCTGGCTCCCCGGACCGGACGTCGACCGGTTCGCCCGGGCGCTGCGCCGGCCCCGCCACGGCCTGCGCCTGGGCCGCTCCCAGGACCTCGTCCACCTCACGGAGCTCGCACCCGTCGTCCTCCAGCCGGCCCGCACGGCCGTCGTCGGCCACGCGCTCGCCCCCGCTGGCAGCCACGACGTGCCCTCCGCCCACACCCATCGCCTCGCCGACACCGTCTCCACCGACCGCCTCACCACCAGCTGGTCGCAGTACCTGTGGTGCGACGACCCCGCCGGACCGGTTCCCGTCCGAGGCGCTTACCACGAAGCACCCACCGGCAGCGAGGACACCCAAGCCGTATGGCTCCTGACCCCCTGAACACCCCGCCACGACGGCGCGCCCTCACCGACCTGCGGGCGAAATCCCTGCCCCGCGACGACCCGGAACGCCTCACCGCCCACCTTCGCACCGTGCACGACACGGTCGCCAAGCTGGAAGCGCGAATCGGAGCCGCCGGCATCATCGCGACCGAACCGCTGTTCTGGACCCACGTTCGCGCAGCCGCCCTGCTGCACGACGCCGGCAAAATCGCAGAGATGTTCCAACGGCAGCTCGAACCCGGAGGAACGCCCTGGGGTGAACGGCACGAAGTGCTCTCCCTCGCCTACGTCGATCTCCTCGCCCCGGCGGCCGGATGGAGCGGAGAGGAACGCCTGCTCATCGCCACCCTCGTCGCCGCCCACCACCGGCCGCTCCACTCCGAGTCCTCCCTCGGGGGCGGCAAACCCGCACTCGCCCGGCAGTACAACGAACAGACCCGCTGGGAGGGAGCCTTTGGCCACCTCCCCGGCGGGCGGCTGCCGCAGGTCCCGCGCGGCCTGCACCAGGAATTCCTGGCCTGGCTGGCCGGATTCCTCGGCACCGAGCCGACCCCGCCCGGCCCCAACGATCCCGTGCTCGCGGAGAGGGCCCGGGTGCTCCTCCAGGAGGTCCTCGCAGCCTGGCAACTCCCGGTGAAGGCCCACCAGGGACTGCTCGTCGCCCTGGGACAGGGCGCGCTCACCCTGGCCGACCACGCCGGCTCGGCCCACGTCGACCTCCAGACCCACATGCCACTGCCGGTCGACTACCTCGCCCGGCTCCCGTACACCCCGCACCCGCACCAGCACGACGCCGGCGCGACCGTGGGGCACCTTGTCCTCGTCGCACCCACCGGGAGCGGCAAGACCGAGGCCGGACTCGCCTGGGCAGCAAGGCAGTTGGCGACAATGCCGGGCCTGCCGCGGCTCGTGTGGACCCTGCCCTACCGGGCCTCGCTGAACGCCGCCAGACGCCGCTTCCAGGAGACCCTCCACCCGGCCGCCGGCGAGAACCAGCCCGACATCGGCCTCCTCCACGGCGCCCTCGCCCGCACCCTCCTCGCCCAGGCACTGGAAGACGACTGCTGTTCCCCCACCAAGGACGACGCCCGCAAGGCCCGCGCACGAGCCAACGCCATGCGCCTGTTCACCCAGCGCCTGCGCGTCGCGACCCCCCACCAGCTCCTGGCCGCCGCCATCGCCGGACCCACCCACTCCTCCGTCCTCCTCGAACAGGCCAACTCCCTCTTCGTCCTGGACGAACTCCACGCCTACGACCCGGAGACCTTCGGCCGACTCTGCGCCGCGATGCGCCTGTGGGAACAACTCGGCAGCAGGATCGCCGTCCTGTCAGCCACCCTCGCCCCGCCCCTGCTCGCCCTCGTCGACGAGAGCCTCCACCAACCCGTCACCTGCCACCGGGCAGCACCCGGAACAGCGCCGGTGCGGCACCGCCTGGTCATCGACGACCTCCCCCTGACCGACCCCGACAGCATCGCCCGCCTGGAGGACTGGCTCAGCGAAGGCCACAGCGTCCTCGTCGTCGTCAACACCGTCGCCACTGCTCAGGAACTCTTCACCGCCCTCAACGAGCACGCCCGGCAGACGCGCCCCGACGACGCGGACGCAGCGCTCCTGCTCCACTCCCGCTTCAAGAACAAGGACCGCGACGCGATCGAGGAACGCCTGCTGCAACGCCACCCTGAACGCCGCCCCGACGAGCAGCGGCGTCGGGGTGGAATTGTCATTGCCACGCAGGCGGTCGAAGTTTCGTTGCAGCTCGACTTCGATCGGGGCGCGGTGGAGAACGCACCCATCGAGGCCGTCGCCCAGCGAGCCGGGCGTGTCAACCGCCGCGGCCTGCACCCGGACGGGCCGGTGGAGTTCCGCGTCCACCGCACCGCGAGCCACCGCCCCTACGACCAAGGCGCCGTGGACGCTGCCTGGTCGGCGCTGACCACCGTGGTGGGGGAGGGGCGCGACACGCTGAGTGAGGAGGACGTGGACCGCCTCCTGGCCCTTGCCTACGACACCGAGTGGGGTCACAAGTGGGCGGAACGAGCACGGCTGGCCCGCGACGGGTTCAGCGAGGAGTTCCTCACCTTCACCGACCCCTTCCACGACCGCACCGAACACGCCAGGAACCTCGGCGAGCGCTTCGACACGGTCGAAGTCCTCCTCCGCAGCGACATCGACGAGTACCGACAGCTCGCGGTCGGCAAGAATGCGGACCCGCTGCTCGCCGCAGGGCTGCTCATCCCGCTTCGCTACGGGCAGCTGAAGACCTACAACGCCACCTTCGACCGGGCGCTCGGAATCCACCTCATCGACGGCCAGTACGACCCCGTCCTCGGCCTTCGCCCACCCGTCGAGCCGGAGACCATCCTGTGAAACCCATCCCCTCCGACCCCGTCCACGACGCCCAGGGCCTCGGCGGCGTCCACATCAAATACCTCCACCACTGCCCACGCCAACTCTGGCTCTACACACGCGGCTACCGGCCCGAGGCCGGCAGCGACCTCGTCGCCTTCGGAGAAGTCGTCAGCGACACCACCTTCACCCGCCGCCGCGACGTCGACCTCGGCGAAGCCCGCATCGACTGGGTCACCACCGGCGCCGTCGTCCACGAGACCAAGTCCTCCCGCACCCCCTCGCCCGCCCACGACGCCCAGGTCCGCCACTACTGCCTCCTCCTCGAACGCCGAGGCGTCAGCGTGCGCGGCGGCACCGTCCACTACCCCCTCATCCGCCGCACCACCGACGTCCCCTGGAACGACGAGGCACGCGAGGCGGCCGAGACCGCCGAGGACGAAGCCCGCGCCGTCATCGCCGCCACCGCACCACCCGACCGCCAACCCCGCGCCGCCTGCCGCGGCTGCTCCTACCTCGACTACTGCTGGGGAACCTGATGCCCGCCGCCGGCCGCACCTACTGGCTCACCGAACCCTGCCGCATCCGCCGCCAGGACAACAGCATCCGCATCGAACGCACCGACGCCAGCCCCGTCCACATCCCCATCACCGACATCCGCGACCTCGTCACCTTCGACCACGTCGACCTCAACACCTTCGTCATGTCCCTCCTCAGCCGCCACGGCGTCACCCTCCACGTCCTCGACCACTACGGCAACCACGCCGGACACTTCGCACCCGCCGAAACCATGTCCTCCGCCACCATCATCCGCCGACAGGTCGAGATCACCGGCGACCCCGAACAACGCCTTCCGATCGCCCGTGCGCTCCTCCTCGCGACCGCCGAGAACTTGAGCTGGGTCCTGGAGACCGACCTCCTCGACCCGGCACTCGCCACCCTGCGCGCCGCCCTGCCCAACTGCCAGGACACCGACGAACTCATGGGACAGGAAGGCAACTTCCGCCGCACCGCCTGGGCCGTCCTCGACACCCGCCTCCCCGCCTGGCTCCGCCTCAACGGCCGCAGCCGCCGCCCGCCCACCAACGCCGGCAACGCCTTCATCAGCTACCTCAACGCCCTCGTCTACGCCCGTGTCCTCACCGCCCTGCGCAGCACCCCCCTCCACCCCGCCATCGGCTTCCTCCACGCCGACACCGACCGCCGCCGCAACACCCTGGCCCTCGACCTCGCCGAACCCTTCAAACCGCTCTTCGCCGAACGACTGCTGAGGCGGGCCGCGAGCCAGAAGCAGCTCAAGCCCAGCGACTTCGAGACGGAGGTCGGCCGCGCCGCGCTCAGTACGGAAGGCCGTAAGAAGATCGCCGCCCTCGTCCGCGAGGAACTCGCGACGACGGTGTACCACCGAGGGCTCAAGCGAAAGGTCAGCTACGAGGAGATCATCCACCTCGAAGCCCTCAAACTCGTCCGCCTGTGCCTGGAGAACACCCCGTACAAGCCCTTCCGGCCCTGGTGGTAGCCGCCCATGTTCGTCATCCTGGTCTACGACACCGCCGCCGAACGCAACCCGAAAGTCCTGAAGACCTGCCGCAAATACCTCCACTGGACCCAGCGCAGCGTCTTCCAGGGCGAACTCACCGCCGCCCAGTACCGCGCCCTCACCCACACCCTCAACACCGTGATCGACCCCACCTACGACAGCATCGTGACGTACACCGCCCGATCCCCGGACATGATCGCCGCCACGACCATCGGCACCACCCTCGGCGGCCCGGGCGACATCCTGTGACCAGCACCGCTGCAGTACTCGCAGGTCGCTGCATGGCCGCGACCCGCAGTGGCGCTCGCAGGTACTCTGACCTCGGACTTTACCCTCGGGTCGTGCTCAGCCCTGGAGGGCTTGCAACCCACCTCCGGGCGGGCGATGGAGGTCCTGGTCGGCCGTCGTGCTCAGCCCTGGAGGGCTTGCAACCGGATCGCGCGGGCCCGGCCCGCCGCGCCGCGCCGGGTCGTGCTCAGCCCTGGAGGGCTTGCAACCTGTTCGCCGAACTGGACCCGCTGGGCGGGGACTTGTCGTGCTCAGCCCTGGAGGGCTTGCAACGCTGGCGCCGTGGGCCCGGGCGGCCGTGATGAGCAGCGTCGTGCTCAGCCCTGGAGGGCTTGCAACCTGGCGGACATGTGGCGGTTGCTCATCTGGGACCTCGTCGTGCTCAGCCCTGGAGGGCTTGCAACACGTCCACGACGGTGCCGGCCGGGATGGCGGCGAGCGTCGTGCTCAGCCCTGGAGGGCTTGCAACCTGTTCAGGGCCTTGGCGATCTGGTTGACGTTGTTGCGTCGTGCTCAGCCCTGGAGGGCTTGCAACAGCGCGACGTCCGCACGGACCTGCTCCGCCTGGCCAGTCGTGCTCAGCCCTGGAGGGCTTGCAACGGGGAGAGGTGTACCTGGATACAACGGCGGCACCCCGTCGTGCTCAGCCCTGGAGGGCTTGCAACGCCAGGCAGACCGGGCAGGAGAGGATCTGCACGAGGTCGTGCTCAGCCCTGGAGGGCTTGCAACGTGCCGCCCTGGACGATGTTCAGCGCGGGGTGGCCGGTAGTGCTCAGCCCTGGAGGGCTTGCAACGGTGGCCCTGGCAGCGGTAGACCGACGGCTGCCCGCGTCGTGCTCAGCCCTGGAGGGCTTGCAACGCGCACGAGCAGCCGATCCGTGCGAGGTGCTCCTCCGGTCGTGCTCAGCCCTGGAGGGCTTGCAACGCATTTCCCAGAGCTTGGTGGTGCACTCTGACCAGTCGTGCTCAGCCCTGGAGGGCTTGCAACCCGGTGACCGGGACGGTCCGTGGTGGACGGGCCGGAGTCGTGCTCAGCCCTGGAGGGCTTGCAACGCGGACTCCGCCCGTGCCGGCCGCAACATCCACCGGTCGTGCTCAGCCCTGGAGGGCTTGCAACAGACGAGCGCGGGGTTCAGCGCGCCGGCCTGGCGCGGTCGTGCTCAGCCCTGGAGGGCCTGCAACGCGCTCTGCTGGCGTACGCGCGGCCGGGCGACACGTCGTGCTCAGCCCTGGAGGGCTTGCAACAAGCGCAAGCGCGACACCCCGCCCGCCGTCGACCACGTCGTGCTCAGCCCTGGAGGGCTTGCAACACGTGCTCCATGGCCAGGACGGGGATTCCCGCGCCGGTCGTGCTCAGCCCTGGAGGGCTTGCAACTAGTCGAGGACGGTGGTCGAGCCGGGAGCGAACAGGGTCGTGCTCAGCCTTGGAGGGCTTGCAACATGCCGTGCCGGCGCAGCAGCCGCGCCTCCTAGACGGTCGTGCCCAGCCCTGGAGGGCTCGCAACCCTGGGCGAGCGCGGCGTTGAGCAGCCTGGCCTCGTGTTGTGCTCAGCCCTGGAGGGCTTCCAACTTGCTGTACGCCCCGCACACGTGCGGCACCCACGGCGAGGCCGTGCTCAGCCCTGGAGGGCTAGCAACCTGCGCTTCTCCCGGACGGCCGTAGGCTCCCTGACGTCGTGCTCAGCCCTGGAGGGCTTGCAACCGACGAGGTGGGTTCACCATCCGGCCGCGAAGCCGAGCCGTGCTCAGCCCTGGAGGGCTTGCAACAGGAGACCGGAGTGGACCTGCGGGACCACCAGCCGGGCCGTGCTCAGCCCTGGAGGGCTTGCAACCGTCCACGGCGGGGTGCCGCATGTGTGCTCGGGAGGCCGTGCTCAGCCCTGGAGGGCTTGCAACGTCGGCCGCCAGCGCAACCGGTAATGACGCGCGAGCCGTGCTCAGCCCTGGAGGGCTTGCAACAGGGCGCTGAGGTATTCGCTGCCGGGGAAGACGAAGGCCGTGCTCAGCCCTGGAGGGCTTGCAACGTGCGCCGCACGTGGACCAGGTCACCCGGGGCGAACGCCGTGCTCAGCCCTGGAGGGCTTGCAACGAGGCGTCTGCCGGGGGAGATCCGCGTCCCGGCCCGCCGTGCTCAGCCCTGGAGGGCTTGTAACGTGGCTATGTCGGACCGGTCGATCGCGCTCTGGGCGGCCGTGCTCAGCCCTGGAGGGCTTGCAACTTGGTGCCGTGCCCGTCCATGCCCGCTCCCCTGCTCGCCGTGCTCAGCCCTGGGGGGCTTGCAACCGGAGTGGTGGCGCAAGGAAGGCCCGCGCATCCCCAGCCGTGCTCAGCCCTGGAGGGCTTGCAACGCGACCACCGGCACGGGCAGTGGAGCCTCGCGCCGGGCCGTGCTCAGCCCTGGAGGGCTAGCAACCTGCGCTTCTCCCGGACGGCCGTAGGCCCCCTGACGTCGTGCTCAGCCCTGGAGGGCTTGCAACATGCTGCTGTGCGCGAGGCGGGCGGGGCGCGGACTCGAGAGTGGTGCAAAGCCCTGGAGGGCTTGCAACCTGTCCCTGCCGGACGAGGAAGGCGTCCTGCCCGACGTCGTGCTCAGCCCTGGAGGGCTTGCAACGCCGGCGCCTCCGTCAACTCAGCCGCGACGATCCGGGTCGTGCTCAGCCCTGGAGGGAGGGCTTGCAACCGGCTGGCACCGGCGAGCGGGTCACCCGGAACGCGGGTCGTGCTCAGCCCTGGAGGGCCTGCAACCGGCCTCGGACACGCTCGTGATCGACACCTGCGCGGGATCGCGATCAGCCCTGGAGGGCTTGCAACAGCATCGGCTCGATGTGCTCGCGCGCGGCGCGGGTGGACGATCTCAGCCTCGGAGCGCTTGCAACGGCGACCAGTCCGCCTCGTCCGTACCGGGCACCTCCAGACGGGCTGAGCCCTGGAGGGCTTGTAATAGGAACGCCGACTGGAACGCGTTGGTGGGCACCTCGGTCAGCCCTGGAGGGCTTGCAACCCGATGTCCTGCAGGGCCTGCACGCCGTTGGCCTTGGCGTCGTGCTCGGCCTTGGAGGGCCTGCAACATGCCGGCGGGGACCTTTGCGGTGCGCACGACGTCGGTCGCGCTCACCCCCGGAGGGCTTGCAACCGGATGAGCAGTTCGGTGGCGGTGACCTGCGATTCCGTCGTGCTCAGCCCCGGAGGGCTTGGAACATGTCGAGTACCTCGTCCTGGATGCGCAGCGCGGCCGTGGTGCTCAGCCCTGGAGGGCTGGCAACGTCACGATCACGAGGAGGCGGCCGGTGCCGGGGCGAGCCGTGCTCAGTCTTGGAGGGCTGGCAACCCGAGGAAGGCGTCGAGAACGTCGCCAACCTCACCGCCGTGCTCAGCCCTGAAGGGCTTGCAACACGCCAGCCACCTACGCGCCGGGCGAGGTCAGCAGGTCGTGCTCAGCCCTGGAGGGCTTGCAACATCTCCCGAACGGTGGTCGTTCGGCGGGACTTCATGACGTCGTGCTCAGCCCTGGAGGGCTTGCAACGTGGTCTCGTGGCCGGCCCACTCGCCGTCACGTCGTGCTCAGCCCCGGAGGGCTTGCAACCCACCGAACTGCCCGCCGTCCTCGCGGCCATCACCGGTCGTGCTCAGCCCTGGAGGGCTTGCAACCCGCCCAGTTCCTGCACGGCCAGGTGCCCCACGCGGGTCGTGCTCAGCCCTGGAGGGTTTGCAACGCCGCGCGTACGGCAAGGACCAGCAGCTCCACCCGGGTCGTGCTCAGCCCTGGAGGGCGGGCCTGTCGGATGAAGTGGTTCCCCCCAACCGGATGGACCGTGGAGCCAGCGATGAGGCCGCCGGGGCGATAGCGACCTGACGGTCAGTCAGGAAAGTCAGCATGAGGTCAGCATGAGGATGAGTACACCCTGCTGCACGTGCGAACACACGAGAGCACTCATCGTCCATGCCGACCTTCTGTGGGACGGCCGGATACCTGCTCTCAGTCTCCAAATGCACCCCTGATCAAGATCATCTTTGTCCGCCTGCAGATCGACGAGGACTATCTCTGGCCGGACGCGAAGTCGGAGACCCAGCGCGTCGACGAGGCTGATGCGGAGATCGTCCACCTCTACCCGCACCGGTCCTCCGTACCACCGGAGTTGTGGCTGCAGTTCGCCGAGCGGGCCACGACCGAGATCGGCGTCCTCGTTCACGCCGGCGTGCATCTCGCCGAGAACCCGCGGTGGCATCGGACGCTCACTGAACGGGCGCGGTCGGGAGTCCGTGTCCGCGTGCTGCTCGGCGACCCGGACAGCCCCGAGATCGCGCGCCGTGGCGAGGAGGAGGAGATCGGCGAGGGCGTCGCGTACAAGGTACGCGAGGTCATGAAGCTCTACCGGCCGCTCTACGGTACGCCCGGCATCGAGTTCCGATCTCACCGTTCCACGCTTCACAACTCCCTGTACAGGTTCGACGACGAGATGCTCGTCAACACCCAGATCTACGGGGTGAGCGCCCCGCTGACCCCGGTGCTGCACCTGAGGCGAGTCGTCGGCGCCCAGCTGGTCTTGACCTACCAGCACAGCTTCGACAAGGTCTGGGCGAGTGCTGTTCCCCTACCGAGGCAGGCATTGTGAGCCGTACCGACTACTTCGACGACCCAGGCGCCCCAAAGGCCCAGCGGATCGTACCCGCCGTCACCGCCTTCGTGGTGAACGACCGCGGAGAGCTGCTCCTTGAGCGGCGCTCCGACAACGGTCGGTGGGGGATGCCGGGCGGAGTTCTCGAGATCGGTGAGAACCTTCCGGGCGCCGTCGTACGCGAAGTGCGGGAGGAGACGGGCATCGAGGTCGAGGTCACCGGTCTCGTCGGCACCTACAGCGATCCGGGCCACGTGATCGAGTTCTCGGACGGGGAGGTCCGGCAGGAGTTCTCCCTTTGTTTCCGGGCGAAGCCGGTCGGCGGCGACCTGGGTGCCAGCTCCGAGTCCTTCGAGGTCCGTTGGGTGCCTCGCGAGGAACTGGTAGCGCTGGACATCGCCCCGACGACCAGGCTCCGCCTCGGCCACGGCTTCCGGACCGAGACGGCCCCTCACCTCGGCTGAGTCAGGAACGGCCGGTCTCGGTGAGCCGCTTCGCCACGCGGTCGACCATGGCCAGCAAGGCCGGCCTGGCTGCTGACACGGCGCGATGCACAACGTGATCCGCGCCGTATCGCCGGAGTACCTCGTCGAGCCTGGAGACGGGGTCGACCACGGTGCCGTCAGGGCCGCTGGTGAGATCGCAGTAGGTGATCGCGTCCAGTAGCTCGGACGGTGGCCGGCGGAAGGCCGAAAGCTCGGCCGACAAGCCCAGTTCGGCGGCCTCCCATTCCGAGGAGGAGTGGTAGGCGACGAGCGAGCAGACCGTCGGATCGACGCCCGAATGCCTCAGGTACCGGGCACCGTCGATCATGTGCTGCCCGGTGTCGACCACTGAGGCGGCGTAGCCGACATCGTGCAGGATCGCGGCGACGGCAACCAGCTCGCCGTCCGCCCCGAGCACCGGCGCGAGAAGCCGGGCCTGCTCGAGGACTCGTCGGGAGTGCGACCACCGTGAGGGAATTTCCGCGAGCAGTGATTCGGCAGTCCGGTACGCGAGGCTCAGATGCATCGCCTCAGGCTAGATGATCGATTCCAAGGTGTTCAGCGGTCGTCCGAGGGCAGGAAGGCAAGCGCCTGCTGGAGGTTGTACTCGGCGATCCCCATCATCGCTTCACGGTCGGGGAAGTCTCCATCCAGCAGCCGCAGCGGTCCGGCGACGAGCGACAGTCGCATCGCCAGCATGTAGAAGGCCAGACGCTGTTCATCGAGGCGACCGCTGTTCAGCCACCGGTAGTGCTCGCCGAAGCGGATTCGTAGGAACGCATGCTCCCATTCGACGTCGAAGAACATGAGGCCCTCGATGTCGATGAGGACCGGCTGCCCGAGCCGGTCCACCAGCACGTGGTCGGGCCCGAGCTCCCCATGGATGAGCCCGTACTCCGAGCGCGGACACACGGAGGCGGCCAGCCCGCGAACCTCCTGCTCCAGGCGCTCGCGGACACGCCCGATCCGGGCGTCGCGCGAGGCGGCCTCAGCGAGGTCGTCGAGCGCGCGGTCGAGGACGACCTGCTCACACGATCGGCCCCGGGAGGTGCCGCCATCGTCGATCAGGGCGACCTTGCCGAAGCCCGGTCCTGTGTGCCGCCGCATGACGTCGAGTGCCTCGGCCAGCAGCGCCAAGGTCGCCTCCGCGCGGTGCGGGTCGCGGCGGAGCAGTGCCTCGAGGTTCTCGCCGGGCACGTCCTCGACGACGGCGGTGTCCGCCGGGTAGCGGCTCCGGCTCCGGTCGGCCAGAAGAATTCGGGGTGTGCGGATCCCGAGGGCATCCAGGCGGGTGTTGGCGGCCTGGAACAGATCGATGCCGGAGGCGTGTGAGAACGGGTTCGCGTGATCCTCGGCGTCACCGGCATGCGTGGCGGGCCAGTAGTTCTCGGCGTCGTCCCAGATGTAGACGATCGCGCTGGTGTCATCGTCAAAGATGAGGCGGTACACGCCCTTCTTGCTGCCGCCTCGGAGCCGTGACACGCCGGTGAGGCGATGTCCGGCCCCCAGAGCCGCGCGCGCGACCCCTTCCAGATGCTCACACGTGACAACTCTGCGCGCCATGTCCACGACCTGCCTCCCCCACGTTTCGGCTGCGCGGTCGCACCCTGCCGGAGGAGGGCGAAGGATCGGTTCCTCGGGCGCATCACCGCACAAGCGGCCGATTTTAGGTGATGCCTGCGCGCATGCGAGGAGGGAGTCCAACGTCGGTGTGTGAAGCCTCGGCCCCGGGTCGCGGAGGAGGCCAACCGGTGGCTCCGGCATGCGGGTTGGACCTGCGCCTGACCGGATTCGGATCAGTCGATTCGCGGATCGGGCTGGTGGGCGAGCCTGATGCGGTGCTGTGCCGGGGCAACGCGGACGCGATGCAGGAGGTCCTGGGCTTCCTGAAGGACGGGGTGCCGGTTGCGCTGGCCGGCGGTGGCGACGGCGCCGGAGCGGATCGCGAACGCCGCCCTCGAACTCCAGGCGGGACGCCGAACCAGTCACCCCGAGCTGTTTCTGTTCAAGTCCTGGGGTGAGGTACAGGAGTACGTCGAGCAGGACAAGGCCGGCCAGGACCTGAAGGCGATCGTCAAACTGGTCGACGACTACGGGCCGCAGGTGGTCCTCAAGGCCGTGGCGCAGCTGAGCCCGGAGGGCGACGCCAGGGTCACGGTGTCCACCGTGCACAAGGAGAAGGGCCGTGAGTGGGGCACCGTACGCGTCGGCGAGGGGTTCTCGCCTCCGCCGGTGACCGACGAGGGGCGCCAGCTGCCCATGAAGTCGGACGAGGCGCGGCTCGTCTACGTCGCGGTTACCCGTGCCCGTCACCAGCTTGACGTGCGTCAACGCTTCTGCGCCTGGGCCCAGTCTCCCGTCACGGGGCCGCGGGGTCCCGATGGCAGAAACGGAACCGGGCCGTTCGGCCCTGGTCCGCAGGTTGTTCGGCAGGCAGGATCGTCGCGACCCTGCCATGGCGGACCCGGTGACGGCGCGCAATGGGGCCGGCCGGTCGGGGAGAAGGGGACGTCCGGCCCTCGCTGCGGTCGCGGCTGCGGGGTGAGTATCGGGGGCATGGAACGCGAACGTGAAGCGGTCAGCGACCGGCAGTGGCTGGCGCTGCTGTCAGGACGGCAGGTGGGGCGCCTGGTGTACACGGTCGGCGCGCTGCCCGCCGTGCTGCCGGTCCGCTTCCGCCTCGAGGACGACGGTTCCCTGCTGCTGTGGGTGCCGGTCACGGTCGGCCTCGGACGGGCCCTGGACCGGGCGGTGGTGGCCTTCGAGGCGAGCGAGGTCAGCGAGGCGGACGGCGGCGGCTGGAGCGTCACCGTGCTCGGACACGCCACTGCGACGCCGGGAGCGGGCACCGTGCGCCTGCGGCCGGAGCTGGTGACGGGCCGACGGTTGGCACCGGTGGCCCCGGCCGGGGAACTATGACCCGGCGGCGACTGCTGCCGGCGCCGTACGGCTGCTTACGTCTGCGCCAGCGGCGCCTTCCAGACCAGCCGGGTCCCGGTTTCCTCCGGCGTCTGCAGTTCGAACGTGCCGCCCACCTTGCCCGCCCGCTCGGCGAGGTTGCTCAGCCCGCTGCGGCGGCCGTCGGCAGGGATGCCGACGCCGTTGTCGGCCACCACGAGGACGACGTCCGTCCCGGTGGCCCGCAGGACGACCTCCACCCGGTCGGCGCGGGAATGCCGAGCGGCATTGCTCAGCGCCTCCCGGAGCACGGCCATCACCTGTTCGGCCAACTCGGCGGACACATCGGTGTCGAGCAACCCCTCCATGCTGAGCTGAGGTGCGAAGCCGAGCGCCTCCTGCGCTTCCCCGACGACCAGGGCGGCTTGAGCGCGAAGGCTGTGGGTGGCGTCCTGGTCACGGGCGCGCAGGCCGAAGATCGTCGACCTGATGATCTTGATGGTCTCGTCCAGATCGCCCACTGCGCGTACCACCCTGTCCGCCGCGCCCGGGTGCTCGATGAAACGGGCGGCGCTCTGGAGAGTCATCCCGGTGGCGAACAGTCGCTGGATCGCGAGGTCGTGCAGGTCACGCGCGATGCGGTCGCGGTCCTCCAGCAGCGCCAGCTGCTCGGCGTCGCTGCGGCGCGCGGCCAGCTCCAGGGCCAGCGCCGCCTGGTCGGCGAAACCGAGCAGCGGCCCGATCTCCTCCGTGGTGAACGCGGGCTGCCCGGACGGCCGCGCGAGAAGCAGGACGCCCTGGACCTGGCCGTCGGCGGCGCCGAGCGGGACCGCGACCGCCGGGCCCAAGCCGTCGAAGCGTCGCGGCCCGGCAGCGAACCGGGGGTCCGTGTGAAGGTCGGTACTGGTCGCCGGTGCCCCGCTGGTGTACGCCGCGCCGGACAGGGTGCCCTCGGCCGGGACCGTCAGCCCCAGCCTTCCGGTGGCGTCCGAGCCGACGGCGAGTTCGACCGTCAGCCGGCCCGTTCCGGGCAGCGGCACGGACACGTCGGCGAGCTCCGCCCCGGTGATCTCCCGGGCGCGCTGGGCGATCAGCTCCAGTACCTCTCCACGCGGGCTGCCGGACAGCAGGCCCCGGGTGATCTCCGCGCTGGCGCGCAGCCAGCGCTGCTGACGCTGCGACTCCTCGTACAACCGGGCGTTGTCGATGGCCACGCCCGCCGCGACCGCCAGGGTGGTGATCACCGTCTCGTCGTCGGAGTCGAACTGAGCGCCGCCGTGCTTCTCCGCGAGGTAGAGATTGCCGAACACCTCGCCACGGATCCGCACCGGGACCCCGAGGAAGGTGTGCATCACCGGATGGTTCGCTGGAAAACCGTAGGACGAGGCGTGTGCGGACAGCTCGGCCAGTTGCAGCGGCTCCGGATGCCGGATCAGTTCACCGAGGATGCCCTTGCCCGTGGGGTAAGGGCCGATCTCCGCGATCTCCTCCTCCGACATCCCGACCGTGTGGAACTGTGACAGGCTCTGCCCGTCCGGTCCGATCACGCCGAGTGCCGCGTATCGGGCGTCCACCAGGACGGCGGCCGCCTCGACGATCCGACGCAGCGCCTGGGTGAGGTCGAGCTCGCGGCCGACGGAGAGTACCGCCTCCAGCAGGTTGTGGACCCGGTCACGGGTGCCGCGCGCGGCGTCGATGCGGGACTGGAGTTCGTCCAGCAGCTCGTCCAGACGCAGCTGTGGCGATGCGGCCTTGTCCCCGCCCACGGGTGTCCTCCTCGACGTGCGTGACCCGTCTCAGCAGGGCCTCGGGTTCACAGTAGCGGCCGGGCGCAGGCGGCGGCAGCCCACCCGTGCTCGGATCGATCCCGCCGACAGGCCCGAAGGTCCCCGCTTCGGGAGCTTGCCGGCCCTGTGCTGCCCGGTGCCGGGCCGGTCATCGTGTGAGCGATGGGTGACGAGCGGAGGAGCTGGACATGGAGTCCGAGGTGCCCCTGCTCGGATCGGTCCGCCGGCACCGTGTGCAGCATGCCCGCTGCCCCGTCCTCATCGTCCGCCACGCCCACAACGAAACGGCAGGACCGGGACGTTGACCCGAACCCGCGAACCTCTCGCCCGCCCGCTGCCGGACAGCTCCGCAGACCGGCAGGCTGTGGCTGCGCCGGTCGGCATGTCCGTGCAGGCTGCCGGCGCCCTGGACATCGAGGCCGCCGGCGCGGCCACGAGCACCGCGTCCAGCGCCGGGCCAGCCGCTTCAGCCACCTCGGCCCGCTCGCTCCCGGACGGCGCTGACACAACAGCCAGCCCTGGCGCTTCCGCCCCGGCCCAGACCGCAGGAGCCTGCTGGTCTTCGCCGACCCCACACGCACCGTGCCCGTTGCCGATCCGGACGGCCGATCCCTGCACATCTCCGGCTCGGCGCTGTTCAACCTGAAGACGGCCGGCCGGCACCGAGGGGCTGACGGGCGATGGCTGTCCAGGCGCCGGCGATCGAGTTCGCCCCGTTGACGGTCTTCGCGTTTCCCGCTGCGGTCGCCGCCGACCGACTCCTCCTCAGCGGTACACAGCGCGGTCGATGGTGAACCTGAAAAACTCGCCCTCCGACCAGCGCTCGGTGCCGTACCACCATCCGGCGCTCGCGGTGCGTGGGATCGTGAAGCCGCCGAAGACGGCCTCGTCCTGGAAGCCGGCGCCGAAGACGTGCTCGCGGTAGCCGCTGCGGTCCGGATCACCCCATCGGCACAGCGTGACCGACTCCAACGCCCCCGAAGCCGCGACCTCCACCGTCACATGGACCTCACGCTCCCCGACCGGGACCCGGGCGACGGCCCGCCGGTCGTCGATCGGCTCCCAGACGATCGCCGGCCCCAGGGCCGCAGTCGGCACGAAAACGAACTCGCCCGCCAGACGACCGGCGGCGCTGCGGGTGATGTCGGCTCCGGCGCCGGACATGACCGGGAACGCGCCGAGCAGCCGCCAGCGCATCTCGCCGGTCCCGTTGCTGTACCGGTCGAACCCGCTGACCGGCAAGGCGGTCAGATGCGCGGTCGCCGCCCAGAGGAACCCCTGCGGCGGGGTGAGGATCTGAGCGGCCTCAAACCTCCGCCAAGCGCCCAGGCGGATCTCGCCGTGCATGGCCAACTCGACCGAGCGCAGCAGCGCGGTCCCGGGGGCGATGGCGTGCACCAGCCAGCGCCGCACCGGCGGAGGAAGGTGCACCACCATGGCCGGATCGAACACCGCGGACCGTGGGGTGGGGACGGCAAGGGACGCCCATTCCCGGCGCGCCCGACCGGTGAGCGTGCGTGGAGGGCGCCCGACGGCCGCTGCCCGGCTCACGGGAACCTCACCTCTGTGTCGTGGCGCATGACGAGTGTGCCGGCGAGCCGCCACAGCACAGCCACGCCCAAGAGATGGACAAGGCCGTGTCCGGCCAATACGGCGCCGCCCAGCCATCGCACCGCCCGTTGCCCGCCGGTGGGTCCGTGACCACGCTCCGGCGGGGCCGTTCCCGTCGCGGACGACGGTCGATGCCGAACGGATCCGGGCACTTCTGCCTCCTGGCCTCCGGACCCGCCAACCGGGTCGCCGACTCTGAGTCTGGCCGCCGTGAGGGGGTGCTTCCAGGGCCGAACGGCACCGATGCGCCCGGCCAACGGCCCGATGCGCACGAGGCCGACAGCCCACTGGGCCTCCTCGGTGCGCGAGCCGCCCGTCGCCGAACCATAGGCCGGCGGTGTCCGCACCCTGTGCTGGAGGTTCAGGTCCCTCTCGCCCCGGTCGGAGCCGAAGGCGGGGTCACGAGGCCGGGCGGCCTGTGGTGGTGTGGGCGGCCAAGGTCTGACTGGCGATGACGGCGGCTTGGACGCGGCGCTCGACGCCGAGCTTGGCCAGCAGGCGGGAGATGTGGTTCTTGACGGTCTTCTCGGCGAGGTAGAGGCGCTGGCCGATCTGACGATTGGTCAGCCCTTCGCCGATCAGGGCGAGGATCTCCCGCTCGCGGTCGGTGAGTTGGGGGAAGTCGGGGGTCCGCTGGGTGGATTCGCCGCGCAGGCGGGCCATCAGCCGCGCGGTGGCGCCGGGGTCGAGCATGGACTGGCCGGAGGCGACCGTGCGGACGGCGGAGACCAGGTCGGTACCGCTGATCTGCTTCAGGACGTACCCGGCGGCCCCGGCCACGATGGAGTCCAGCAGGGCCTCCTCGTCGTCGAACGAGGTGAGGATCAGGCAGGCCAGCTCCGGCATGCGTGAGCGCAGCTCCCGGCAGACCGTGACGCCGTCGCCGTCGGGCAGACGCATGTCCAGGACGGCGACGTCGGGGCGCAGCGCAGGCACCCGGGCCAGGGCCTGCTCGACGGTGCCCGCCTCGCCGATCACGGTCAGGTCGGGTTCGGCGTCCAGGAGGTCCTGCACGCCCCGGCGGACGACCTCGTGGTCGTCGAGGAGGAATACCTTGACCGGGGTGTTCGCCTGACCTGCCACGTTCTCCGCCATGCCTTCTCCGTTTGCCTCTGCCCGCTGCCAGGGCGGGGCGGATGAATCCACACGGCAGTGTGCCGCGGCTGTCGATCAGCCGGTAGGGCCGGATGGCCCTACTTCCCCCTGGTCGGCGCAGCGCGGGGTGTGGGTCACGCTGCGATGGCCGCCTGCAGGTCGTGCTGTCCGAACAGGGCGGCGGCGTGGTGGCGTGGGGTGGGGTAGCCGGCCGGGCCGTAGCCGATGCGCAGGAGCATCTGGGGAGCGCAGCGGTCCGGGGAGGTTACGGCCATCCGGGGGCGCAGGTCGGGCCATTCCAGGGCCTGGTGCAGCATGGAGGCGCGCAGGCCATGGAGGGTGAGCAGGAGGAGGGCGTGCTGGAGCGCCTGTCCGGCGCGCAGCCAGTCCGCGCGGCGGTCGTGGCCGGTGGTGAGCAGGAGGAGCTGGGGGTCGGGCTCGAAGGCGGCCCGTTGCCGGACGAGGCCGTCCTGTTGTCCGGCGAAGGCGCGCATCGGCAGCTGCCCGGCCGTGTCCTGGGGCCCGATGGCGTAGGCGGGCAGGCCCCTGGTGTCCTTGGGGTCGGTGATGCAGGCCAGGGTTTCGGCCCGGCGTTCCGGGTCGGTGGTGCTGCGGCGTTCTGCTTCGGCGGTGAGATCGAGCAGTCGGGTGCGTTCGTGCCGGTCCGGTCGGCGAAGGTCCGCGCCGTCGAGGCGGGCGGCCGCGGTGAGCTCGGCGAGGACGGTGCCGGGAACCGGCTCGGGGCTGAACGGGAGGCGGCTGCTGCGGCGGCGCCAGATTGCCCGGTAGAGGTCGGGCCGGCGCAGCAGGGCGGCGCGGGGCCGCCCGGCGAGGCGGACGGTGGCGAGCAGGTCGGGGACCTCGGGGCGGGGCAGCAGCCGGACGACGGGTTCCCGTCCCAGGTGGACGGCGGCCGCGGCGAGGTTGCAGAGCGCGGCGCCGACCGAGACGTGTAATGCCCGGGCGTCGGGGTCGGTGGCCCGCAGGGCGTACCGGGAGGCGGCGTGTACGTGGATGGTGCGGGCGGGTGCGTCGAAGGCGGAACCGCCAGGGCTGGGTGTTGTGGATGGAGGGCGCGGCGGTCGCCGCGGCGACGAGGGCGTGCGCGGTCGCGTCATCGAGGGGCTGTTTCGGCATGGGGTGCTGTCGTCCTTCCCGAAGGCTGAGATGGTCCGGTCGCTGTGTCCGATGACGGTTGTTCAGCCGCGCTGGGTGTCGTCGGTGCGGGGCTTGCGGGAGGCGCGACCGGACCAGTCGGGTTCGAGTCGTGCCCAGGAGTGTTGCCATGCCTGGTCCGCTCGCCGGTCAAGGGTGTCCAGCCGCCGACCGAGGCCGGCGGCGACGAGGACGGACAGGCCGACCAGGGTGAGCAGGCCGACGCAGACCGCGTCGCCGGTGACGTGCGCCGCACTGGTCGGCGCGGCGGTGAGGTAGGCGAATGCGGCGCCGGCGCCCAGCAGGCCGGCCAGGGCGATGCCGAGCACGGCGAGGAGCAGGGCCCGGCTGCGGGCTCGGTCCAGGGGCCGGGCCAGCTCGTTGATCTCCTCGCCGAGGGCCCGGCGCAGGTGGCCGCGCCACGGCGGGATGGGACGGGCGGACCGCGCAGGGCGGGAAGTACTGGGCATGTCCGTGAACTCCTTCGGGGTGGCCTGCTGGTCGATGGGGCGAGATCGCCTTGGGTTCCGGGGCGCGGAGCAACCGCCATCGGGGCTGCGCCGCTACTCTCGCGGCCCTGGGTACGGCAGCACAGGGACCGACGGGCCGCACCGAAGGCCACAGGTCCCTGATCGGCCCACCCACGCGGGTGGCGCGTGCCCCTACGACGCCTGCGCCCTGACGAATCAGCAGGCGACGGTCAGTCGTCCCGACCGGCTGTTGTGCTCCGAACCCCGCGCCAGCACGTGCGGGACCCGGGACCCTCGGGCTGTTGCAGTCGGGACCCGTGGCGGCAGGACGAGGGACCGACGGTCCCTGGGGCGCGCCGGCTCGCCGCCCGGAGGATCTCTACCGGCGGACAGCGAGCCTTCGAGTGCCTCGTCCGCCTTCCCGCCCACCGCATAAGGAGTCAGCTCATGTCCGCGCCCGACCACGGAAGACCGGCAGCCGCATCGCCCACGCAGCGGAACAAGACGTTCGGGCTGCCGGCCGCGACCGCCCTGGTCGTCGGCAGCATCATCGGTACCGGGGTGTTCGCGCTGCCCTCCGCGCTCGCCCCGTACGGGCCGATCGCGCTGGTGGCGTTCCTCCTGGTGACGATCGGGGCGTTGGCGCTCGCGGTGGTCTTCGGGCGGCTGTCGGAGCGGGTGCCGGGCAGTGGCGGCCCGTACGTCTACGCCCGTGAGGCGTTCGGCGAGTTCGCCGGGTTCCTGACCGCCTGGTCGTACTGGATAACCGCCTGGGCCGGCAATGCGGCCATCGTGGTGGCCTGGGTGGGTTACGTCGAGGTGTTTGTCAACAAGGGCCACCACACCTGGGGTTCGATCGCTATTGCGCTGGCCGGGCTGTGGCTGCCGGCCGCCGTCAACCTCACCGGAATGCGCAACATCGGCGCGTTCCAGGTGGTCACCACGGTGCTGAAGTTCCTGCCACTGGCGTTCATGGCCACGGCCGGTCTGCTGTTCATCAAGTCCGGCAACTTCGGCGCCTTCAATGCCGGCGGCGGCTCGGCCCTCGGTGCAATCTCGGCAGCCGGGGCAATCGCCCTGTTCAGCTACATCGGCCTGGAAACCGCCTCCGTTGCCGCCGGGCGGGTGCGCGAGCCGAAGCGCAACGTGCCGCGGGCGACCGTGTACGGCACGCTGGCCTGCGCCGCGATCTACCTGCTCGGCACGCTAGCCGTGTTCGGCACCGTCCCGCACACCCAACTGGGCAACTCCACCGCGCCGTTCACCGACGCCATGAACAACATCGCGGGCGGCCACTGGGCCGGCAATCTGGTCGCCGCCGCGGCGATCGTCTCCGGGCTCGGCGCGCTCAACGGCTGGACCCTGATCTGCGCGGAGATGCCGATGGCTGCCGGCCGCGACGGGCTCTTCCCGCAGGCGTTCACCAAGGTCCGCGGCCGCAGCGAGGTGCCCGCCTTCGGCATCGTCTCCGCCACCGTCCTCGCCTCGGCGCTCACCGTGATCAGCTACACCCGGTTCACCAAGGTCTTCACCGAGATCGTGCTGCTGAGCGTGCTCACCGCCGTCATCCCCTACCTGGTCTCGGCCGCCGCCCACCTGTACTGGCTGGCGGTGCGCGGCCGGGAGGAACTGGAGCGGCGGCGCTTCGCCCGAGACGTCACCGTCACCGTTCTCGCGCTCGCCTTCTCGTACTGGTCGATCCAGGGCAGCGGCTACCAGACCGTCTACTACGGCCTCTTCACCATCCTGCTCGGCATCCCGGTCTACATCTGGCTGAAGCGCCCGCACGCCGACCAGCGCCGCCGGCTGACGCCACGGCACCAGCACTGAAGCGGACGCCCACCAGCCCACCAGCACTGAAGAGAAGGAGCACCGATCATGTCCACCCTTCGCGTCGAGTCCGAGACCGGCCGCCTGCGCCAGGTGATCCTGCACCGCCCCGGCCTGGAACTGTCCCGGCTGACCCCGCGCAACGTCGACGAGCTCCTTTTCGACGACATCCTGTGGGCCAAGCGCGCCCGCGAGGAGCACGACGCCTTCGCCCAGGTCCTGCGTGACCACGGCGTGCGCGTCCACCACTACGCCGGC
>NZ_JOCF01000053.1 GCF_000720635.1 Streptomyces sp. NRRL WC-3742 | reverse complement strand
CCCCGACCCCCGCCGCGACGACCCCGGCCGCCGTCCCCACCCAGCGCACCGCCGGCTTCGGCGTTACCGCCCCCGCCCCCGCCGACGCCCGCGAGAGCGCCACCGTCGGCGCGCTGTTCACCGGCTCCGTCACGGCCGGCAACCACTTCTGCACCGCCAGCGTGCTGCACAGCGGCGGCGGCAACCTGCTGCTCACCGCCGCCCACTGCCTGACCAGCACCGACGGCGTCACCTTCGCCCCCGGCTACCGCGACGGCAACGCCCCGTACGGCACCTGGCAGGTCACGGCGATCCACACCACCACCGGCTGGTCCCAGAAGGCCGATGTGGACGAGGACTTCGCCATCCTGGAGACGGCGCCCAACAACGGCCGCAGGGTCGAGGACGTCGTCGGCGGCAACAAGCTCGGCACCGACGAGCCCTTCGGCGCCACCGTCCGCCTCTACGGCTACCCGGCGGGCTCCGAGACGCCCAGCCTCTGCACCAACACCACCGACCAGCAGAGCGCCTACCAGCGCTCCGTCCAGTGCTCGTCCTACCCGGCCGGCACCAGCGGCGGCCCGTGGATCAACACCGCCACCGGCGACGTCGTCGGCGCGATCGGCGGCTACCAGCAGGGCGGCGACACCGACGACACCTCGTACAGCGCCTACTTCGACCACACCATCGCGGCCCTCTACGCCCAGGTCGAGGGCGGCTGAGGCCCGGCGGGGGACACGGAAAAGGCCCAGATCCGTGGACCAACTCCACTGACCTGAGCCTCTGTTGCACCTACTGCGAAGTGCCCCCGGTAGGATTCGAACCTACGCACCCGCCTCCGGAGGGCGGTGCTCTATCCCCTGAGCTACGGGGGCCTGACGGCCTGCCGGTCGCTCGCGCTTCCGACGTGGAGAACACTACCAGGCCCGGACTGTGCTCCGTGCACGGGTTTCCCGGCCCGGCCGGTGCGGGCCCCGGGGGCGGAAGTGCCCAAAGGCCGGACGCGCCGGGGGGCCCGCCGATACCCTCGGTGAGGTGTCGGGAGTGTCCGGGCGGGTCCTCGTGGTGGACGACAGCGAGGTGATCCGCCAGCTGATCAGGGTCAACCTGGAGCTCGAAGGCTTCGAGGTCGTGACCGCAGCCGATGGCGCCGAGTGCCTGGAGGTCATCCGCCGGGTCAAGCCGGACGTGGTGACCCTGGACGTGGTGATGCCCCGGCTGGACGGCCTGCGGACGGCGGCCCGGCTGCGCGCGACCCCGGACACGAGCGACCTGCCGATCGCGATCGTCAGCGCCTGCACCCCGGCGGACCTGGACCTG
Organism: Streptomyces sp. NRRL WC-3742; assembly: GCF_000720635.1. Lineage (GTDB taxonomy): Bacteria > Actinomycetota > Actinomycetes > Streptomycetales > Streptomycetaceae > Kitasatospora. The sequence continues at coordinate 56,280 of NZ_JOCF01000053.1, read as the reverse complement.
GGGGAGACGGTCGGCGTCGACGGCTACCTCGGCAAGCCCTTCGACCCGGCCGACCTCGTCGCCCTCGTCCGGAGGCTGATGAGGCTCAAGGGGCAGGACGAACAGCACGAACGGTTTCGCCCTGAGCGAACAGAGCGCACCGATCGCGGCTGACGCCCCCACTGCGACGGCGCGGCACCGGTCTCACCGCCGGTCTCACAGGACAAACCGAGTGGCGGACGGCACCCCTGTCTCGCCTACGCTTGGCGTCGTGACCCCCGCAGACCTTTCCCAGGCAATCCAGGCCGCAGTGAGCTCCGCCGTCGAGGCGGGCGAGCTGGCCGTCGCCGTGCCCGAGCACGTGACGGTCGAACGGCCCAAGAACCGGGACCACGGCGACTACGCGACGAACGTGGCCCTCCAGCTCGCGAAGGCGGCCGGCAAGCCGCCGCGCGTCATCGCCGAGGGACTGGCCGAGCGTCTGCGAGGGATCACCGGCGTCGCCAAGGTCGACATCGCCGGTCCGGGCTTCCTGAACATCACCCTGGACACCGCCACCGCCGGCGCGCTCGCACGCACCGTCGTGGAGGCCGGCGCGGAGTACGGCCGCAACGACGCGCTCGAGGGCCTGAAGATCAACCTGGAGTTCGTCTCCGCCAACCCGACGGGCCCGATCCACATCGGCGGTGTCCGCTGGGCCGCGGTCGGCGACTCGCTGGCCCGCGTGCTGCGCGCCTCCGGCGCCGAGGTCACCACCGAGTACTACCTCAACGACGCCGGCGTGCAGATCTCCAAGTTCGCCGCCTCCCTCCAGGCCGCCGCGAACGGTCGCAAGGCCCCCGAGGACGGCTACGTCGGCGAGTACATCGTCGACATCGCCAAGGCGATCACCGACGCCGTCCCCGGCGTGCTCGACCTGCCCGAGGACGAGCAGCTCCAGGTGTTCCGCACCCAGGGCCTGGCGCTGATGGTCGCCGAGATCAAGCGCTCGATGGAGGAGTTCGGCACCCACTTCGACGTCTGGTTCTCCGAGAAGTCGCTGCACGACTCCGGCGCCGTCGAGAAGGCGATGGACCGGCTGCGCGAGCAGGGCCACGTCTTCGAGCAGGACGGCGCGGTCTTCCTGCGCACCACCGACTTCGGCGACGACAAGGACCGCGTCCTGGTCAAGGCGGACGGCGACACGACCTACTTCGCCGCCGACGCCGCGTACTACCTGTCCAAGCGGGACCGCGGCGCCGAGGTCGCGGTCTACATGCTGGGCGCCGACCACCACGGCTACGTCAACCGCCTCAGGGCGATCGTGGCCTGCGCGGGCGACGACATGGACCGCAACATCGAGGTCCGCATCGGCCAGTTCGTGAAGATGCTCCGCGACGGCGAAGAGGTCCGCATGTCGAAGCGGGCCGGCAACATCATCACCATCGACGACGTCGTCGACTGGATCGGTGTGGACGCCGCCCGCTACACCCTCGCGCGCTCCTCCACGGACTCGACGATCACGCTGGACATCAACGTCCTGACGAGCCAGACCAACGAGAACCCGGTCTACTACGTCCAGTACGCGCACACCCGCATGTGCGGCGTGGCCCGCAAGGCCGCGGAGCTGGGCGTGGACAAGGGCTCGGCCGAGGATTTCAAACCCGAACTGCTCGCCACCGAGTGGGAGTCCGACGTGCTCGGCCACCTCGCCGAGTTCCCGCGCGTGCTGGCCACGGCCGGCGAGCTGCGCGAGCCGCACCGGGTCGCGCGGTACCTGGAGGACCTCGCGGGCAAGTACCACCGCCTGTACGAGAACTGCATGTTCCTGCCCAAGGGCGACGAGGAGCTCACGGACACGCACCGGGCCCGCCTCTGGCTGGTCGAGGCGACGCGCACCGTGCTCGCCAACGGTCTGACGCTCCTGGGCGTGTCGGCGCCCGAGCGGATGTAGGCACCACCCCCCAAGCGCGCATCGGGGGCGGCTGACCGGTCAACGGGGACCGGCGGCCGCCCCTCGCCATGAAGTCTCGAAGGAATCGGGAAGATGAGTCGCTCCGCACACCCCGCAGGTCCCCGCCACGGCGACGTCCTGCCCGAGGGCCACTACCAGGCCCCGCCGGCCGACCTGAACGCCCTGGACCCGAAGGTCTGGTCGCGCACCGTCGCCCGCGACGCCGAGGGCGTGGTCACCGTCGGCGGGATGGACGTCAAGCGCATCGCGGCCGAGTTCGGCACCCCGGCCTACGTGATGGACGAGGAGGACTTCCGCAGCCGGGCCCGTGCGTGGCGCGACGCCTTCGGCACCGAAGCGGACGTCTACTACGCCGGAAAGGCGTTCCTCTCCAAGGCGGTCGTGCGCTGGCTGCACGAGGAGGGCCTGAACGTCGACGTGTGCAGCACCGGTGAGCTGGCGGTGGCGCTGGCCGCCGGGATGCCGCCGGAGCGGATCGCGCTGCACGGCAACAACAAGACCGTGGACGAGCTGGAGCACGCGGTGAAGACCGGCGTCGGCCACATCGTGGTCGACTCCTACCAGGAGATCGAGCGCCTGGCCGCGATCGCCGCCCGGCAGGGCGTGCGCCAGCAGGTGCTGATCCGGATCACCGTCGGCGTGGAGGCGCACACCCACGAGTTCATCGCCACGGCGCACGAGGACCAGAAGTTCGGGCTCTCCCTGAGCGGCGGTGCCGCCGCCGAGGCCGTGCGCCGGGTGCTCGGCCACGACAGCCTCGAACTGCGCGGCATCCACTCGCACATCGGCTCGCAGATCTTCGACATGGCGGGCTTCGAGGTGGCCGCCCGCCGCGTGGTCGGCCTGCTGGCCGGGATCCGCGACGAGCACGGCGTCGAGCTGCCCGAGATCGACCTCGGCGGGGGCCTGGGCATCGCCTACACCAGCGAGGACGACCCGCGCGAGCCCGCCGAGATCGCCGTCGCCCTGACGGAGATCGTGCGCCGCGAGTGCGCCGCAGCGGACCTGCGCGCCCCCCGGCTGAGCGTGGAGCCGGGCCGCGCGATCGTCGGCCCGACGGCGTTCACGCTGTACGAGGTCGGCACCGTCAAGCCGCTCGAGGGCCTGCGCACCTACGTCAGCGTGGACGGCGGCATGTCCGACAACATCCGCACGGCGCTGTACGACGCGGAGTACTCGGTGGCCCTGGTGTCGCGCACCAGCGACGCGGACCCGATGCTGGTCCGGGTGGTCGGCAAGCACTGCGAGTCCGGCGACATCGTGGTCAAGGACGCCTTCCTGCCCTCCGACCTGGCCCCGGGCGACCTGATCGCGGTCCCCGCCACCGGCGCCTACTGCCGCTCGATGTCGAGCAACTACAACCACGCCCTCAGGCCCCCCGTGCTCGCCGTCAAGGACGGCGCGGCCCGGGTGATCGTCCGGCGCGAGACGGAGGAGGATCTCCTGCGCCTCGATATCGGATGACGAAATTCTCGTCTCAGATCATGGAACGGCCGTAGATCCGTGCGGAGAGTCCCCGAGACTGGTACGGACCGAAGGGTCCGGCGGCCCCTGAAAACCGCCGGAATTACCGAAGCACGATGAATGCAGAGCGGAGTCGGATGATGCGTACGCGCCCGCTGAAGGTGGCGTTGCTGGGTTGTGGTGTGGTGGGCTCCGAGGTGGCGCGCATCATGACGACGACGGCCGACGACCTCACCGCTCGCATCGGTGCCCCGGTCGAACTCGCCGGAATCGCGGTACGCCGGGCCGGGCGGACCCGCCCCGGCGTACCCGAGCACCTCATCACCACCGACGCCGAGGCCCTGATCAACCGGGGCGACATCGACGTGGTGGTCGAGGTGGTCGGCGGGATCGAGCCCTCCAAGTCCCTGATCCTGTCCGCCTTCAAGCAGGGCGCCTCGGTGGTCAGCGCCAACAAGGCGCTGCTCGCCCAGGACGGCACCGAGCTGCACGCGGCCGCCGCCGCGGCCGGGGTCGACCTGTACTACGAGGCCGCGGTGGCCGGCGCGATCCCGCTGCTGCGCCCGCTGCGCGAGTCCCTCGCGGGGGACAAGGTCAACCGGGTGCTGGGCATCGTCAACGGCACCACCAACTTCATCCTCGACAAGATGGACACCAGCGGCGCCGGCTACTCGGAGGCGCTGGAGGAGGCCACCGCGCTCGGCTACGCCGAGGCCGACCCGACCGCCGACGTCGAGGGCTTCGACGCCGCCGCCAAGGCCGCGATCCTGGCCGGCATCGCCTTCCACACCAAGGTGACCGCCGCGGACGTCTACCGCGAGGGCATCACCGAGGTGACCGCCGCCGACATCGCCTCCGCCAAGGAGATGGGCTGCGTCGTCAAACTGCTCGCCATCTGCGAGCGGGCGGCGGACAACGAGTCCGTCACCGCGCGCGTCCACCCGGCGATGATCCCGCTCTCGCACCCGCTGGCCTCCGTCCGCGAGGCGTACAACGCGGTGTTCGTCGAGGCCGAGGCCGCCGGCCGGCTGATGTTCTACGGCCCCGGCGCGGGCGGCTCCCCGACCGCCTCCGCGGTGCTCGGCGACCTCGTCGCCGTCTGCCGCAACAAGCTGGCGGGCGCCCCCGGCCCCGGTGACTCGGTGTACACCCGGCTGCCCGCCAAGCCCATGGGCGAGGTCGTCACCCGCTACCACGTCAGCCTGGACGTGGACGACCGGGCGGGCGTGCTCGCCCAGGTCGCGTCCGTCTTCGCCGAGCACGGCGTCTCCATCGACACCGTGCGCCAGCAGGGCCGTGACGGGGACGCCTCGCTCGTCGTCGTCACCCACCGTGCCACCGACGCCGCGCTGTCGGCGACGGTCGACAAGCTCCGCGCGCTGGACAGCGTGCGGGACGTGGCCAGCATCATGCGGGTCGAAGGGGAATAAGGAACAGCCATGAACGCCGTTGCCGAGAACGTCGTCCGAGGCGCGCACACCCACCAGTGGCGCGGCCTGATCGAGGAGTACCGGGACCGCCTGCCGGTCTCCGCGACCACCCCGGTGGTCACCCTGCTGGAGGGCGGCACGCCGCTCGTCCCCGCCCAGGTGCTGTCCGAGCGCACCGGCTGCGAGGTCTACCTCAAGGTCGAGGGCGCCAACCCGACCGGCTCCTTCAAGGACCGCGGGATGACGATGGCCATCTCCAAGGCCAAGGAGGACGGCGCCCAGGCCGTCATCTGCGCCTCCACCGGCAACACCTCGGCCTCCGCCGCCGCGTACGCGGTGCGCGCCGGGATGGTCTGCGCGGTGCTCGTCCCCCAGGGCAAGATCGCCCTGGGCAAGATGGGCCAGGCGCTGGTGCACGGCGCCCGGATCCTCCAGGTGGACGGGAACTTCGACGACTGCCTGACGCTCGCGCGCGAGTTGTCCGAGAAGTACCCGGTGGCGCTGGTCAACTCGGTGAACCCGGTGCGCATCGAGGGCCAGAAGACGGCGGCCTTCGAGATCGTCGACATGCTCGGCGACGCCCCCGACATCCACGTCCTCCCCGTCGGCAACGCGGGCAACATCACCGCGTACTGGAAGGGCTACCGCGAATACGCCACCGACGGCCTCGCCGCGCGCACCCCGCGCATGTGGGGCTTCCAGGCGTCCGGCTCCGCCCCGATCGTGGACGGCGCCCCGGTGCTGAAGCCGCAGACCATCGCCACCGCGATCCGCATCGGCAACCCGGCCTCCTGGGACTTCGCGCTCGCCGCGCGGGACGAGTCCGGCGGCCTCATCGACAAGGTGACGGACCGTCAGATCCTCAGCGCCTACCGGCTGTTGGCGTCCCAGGAGGGTGTCTTCGTCGAGCCCGCCTCGGCCGCCTCGGTGGCCGGTCTGCTCGCCAAGGCGGAGGCCGGCCTCGTCGACCCCGGCCAGCGGATCGTGTGCACCGTGACCGGCAACGGCCTCAAGGACCCGGACTGGGCGGTGGCCGGCGCGCCGCAGCCGCAGATCGTCCCGGTCGACCCGGAGGCGGCCGCCCGCCGCCTGGGCCTGCTGGACTGACCCGCTGGACCGACCTGCTGGACCGACCGACCCCCGCCCGCCGCACGGGGCCTGACGTCCCGACGGACCGACCCTTTCGAGGGTCGGTCCTTCGGCGTCCCCCGATTGACACTTTGGTGTCAATCCCGGCCTGCTTTCCGGTGCGATTCCCGAGTGATTCCGGGGTGATTGCGAAGCCGTTCCGGGGCGCATTCCGGCCAGAAGCGGCAACACACCAGATCGAAGGCCCGCGGGGTGTACCACTGGGGAACCTCTCTTCGATAGTCTGGCTCCGGCCGTTTGGCACCTGCCCCGGGCTCGGCCTGGTAGGGGCCGTGCCGACGACCGAGACCGCCCGCCCCGGACGGGGCCCGCGGCGCCCTCCCCACCCTCGCACCGACGACGCGATCCGCGCCGCCACGATTTCCCCAGGAGAGTCCACCGCATGGCCGGTCCAGCGTTCCGTGCCGCCGCCGTCCGGGTCAGGGTTCCCGCGACCAGCGCCAATCTCGGTCCGGGCTTCGACGCCTTCGGACTCGCCCTGGGTCTGTACGACGACGTCGTCGTCCGGGTCGCCGACTCCGGCCTCTCCGTCGACATCGCCGGCGAGGGCGCCGAGACGCTGCCGCGCGACGAGCGCCACCTGCTGGTCCGCTCGATGCGCGCCGCCTTCGACCGGCTCGGCGGGCAGCCCCGCGGCCTCGAAGTGGTCTGCGCCAACCGGATACCGCACGGCCGGGGCCTCGGCTCCTCCTCCGCAGCGATCTGCGCCGGGATCGTCGCCGCCCGGGCCGTCACCATCGGCGGCCCCTCCGCGCTCGACGACGACGCGTTGCTGGCCCTCGCCTCCGAGCTGGAGGGCCACCCCGACAACGTCGCGGCCTGTCTGCGCGGCAACTTCACCATCGCGTGGACGGAGGAGGAGACGGCGAAGGCGGTCACGCTGGAGCCCTCCGACCAGGTCGTCCCCGTGGTGTTCGTGCCGTCCGGCGAGGTGCTCACCGAGACCGCCCGCGGCCTGCTGCCCAGGACCGTCCCGCTGGCCGACGCCGCCGTCAACGCCGGCCGCTCCGCGCTGCTCGTCGAGGCCCTGACCAGGCGCCCCGAGCTGCTCCTCGCCGCCACCGAGGACCGGCTGCACCAGGACTACCGCGCCTCCGCGATGCCGGACAGCGCCGGACTCGTCGGCGCGCTGCGCGCCGAGGGCGTCCCGGCCGTCATCTCCGGCGCCGGTCCGACGGTGCTCGCGCTGACCGACGAGGCGAACGCCGACAAGGTGCTCTCCTTCGCCGGACACCACGGCCACGGCGGCGATCCGGCGTTCGCCGCACACCGCTTGGGCGTCGACCGGACCGGGGCCACCGTGCTGCCGATGGACGCCTGAAACAGGCGCTGAACAGGGCGTTGGGGCCCGGCGCAGAGCCGGGCCCTCCGGACACGATTGGCAAGCCTGAGGCCGGGGAATGTCTGAGGGGGTCGGTAGTGTTAACCTCATTGCTGCACCAGGTGCCCTCCGGGGCTCGGTGCGCCGCGTCCCGATCCCAGCACTCCACGGCCGTGGAGTCGCGGCGATGTACGGGGCGACGATTCTCCGGGAGCCCACCGCAGCGCGTACGCAGCCTGCCTGCGCGACACGCGGCCGCATCCCGAAGCCGTGACGGCACCTGACTCCCACCCGCGGCCTCCACCACCCGGAGGCCAGGACGGGCGGAGCGCGGGCCACCGTCACGCGACGGGGGCCCGGGATTCACAGGCAGCGTGGGGGCAACGCCCTCAGGGGAGGTCGACACCGACCGGCCCACGCGCCACTCAGCACCACAGTGCTTCAAGCACCGCACCTCCCAGCTATCCCTCGACGGGCTCCCGCCATTCGAGGGGATCACCGCCTCGGACCGACGCAGTCGAGCGTTGGTCAGGACAGCACAACCGGTCGCCGAGCCAGACAGGCCGACGTCCGCTCCAGGGAAGGACCCTTAGTGAGCGACTCCACCGATCTGATGGGCGCGCGCCCGGACGCCGAGGCGTCGGACGCAGCCGCCGCCCCCGCCGCCCCGGCGCGGCGCCGCCGCAGTGCCGCCGCCGGCCTGGACGGCATGGTTCTGGCCGAGCTGCAGAAGCTCGCCGCGGACCTGGGCATCACCGGTACCGGACGCATGCGCAAGAGCAGCCTGATCGAGACCATCAAGGAGAAGAGCGGCGGGGACCCGCTGCTCGCCGCCGGTGGCGCCGCCCCGGCCGCTGCCAAGCGCACCGCCGCGAAGGCGGAGGGCGAGACCGTCGAGAAGCCGGCCCGCCGCACCAAGGCCGCCGCCGCGGCCGCCGAGGCCCCGGCCACCGCCGAGGCCCAGCAGGCCCAGATCGACATCCCGGTCCAGGCCGCCGCCGAGACCGCCGCGCCCGCCCGTACCGAGCGCCCGCGCCGCCGTGCCACCTCGGCCGCCGGAGCCCCCGTCGCCGAGACCGGGGCCGAGGCCGCCGTCGTCGTCGCCGAGCCCAAGCAGGCCGAGGCCCGCACGGGTGAGACCCGCGCCTTCGAGAGCCGCGAGGACGGCCGGGAGACCCGCCGCGACCGGCGTGAGCGCCGCGACCGCCGCGAGGGCGGCGAGCGCACCGACCGTGCCGACCGCACCGACCGCACCGAGCGCGTCCAGGACGCCGGCGAGGGCCAGGACGCCGACGGCCGCGAGTCGCGCCGCGACCGCCGCAACCGCCGCGACCGTGCCGACCGCACCGAGCGCCAGACCCAGCAGGGCGGCCAGCAGCAGAGCCAGGGCGAGGGCCAGCAGAGCCGCCAGGGCGGCCAGCAGACCCAGCAGCCGCAGACCCAGCAGGGCGGCGGCGCCTTCGACGACGACGAGTTCGGCGACGGCCGTCGCGGCCGCCGTGGCCGCTACCGAGACCGCCGTGGCCGCCGTGGCCGTGACGGCTTCGAGGGCCCCGCTGTCGCCGAGCCGCAGGTCGGCGAGGACGACGTCCTGATTCCCGTCGCGGGCATCCTGGACATCCTCGACAACTACGCGTTCGTGCGCACCTCCGGCTACCTGCCGGGCCAGAACGACGTCTACGTCTCGCTCGCCCAGGTCCGCAAGAACGGCCTGCGCAAGGGCGACGCCATCACCGGCGCCGTGCGCCAGCCCCGCGACGGCGAGCGCCGCGAGAAGTTCAACGCCATGGTGCGGCTGGACTCCGTCAACGGCATGGACCCGGACAGCGGCCGCGGCCGCCCCGAGTTCAACAAGCTCACCCCGCTGTACCCGCAGGACCGGCTGCGCCTGGAGACCGACCCGGGCGTGCTGACCACCCGGATCATCGACCTGGTGTCGCCGATCGGCAAGGGCCAGCGCGGTCTGATCGTCGCGCCGCCGAAGACCGGCAAGACGATGGTGCTGCAGGCGGTCGCCAACGCGATCACCCACAACAACCCCGAGTGCCACCTGATGGTCGTCCTGGTCGACGAGCGTCCGGAAGAGGTCACCGACATGCAGCGGTCGGTCAAGGGCGAGGTCATCTCCTCGACCTTCGACCGCCCGGCCGAGGACCACACCACCGTCGCCGAACTGGCCATCGAGCGCGCCAAGCGCCTGGTGGAGCTGGGCCACGACGTGGTCATCCTGCTGGACTCGATCACCCGCCTGGGCCGCGCCTACAACCTGGCGGCGCCGGCCTCCGGCCGCATCCTGTCCGGTGGTGTCGACTCGACCGCGCTGTACCCGCCGAAGAAGTTCTTCGGCGCCGCGCGCAACATCGAGAACGGCGGCTCGCTGACCATCCTGGCCACCGCGCTGGTCGAGACCGGCTCGCGCATGGACGAGGTGATCTTCGAGGAGTTCAAGGGCACCGGCAACATGGAGCTCAAGCTCGACCGGAAGCTCTCGGACAAGCGCATCTTCCCGGCCGTCGACGTGGACGCCTCCAGCACCCGCAAGGAGGAGATCCTGCTCGGCAGCGAGGAGCTGGCCATCGTCTGGAAGCTGCGCCGGGTGCTGCACGCGCTCGACTCGCAGCAGGCGATCGAGCTGCTGCTGGACAAGATGAAGCAGACCAAGAGCAACGCCGAGTTCCTGATGCAGATCGCCAAGACCACCCCGGGCTCCGGCGACTGACCGTAGCCGTACGGCTGTCGAGCACCGAACCCCGGACCGCGCGAGCGGTCCGGGGTTCGGTGCGTCCGGTCGGGGTCTGTTTCAAGCTCGGGACGACTTGGGGCCATTTCGGCTACTTGTCCGATTTACTCTGGACCGTATGGCCGAGCACAAGAGGGTCCCGAGTCGCCGCCGCAAAGTCCTGCGGGTGGCCGCCTGCGCGTTCGTCGCGCTCGTCGTCCTGGGCGGCGGAGCGGCCGTGTACGCGTACGTGCGGCTCAACGACAACATCAAGAGCGTCGACATCAACCGACAGCTCGGCGACGCCCGTCCGCCGGCCGCCACCGACGGCTCCTTCAACATGCTCGTCCTGGGCTCCGACTCGCGGTCCGGGGACAACGGCAACCTCGCCGGCGGGGCCGTCGGCGAGACCGCCCGCTCGGACACCGCGATGGTGGTCCACATCAGCCAGGACCACTCGCGCGCGCAGGTCGTCTCGATCCCGCGCGACACCCTGGTCGACCGGCCCGCCTGCACCGACGTCTCCGGGAAGACCGTCCCGGCGGTGAAGCGCGCGATGTACAACAGCGCCTTCGAGACCGGCGGCGCGGTCTGCGCCGTCAAGACCACCGAGCAGCTCACCGGGCTGCGGATGGACCACTACGTGCAGATCGACTTCGCCGGCTTCGCCCGGGTCGTCGACGCGATAGGCGGGGCCACCGTGACCACCACGGTGGCCATCCACGACAAGGACAGCGGGCTCGACCTGCCGGCCGGCGAGCACCACCTGGACGGGCAGCAGGCGCTGGCCTTCGTCCGCACCCGGCACGGCGTCGGCGACGGCAGCGACCTCGGCCGGATCGAGCTGCAGAAGCAGATGGTGAAGTCGCTGCTCAAGCAGGCCGGCGGCGCCGGGCTGTTCACCGACCCGCTCAAGGCGTGGGCGCTCGGCGACACCGTCACCAGGAGCATCACCACCGACTCCGCGCTCGGCTCGGTGAACTCCCTGGTGGGGCTGGTGCAGGAGCTCAAGGGGATCGGGCCCGACCAGCTCGACATGGCCACCCTGCCGGTCGTCACGGCCCCCAGCGACCCCAACCGCGTCGTCCCGCAGCAGCCGCAGGCAGGGCAGCTGTGGGCGGCCCTCAGGGCCGACCAGGCGATCCCGCAGGCCGTCGTCTCGGCGCAGCCCGAGAACCCCGCGCAGGCTTCGCCCACCGCCGCCCCGAAGGCTCCCGCCGGCCCCTCGAGGAAGGCCGCTCCGGCCCGCTGAGCGGCGCCCGGAATATCCGGGAACGGGACCCGGTTTGGGAAGATGCGGCCGGTCCTGGCAGACTGGTACGTCGGTCCCGGTTCACGTGCGGCACTCAGCCGCCGACCCGGTACCCTCCCGAAACCTAGGAGAACCCCTTGAAGTCCAACGTTCACCCGGAGTACGTGGTCACCCGCGTGACCTGCACCTGCGGCGCCGAGTTCACCACCCGCTCGACCGAGACCAGTGGCGAGATCCGCGCCGAGGTCTGCTCGCAGTGCCACCCGTTCTACACCGGCAAGCAGAAGATCCTCGACACCGGTGGCCGCGTGGCCCGCTTCGAGGCCCGCTTCGGCAAGCAGCACAGCGCGAAGGGCTAGCGCTCCCTCGGCGCCGGTTCCCGGTGCCCCCGTACTCTCACGGGGGCGCTGGGGACCGGCGCCGTTCGCGTCCCCCCGTACGCGCCGTACACGCCGTACGAGCGGCCCGCGCCGCCCGCGTCCCCTCACCGATCCGATCCCCGGGAAGAAGGCCACCCCATGTTCGAGGCAGTCGAAGAGCTCCTCGTCGAGCACGCCGACCTCGAGACGAGGCTGGCAGACCCGTCCGTCCACGCGGACCAGGCCAACGCCCGCAAGCTGGCCAAGCGCTACGCCGAGCTGACGCCGATCACCCGGGTGTACCGGGCGTGGCGCCAGGCCGGGGAGGACATCGAGGCCGCCCGCGAACTCGCCGCCGAAGACCCGGAGTTCATCGCCGAGGTGAAGGACTCCGAGGCCCGCCGCGAGGAACTCACCGAGGAGCTGCGCCTCCTGCTGGTGCCGCGCGACCCGAGCGACGACAAGGACGTCATCCTGGAGATCAAGGCGGGTGAGGGCGGCGAGGAGTCCGCCCTGTTCGCCGGCGACCTCCTGCGGATGTACCTGCGCTTCGCGGAGCGGATCGGCTGGAAGACCGAGATCATCGACTCCAACGAGTCCGACCTCGGCGGCTACAAGGACGTCTCCGTGGCCGTGAAGACCAAGGGCAGCGCCACCGAGCCCGGCCAGGGCGTCTGGGCCCGGCTGAAGTACGAGGGCGGCGTGCACCGCGTGCAGCGCGTCCCCGCCACCGAGTCCCAGGGCCGCATCCACACCTCCGCGGCGGGCGTGCTCGTCACCCCCGAGGCGGAGGAGGTCGAGGTCGAGATCGTCGCCAACGACCTGCGCATCGACGTCTACCGCTCCTCCGGCCCCGGCGGCCAGTCGGTCAACACCACCGACTCCGCGGTCCGGATCACCCACCTGCCGACCGGTATCGTGGCGTCCTGCCAGAACGAGAAGAGCCAGCTGCAGAACAAGGAGCAGGCGATGCGCATCCTGCGTTCGCGGCTGCTGGCCGCCGCGCAGGAGGAGGCCGAGCGCGAGGCTTCGGACGCGCGCCGCAGCCAGGTCCGCACGGTGGACCGCTCCGAGCGCATCCGGACGTACAACTACCCGGAGAACCGCATCTCGGACCACCGCACGGGGTTCAAGTCGTACAACCTGGACCAGGTCCTGGACGGCGACCTGAACGCGGTGATCCAGTCCTGCGTCGACGCGGACGCGGCGGCCAAGCTGGCCGCGGCGCAACAGAACTGAGACCGGCGCGCCCCGGCCGGCCGAGCGTGGAGCCGGGGCGCAGAAACAAGAGGTCGTACGGATGAACCTGCTGCTCGCCGAGGTGGCCCAGGCCACCCAGCGGTTGGCCGCGGCCGGCGTGCCGTCGCCGCGCTTCGACGCGGAGGAGCTCGCCGCCTACGTCCACCACGTCAAGCGCAGCCAGCTGCACACCGTGCAGGACGGCGACTTCGACGCCCGCTACTGGGAGGCCGTCTCGCGCCGCGAGGCGCGCGAGCCGCTGCAGCACATCACCGGGCGGGCGTTCTTCCGCTACCTCGAACTGCAGGTCGGCCCCGGGGTGTTCGTGCCCCGGCCGGAGACCGAGACCGTCGTCGAGTGGGCCATAGAGGCCGTCCGCGAGATGGACGTCGCCGAGCCGCTGGTCGTCGACCTCTGCTCCGGCTCCGGCGCGATCGCCCTCGCCCTGGCGCAGGAACTGCCGCGCTCCACCGTGCACGCCTTCGAACTCGACGAGGGCGCGCTCGAGTACACCCGGCGCAACATCGAGGCCAGCCCCGACCGCGCCCGGGTCACCCTGCACGCCGGCGACGCCACCAAGGCGTTCCAGGACGACCGCTCCTGGGACGGCCGCTTCGACCTCGTGATCTCCAACCCGCCGTACATCCCGCTCACCGAGTGGGAGTACGTCGCACCGGAGGCCCGGGACCACGACCCGCAGATGTCCCTGTTCTCCGGCGAGGACGGCCTGGACACCATCCGCGGCATCGAGCGCGTGGCCGCCCGGCTGCTGCGCCCGGGCGGCGCGGTGGTGATCGAGCACGCCGACCAGCAGGGCGGGCAGGTGCCGTGGATCTTCAACGAGGAACACGGCTGGACGGACACCGCGGACCACCGCGACCTGAACAACCGGCCCCGCTTCACGACGGCCCGCAGGGTCGGGTCGTGAACAATCCGACGCTGTACGACGGCCCGCAGGGTCGGGTCGTGACCGGCGTCGGCCGCGCTGCCATGAGCCACTTCGGAAGGGAACCGCACCGATGAGCCGCCGCTACGACTGTGCCGACGCCGGGGACCGCACGACCGGCCTGCGTGAGGCCGCCTCGGCCATCCGCCGCGGCGAACTCGTCGTGCTGCCCACCGACACCCTCTACGGGGTCGGCGCGGACGCCTTCTCCCCGGAGGCCGTCGGCGAGCTGCTGGCCGCCAAGGGTCGTGGCCGCAACATGCCCTCGCCCGTGCTCGTCGGCTCGCCGACCACCCTGCACGGCCTGGTCACCGACTTCTCCGAGCAGGCGTGGGAGCTGGTCGACGCCTTCTGGCCCGGCGGGCTCACCCTCGTCGCCAAGCACCAGCCCTCGCTGCGCTGGGACCTCGGCGAGACCCGCGGCACCGTCGCCGTCCGGATGCCGCTGCACCCGGTGGCCATCGAGCTGCTGAACAACACCGGCCCGCTCGCCGTCTCCAGCGCCAACAAGACCGGCGGCCCGTCCCCGGTCACCTGCGACGACGCCCAGCAGCAGCTCGGCGACGCCATCTCGGTCTACCTGGACGGCGGCGCGGCGGACTACGCCACCGCCTCGTCCATCGTCGACGTCACCGGAAAGGTGCCGGTCCTCCTGCGGGCCGGCGCGATCAGCATCGAGCAGCTGAGGGAGGTCGTCCCCGACCTGGAGGCCGGCAGTTGACGGCCGTCGCCTCGCTCCATGCCGGGCCCGGCATAGCGCCGTACCTGAGCGTGGGCCCCAGGCCGCTGGACCACTTCCGCATCCTGTTCGTCTGCACCGGCAACATCTGCCGCTCGCCGATAGCCGAGCGGCTCACCCGGCGTGAGCTGGACACCCGGCTGAGCCCCCGGGTGGCCGGCCGGATCCTGGTGGAGAGTGCCGGCACCTGGGGCCACGAGGGCGCGCCGATGGAGGCGCACGCGGCGACCGTGCTCGACGAGTACGGCGCCGACAGCGGCGGTTTCACGGGCCGTGAGCTGCTGGACGAGCACGTGGTCGAGGCCGACCTCGTGCTCACCGCGACCCTGGACCACCGCGCCCAGGTCATCTCGATGGGCCACGAGGCGGGCCTTCGCACCTTCACCCTGAAGGAGTTCACCCGCCTGGTGCGCACGATCGACCCCGGCACCCTGCCGGACCCGCGCCGGGGTGCCGACGTCACCGAGCGGGCCCGCGCGCTGGTCCGCGCGGCCGCCGCGCTGCGCGGCTGGCTGCTGGCCGCCACCCCGGAGTCGGACGAGCTGGACGACCCGTACGGGGCACCGATCGGCATGTTCCGCAACTGCGGCGAGGAGATATTCCACGCGGTCGACCCGGTGGTCACCGCTCTGACGGGCCTGTCCGCCCACCGGTAGGCCCTGTCCAGCGGGCCGGGCCGGGGGTGCGGTCCTACGCTGGAGGCACCGTCCCCGCACGTGCCCGGGAGCCCCGCCATGACCGTCACCGAAGCCCCGACCGGCCCGACCACGACGACGGGGCGCCCCTGGGCGTCCGAGGCGCTGCACCGGGCGGACCCTCAGATCGCCGACCTGCTGGCGGCGGAGGCCGAGCGCCGGGCGGAGACGGTCCAGCTGCTGGCGGGGGAGAACCTGACCAGCCCGGCCGTCCTGGCGGCGCTGACCGGGCCGCTGATCGACAAGTACGCCGAGGGCTACCCCGGCCGCCGGCACCACACCGGGTGCGCGCTCGCGGACGCCGCCGAGCTGCTGGCGATCGACCGGGCCCGCGAGCTGTTCGCCGCCCCGCACGCCAACGTCCAGCCCCGGTCGGGGACTTCGGCGATGCTGGCGGCGTACGCGGCGCTGCTGAAGCCCGGCGACGGCGTGCTGGCGATGTCGCTGGAGCACGGCGGCCACCTCAGCTGCGGTTCGCGGGCCAACTTCTCCGGCCGCTGGTTCGCCTTCACCGGGTACGGCGTGCGCGAGGAGGACGGCCTGATCGACCTCGACCAGGTGCGCGAACTCGCCCGGCTGCAGCGGCCGAAGGCCATCGTGGCCGGCTCGATCTCCTACCCCCGGCACGTGGACTGGGCGGCCTTCCGGGAGATCGCCGACGAGGTGGACGCCTACCTGATCGCCTCCGTCGCGCAGACCACGGGCCTGGTCGCGGCGGGCCTGGCGCCCTCGCCGGTGCCGTACGCGGACGTGACGGTGGCGGCCACCCACAAGCTGCTGCGCGGCCCCCGCGGCGGTCTGCTGCTGTGCACGGCGGAGCTGGCCGAGCGGATCGACCGGGCGGTGTTCCCGTTCAGCCAGGGCGGCGCGGCGATGAACGAGGTGGCGGGCAAGGCGGTGGCCTTCGCGGAGGCTTCCACGCCCGCCTACCGGGCGTACGCGGCGCGGGCGGTCTCCGGGGCGCAGGCGCTCGCGGAGGGGCTCGCAGAGGCCGGTCTGCGCCCCCTGACGGGCGGGACGGACACCCACCTGGTGACCGCCGACGTCAGCGCGCTGGGCGTCACCGGCGCCGAGGCCGAGCGGCGCTGCGCGGCGGCCGGGCTGCTGCTCGGCAAGTGCGCGCTGCCGTACGACCCGGCGCCGCCCTCCGAAGCCTCCGGCATCCGGCTGGGCACGGGTACGGTGACCAGCCAGGGAATGGGCGAGGGCGAGCTGAGGCGGATCGCCGAGCTGATCGTCGAGGCGCTCTCGCGGCCCGTCACCGAGGGCGTTCGCGAGCGCGTACGGAGCCTGGCGGCGGCCTTCGCCGAGCGGCGCTGAGCCCGAGCTGACCCGGAGCTGGCCCGGCGCTGACCCGGCGCTGACCCGGAACGGGACGGGCGGGAGGCGGAACCGGAGAGCAGGTATTCGGTTCTCCTACCCGGGAGGGCGAACCGCGATGCACGGACCGGGCGTCCGACTCAATAAGGTGTGTGCCGTGGCGACGCACCTCGAACCCCGGGAACGCAGGGGAGTACCTTCGGTACCTCCCCGTTCGACAGTGATGCAGGAGGCCAGTGGTGCGTGAGTATCTGCTGGTGCTGTTCTGCACCGCCGCCGTCACCTACCTGCTGACCGGCCCCGTGCGGAAGTTCGCCATCGCGGCCGGAGCGATGCCGCCGGTGCGCGCCCGTGACGTGCACCGCGAGCCCACCCCGCGTCTGGGCGGCATCGCCATGTTCGGCGGGCTCTGCGCGGGCATCCTGGTCGCCTCGCAGCTGGACAACCTGAGCAAGGTCTTCTCCGGCGGCACCGACATCCGCGCCCTGCTCTCCGGCGCCGGGATCATGTGGCTGCTCGGAGTGCTCGACGACAAGTGGGGCGTGGACGCGCTGGTCAAGCTCGGCGGTCAGATGATCGCCGCGGGCGTGATGGTCTGGCAGGGCGTCACCGTCATCACCATCCCGGTGCCCGGTGTCGGCGCCGTCGCCGTCAGCCCCACCCAGGGCATGGTCATCTCGGTCATCCTGGTCGTCGTCATGGTCAACGCGGTGAACTTCATCGACGGCCTCGACGGCCTGGCCGGCGGCATGGTCTGCATCGCCGCGATGGCCTTCTTCCTGTACAGCTACCGCCTCTGGTACGGCTACACGATCACCGACGCGGCGCCCGCCGTGCTGTTCAGCGTGCTGCTGATCGGCATGTGCCTGGGCTTCCTGGCGCACAACATGCACCCGGCGCGGATCTTCATGGGCGACTCCGGCTCGATGATGCTGGGCCTCATGCTCGCCGTCGCCGCGATCTCCATCACCGGCCGCGTCGACCCCGACCTGATCACCAGCGAGACCGGGTCGCAGACCGCCACCGTGCACGCCCTCGTGCCGATCTACGTCCCGCTGCTGCTGCCGCTGACCGTCATCGCGCTGCCGCTGGCGGACCTGCTGCTCGCCGTCGTGCGCCGCACCTGGGCCGGCCAGTCGCCGTTCGCCGCGGACAAGCGCCACCTGCACCACCGGCTGCTGCAGGTCGGGCACTCGCACAGCCGTGCCGTCCTGATCATGTACTTCTGGGCCGCGCTGATCGCCTTCGGCACCGTCGCCTTCTCGGTGACCAACACCGGGCGCACCGTGGTGCTGACCCTCGCGGGCCTGTGCCTGGTCGGCCTGGTGGTGCTCCTGACCCCGCGCTTCCGGCCGACCGCCCCGAAGGCCGTGCAGTCCTTCGTCCCCCCGCGGTACCGGCGTCAGCAGTCGGGCCCGATGGCCGAACTGTCGGCGAAGGACAAGCAGATTCTCGGTGAAGCGAGCCGGGGCTCCTCGGCGCCGCCGCCGCAGGACAAGGCCGGCGGCCGTCGCTGACGGGTGAGTTGACGTTGCGTCAAACGGGCTCACCCGAACGGCGGATGCGTTGCTCCGTCAGTGTGACAGGTGCCACACATTCATGGTAAAGCTCTCATCAAATAGTTTGTGATACCGTTCACGAGTACCGAGAACACGCCGAAAGACCTGACAGGTGGAGGACTTCCGTCCCTGGTCGGTCTCCTTCGACGGGCCCGCCGCTCCCGCGGGCGGCCCGGCGGCTGATTCTCGGAAGGTCTCACCACCGCCGTTGTGCCCCGTCCCCCGCCACATCGACATGCCGCCGGAGCTGCCGACATGCCGTCCACCGACGCCCGGATTCTCCGAGGCGCCGCGATCCCCACTGCGGTCGCCGGGATCATCGCCATGGCGATCTCCTTCGCCGTCGCCGGTGGGAAGGGTCTGCTCGGCGCCCTCTTCGGTTCGCTGCTCGTGATGGCCTTCTTCAGCTTCGGCCAGTTCGCGCTCGACCGGCTGACCAGGTCGAACCCGCAGATCATGATGGCCGCGGCGCTCCTCGTGTACACCACGCAGATCCTGCTGGTCGGCATCGTGCTCGCCGTGTTCAAGGACACCGACCTCTTCCACCGACAGGCTTTCGCCTTCACCCTGCTGGGCTGCGCGCTGATCTGGACGGGCTTCCAGGTGCGCGGCGCCCTCAAGGCCAAGACTTTCTACGTCGACCCCGACGCCTCGGAAAGCAAGGGCGACAAGCCCTCCGACAAGGGTCGTCAACAGTGACGAGGCCCAACTGTCCCCCCAACGAGGGGGGCGGTGTTTATGCCGCACTGACGGGCTGCTATCGTCCGTCGCAACAACGGAGTACGGGAAGCGGCCAGGTCTGTCCTGACACCGGACGGATCGCCCCCCGGACCCGCGCAGTCTTCGATGATCCCGCGGTGGTGCAGCGCACCGCCGGGTGGGGTCGGCGAGAAACCCATCAAGTTCCAGTGCCGCCTTGTGGCCGCAGGCCACGCCGACACACCGAGGTTGCCGTATCCATGCGTCACGACGAAGGAGTCCGTGGTGAGTTCTGACCTCACGTCCCTCGCCTCAGGCAGTTGCCACTTCGGGGACGCTGGCTGCGGCTTCCCGGCCCCGGGTCTGAACGAGTTCCAGTTCAAGCCGATCTTCACGATCGGCGGCGTCGACTTCAACAAGCCGATGCTGCTGTCGATCATCGTCGCGCTGCTGGTCGTCGTGTTCTTCTGGGCCGCCTTCGCGAAGCCGCGCCTGGTCCCCGGCAAGCTGCAGCTGGTCGGCGAGATCGGCTACGACTTCGTCAAGCGCTCCATCGTGCTGGAGACGATCGGCAAGAAGGGCGAGAAGTACGTCCCGATGCTCGTCTCGATGTTCTTCTTCATCTGGCTGATGAACATCATGTCGATCATCCCCTTCGCGCAGTTCCCCGTGTCGGCGGCGATCGCCTTCCCGGCCGGCCTCGCGGCCGTCGTGTGGATCACCTACATGACGCTGACCTTCAAGAAGCACGGCTTCGTCGGCGGTCTGAAGAACCTCTGCTGGCCGTCGGGCATCCCCGGCTGGGTCATGTTCATCCTGGTGCCGATCGAGTTCTTCTCGAACATCTTCGTGCGCCCCTTCACGCTCGCGGTCCGAGCCTTCGCGAACATGTTCGCCGGCCACCTGCTGATCGTGATGTTCTCCATCGCCTCCTGGTACCTGCTCAGCCCGTCCCTCGGCGCGCTCTACGGCTCGGCCTCGTTCATCGTCGCCGTCGGCCTGACCGCCTTCGAGCTGCTGGTCCAGTTCCTGCAGGCGTACATCTTCGTGATGCTGGCCAGCAGCTACATCGCCGGTGCCCTGGAAGAGGCGCACTGAGCCCCGAGGCCCTGAGCCTCGCATGAACCACCTCCCGGATCGCCCGGTGGCCAATCACCACCGGTTCACCACCCCTGCAAAGGACAACGTCAATGAGCATCCTCGCTGAGGGCACTGTCTACGGTTCCGTCGCCTCCCTGGGCTACGGCCTCGCCGCCATCGGCCCCGGCATCGGTGTCGGTCTGATCTTCGGCAACGGTGTCCAGGCGATGGCCCGTCAGCCCGAGGCTGCCGGTCTCATCCGCTCCAACATGTTCATCGGCTTCGCGCTGACCGAGGCGCTCGCCCTCATCGGCATCGTCATGCCGTTCGTCTTCGGCAACAAGTAATCCTGCCGCAGACCCTTTCGAGGAAGGTCCAGAAATGAGCATCGTGGCTCAGCTCGCGGCTGAGGAGAAGATGAACCCTCTTCTCCCCAACACGCCCGAGATCGTTATCGGCCTGCTCTGCTTCTTCATCGTCTTCGGTCTGCTCGGCAAGAAGCTCCTCCCCAGCATCGAGAAGGTGCTGTCGGAGCGCCGGGACGCCATCGAAGGCGGCATGGAGCGCGCCGAGGCCGCTCAGGCCGAGGCCCAGGCCCTGCTTGAGCAGTACCGCGCCGAGCTCGCCGAGGCGCGCCACGAGGCTGCCCGGATCGTCGAGCAGGCTCGCGAGCAGGGCGCTGCCCAGCTCGCCGAGATGCGCGAGGAGGGCCAGCGTCAGCGCGAGGCCATCGTCGCCGCCGGTCACGCGCAGATCGAGGCCGACAAGAAGCAGGCGACCACCGCCCTGCGCCAGGACGTGGGTTCGCTGGCCACCCAGCTGGCTTCCCGCATCGTGGGTGAGTCCCTCGAGGAGCACACCCGCCAGAGCGGCGTCGTCGACCGTTTCCTGGACGAGCTGGAGGCCAAGGCCACCGTTGCTCAGGGTGCGGCCAAGTGATCGGCGCCAGCCGTGAGGCACTCCTCGCCGGCCGGACGAACCTGGAGAGCCTGACCGACTCCACCTCGGTGGACGCGGCCAAGCTCGCCGAGGAGCTCACCGCCGTGACGGCCGTGCTGGACCGCGAGGTGTCGCTGCGCCGAGTCCTGACCGACCCCTCGCGGTCGGGCCAGGACAAGGCCCAGCTGGCCTCCTCGCTCCTGACCGGTCAGGTCTCCGGCGAGGCCGTGGACCTGGTCTCCGGTCTGGTCCGCTCCCGCTGGTCGGGTTCGCGTGACCTGGTGGACGCGATCGAGGAACTCTCCGCGTACGCCGAGATCATCGCGGCGGACAGGGCCGGCGCCCTGGACGACGTCGAGGACGAGCTCTTCCGGTTCGGCCGGGTGGTGAGCGGCTCGCACGAGCTGCGCGCCGCGCTGACCGAGCCGAAGGCCGGCGCTGCCGCCAAGGCCGCGCTGATCACCAAGCTCCTCGGCGGCCGCGCCAACGCCGGCTCCGTCCGGCTGGTCATCGCCCTCGTCAACGCGCCGCGTGGCCGTAGCCTGGAGCAGGGCCTGGAGTCCTACTCGAAGCTCGCCGCCGCTCGCCGTGACCGCATGGTGGCCCTGGTCACCACCGCGGTGCCGCTGTCGGACACCCAGAAGGAGCGCCTGTCCGGCGCTCTGGGCCGGATGTACGGCCGCCGTGTCCACCTGAACATCGACGTCGACCCCGAGGTCGTCGGCGGCGTCCGGGTGCAGATCGGCGACGAGATCATCGACGGCACCGTGTCGAGCCGCCTCGAAGGCGCTCGTCAGTCGCTCGAAGGCTGAGCACCGAAGCAGCACATCCGACCCTCGGTCGGGAACCGGCTCCAGCGCGGAGCCGGGAAATCGTACGGCCGGTTCGGTAGACCCGGCCGAGAGTCGAATACTTGCGGCCCTCAATGGCGGGCCGAGGATCGCAAACTAGGAGAGCAGGGAAGCCTGATGGCGGAGCTTACGATCCGTCCGGAGGAGATCCGGGACGCGCTGGCCGACTTTGTCCAGTCGTACCAGCCGGACGCCGCTTCTGTGGAAGAGGTCGGCAAGGTCACTGACGCGGCGGACGGCATCGCCCATGTCGAGGGCCTGCCCTCGGTCATGGCGAACGAGCTGCTGAAGTTCGAGGACGGCACGCTCGGCCTCGCGCTGAACCTCGACACCCGCGAGATCGGTGTCGTCGTCCTCGGTGAGTTCGGCGGCATCGAGGAGGGTCAGACCGTGCGCCGCACGGGCGAGGTCCTCTCGGTTCCGGTCGGCGACGGCTTCCTCGGCCGCGTCGTGGACCCGCTGGGCAACCCGATCGACGGTCTGGGCGAGATCGTCGCCGAGACCCGTCGTGCCCTTGAGCTGCAGGCCCCCGGCGTCATGGCCCGCAAGTCGGTCAAGCAGCCGCTGCAGACCGGTATCAAGGCCATCGACGCGATGACCCCGATCGGCCGCGGCCAGCGCCAGCTGATCATCGGCGACCGCCAGACCGGCAAGACCGCGGTGGCCGTCGACACGATCATCAACCAGCGCGACAACTGGCGCTCGGGCGACCCGGAGAAGCAGGTCCGCTGCATCTACGTCGCCGTGGGTCAGAAGGGCTCCACCATCGCGTCCGTCCGCGGCGCCCTGGAGGAGGCCGGCGCGCTGGAGTACACCACGATCGTGGCTGCTCCCGCCTCCGACCCGGCCGGCTTCAAGTACCTCGCCCCGTACACCGGTTCGGCCATCGGCCAGCAGTGGATGTACGCCGGCAAGCACGTCCTGATCATCTTCGACGACCTGTCGAAGCAGGCCGAGGCTTACCGCTCCGTCTCCCTGCTGCTGCGTCGCCCGCCGGGCCGCGAGGCGTACCCGGGTGACGTCTTCTACCTGCACTCCCGTCTGCTGGAGCGCTGCGCCAAGCTGAACGACGCCCTGGGCGGCGGCTCGATGACCGGTCTGCCGATCATCGAGACCAAGGCGAACGACGTCTCGGCGTACATCCCGACCAACGTCATCTCCATCACCGACGGCCAGTGCTTCCTGGAGTCCGACCTGTTCAACGCCGGCATCCGCCCGGCCGTGAACGTCGGTATCTCGGTCTCCCGCGTCGGTGGCTCCGCCCAGATCAAGGCCATGCGCTCCGTCGCCGGCCGCCTGCGTCTGGACCTCGCCCAGTACCGCGAGCTCGAGGCGTTCGCCGCCTTCGGCTCCGACCTGGACGCGGCCTCGAAGGCCCAGCTGGAGCGCGGCGCCCGCATGGTGGAGCTGCTCAAGCAGGGTCAGTACCAGCCCTTCCCGGTCGAGGAGCAGGTCGTCTCGATCTGGGCCGGCACCAACGGCAAGCTGGACGACGTCCCGGTCGCCGAGATCCGCCGCTTCGAGCGCGAGTTCCTGGACCACGTGCGCCTGCAGCACAAGGACCTGCTCGCCGGCATCGTCGAGACCGGTCTGCTCGCGGACGGCACCGTCGACGCCCTGACCAGCGCGATCGAGAGCTTCAAGGCCGGCTACCAGACCGCCGACGGCAAGCTGCTGTCCGAGCAGGTCTGAGTCCGGTAGCGAGGGAAAGGACGTAACGACCCATGGGAGCACAGCTTCGGGTCTACAAGCGCCGGATCCGCTCTGTCACCGCGACGAAGAAGATCACCAAGGCGATGGAGATGATCTCCGCGTCGCGCATCGTCAAGGCGCAGCGCGCGGTGGCCGCCTCCACTCCGTACGCCGATGAGCTCACCCGGGCGGTGACGGCGGTGGCCACCCGGTCCAACGCCAAGCACCCGCTGACGACCGAGAACCCGGACGCCAAGCGCGTCGCCGTCCTCGTGATCACGGCGGACCGCGGTCTGGCGGGCGGCTACTCGTCCAACGCCATCAAGGCATCGCTGACGCTCACCGAGCGTCTGCGCGCCGAGGGCAAGGACGTGGCGACGTACATCATCGGCCGTAAGGGCGTCTCGTACTACGCGTTCCGCAACCTCTCGGTGGCGGGCTCGTGGACGGGCTTCTCGGACAAGCCGACCTACGGCGACGCGAAGACGGTCTCGGCCGAGCTGATCGAAGCCTTCACAGCGGAGACCGGCGGTGTGGACGAACTGCACCTGGTCTCCACCGAGTTCGTGTCGATGCTGACGCAGAACGCGGTCGAGGCCCGGCTGCTGCCGCTCAAGCTGGACGAGGTCCAGCTGAGCGACAACCGGCCGGCCAAGGCGGAGATCTTCCCGCTGTACGACTTCGAGCCGTCGGCCGAGGGCGTCCTCGACGCCCTGCTGCCGCGGTACGTCGAGAGCCGGATCTACAACGCGATGCTGCAGTCGGCCGCCTCCGAGCACGCCGCCCGCCGCCGCGCGATGAAGAGCGCGACGGACAACGCCGGCGAGCTCATCAAGTCGCTCACGCGGCTTGCCAACTCGGCCCGCCAGGCCGAGATCACCCAGGAAATCAGCGAGATCGTCGGCGGTGCCAACGCCCTCGCCGACGCTAGCCGCGGGAGCGAATGAGAATGACCACCACTGTTGAGCCGACCACGGCGACGGGCCGCGTCGCGCGGGTCATCGGCCCGGTCGTCGACGTGGAGTTCCCCGTCGACGCGATTCCGAACATGTTCAACGCCCTGCACGTCGAGGTCGAGAACCCCGACGGCACCGGCAAGAAGATCCTCACCCTCGAGGTCGCCCAGCACCTCGGCGACGGCATGGTCCGCGGCATCTCGATGCAGCCGACCGACGGCCTCGTCCGTGGCGCGCAGGTGACCGACACCGGTGCCGCCATCTCGGTGCCGGTCGGCCAGATCACCAAGGGCAAGGTGTTCAACGCCCTCGGTGACGTGCTGAACGTGGACCAGGCGGAGTTCGACAAGCAGGTCGAGGTCCGCTGGCCGATCCACCGCAAGGCCCCGGCGTTCAAGGACCTCGAGTCCAAGACCGAGATGTTCGAGACGGGCATCAAGGTCATCGACCTCCTCACCCCGTACGTCCAGGGTGGCAAGATCGGTCTGTTCGGTGGTGCCGGTGTCGGCAAGACCGTTCTGATCCAGGAGATGATCTACCGCGTCGCCGAGAACTTCGGTGGTGTGTCGGTGTTCGCCGGTGTCGGCGAGCGCACCCGTGAGGGCAACGACCTCATCGACGAGATGGTCGACTCGGGCGTTCTGGACAAGACCGCGCTGGTCTTCGGCCAGATGGACGAGCCGCCGGGCACCCGTCTGCGGGTCGCGCTGTCCGCGCTGACCATGGCGGAGTACTTCCGTGACGTCGAGAAGCAGGACGTGCTCCTCTTCATCGACAACATCTTCCGGTTCACCCAGGCCGGTTCCGAGGTGTCGACCCTGCTCGGCCGCATGCCCTCCGCGGTGGGCTACCAGCCGAACCTGGCCGACGAGATGGGCCTCCTCCAGGAGCGCATCACCTCGACCCGCGGTCACTCGATCACCTCGATGCAGGCGATCTACGTCCCCGCGGACGACCTGACCGACCCGGCCCCGGCCACCACCTTCGCCCACCTGGACGCGACGACCGTTCTGTCGCGCCCGATCTCGGAGAAGGGCATCTACCCGGCCGTCGACCCGCTGGACTCCACGTCCCGCATCCTCGACCCGCGGTACATCGAGCAGAAGCACTACGACACGGCCATCCGTATCAAGGGCATCCTGCAGAAGTACAAGGACCTCCAGGACATCATCGCGATCCTCGGTATCGACGAGCTGTCCGAGGAGGACAAGGTCACGGTCCACCGTGCCCGTCGCATCGAGCGCTTCCTCTCGCAGAACACCTACGTGGCGAAGCAGTTCACCGGTGTCGAGGGCTCGACCGTCCCGCTGTCGGAGACGATCGAGGCGTTCAACGCCATCGCGGACGGCAAGTACGACGCCGTTCCCGAGCAGGCGTTCTTCATGTGCGGTGGCATCGAGGACCTCGAGAAGAACGCCGCCGAGCTGGCGAAGAAGTAGTCGCGGCCGGTAGCAGCCAGTGACCGTGAGGGGTGGCCCCCGAGCCTGGGGTCCACCCCTCACGTCGCATCGGCTGTGATTCCGGTCAAATCCGTGCCGCCGGTTTCATGCCGGGGGCGCGGGGCCGTTATTCTTACCGAAACTCCCGAGTAATCGGGGGTTGCCTGAGCCTAGGAGCCCACGTTGGCTGAGCTGCACGTCGAGCTGGTCGCAGCCGACCGCAAGGTGTGGTCCGGTGCGGCCACCATCGTCGTCGCCCGTACGGCCTCCGGTGACACCGGCATCATGCCGGGCCACACCCCGGTGCTGAGCGTGCTGGAGACCGGTCCCGTCACGATTCGCACGGTGGACGGCGGCACCGTCGTCGCCGCGGTGCACGGCGGCTTCATCTCCTTCGCCGACAACAAGCTGTCTCTGCTCGCGGAGATCGCCGAGTTGGCGGACGAGATCGATGTCGCCCGCGCCGAGCGCGCGCTGGAGAAGGCCAAGTCGGACCTGGACGAGCACGCCGAGCGTCGCGCCGAGGTGCGTCTGTTCGCGGCGCGCGGCCTCAAGGTCCACGCCTGAGTGTGCCTGGCCCCGGCGTACCGGGGTCGATCGACGGTCCCGGGGACGCGTGAGCGTGACCCCGGGACTGTCGTCGTAGTTGGTAGGTCATCGCGGTCGCTCGATTCGACCGTCAACGGGGAACGGGTAGCGAGGAGGTAGGTGAGCATGGTCCTCGCGCTTGTGGTGTGTGCGGCGGTCGTGGCCCTGGGTGTGATCGGGCTGATGGCCTTCGCCGTCCGGCGCCGCCTGATCCAGCGGGTCGGCGGCACCTTCGACTGCAGCTACCGCCTCAAAATGCCCGCCGACGCCTCGACGCAGCCCGACCTCGACGAGAACGGCCGACCCACCTCAGCCCCGGTCCCACCGACCGACGGCAAGGGGTGGGTTTTTGGTATCGGGCGCTACAGCGGCGACTCGATCGAGTGGTTCCGGGTCTTCTCGTACGCCCCGCGCCCGCGCAAGGTGCTGCCCCGGCGGGAGATCGAGGTGCTCGGCCGGCGCTACCCGGAGGGGCAGGAGGAGCTGGCGCTGCTCTCCGGCTCGGTGGTGCTGCGGTGCCTGCACAACGGGGCGCCGCTGGAGCTGGCGATGAGCGAGGACGCGCTGACCGGCTTCCTGGCCTGGCTGGAGGCGGCCCCGCCCGGGCAGCGGGTCAACGTCGCCTAGGGTCGTCGTCGCCCGGGGTCAATGTCGCCCAGGGTCAGTGCCATCTGGGGTTAACGCGCCCTAACCTGCCCGGCTAGGGTGGCGCCATGGTGAATCTGACGCGCATCTACACCCGTACCGGGGACGACGGCACCACCGCGCTCGGCGACATGAGCCGGACCACCAAGACGGACCCGCGGCTGATCGCCTACGCGGACGCCAACGAGGCGAACGCGGCGATCGGGGTGGCCCTGGCGGTCGGCGACCTGCCGCAGGACGTGGCGACGGTGCTCACCCGCATCCAGAACGACCTCTTCGACGTGGGCGCCGACCTGTCCACCCCCGTGGTCGAGGACCCCAAGTACCCGCCGCTGCGGGTGCTGCAGTCCTACGTCGACCGGCTGGAGGGGGACTGCGACCACTACCTGGAGCAGGTCGAGAAGCTGCGCAGCTTCATCCTGCCCGGCGGCACCGTCGCCGCGGCGCACCTGCACCTGGCCTGCACGGTGGTGCGGCGGGCCGAGCGCTCCACCTGGGCGGCGATCGCGGAGCACGGGGACACCGTCAACCCGCTGACCGCGAAGTACCTCAACCGGCTCTCCGACCTGCTGTTCATCCTGGCCCGGGTGGCCAACAAGGAGCGCGGTGACGTGCTCTGGGTGCCGGGCGGGGAGCGCTAGGAGTTCCCGGGAGGTCTCAGGAGGTCTCGGCGGTCTCGGAGGTCTCGGCGGTCTCAGACTTCTCGGACGTCTCGGGGCCCGGCGGCTGCTTGGGCCAGATCGTGAAGCAGCCGGCCACGATCACGTTGACGACGGCCGTGATGCCCAGCCTCCAGTACCACTGGGCGAAGGCGGCGAAGTGGGCGGAGCCCGCGGAGAGCGGGACGAGCAGGGAGATCAGGCCCAGGGTGATCGCGGCCGAGACCACCGTGCGCTTGGCGATCCGCCACTCGTGCGCCGTCCGCTCCGGGCCGTACTTCGGGGCGGGCGGCGGCTTGGGGCCGCCGGCGAAGCGGTGCAGGAAGTGCCGGTCGGCCCAGGCGACCAGCGAGGGGCCGTAGCCGACGGAGAAGCCCACGTAGCTCGCGGCGAGGGCGTGCATCCAGCTCGCCTCGGCGCCGCCGCGCAGGTTGAGCACGGTGAGCACGTACAGGGCCAGGTCGACCACGGGCAGGCCGATCAGCAGCGCGGTGCTCGCCCGGCGCCTTCGCAGCAGGTAGCGGGTGGAGAGGGCAAGGCCGAGGACGAGCCACCAGGAGATCTCGGCAGCGACGATGAGGGTGACGATCACACTGTCCAGCGTCGCCCGGGCGCGGTGCGGTGTCGTCGTCGCCGGGTGCCGTCCGGGCCTGCACCTTTCGATGTAGCGGGCTCCTCCGTGCACCTGAGCCCCGGCGTGGGCCGGGGATGGTGAGATGGGGGTGTGTTCGTACCGTCCGTCCCCAAACACCAGCTGGACCGGCTGATCGCCCTGTGCGGGCTGCTCGGCGGCGGTGTGCTGATCGCCTTCAGGGTGTACGACCGGCCCGAGGTCAATCCGCTCTGGCTGGTGCTGCTCACGCTGGTGGTGATGGCCGCCCTGGAGCTGGTCCGGCGCACCCGGCCGGTGCTGGCGGTGACGGTCGGGGGCCTGGCCGTCGCGGTCTGCCTCACCTGGGGCAGCCTGCTGGCGACGCTGATCATGTACACCGACCTGCTGTACGCGGCCGTCATCTACGGCCCCCGGCGGGTGTCCATGGTGCTGCACCTGACCGGCGGCGGCACGGTGCTGGCGCTCTCGGGTCTGGCCTGGTGGCGGGGCGGCACCTCGACCGGGCTGCTGGTCGTGGTGGTCAGCTCGCTGCTCTTCCTGGTGCCGGTGTGGACGGGGGACCTGGTGCGCAAGCACCGGGAGGAGGCGGAGGCCGAGCGGCTGCGGGCCGAACAGACCGCGCTGCTCTCGGAGATGGACCGCCGCGAGGCGGTGGGCGCCGAACGGGCCAGGATGGCAAGGGAGTTGCACGACGTGGTGGCCAACCACCTGTCGGCGATCGCCATCCATGCCACCGGGGCGCAGTCCGTCGCCCGGCGGCGGCAGCTGCCCGCGGACGATCCGCTGGTGGAGGTGCTGGCGGTGATCCGGGAGAACAGCGTCCAGGGATTGGCCGAAATGCGCCGCATGATCGGACTGCTGCGCGACAGCGGCGGGGGAGAGGCGGACGAGTCGTACGCGGCGCCCGACCTGGCCGCCGTGGACGCGTTGGTGGCCAAGGCCAGGGCGGCCGGGCAGGATGTCGGGCTGGACTTCGAGCTGACGCAGGAGGGCGAGCCCGGGCGGATCCCGGCGCCGGTCGGGCTGGCCGCGTACCGGATCGTCCAGGAGTCGCTGACCAACGCGCTCAAGCACGCCGGACCGGGACTGGTCCGCCTGCGGCTGGAGTTCGGCCCGGAGGAGCTGCGGATCGCCGTCGACAGCCCGTACCGGGCCGAGGCGGGCCGCGAACTGCCGGGCGCCCGGGCCGGGTTGGTGGGGATGGGGGAGCGGGCCGCACTGCTGGACGGCAGCTTCGAGGCCGGGCCGCGGGGCGGCCACTGGAGCGTGCGCGCGGTGCTGCCGCGCGGGCGGGAGAGCGAGGGACGGGCATGACGATCCGGGTGCTGGTGGCCGAGGACCAGGCGGCCGTGCGGGCGGCGCTGGTGATGATCCTGCGGGCCGAGCCGGACGTCGAGGTGGTCGGGCAGGCTGCCGACGGGGAGGAGGCCGTGCGCCTGGCCCTGGAGCTGCGGCCCGACGTGGTGCTGATGGACGTGCAGATGCCCCGGCTGGACGGCGTCTCGGCGACCCGGGAGGTGGTCGCGGCCGGTGCCGCGCAGGTGCTGGTGCTGACCACCTTCGACCTCGACGAGTACGTCTACGGCGCGCTGCGCGCCGGGGCGGCCGGGTTCCTGCTCAAGGACCTGGAGGCGGACACCCTGGTCGAGGGCATCCGCACGGTGGCGCGCGGGGACGGCATGCTGGCGCCCTCGGTGACCAGGCGGCTGATCGGCACCTTCGCCCGCCCGGACCGGGTGGTCGGCCCCGACGCGCGGGAGGCGGTGGCCGCGCTGACCGCCCGCGAGCGGGAGGTGCTGGCCTGTGTCGGCGCGGGGATGTCCAACGGGGAGATCGCGGCCCGCCTGGAGATGGCGGAGGCCACCACGAAGACGCACGTCAGCCGCATCCTGGCGAAGCTGCGACTGCGCAGCCGGGTGCAGGCGGCGATCCTCGCCCAGGACCTCGGGCTGACCATCTGATGAGAGGC
Organism: Streptomyces sp. NRRL WC-3742; assembly: GCF_000720635.1. Classification (GTDB taxonomy): domain Bacteria; phylum Actinomycetota; class Actinomycetes; order Streptomycetales; family Streptomycetaceae; genus Kitasatospora. Next base: position 26,025 of record NZ_JOCF01000053.1, on the reverse strand, counting down.
CCGGACCTTCGCCCCGTTCGGTCGCAGATCACACTCCCGATCGCTACTACCCGGAGGATTCGGGCATTAGAGTCCGGCGAGAGCGACGCGGCTCCTCGGCGGTGACCCCTGCCCTGAGCCGCCTTCAGGGCCCGCCCGCAGGGCGGCGACGGCATCGGGAGACCCAGCCATGAGCAATGCGTCCAGCAAGCAGATCGCCGTGATCGGTGCCGGCCTGATGGGCGCCGGCATCGCCCAGGTGTCCGCGCAGGCCGGCCACCCGGTGGTGCTGCGGGACGTCACCGAGGAGGCGTTGCAGCGCGGCCTGTCGGGCATCCGCGCCTCGTACGAGAAGTTCGTCTCCAAGGGCAGGCTGAGCGCCGAGGACGCCGAGGCCGCGCTGGGCCGCATCACCACCACCACCGACCTGGGCGCCGTCTCCGAGGCCGACATCGTGGTCGAGGCCGTCTTCGAGAAGCTCGAGATCAAGGAGGGCGTCTTCCGCGAGCTGGACAAGCTCGCCAAGGACGGCGCCGTGCTGGCCACCAACACCTCCGCCATCCCGATCACCCGGATCGCCGCCGTCACGCAGCGCCCGGAGTCCGTCGTCGGCGTCCACTTCTTCTCGCCCGTCCCGATGATGAAGCTCGTCGAGCTGGTGCGCGGCTACAAGACCAGCGACGAGACGCTGGCCGCCGCCCGCGCGTACGCCGAGGGCGTCGGCAAGGAGGTCGTGGTCGTCAACCGCGACGTCGCCGGCTTCGTCACCACCCGCCTGATCACCGCGCTGGTCGTCGAGGCCGCCAAGCTGTACGAGTCGGGCGTGGCCACCGCCGAGGACATCGACACCGCCTGCCGCCTCGGCTTCGGCCACGCGATGGGCCCGCTGCAGACCGCCGACCTGACCGGCGTCGACATCCTGCTGCACGCGGCGAAGAACATCTACGACGAGACCCAGGACGAGAAGTTCGCCGCCCCGGAGATCATGGCCCGCATGGTCACCGCCGGCGACCTCGGCCGCAAGAGCGGCCGCGGCTTCTACCCGTACGAGGGCAAGTGACCCGCTGAACGACCGGGTGGGCCGCGCGGTCGCGGGACCGTACGGCCCACCCGCCGGGGCGGGTGAGTTTCCTCACGCCGGTGCCGCAGACGGGTGATTTGGGCGGTAATCGAGCGTAGGTGTGGAGACCGACTGCGTATATTCCCTCGGACGAGTGAAGTTGCTTCAGATTCGGCGGGAACCAGCAACCTGGGGTGCCGGTTCACCGTCAGATGAGGGAACCCGGCCTTCCGTCCGGGAACGGGTGAGCGGCAGCGTCACCGCGCCCCGCCCGATCCACCCCCAGCCCCCGAAGCGGACCGTGCGGGCGACCGAGCAGGCGAAGGAGGAGTGCATGCGCATCACCGGCGACCACCGGGCGCTGGCCATCGAAGGCCGCCTCGACGTGCGCACCGCCGCCGACGCGCGGGCGCAGCTGCACCAGGCCGTGGACGGCGGCCTCGGGGACCTCGTGCTCGACCTCGCCCGGCTGGAGTTCTGGGACGCCACGGGCCTCGGCGTCATCATGGGCACCCACCGGCGGGCCGGCCGCATCGGGCGCCGCCTGGTCCTGCGCTCCGTCCCCGCCCAACTCCAGCGGCTGCTCGTCGCCACCAAACTGCACCGCATCCTCGCCGTGGACGGCGTCGAGGCGCACGTTCTTTAGACCTGCCCCGTTCGCGCACCGAACCGCCCCTGCGCGGTCGGGGCCCGATGTGCGAGAGTCTGCCCGTCAGAAGACGGCCGCCGAGCACGATGCGGAGCACAAACGTGGCACAGCCATCCGGGGAGTTCCGGCAGGAGGCCGCCCGTACGCGCGGCGGCGAACTCGTCTGCGGCGGCCTGTTGGTCGGCGTCGGCGCCCCGGAGGGCTCCGAGGTCCGCCCCTGTCCCGAGGAGTGGCGCCCGCGCCCCCGCCGGATCGAGCGCAGCGAACCCGCCCGGGGCCCCGCCGACATGGCGGGCCGCGCCGTCGGCCCGCTCGCCATGGGCGCCGGCCCCGCCGACCTGCCGATGCTCGACCGCGAGGCCGACGTCGCCGAACTGCTGGGCCTGCTCGCCGAGGGCCGCTCGATACGCCTGGTCGGCCAGGCCGGATCGGGCCGCAGCGCACTGCTGTCGGCCGTCGCCGAGGCTGCCGCCGACCTCGCCCCCGGCGGCGTCGTCCAGCTCTGCGGCCACCGCCGCACCGCCGCCGACCTCCTCCAGGACCTCTTCGCCGCCACCCATCACGCCCCCGGCTACCGGCCCGACCCCGGCCAGCTCGCCGCGCACCTCGCCGAGGTCGCCGCCGTCGTCGTCATCGACGAGGCCGAGCCCTCCGGCGCCGAGCTGGAGGCGGTGCTCGCCGCCGCCCCCGGCTGCGCCTTCCTCCTCTCCGTCGCCCCCGGCAGCCCCGCCCTGCCCGCCGACTCCCGGCTTCGCGACCACCTCGTCGCCGGACTCTCCCGCGCCGCCTGCCTCGCCCTCACCGCGCGCCTGGCCGGGCGCCCGCTGGACGTGGAGGAGAAGGCGTGGGCCGTCGACCTCTGGTTCGAGTCCGAGGGCCTGCCGCTGCGCTTCGTCCAGGCCGCCGCGCTGCTGCGCCAGCGGGACGTCTCGGTGGACGCGCTGGTCGCCGCCGAGGAGGACCGCCTGGACGTCTTCGGGGCCGTCCAGGGGCCCGTCCACCACGCGGACCCGGCCGTGCACGAGAACGCGCTGCGCCGCTCCGTCCCGCTGCCCTCCGTCGCCGAGACCGCCTCGCCCGCCGTCCGGCTCGCCGAGGGGCTCAGCGAGCCCGCACAGGCCGTCCTGAGGCTCGCCGTGGCGCTCGGCGGCGAGTGCCCCACCGCGCCGCACCTGCCCGCGCTCATCGACGTCGGCCAGGGCGAGGCCGCGCTCGCCGAACTCGCCGACGCCGGGCTGGCGGTGTCCATCGGCGGGCACCACCGGCTCACCGCCGGGGCGCTCGACCTGCTCGCCCCGCACTGGCCCGCGCACGGCTGCGTCGACGGCGCCGCCCAGCACTTCGCCTGGTGGGTCGGGCACGGCTCGGTGTCGCCGGAGCAGATCGCCGCCGAGGCCGAGGTGGTGATCGGCGTCCTGCTCGCCGACCGCGCCGCCGGCCGGGACGCGGCCGTGGTGCGCCTGGCCAGGGCCGCCGCGCCCGCGCTGGCGCTCGCGCTGCGCTGGGGCGCCTGGGAGCGGGTGCTGCAGCTCGGCCTGGAGGCCGCCCGGCGCAGCGGCTCGGCGGTCGACCAGGCGTGGTTCCACCACGAGGCGGCCGTGCACGCGATCTGCGTCCAGCAGCCCTCCCGGGCCGTGGCCGAACTGGAGACGGCGCTCACCCTGCGGGCCGCCGCCGGGGAGCAGCGCGGTGTCGCGGGCGCGCGCCGGATGCTCGACCTGCTGCGCGCCGAGGGGCGGCAGCTGCCCGCCGCCGCGCCGGTGACGGTCGCCGCGCGGGGCCCGGTGATCCGCAAGATCGCCGCGCGGGTGCCGCGCCGGCTGCGCTCCAGCCGTCGGCGCCGGGTGATCCTCGCCTCGGCGGCGCTGCTCACCTTCGGGGTGCTCGGGACGGCGACGGCGATGACGGTCGGCACGGACCAGCCCAAGGGGAACGACCCGCACGGGCGCCTGGACGACGTCGGCGACAGCCTGAACGGGCCGCTGCCGGTGCCGCACGCCTCCACCACCACCCAGAGCGGCACGGCCGGTACGGGCGGCTCGGCGCCGGGCAGCCCGGCGGAGGCGGGGACGAGCCCGGGGCCGTCCGAGAGCGGGCCCTCGCACTCGCCGAGCGCCTCGCCCACGCGCCGGGCGACGCGCTCGCCGGGGGCGGAGGGGACGGACCCGGCCCAGCCGGTGACGCAGCAGCCCCCGGCGCCTCCTCAGCAGCCGCAGCCGCCGGTGTCGTTTCCACCGGTCAACGTCACGCCCCCGGCGACCATTACTCCGAGCCCGACCCTGACGTCGAGCCCGACGCCGACGGGCCCGTCGACCCCGCCGAGCCCGTCGCACACCTGACGCGTCAGAACAGCTTGAGCTTGTCGTCGTCGATGCCGCGCAGCTCGTCGTAGTCCAGGACCACGCAGCCGATGCCCCGGTCGGTGGCCAGCACTCGGGCCTGGGGCTTGATCTCCTGCGCGGCGAAGATGCCCTTGACCGGGGCCAACAGCGGGTCCCGGTTGAGGAGTTCGAGGTAGCGGGTGAGCTGTTCGACGCCGTCGATCTCGCCGCGGCGCTTGATCTCGACGGCCACCGTGGCGCCGTCGGAGTCGCGGCAGAGGATGTCGACCGGGCCGATCGCGGTCGGGTACTCGCGGCGGATCAGCGACCAGCCCGCGCCGAGTACCTCCATGCGGTCGGCGAGCAGCTCCTGGAGGTGGGCCTCGACGCCGTCCTTGATGAGGCCGGGGTCCACCCCGAGCTCGTGGGAGGAGTCGTGCTGCACCTCCTCCAGCGTGATGATGAGCTTCTCGCCGGCCTTGTTCTCGACCGTCCAGACACCGTCCGCCTCCTTGAGGACGCACGGTGGGGACATCCAGTTGAGCGGCTTGTAGGCACGGTCGTCGGCGTGGATGCTGACGCTGCCGTCGGCCTTGACCAGGATGAGCCTGGTGGCGGAGGGCAGATGGGCGGAGAGCCGACCGGCATAGTCGACTGAGCAGCGGGCAATTACGAGACGCACGGTCGACCACGCTAGCCCACCGGGGCCAGTTGATGCGATTCCGAGACGACCGGGTGAAGAAAGCGCGAACGCCGCGAACATGGAGTTTCAGCTGTTCCGCTGCCGCCGTTCGCGGTCTGGCGTCCCTCAAGTGGGATCTCTACCGTGTGTGACGGCACGATTGCGGAACCGCGTCAACGGGGATGGAGACTTCAGATGAACGATCCAACAGGATCTGGCCAATCTGGTGCGTCGAGGCATATTTCCGGAGCAATCCGAAGGAATCACAAGCCAGTCGCGCAGTTGACTGCCACGCTGTTCTGAGCGCTTTCGGTGTCCGGGACGTCACGTCCCGTGTCGCCACCGCGGTTCGCGAAGGTGCCGGAACCCCGTCCCTCGGGTGCCGGACACCCCATGCGCATCCGCCGTCACCCTCACTGTGAGCTTGGACTACGCATGCCCACCCGTGCGCCGCGCGGGTGGACCGCGAGAGGAGAACCCATGTCGCTCGACGTCTCACCGGCCCTTCTGGAGAAGGCCGAGCGGGGCGAGGTCGACGAGCGGGAATTCGTCGACTGCGTCCGCGTTTCGCTGCCGTACGCCTGGGACCTGATCAGTTCGCTGGTCGCCCAGGCGAAGGTCGACGGTACCGACTTCGCCGACAACCACGTACCGCCGCCGAGCGAGCAGGCGCGCGGTCAGCTGCTGCGCGCCCTCGCCAGCGACGCCATCAGGGGTGCCCTGCAGCGCCATTTCGGGGTCCGGCTGGCGTTCCAGAACTGTCACCGCGTCGCGGTGTTCCTGCCCTCGGAGCCGAACGAGGCGCGCTTCGAGCGCTTCACCTCCGTCCGGGAGCAGCTGCTCAACCAGTCCGAGGAACTGCGGGACTGCTGATCGGCCCCGACTGATCGGCTCTGACCGATCGGCTCTGACCGATCGGCCAAGCGTCGGCCGCCGCCGCCCCTCTCGACCGGGGGTGGCGGCGGCCGACGGGCGTCCGGGCGGCCTCAACTCAGCTGCGGCAGAACCTCGGAGCCGAGCCGGGCGATGTTGTGCAGGGTCGCCTGGTGGTCCCCGCTGCCCTCGGCGAGCAGGGCGAAGCGGCGGATGCCGGTGCGCTCGGCGGTGGCCAGCAGCCGGTCGGCGCACTGGCGCGGGGTGCCCACCGCGTGCAGGTCGCAGAGGAGTTCGGTGTACTCGCGCGGGTCGCGCATCTTGCGCTCGCGCCCGTCGACGGTGCGGTGCGCGCCGAGCCCGTACTCGAACCAGCCGGGCATCGCGTTCAGCAGCGTCGCCCGGGCCGTGGAGGAACGGTCCTCCACCTGCGCGACGCCCGCCGCGACGTGCTGACGGGTGACGCGGCGCAGCTGCTCCTCGCTGCGCCCCGCGGCGAGCCAGGCGGCACGGTACAGCTCCAGCATCCGCAGCTTGTCCTCGTCGCCGGAGTGCATGCCCAGCAGCATCGGCAGGCCGCGCTCGGCGGCCAGCTTCGCCCCGCCCGGCGAGGTGCAGGCGACGATCACCGGCGGGCCCGCGACCGGACGTCCGGCCGTGGTCAGGTCGTCGCCCGGCGGGTCGATGTTCAGCGGGTCGGTGTTCAGCGGCTCCGCGTCCTGACGCTGGCGCGGGAAGCGCAGCGCGGCGGACTCCTCCAGGCCGAGCCAGCTGCCCAAGCCCGGCCGGCGCAGCGGCTCGGTGGCCCGGGGGACGACGGCGACCTCGGGGAAGCTGAACTGCGGGCCCTCCGCGCCGACCCGGGAGCCGCGCAGCCAGCGCATCAGCAGGTCCAGCCGCTCGGGGAAGCCGCGTTCGAAGGCGTCCACGCCGCCGCCGAAGACGTCCAGGTCGATCCACGGCCCGCCGCGCCCCACGCCGAGGGTGAAGCGCCCGCCGGAGGTGAGGTGCAGCAGGGCGGCCTGCTCGCCGAGTGCCACCGGGTGGGTGGTGGACAGGACGCTGACCGCCGTGCCGACGCCGATCCGGCGGGTGCGGCCGAGCAGCAGCGCGGCCAGTGTCGCCGCGTTGGGGCACACCCCGTACGGGACGAAGTGGTGCTCGGCCAGCCAGACGTTGTCCAGGCCCGCGCGTTCGGCCTCGACGGCGGCGCGGACGGTGCGGTCCAGGGCCTCGCCGTGGCTCTGCCCGGGGAACTGCGCGGACAGCAGGAAGGCGCCGACCCGCACCGGGGCGATGTCCGGCGGCAGTGCGGCGCGCTGGGCGGAGGGCAGTGGATCGGCGGCGACGGCCGTCAGCGCGGGTACGGGGCCCAGCGCCGGGCCGGGGGCGGGCGGGCGCAGGCCCACCGGCCGGCGGGTCTCGGCTCGGTCGCTGGTCTTGGTCATCCTTGGGCCTCCATGGGTGCGCGGGGCCTGCCGGCCCCGCCGTGTCCCTTCGTGGGTATCCGATGTCATGTGCCAATGGCACGCGGAACCCCGAATTCGCCCGATGATCGGGTGGATCTCGGTAAAAACCGCCGAGTCCCGGTCGGACCCGTGATAGAGGCCCCGGAACGGGTAGGGACAACCTCTAGGCTGGAGGGTCCAGAGCCCCCGGAAGAGAGGCAGTACGCCGTGCCCCGCCACAACCGGATCAAGAGCGCCGCCCCCCGCGAGAGCGCCGAACCGGCCGCTCCGCTCGGCGGATCGCTGCGTCGCACCGAGAGCTACCAGGGCGACGACTGGGTGGTCCAGACGGTCGCCGGCACCGCGGGACGGAACTACCGCTGCCCGGGCTGCGACCAGGAGATCCCGCCCGGGGTGGGCCATGTGGTGGCCTGGCCGATGCACGGCGCGGGGGTGGACGACCGGCGGCACTGGCACCGGGCGTGCTGGGGAGCGCGGGAGCGCCGGGCCTCCAACGTGCTGCGGGGCCGCGGCGCTCCTCGGTACTGAACGGGTACTGATCGGGTGCTGGTCGGGTGCTGAACGGCTGCTGGTCGGGTACTGGGCCCGAACTCGTTTACGCGTCGCGCTTCTTGAGCACCAGCGCGCCGCCGACCAGGGCCGCGAGGGTCCAGGCCAGGCAGATCAGGAAGCCGGCGAGGGGCCCGTACGGCTGGCCGTGCTGCTCGTAGACCAGCAGCATGCGGGAGCCCGCGTAGTCCGGGAAGTAGTGCGCCAGCGTCTTGACCTTCGGCACGGCCGAGAGGATCGGCGAGAGCAGGAAGAAGAACGGCACCAGCACGCCCAGCGCCAGGGTCTGGTTGTGCAGCATCGTGGTGACGCCGGCCGCGAACAGGCACAGCAGCGTCAGGTACACCGCCGCGCCCAGCACCGCGCGCAGCACGTTCGGCTCGCCCAGGGTGGTGGAGTGGGTGCCGAGCAGCGCCTGGCCGAGGAAGAACGTGACGAAGGCCGTCACCAGCGAGACCGCCAGGGCGAGGCCCCCGAGCACCACGGCCTTGCCGGTGAGCAGGGTGCCGCGCTGCGGGACGGCGGCCAGGGTGACCCTGATCATGCCGCTGCTGTACTCGTTGCCGATGGCCAGCACGCCGAAGACGATGATGGCCAGCTCGCCGAGCATGATGCCGGAGAAGGCGGTTCCGGTGGCGTCGAACGGGGTGTCGACCTCGTGGCGCCGGAACTCGGTGAAGTTGTTGTTGGTGAGCAGGGACAGCAGCGCGCCGAGGCCCACGGTGACCACGAAGGCCAGCGCGAGGGTCCAGACCGTCGAGCGGACGCTGCGGATCTTCGTCCACTCGGAGCGCAGGATCGCCGGGAAGGACGTCATCTCAGTTCTCCTCCTGCTGCCGCACCGCCGCGGCCGGCCGGGAGCCGTCCGCCTTCCAGCCCTCGCCCCAGACGCCGGGGGCACCCGCCGCGTCGCGGCCGGGCCCGTCGCCCGCGTGGTACTCGACCGAATCGGCCGTCATCTGCATGAACGCCTCCTCCAGCGACGCCTGCTGCGGGCTGAGCTCGTGCAGCACCACGCCGTTCGCGGCGCACAGTTCGCCGAGGGCGGCGAGGTCGCCGTCGACGACCTCGTACGAGCCGTCGGGCCCGGGGTCGTGCCGCAGGCCCGCGCCGGCGAGCAGGTCCAGCAGCCGCTCGGGCTGCGGGGTGCGCAGCCGTACGGCCGAGCGGGAGTTGCGGCGGATGAACTCGGGCATCGGCAGGTCGGCGAGGAGGCGGCCCCGGCCGATGACGACCAGGTGGTCGGCGGTGACGGCCATCTCGCTCATCAGGTGGGAGGAGACGAAGACGGTGCGGCCCTCGGAGGCCAGGCGCTTCATCAGGTTGCGGATCCAGAGGATGCCCTCCGGGTCGAGGCCGTTGACCGGTTCGTCGAACATGACGATCTCCGGGTCCCCGAGCAGCGCGGAGGCGATGCCCAGGCGCTGGCCCATGCCGAGGGAGAAGCCGCGGGCCCGCTTGCGGGCGACGGGGGTGAGGCCGACCAGCGAGAGCACCTCGTCGACCCGGCGCTCGGGGATGCGGTTGCTCTGGGCGAGCCAGAGCAGGTGGTCGCGGGCGGTGCGCCCGGGGTGGACGGCCTTGGCCTCCAGCAGCGCGCCGATGTACTTGAGCGGTTCGCTGAGCTGCCCGTAGCGCTTGCCGTCGATGGTGACCCGTCCACCGGTCGGGCGGTCGAGGTCGAGGATCATCCGCATGGTGGTGGACTTGCCGGCGCCGTTGGGGCCGAGGAAGCCGGTGACCACCCCCTGGGGCACCTTGAAGCTCAGCCGGTCCACCGCCAGCGTCTTACCGTAACGTTTTGTCAGTTCGTGCAACTCGATCATTCGGGCTCCCTTTGCTCTCTGGAAGGCTAGGACAAAGCGGATACCTGGGCCCGCTGAGTGGGCCCCGTGGGCGTGCCGGAATACGGTGGGCCCATGACCCAGCTCCCCTCCGCCGTCTCGGTACGCGAGAGCGGCTCCGGAACACCCGTCCTGCTGCTGCACGCCTTCCCGCTGAACGCCTCGATGTTCTCAGCCCAACTGGACGCGCTGCCCGGCACCGCCGGGGACGAGGCCCGGGTGCTCGCCCCCGACCAGCGGGGCTTCGGCGGCACCGAGCTGGGCTCGGGCGAACCCTCGCTGGACCTGGTCGCCGACGACCTCGCGCTGCTGCTGGACGCCGCCGGCGTCGAGCGCGCCGTGGTCGCCGGGGTCTCCATGGGCGGCTACGTGGCCCTGGCCCTCGCCCGCCGCCACCCGGACCGCCTCGCGGGCCTGCTGCTCGCCAACACCCGCGCCACCGCCGACACCGACGCCGTACGCGCCAACCGGGAGCGGATCGCCGCCGCCGTCACCGCCCGCGACAGCGTGCAGCTGCTGCTGGAGGAGAAGGTCGCGGCCGGGCAGCTCGCGCCCGGTTCCCAGCACCTCGTGGAGCGGGTGCAGTCGATGGTCGCCGCGGCCCCGCCCGCCGCCGTCGCCTGGGCCCAGCGGGCCATGGCGGCCCGTCCTGACTCCCAGGAGACCCTGGCGGGCCTCCGGGTGCCGACGACGCTCCTCGCGGGCGCCCAGGACGCCCTGGTGGCCGTCGAGGAGGCCGAACTGATGGGCCGCCTGCTGCCGGAGGCCGAACTGACCGTCCTGCCCGGGACGGGCCACCTGAGCCCCCTGGAGGCGCCCGACGCCTTCACCGCCGCCGTGCGCCGCCTGATCGCCCGGGTGGCCGCCGGATGAGTGCCGACGCGGCCGGCTGGGACTTCTCCGCCCTGGAGGTCACCGGACGGATGCCGATCACCAACCGCGGCGAGGGGCTGGTCGAACTCACCCTGGAACCGCTCGGCGAGGACTACTGGATGCGCCCGGGCGAGACCTTCATCGTCACCTCGTACGGCGACTACGGGCCCGGACACCCCTTCGAGGTGCAGTACTGGCCGGACTCCGTGACGGTCTGGTGCACCTCCTGGTTCGGCACCGTCTCCGACGACGAGGGCAACCAGCTCAGCAGCGGCTACCAGCGCCCCGACGGGGCCTACCCGAGGTAGTGAGGGCCTGACGACCGACAGGCCCTCACCCGGGCGGGTGAGGGCCTGTCGAACAGGGGATTGTGCAGGCGTCAGCGCTGGGCGGGCACGCCCGCGGTGTCGTCGCTCGGCACGCCGGCGGCGGCCACGGCCGCGCCCGTCAGCGTCGCCAGCATCTCGCGGACGTTGGTCAGCTGGGCGTTGATGCTGTCGCGACGGTTCGTCAGCGCCGCCAGCTCGCGCTCGGATTCGCTGCGGATCCGGTCGGCCTTGGCGTTGGCGTCCGCCACGATGTCCTCGGACTGGCGCTGGGCCGTCTCGACGGTCTGGCGGGCACGGCGCTCGGCGTCGGTGCGCAGCTTCTCCGCCTCCAGGCGCAGCTGCTCGGCCCGGTGCTCGATCTCGGCGAGGCGCTTCTCGGCCTTGGCCTGACGGGCGGCCAGGTCGCGCTCGGACTGCTCGCGGCGCTTGGCCAGGTTGGTCTCGAACTCCAGCGCGGCCTGGGCGGCCTTGGTGCGGGTCTCCTCGAAGAGGGCGTCCGCCTCCTCGCGCTTGTTCTGGGCGTCCTTGTTGGCCTCGGCACGCAGCTGGGCCGCGTCGCTCTTGGCCTTGTCGACGATCCGCAGGCCCTCGTCCTCCGCCTTGGCCTTGCGGTCCTTGGCGTAGTTCTCGGCCTCGGTGCGCACCTGCTGAGCGGCCGCCTCGGCCAGCTCGCGGTGCTGCTCGGAGGCGCGGTGGGCCTCGTCGCGCAGGTCCTTGGCCTCCTCCTCGGCCAGGCGCAGGATCTTCTCGACCCGGGCGCCGAGACCGGCGTACGAGGGCTCCTGCTCGGCGACCGCCGCCTGGGCGGTCTGGGTCTCCAGGTGGAGCTCCTCGATGCGCTTCTCCAGCGCACTGATCCGGGTCAAGGCACTGTCACGGTCGGCCACCAGCTTGGTGATCCGCTCGTCGACCTGGGCGCGCTCGTACCCACGGCGCACCAGGTCGAAGCCGTGAGGGGAATGACTGTCGCTCATGGGGTTCTGGGCTTCCTGTCGTCAAACCGCTGAGGTGGTTGAGGGAATCCTGACACGGTACCGGAGTGTCGACGGCGAAATGCCGTTCTCTCACGGACAATGACCGCCAATGTCCGCTCAATCGGGTGGTGAGCTCTTGGAGCGATTGCCACCCGACCGGGGGGAGCCAACTCCGGCACCGGCCTTGGCACCCCCGTCCTTCTTGGTGTTGCTTCCCCCGTTGGCCTGGGCGACCGGTGACGGTGCCTCGAACGCCTCCAGGGCGGACAGCACGTCCTGCACCCTGGAAATCTCGGTGTTGATGTCCTTGCGGCGGCGCACCAGCTCGTCCAGCTCGCGCCGGCCCTCGTCCGTGACCCGCTGCGCCTCGGCCCTGGCCTCGGCGACCAGCCGCTCGGCCTCCGCCTTCGCCAGCTCGATCTGCTCGTCCGCGGTGTGGTCGGCCTCCCGCAGCCGCTTCTCCGCCTCGGCGGAAGCCTTGTCCAGCTGCTCCCCGGCCTCGGCCTCGGCGGAGGACAGCTTCGCCTCCGCCTTCTCGATCAGCGCCTCGGCGCGGTCGGTGGAGGTGGCGAGCTTGGTCTCCGCCTCCTTGAGCAGGCCCTCGGCCTTGCGGACGGCGGACAGCCGGACCTTGCTGGCCTCGGCCGACGCCTCCGAGGTGAGCTCGGAGGCCCGGTCCTCGGCCGCCGCGACCAGGGCGGCGGCGCGGTCCTCGGCCTCGGCGACGGTGGCCACCGCCTGCTCCTCGGCCTCGGTCAGCTGCTCCTGGGCGGCGGTCACCAGCGCGTCCACCCGCTCGCCGGCGGACTTCATCGCCGCCGCGTTCTCCTTGCGGGCGCGCTCGTGCAGGGCCTCGACCTCGGCGTCGGTGCGCTCGCGCAGCTCCTCGGCGCGCTCGCGGATCGCCGTGGCGTCCCGGCGGGCCTCGGCGAGCAGCGTGTCGGCGTCGGCGCGGCCCTTCTCCACCTCGGCCTGACCGGCGGCCTCGCCGGCGGCGACCAGCCGGTCGGCCTCCTTGCGGGCGGCGGCGACCATCGCGTCCGCCTGCTCCTCGGCGGCGGCGGTGGTGGCCAGGGCGGTGGTCTGGGCGTCCTCGCCGAGGGCCTCCGCGTCCGCGAACGCCTTCTCCAGCACGGCCTTGGCCCGGTCGCGGGTCGCCTTGTCGAACTGCTCGGCGGCCTCGCGGGTGTCCGCGTCGTAGGCGTCGGCGCGGGCATGGGCGGCGGAGTCGTACTCGTCGGCCAGGGTGCGGGTGGCGAGGGCGTACTCCTCTGCCTCGGCGCGCAGCGAGGCGGCCAGCTCCTCCGCGTCGGCGACGGCGCGGGCGGCCTGGGCCTCGGCCTCGGCGATCGTCCGGGCGGCCTGCGCCTCGGTGTCCGCGCGCAGCTGCTCGGACGCCTCCTCGGCGGCGCGCAGCTCGTGGTCGGCGTCGTGGCGCAACTGCTCGTCGTACGCCTGCGCCTCGGCGCGCCGGCGGCCCAGCTCGGCCTCGACGGCCTCGCGCTCGGCGGCCAGGTCGAGGGCGGTGCGCTCGCGCAGGGCCGTCGTCTCGGCGTCGGTGCGGGCGCGCAGCTCGGCGGTGTCGTGGTCGGCCTCGGCGCGCACGCGCTCGGCGTAGGCGTCGGCCTCGGCGTGCTGCTCGGCGGCGTACGCCTCGGCGGCGGCGCGCTGCTCGGCGCTCTCTCGCTCGGTGCGCTCGGTCAGCTCGGCGGACGCCTGCTCGGCGGCCTCGCGGAGCTCGGTGGCCTCGCGCTCGGCGGTGGCCCGGAGGGCGGCGATCTGCTCGGCGGCGGCCTCGTGCAGTCCGGCGACGGACTGGCGGACCTCGGCGGCCTCGTCCTCGGCGGTGGAGACCAGGGCGGCGCCCTCCGCCCTGGCGGCGGCGACCAGGTCCTGGCCCTCGCCCCGGGCGCGCTCCAGCTCGGCGGCCGCCTCGGTGCGGATGCCGTCCGCGTCGGCGCGGGCCTCGGACAGGAGGCGGCCGGCCTCGGCCCGTACGGTCTCGGCCTGCTCGTCGGCGAGGGCGAGTTCGGCGGCGGCCTTCTCGCGGGTGGCCTGGGCGTACTCGTCGGCCTCGGCGCGCTGGGCGGTGGTCTCGCGCAGGGCCTCGGCGCGAAGCTCGGCGGCGTACTCGTGGGCCGTCTCGCGCTGCTGGGCGATCTCGGCGGCGGCGGCCTCGCGGCGGGCGGCGCCCTCCTGGTCGGCCTCGGCGCGCACCCGCTCGGCGTAGGTGTCGGCCTCGGTGCGCTGCTCGGTGGCGTACGCCTCGGCGGCGGCGCGCTGCTCGGCGCTCTCGCGCTCGGCGAGGGCCCGCAGCTCGGCGGTCTCGGCGGCGGTGCGCTCGGTGAGCTCGGCGGCGGCCTGCTCGGCCTGGGTGCGGGAAGCCTCGGCGGCGGCCAGGTGCTCGGCCGTCTCCTCGCGCTCGCGGCGCAGGCCCTCGGCGGCCGCCTCGTGCTCGCGGCGGCTCTCCTCGCGCAGCGCCGTCGCCGCGGCCTCGGACTCGGCCCGGGTGCGGGCGGCCTCCGTGTCGGCCTCGGTGCGCACCCGCTCGGCGTCGGCCACGGCGGCGTCGCGCACGGCGTTCGCCTCGGCCTGGGCCTCGGTGGTCAGGGCGGTGGCGGCGGCGGTGGCCTCGGCGCGCACGCGCTGGTCGAACTCGCTCGCCTCGCGCCGCAGTTCGGCGGTCTCGCGCTCGGCGGCGGTGCGGTTCTCGGCGGCCGCGGCCTTGGCGGAGGCCAGCGCGTCCTGGCTCTGCTGCTCGGCGGCGGCGGCGATCTTCTCGGCCTCGGCGCGGGCCCGGGCGAGGGTCTGCTCGGCCCGGCCCTGGGTCTCGGCGGCCTGCTCCTGCGCCTGGGCGCGCAGCCGCTCGATCTCGCCGGCGGCGCCCGAGCGCAGCTCGTCCGCGTCGGCCTTGGCCCTGGTGAGCAGCTCCTCGGCGTTCTTCGCCGACTCCTCGATCTGCAGGACGGCCTGGCGGCGGGCCTCTCCGCGCACCCGGTCGGCCTCGGCGGCGGCCTGGGCGCGCAGCTCCTCGGCCTCGGCGCGCAGCGCGGCGGCCTCGTCCTGCATGCGCTCGATCCGCTCGCGGATCGCGGCGGCGTCGTCCAGGGCGGCGTTCTGGGCCTGCTCGACGGCGGCCTGGGCCTGCTCGCGCAGCCGCTGGGCCTCCGCGTTGGCCTCGGCGCGGATCCGCTCGGCCTCGGCGGAAGCCTCGCCGCGGGCGGTCTCGGCGTCCTGGTTGGCGCGGGCGAGCATCTCCTCGGCGGTCTTGGCGGCCTTGGCGAGGTGCACGGTGGCGCCCTTGGCGCCGGCCGCGCGGCCCTCCTCCTCGGCCTCGCCGCGCATCCGCTGGGCGTCGGCCTCGGCCTGCGCCCGCAGGTCGGCGACGTCCCGCTCGGCGAGGGCGCGCAGCTCGGCGATCGCGGCCTCGGCCTCCGCCTTGAGCTCGGCGGCCACCGACTCGGCGGTGGCGCGCAGCCGCTCGCTCTCCTCGGAGGCGGCGGCCTTGGCGGCGTCCGCCTCGGCCTGGCGGGTGGCGGCCTGGGACCGTACGGCCTCGGCCTCGGCGCGGATCGCCTCGGACTCGGCGGTGGCCTTGGCGACCAGCCGGGCGATCTCGGCGCGGGCGGTCTGCGAGCGCTGCTCGTTGGCGGCCTCGCCGTCCAGGGCCTTGCGCTCGGCCGCGGCCTCGGCGTCGGCCTGGAGCTGCTCGGCGGCCTGCTCGGCCTGGGCGCGCAGCTCGGCGGCCTCGCGGCGGGTGCGCTCGGCCTCGGCGATCGCCTCGGCGCGCAGCCGCTCTATCTCGGCCTTGGCGTCGGCGAGCTGCTGCTCGGCGCGGGCCTGCTCGGTGGCGGCGGCGTTCTTGAGGCGGTCGATCTCGGCGCGGGCGACGGCCAGCTGCTGCTCGGCGGCGGCATGGGCGGCGGCCAGCTGCTGCTGGGCCTCGCCGCGGGCCGCGCCGACCTCGGCCGCGGCCTGGGCGCCGGCCTGCTGGGCCTGCTCGGAGGCGGCGCGCAGCAGCCGCTCGGCGTCGTTCTGGGCGCGCTGGAGGGCTGCCTCGGCGGCGGCGTGGGCCTCGCCGCGGGCGGCGTCCACGTCGGCGGCGGTCTGGGCGCGGGCCTGGTCGGCGAGGGCGACGGCCTCCGCACGGGCGGCGGCGACCATGCGCTCGGCCTCGACGCGGGCCTCCTGGAGCAGGCGGTTGGCCTCCTGCTCGGAGCCGGCCCTGGTCTGCTCGGCCCAGCCGCTGACGTGCTGCTCGGCGGCCAGCCGCAGCTCGGCGAGCTCCTCCTCCAGCTGGCGGCGGCGGGCACCGAGCTCGGCCTCCAGGCGGGCGCTGCGCTCGGCGGCCTCGGCCATGATCCGCTGGGTGGCGGCCTGGGAGTCGCGCAGCTGGCGCTCGGCGTCGGCGCGCAGCTGCTGGGCCTGCATCTCGGCCGTGCGGAGCATCTGCTCGGCCTGGCCGGAGACGGCGTCGAAGGCGCGCGGCTGGGCGAGCATGCGACGGGACTCGTGCAGCTTCGCCCGGAGCACCTCCACCTGGTAGGCGAGGTCCTCGGCGTGCTCGACTGCCTTGTCCCGCTCCTTCCGAGTCCGACCCATCTCGGCCTCGAACTGGGAGAGGTGATCGTCAGCCTCGTAGCGGTCGTTGCCCCGCACTCCGCGGTCCCATCCATCTCCTGGTCGCATCTTCGACCCGGCCGGTTCCGGGCTCCCGTTCCCCGGGGCTCCGGTCCTGCTGGTCCTTGCATCCGCGGTCGCCGGACGGCCCCCGTCTAACCGGGGCCGGCGGCCGTGGTCACCGGAGTCCTGGGCGTGGGAGCGCGGGGGTGCCGCGTTCCTCCGTCCGGGTGGACTCCTGGGCGAACTCTTGCCTTGTGGAGAATGGTGACAGATCCCTGTAGCGACCGTTCAGCCGTGCCCGCGTAATGGGACTCCCCTTGCGACGGGCCGACCCACCGGAGGGCGGACGGGCCTGTCATCGGCTGTGCCCGCCGTCTCCGTCCCCCGGAGCCGTCGCGCACCTGGGCATTGTAGTGGGAGCGCACTGCGGGGGAATGGCCGCGTGGGGGTTTTCCGGTTGTCCGACGAGGTTACTGACGGGTCGCTAGCGGTGCCGCCGGTCGCGGACGGCACCGCGTGTGCGTCGTTCGTGCCTTTTCAGTGCGCGTCGTGGGTGCCCGGCTCGGCGGAGGTGACCAGCTCGGTCAGCACGCCGCCGCAGTCCTTGGGGTGCAGGAACGTGATCCGCGAACCCATCGAGCCGATGCGCGGCTCGTCGTACAGGACCCGGATGCCCTTGGCGCGGATGGCCTCCGAGTCGCCGTCCACGTCGGCGGTGCCGAAGGCGATGTGGTGCACGCCCTCGCCGTTCTTCTCCAGCCACTTGGCGACCGTGGAGTCCGGGCGGGTGGGCTCCAGCAGCTGGAGGTAGGAGGCGCCGCCGTCACCGGTGTCGTTGATCTTGAGCATCGCCTCGCGGACGCCCTGCTCCTCGTTGACCTCGGTGTGGAACACCTCGAAACCGTAGGTGGCGCGGTAGAACTCGACCGTCTTGTCCAGGTCGCGGCAGGCGATGCCGATGTGGTCGATGCGGGTCAGCACGACGGGCCTCCGGGGCGGTAGAGGGGTGTAGAGGGGTGAGGTGGCACCAAGTGGAGCGCATGGCCGACGGCGGCGCCAGCGCCCGGGGTGCGAGCCTGCTCACACGGGCCCGGGCCCGATCTGGTTCACCCCTACCGCGTCGGCACGGTGTTGACTGGAGTGTGCCAGTGCGCTCGATCACACCGTTGCTCCGGTGACGCGCGGGTAGCAGGTCAGTACATTGAGCGCATCCTCACCTGGCCACGACGTGCGAAGGGGCCCGTCCCATGACCAACACCACCTCTGTGATCGTTGCCGGGGCACGGACCCCGATGGGCCGCCTGCTCGGCTCCCTCAAGGGCTTCTCCGGCGCCGACCTCGGCGGCTTCGCGATCAAGGGCGCGCTGGAGCGGGCCGGCATCACCGGCGAGCAGGTCCAGTACGTGATCATGGGCCAGGTGCTCCAGGCCGGCGCCGGCCAGATCCCCGCCCGCCAGGCCGCCGTCAAGGCCGGCATCCCGATGAACGTCCCGGCGCTCACCATCAACAAGGTCTGCCTCTCGGGCCTGGACGCCATCGCCCTCGCCGACCAGCTCATCCGCGCCGGCGAGTTCGACATCGTCGTGGCCGGCGGCCAGGAGTCGATGACCAACGCCCCGCACCTGCTGCCCAAGTCCCGCGAGGGCTACAAGTACGGCGCCATCGCGATGCTCGACTCGATGGCCCACGACGGCCTCACCGACGCCTACGAGAACATCCCGATGGGCGAGTCCACGGAGAAGCACAACACCCGCCTGGGCATCTCCCGCGAGGTCCAGGACGAGATCGCCGCCGCCTCCCACCAGCGCGCCGCCAAGGCGCAGGCCGACGGCGTGTTCGAGGCCGAGATCGTCCCCGTCGCCATCCCGCAGCGCAAGGGCGAGCCCGTCCTGTTCAGCCAGGACGAGGGCATCCGCGCCGACACCACCGTCGAGGGCCTCGCCAAGCTGCGCCCGGCCTTCGCCAAGGACGGCACGATCACCGCCGGCACCTCCTCGCAGATCTCCGACGGCGCCGCCGCTGTCGTCGTGATGAGCAAGGCCAAGGCCGAGGAGCTGGGCCTCACCTGGATCGCCGAGATCGGCGCCCACGGCAACGTCGCCGGCCCGGACAACTCGCTGCAGTCGCAGCCGTCCAACGCGATCAAGCACGCGCTGGGCAAGGAGGGGCTGGAGGTCTCCGACCTCGACCTCATCGAGATCAACGAGGCGTTCGCGGCCGTCGCCCACCAGTCGACCCAGGACCTGGGCGTCTCCGCCGACATCGTCAACGTCAACGGCGGCGCGATCGCCCTCGGCCACCCGATCGGCATGTCCGGCGCCCGCGTGGTGCTCACCCTCGCGCTGGAGCTGCAGCGCCGCGGCGGCGGCATCGGCGCGGCCGCGCTGTGCGGCGGCGGTGGGCAGGGCGACGCGCTGATCGTCCGCGTGCCGCGGGCCTGACCACTGCTCCGCCCCCGGGGCTGCGGACCGCTCACCAGCGGTCCGCAGCCCCTTCGGCATCTGCTTCGGCATCTGCAAGGGAGATCCTCATGATCGATGTCGCCACGCTGGTCGAGCAGGCCCGGGAGGGCCGGCCGCGGGCCGTCGCCCGGCTGATCACGCTGGTCGAGAACGCCGCGCCGCAGCTGCGGGAGGCGATGGCCGCGCTCGCGCCGTACACGGGGCAGGCGTACACCGTGGGCCTGACCGGCTCGCCCGGGGTCGGCAAGTCCACCTCCACCTCGGCGCTGGTCTCCGCGTACCGGCGCCTGGGCAAGCGGGTCGGGGTGCTCGCCGTCGACCCGTCCTCGCCGTTCTCCGGCGGGGCGCTGCTCGGCGACCGGGTGCGGATGCAGGACCACGCCACCGACCCGGAGGTGTTCATCCGCTCGATGGCCACCCGCGGGCACCTCGGCGGGCTCTCCTGGGCGGCACCGCAGGCGCTGCGGGTGCTGGACGCGGCCGGGTGCGAGGTGATCCTCGTGGAGACCGTGGGCGTCGGGCAGTCCGAGGTGGAGATCGCCGGGCAGGCCGACACCGCGGTGGTACTGCTCGCGCCCGGGATGGGCGACGGCATCCAGGCGGCGAAGGCGGGCATCCTGGAGATCGGGGACGTGTTCGTCGTCAACAAGGCCGACCGGGACGGCGCCGACGCCACCGCGCGCGAGCTCAACCACATGCTCGGCCTCGGCGAGGCCCGCGAGGCGGGGGACTGGCGGCCGCCCATCGTCAAGACCGTCGCGGCGCGGGGCGAGGGCGTGGACGAGGTGGTCGAGGCACTCGAGAAGCACCGCGCCTGGCTGGAGGAGCACGGCGAACTCGCCGCCCGCCGTCGGCGCCGGGCCGCCGCCGAGATCGAGGCCATCGCCCTCGCCGAACTGCGCGCCCGCATCGGCGACCTCCGCGGCGACCGCCACCTCCCCACCCTCGCCGACCGCGTTGCCGCCGGCACCCTCGACCCCTACACCGCCGCCGACCACCTCATCGCCGCCCTCACCACCTCCTGATCCCACCCCGCCCGCCCGCCCGCCGCCGCCCCGGCCCCGGGGCGGCGGCGTTCTGTGCAGTGCTGATTTCCACGCCCCGAGCTCGATCGTGGCGTGGCGAGAGAAACGAACCGCATACCAACGGGCGGCCCGGCCGAATCGGCCGGGCCGCCCAGAAGTAGCCTCCTCGCTCATTGCGTTTCCTCTGCGCAGGAAGTCGATCTGGTCGACTTCCTGCGCAGGATGAGGGCGGGCTGCGGTATTGGTGATTGCTGCAGGGACTGCTGCAGTTCTCTTTTGCTGCCCGCCGGACTAATCCGGCGGGCAGCCGGCAAGGATGCCCGTAGAGAGGTCCAAGTCGATGACCTGAAGATCAGGGCGGACGGTGCGTAGGCGGCTCACGAACCCGCCCTTGCCGCACCCGACAGCGATGACCGTGCCCTTGATCCCGGCCAGGGTGTTGCTGGAGTGCCGGCGTGTTGAGGGAGGCCCTGCGCGTACATGCCAGATTGTGCGCTGAGGCTGGACCGGTCACCCTGCGGCGAGGACGAGTCCGGCGCGGTGGAGGTAGTCGGCGACTTCGGGTTCGGTACGCCAGGGGGCAAGTGCGGTAGTGAGGGTACGCAGGTAGCTGCGGCTGCGGTTGGAGCGGACGCTGCTGAGGATGGTGAGCGCGCGCTCTCCGGATTCGAGGCCGGGTTCGAGGTTGCGCTGCTGGAGGTGGGCGGTGGCGATGACGGTCTGTCGGATGCCGACGGCGCGGCTGTAGTCGGAGGCGGGCATGGCGGCGGCCTGCCGGTTCCAGAGCAGGGCCTCAGCGGGGAGTTCGAGGTCGCGGTAGATCTCGGCGGCGTCGGCCGCGACGCGGGCGCGGGTCAGGTAGGCCAGCCAGGTGGGATCGCGGTCGTCGGCGTCGGCAGCGTCGACCAGGCGCTCGCAGAGGCTGAGGGCTGCGGCTGCGTCACGGGTTTCGCCGGCGAGGCCGTGGGCCCGGGCCTTGGCGAGCTGCGTGAAGGCAAGCACCCTGGCGGGGGCGTCGTTCTTGGCGCGTTCGTAGGCGCCTTCGGCCATGTCGACGGCGTCGTGCGGGAAACCGCACAAGTAGACGTGCAGGGCCATGGTGGCGAGTACGTACGAGCCGACGGCGCGGTCTCCGGAGGCGCGAGCGAGACGTAGGGCCTGGACGAAGTGGGACTGGGCGCTGGCGTGGTTGCCCATGTCGACGTCGTGCCAGGCGGCGACGCGGGCGAGTTCGGCGGTGGCGGCGAAGAGCTCGGTGCCGATCTTGTCGGTGAAGGTACCGCGCAACAGTGGGGCGGCGCGTTGGGTGAGGCAGTCGGTGACCATGGAGGCGCGCCAGTTGCCGCCGCCGAACTTGGAGTCCCAGCGGCGGGCCTCGTCCGCGGCGGCGCGCAGTTCGAGGATGTCGGCGCGGCCGACGCGGGCGCCGGCGACGCGGGCGCGGGGCGGGTCGGCGGGAACGGCCATCCAGCGGATGGTCGCGGGGCTGTAGGCGGTGAGCGCGAAAGGGCTGGCCTTGACGAAGCTCCGGCGGTCCACAGTGCTCCAATACTCGGCCGCGAGGTTGAGGGCCTGATCGGGGTCTCTGTGGAAATTCAAGCCGGTCTCAACGGTAGACGTGGGCGTGTCGGCCATGCCTATCTCCGCGAGTGACACCGTTCGGCCGAGGCGTTCGCTGAGCGCAAGGGCCAGAAGCGCAGGTGCGGGCGCGTCCGGGACCATGGCGCGGACCGTCCAGTTCCTGATCGAGGTATGCGTGTACGCGCGGTTGACGCCAGCGCGGGAGGCGAGTTCGTTGACGCGGTGCGCGAGGGCGGCGTTGCTGGCCTTGCTGTCCTCGATGAGCCGGGCGAGGCGGTGGTTCGGTTCACGGCGTGGCGCCACGGTGTCCCCTTGCGTGTCCGGATCGGACCAGTGGAGTCCGGGGCGGCGCTCATCCCTTGTTGTCCGCGCTCCCGGGGCAGTCGAGCGTAGTGCCAACTCCTCATCCGTGGGCGGCCTTTCGTGATTGTGAGCCCCCGCTGTGAGCCCTCCCTTGTCGGGTTGTTCAGGCGTTTGCTGGTCTTCCCCCGCTAAGTCGACCAAGGAGGGTCCCGTGTTCTTCCCCTATTCCGTGATCGAGCAGCTCACGCCCGCGCAGGTGGAGTCCTGGGAGCGGCACTTCGCCGGTGGCGGGCACGAGCGGGCCCGCAATCTGGAGGAGGGCATCTGGCGGCGCACCCAGGATCCGGCGAATGCCGAGCAGTCGGGCTGGTCCGAGGACAACAAGGGCCGGCGCCGGGTGGTGCACTACCGCTACGAGTACGGCCTGAACCATGTGTTCCCGGTGCCGCGGCTGGTGCTGGACAACCTGTATCTGGCGATCTCGTTCACGGCTCCGGCCGGCGAGATCGCCGAGTACCGGGCGGCGATCGGGCAGTGGCTGGCGGAAGGCCACTGGCGCGACAAGGGCGACGTGTGGGCGAAGGGTGACCTGCGGGTCTGTCTGGCCGAGTACGACGAGCACCCGCAGGACGAGCGGGCCGGTCGGGCAACCCCGGAGGGCTTCCGGTCGTTGGACGTCACCTTCATCACTGACGAGTATGCGGTGCCGCGTACGGTGCGTAGCCTGCCGTGGGACGTGCTGAGGGGCGGGATGCGGGTCAAGGAGCGGCGCGGGAACCCGGCGTACGCGCCGGACCTGTCCGTCCTGGCGGAGCTGCTGCCGTTCCAGGTGGAGGTGGGGTGCGGCACCAGCATTGAGGCGGGCATCCCGCCGTTGCACTTCCTGCACGAGGTATATCGAGTCACCGGCCGGCGGGACAACGCGCTCACCCAGTCGCACGCCTTCACGATGCGCCCGGGCGACGACACGCTGGTGCGCGAGGTGCTGGTCAGTGCGGATCTCAAGGCGCCGGACCTGGTGGCGACGTTCCGCGCGTGCTTCCTCGCACGACCGACCGCCGCACACCAGGCGCTCAAGGCCCTGCACGACGCCGGTCACCTGGTGGGCCCGGTGATCACCCACAACTTCGACACCCTGTCGGCGCGGGCCGGGCTGGAGGAGTGCTTCGTGCGCCGCTACGACCAGAAGGTGCCGCCGGTGCCGCTGCTGCCCGAGTCGAAGGCGCTGCTGGTGATTGGCTTGCACGCGGACCGGCGAGCAGTCCAGGAGCGGGCCCGGGTCGCGGGCAAGAAGATCGTGTTCCTCGACACCGAGGGCCTGGAGGAGAACGGCGCCTTCAAGGAGTACCTGGTCGAAGGTGCCCGGGAGGGCGACGTGGTCGTCCGCCGGGAAGCGATCCCCGCGCTCACAGGGCTGTGCGCACTGCTCGGCGTGACCATCTGATCATCTGACGGCCAGTCAGATAAGGCGGTGCAGTCGCGGTAGCGTCTTGGGGTGCACCGCGTGGTGCACCCCAAGGCCCCATCACCGAAGGACAGTTCATGCGCGTATCCGTGATCGGCTGCGGCCACCTCGGAGCCTCCCACGCTGCCGCGATGGCGGAGCTGGGCCACGAGGTCGTCGGCGTCGAGATCGACCCGGACAAGTGTGCCATCCTCGCCACCGGCGCCTCCTGGTTCTACGAGGCAGGCATGGACGACCTGCTCGCCAAGCACGTCCCCACCGGCCGGCTGCGTTTCACCACCAGCCTTGCTGAGGCCGCCGCCTTCGCCGACGTCCACTTCCTGGCCGTCGGCACACCGCTGCGCGCCGACGGCCAGGGCTACGACGTCTCCCAGGTCCTGGGCGCCGCCGAACAGCTGGTGCCGCTGCTGACCCGGCCCGCCACGATCATCGGCAAGTCCACCGTCACGGTCGGCACCGTCGCCCGGCTCCAGCAGATCATCACCGAGCGCGCCGGGGTGGAGGGCATCGAACTGGTCTGGAACCCCGAGTTCCTGCGCGAGGGCCACGCCGTCGCCGACAGCCTCTTCCCGGACCGCATCCTGGTCGGCCTGTCCTCCCCGACCGCGCTGGCCACCGTCGAGCAGGTGTACGCCCCGATCATGGCCCGCGGTGACATCGAGATGGTGGTCACCGACCCGGCCACCGCCGAGGTCGCCAAGTCCGCGGCGAACGCCTTCCTCGCCACGAAGATCTCCTACATCAACGCCATGGCGCAGGTCTGCGACCTGACCGGCGCAAACATCGACGACGTCGCCCACGTCATGGGCATCGACAAGCGCATCGGCCACGGCGGGATGCGGGCCGGGCTCGGCTACGGCGGCGGTTGCCTACCCAAGGACGTCGCCGCCTTCGCCCACGCCGTCACCCTGCTCGGCGCAACCGACGCCACCGGGCTTCTGGACGCCGTCCAGGCCGTGAACCGATCGCGCATGGACACCGCCGTACAACTCGTCACCCGTGCCGTAGGCCGCCCCCTTGCGGGCCTGACCATCGGCTACCTTGGCGCCGCGTTCAAGGCCGGAACCTCCGATGTCCGGGATTCGCCAGCGCTGCGCCTGGCCGACCGCCTGCACGACCTTGGTGCCACGGTGCGCGTCCACGACCCCGAGTCGCTCGACAACGCCCGCCACTCCCACCCCCACCTGGCCTTCGCCCCCACCGCCCTGGACGCGGTCTCCGGTGCCGACCTAGTGGTCATCGCCACCGAGTGGGGGCAATACACCCGCGACCCGAAGCTGCCTGTCGCGGCGGCCGACCGCACGCCCGCCCGAACGGTGGTCGACGTCCGCAACGCGCTGGACGCCGAACCCTGGCTGGCCGCCGGCTGGACCGTCCACCAGATGGGCCGCCCCACACGCTCCCCTGGCGCCTGACCGCCTCACGCGGCCGGGGCGGGGGCCACCCACCCACCCGTAGAAGGAGCAGCCGGTGCAAGACATCTTCAACGCCATCGAGGGCCTCTCCGCCGTCTGCCGCGCCGCCGGCGCGGACATCCCCGGCGAAGAGTTGAAAGCACTCCAGGTCGGCAAGGTCGCCGAGGAGGCGGGCGAGGCCATGCACGCCCTCCACGGCCTCAAGGGGCTGACGACCTGCTCCGACGACCACTCCTGGGCCGAGGTGCAGAACGACCTCACCGGCGCGGTGATCGCCGCCATGATCGCCATGCACTACATCGACCCCGAGGGCTGGCAGGCCACCTTCCGCGAGATCTTCCACCGGCGCACCCGCCGCGGCCGCGAGGCCCTGGCCGTGTAACCCACCTCTGCTCGCCGAGGGCTCGCCCGCCAACGCGAGCGGGCCCTCTGGTCGTGTCCCCCCCTTTGCCCGCCAGGCGGGGACGGTAGCGTGATCCCGCCACGAGGTCGTGTTACGGAGGGACCATGGGCTGGCTACCGCCGGAGCAGTACGTAGCGACGATCCAGAACGCCACCCTCTACGGCTGCTTCTACATCACCGACCCCTCCGGCCGATCGCTCGCACTGCGCTCGAGCCGCGACCCCGCCGTGTGGAACTGGCCCGGTGGCGACGTCGAGAACGACGAGAACCCACTGGACACCGCGGTCCGGGAGTTTCGCGAGGAAACCGGCCACGACATCGAATCCCTGCGCCCCGATCTTGTTGAACGGCCCCGCCTTCTCGCGGTCACCTTCGCCAGCCCCGCGGCAAGCTGGCCTCGCGCCAAGACGGGCTTCGTCTTCGACGGCGGCTGCCTAAGCGAACAGCGGATCCACCAGATCGTGCTCCAGCCCGATGAACACACCGAGTGGCGCACTCACACGATCGACGACTGGCAGCCCCTGATGGCTCCCGAAGCCTTCACCCGACTGCGACTGGTCGACGCCGCCCGCCGGTCCTCCCAGACCGCCTTCATCAGCCTCTGACAACCCAACGGTCCTGCCCAGAGGGTTCGTCGGGGCCCGTCGGGAAGGTCTCCTGTTCGAACGGCGGCGACGCAGGCGGCCCAGGCAGCTGAGGTGAAGAGGAGGGAAGGGCCTTCAGCCCTTCGAGGTGAACGCCGTTCGGCTTCGCATTGAGGCGCACGATGCGAGCGACCGGCCGCCCGTGCCCCAGCGGCCCGGCCTCACCGCCGACTGCGGGCGTGGTCTGCTCCTCGTGGACGCCCTCGCCACCGAGTGGGGGTACCGCCCCAGGGAGGGTGGGGTCGGAAAGGTGGTCTGGTGTGAGTGTGAGCCCGCGCCGGTCGTCGTGAAGCTGTGAGTGCGATACGTCTCAGGGCGGGGCCGTGGAGGTGTCCACGGCCCCGCCCTCAGTTCGTTTCCTTGTGGGGGTGGGCAGGGAGTTTCGGCGCCGCTTCGGCGCGGCCGAAGCGGCGCCGAACTGTAGGGGAGGCCCTGGTATCGGCGGCCCCGGCTGGCTTTGGCCGGGGCCGCTCCTGCTTTGCGTTTCGGGAAAGGGCGGGCG